>JABARW010000061.1 GCA_019186845.1 Planctomycetota bacterium | reverse complement strand
GGGTTCCGCTGGTGACAAAAAGACCCGCCTCTTTGCCCAGCAACTCCGCGGCCATGGCTTCCAGGCGGTTGACCGTCGGGTCGTCGCCCAGCACGTCGTCGCCCAGTTCGGCCTTGGCCATGGCTTCGTACATTTCGGCTGTGGGCCGGGTCACGGTGTCGGAGCGGAAGTCGGAGACGCGTGTCATGCTGGACCTTGAACGTTGCCTGAGTGCAGCGTTAGCTTTTACCTTTTCCTTCGCTAAAGTGCCCGCGGCACCCTCAAGGCGCGGCATCCCATGGCCCATCTCCCTAGGCTCAAGCTGATATTCACGGGCGGCACCATCTCCATGCTGGATGACGGTGGCCGCGGCGCGGTGCCCAAGCTTGCGGGCGCTGACATTCTCCGCGACGTGCCCGGCCTGGAGGACTTCTGCCAGCCCAAAGTGCATGACTTCGGCCAGCTGCCCGGCCCGCACATGACCCCGGCGCGCATGTTTGAGCTGGCGCGGCTTGTGGACAAAACCTGCTGCGACGGCTTTGACGGCGTCGTGATCACACACGGCACGGACACGCTGGAGGAAAGCGCCTTTCTCGTGGACCTGCTGCATCGCCACGAGCAGCCCGTGGTTTTCGTGGGCGCCATGCGCACCAGTTCCATGTTGTCCTGGGACGGGCCCATCAACCTGTTCCAGGCCTGCCGGGTAGCCGCTCATCCCAAGTGCCGGGGCAAGGGCGTGATGGTGGTGATGAACTCAACCATCAACGCCGCCTGGGAAGTCACCAAGACCTATACCGAGGCGCTGGACACCTTCCAGTCGCCGGACACCGGGCCCCTTGGCATTATTGACGGCGGCGAAGTGCTGTTTTATCGCGGGCCCGTTTCTTACCGGCGCATCGAGACGGCGCGCCTCGAACATGATGTCGCGCTAGTGATTGCCGCGGCCGGCATGGACGGGCGGATGATTGACTATCTGGTGGAACGAGGCGAAAAGGCCATAGTGATCGAGGCTCTGGGGCGCGGCAATCTGCCGCCTGCCATGGCGCGCTCTGCCGCCGCGGCCGTCGAGCGGGGCCTGCTCGTGGCGCTGACCACCCGCTGCTGGGGCGGCCGCGTATCCGGCACCTACGGCTATGACGGCGGCGGTGCCCGGCTCAAGGAGGCGGGCTTGCTGTTCGCACCGGGCCTGCCGGGACACAAGGTCAGGCTGTTGCTGATGGCGGCTCTGGGCGCGGGAATGGACAAGGAAGAGATATCGACATGGCTCGCCAGACACGAACCTTGATGCCACGCCAGTCGCTTGCGGGAGTGAGACTGCTGGTGACGGCGGGCCCGACCCACGAGTACATCGACGACGTGCGCTTCATTGGCAACCCCAGCACCGGACGCATGGGGCTGGAGGTGGCCCGCGTGGCCCAGCGCATGGGCGCACAGGTCACGGTGGTGTGCGGTCCCACGCACCTGGCGCCGCCGGCCGGCGTCCGATTCGTGCCGGTGATCAGCGCCGAAGACATGCTCGCGGCCGTCGATGAGCGCTTTGGTGACTGCGACGTATTCATTGCGACGGCTGCCGTGAGCGACTATCGGCCGGAGAAGCGCGAACGCGGGAAGATCAAGAAGAAGAAGGACAAGCTGGCGCTGCGTCTGACCCGTAACCCCGACGTGCTCAAGCGTATGGGCAAGCGGCGCCAGCCTGGCCAGTATGTAATCGGGTTTTCACTCGAGGTCGACAACGCCCTGGATTACGCGCGTGAGAAGCTCGAACGCAAGAACTGTGACATCATGGTGGTGACCACTCCCGCCCATTTCGGTGATAGCCGCGAGGCCGTGCGCGTAATCAACGCCAAGGGTGTCATCCACGAAGTTCCGCCTTCAACCAAGGCCGAATTGGCTGAACACCTCCTGACACTGCTGAGTAACGTGCTGGGCGGCAAGGAACCCGAACTGATTCAATGTTTCGCGCCCAAGCCCCGCGTGGCGGTCCGCCGTGCCTCCAAGAGCGCTGCAGAAGGCGGGGGTGATTCTTGACTTTCGCCAGGCTTTTTTCGTTCGAGCGTGGCGCACAGCCTGGCCTTGGGGCCGAAGTGGACGGCCGGCTCCTCGACGTCACCGTGTTTCTCGCTGAGCGCTACCGGGCTCAGTCGCTCATGACGCTGGTTGAAACCGGTCGCCTCTCCGACGCCGCCAAAGCGGTCGCGGACCAGGCCGGGCGCCTCAAGGAGATTCCCGCGGGCTTCACCTGGTGCCTGCCCCTGAAGCGTCCGCCGAAGATCATTGCCCTGGTGCAGAACTACCAGGATCACGCCGCCGAGTTCGGCGCCACGGCTCCGCCCGAGCCCGTGTGGTTTGGCAAGATCTCCAGTTCGTTGACAGCCCACGAAAGCGAAATTGTGCTGCCGGCCTGGCTGGAAAGCCGCGTCGATCACGAGGTGGAGCTGGCGGTGATCCTGGGGCGCAGCGGCAAGGACATTCCGGTGGAGAAGGCTCCAGGCTACGTGGCGGGTTATTCGGTGCTCAACGACGTGAGCGCGCGGCACCTCCAGAAGGCCGACCGCGAGAACAAACACCCCTGGCTGCGTTGCAAGAACTTTGACACCTTCACGCCCCTGGGTCCCTGGCTGGTGGCCGCTGACGCGGTGGCTGATCCCCAGGCCCTGAGCATCGCCTGCCGCGTCAACGGTGAACTGCGGCAAAACGGCAATACCCGGCAGATGATTCACCCCGTAAACAAGCTGATTGCGGTGCTTTCGCGCTACATGACGCTGGAGGCCGGCGACGTGATCGCGACAGGTACCCCCGCCGGCGTGGGCAAGCTCGTGGACGGCGATGTTGTGGAGTGCGAAATCGAGGGTGTGGGCCTGTTGCGCAACCGCGTGGTGAAGCGATAACCTTCGTGAGGCACCGGGGCGGGAAAGGCGCGGCTTGCAAGACCTCTATCATGAGAAGACCGTGGACGCCCAGGTGCGGGCGGCCGCGGCATTGCTGCGGCAATCCAGGCGTGTGGTGCTGGGCGCCCATCCGCTGATGGATGGTGACGCAGTCGGAAGCATGTTCACGCTGGTGCATGCGCTGCGGGCCGCGGGCAAGGAAGTGCTGGCCGTGACTCAGGACGGCGGCTCGGGCAAGTATGAGTTCCTGCAGGACGGCATTGAACTCTGCGCCCTGGAGAAACTGCCCCCCGCGCTGTCGGGCTACGACACGGCCGTCATTCTTGATGTCGGGGCGCAGTCCCGCGCCCGGCGCGTGCTGGAGCGCCTTGCCCCGGGTACGCGCGTGGTGAATCTGGACCACCACGTGGACAATCCCGGCTTTGGCGACGCCAGTGTGGTGCTGCCCGATGCCAGCAGCACGGGTGAAGTCGTGTACCACGTGCTGAAGGAGGCCGGGCTGGCGCTCAATCATGCGGCCGCCGTGGCGCTGTTCGTTGCGGTCGTGACCGACACAGGCCGGTTCAACCACAGCAACAGCACGCCCGAGAGTTTTCGCATCGTGGCCTCGCTCATTGAGGACTTCGGGTTGCAGGTTTCGGAGCTCACGCAGCGGCTCTATCGCAGCAAGAGCCTGGGCCGCATCCGCCTTGAGGCCATGGTGGCTGAAACCCTCGAAACGCGCCTGGACGGCAAGATTGTGGTTGCCCGCGTCAGCACCGAGATGCTGCTCAAGACGGGTTGCGACGCCATGGATGCTGCGGAAATGGTGACCATTCCCAAGTCCCTGGGCGGGGGCATGCTTTGCCTGATGTTTCACGAAATCGAGGCCCAACTGCTCAAGTGCTCGCTGCGCAGCGAGGGCCAGATGCCGGTCAATGAGGTCGCCGCAAAGTTTGGAGGCGGCGGCCACAAGCGAGCGGCCGGCCTGCAGGTGGCCGGACGCCCGGTAGCTGAGGTGGAGCGGGCCATCATTGAAGCCTGCGAAGTCGCGTTGGTGCAAACCCTTGGGCGCACGGGCGGCGCCATTATCTGCTGAACGAAAGAGGATCATGGCCGAAGAACAGAAAATCACTCCTCAAGACCACGCAGCTTCCATTGCGCTTGAGCTTTTCCTGTCCGCCATCAACAACCTGAGGCTCGCAGCCGTAGCTGTTTCGCCCTATCGCTCGCGCCTGACCATGCCCGGCGGCCAGGCCACGCCCTGCGACGCCATCTTGGCCATCGCGTCGCAGACGTTGGACGTGGCCGTTCAGCTTGGTCAGCAGTCGGGGTTGCTGCAGGCCATGCCCCACGATCACGAAGAAGAGCCCGGCAAGGGCCCGGGCAAGGAAGGCGGGGGCCCCAAGCTCGTTCACTAAGCATGGCGCGTCCTACCCGCTCTGAACTGGCAAGGCAGATTCGCGGCCACCTGGAGTTGCTTCAGGCGGGCGGGTTGAGTCATGTCCGCTTCAAGAGAAAGTCCGGACCCGCAGCCCGCAAGACGCCAGCGGCGGCTGCGCCCGCGCCGCCCGCACCCAGGGGGCCTGCAGGGCCTGCGAAGGCGCCTGCCCCGGCTGCGCGCGGCGTGATGGCGGCCAGCGTGGCATTGGAGGAACTGAAGCGCTTTGGCGGTGAGCGCGCGGGCCTTCTCTCCCCGTTGGCGGAGGCCGTGCGTGTGTGCGAGGCTTGCCGCCTCTGCGCCACCCGTAAGCAGACGGTCTTCGGTACGGGCAACCCGGACTCGCGCCTGATGATTATCGGCGAGGCTCCGGGTGCGGACGAAGACCAGCAGGGTCGGCCCTTTGTGGGGCGGGCCGGCGCGCTGTTGACGGACATCATTGAAAAGGGCATGAAGCTCAGGCGCGAGGATGTCTACATCTGCAACGTGCTGAAGTGCCGGCCACCGGACAACCGCAACCCCGAGCCGGACGAAATCACGCAGTGCCGGCCCTATCTCGAGCGCCAGATTGAGATCATCAACCCCAGTGTGCTGCTGGCCGTGGGGCGCTTTCCGGCCCAGTGGCTATGCAACAGTCAAGAGCCCATTGGACAGTTGCGCGGCAAGCGTTTTGAGTACAAGGGCCGCCACGTGGTCTGCACGTACCATCCGGCCTACCTGCTGCGCAATTACACGCTGGACACGCGCAAGAAGGTCCACGCCGATGTCATGCTGGCCCTGGAGCTTCTGGGGTCTGAACCTGTTGTGCGGCCCTGACTACTTTACGTCCGTCCACCAGTCGAGCCGGTACTTGGCGGCCTTGGCGCTTTCACTGTGGCCGCCGTCTTCGTTGAGGCCCTTGGCCACTTCCGTGTAAAGCGCCTTGGCCTTGTCCCGCTCACCGGTGATTTCGAGGTCAATCGCCTGGGTCAGTTTCTCGCGCCGCACCTTTTCGCGCTCGGCCGGCGGATAGGTCTTCAGCTTTTCGATGTTGGCGGCGTAGGGTTTGCCCTTGCACCACTTTTCGTCCTTGAAGGCTTCCACCATGGCCGTGAGCCTTGCCCGGTGCAGGTTGTGGGACCACATGTTGGCCTTGATGCTGGCCTCGATGGACTTGTTGAGGCGGTCCAGTTCGCCTGTCAGGTACTTGTCCCATTCTTTCTGGAAGTCCTGCAGGGGCTTCTTGTCTTTAGGCTTCAGGTTCTTGTCGGCCAGGGTGTCCTTCATGTACCTCCAGGCTTCTGACCAGAGTTCCTGCTTGGCCAGTTCAACGACCTTCGAAACGTGGGGGTCTTTGGATTCGCCAAAGGGCACGGCGTCGGCTTCCGTTACGACGTTGGCACCGGTGAGCTGCTCGGGGTAGACCACCGCGCCCGGGCCGCCGAGGCGATTGACGGCATCGCGCATGATCATCTGCCAGCGCGGCGTCGCCCCGATCAGCGCGCTCTTGTAGGCGTGGAACTGGCAGGGCGAGCCGCGCGCCATCAGGGCGTTGGCGAGGTTCCGGGGATTGTAGTCGGCCTGGTCGCCCTTGAGCCTCTTGAGCATCTCTTCCTCGATGCCGAACACGTAGGGCACGGGCGGCAACTCTTCAGCCATGGCGGTCACGGTGCCGTTGATGATGATGGCCCGGAAGGGAAAGGCGTCCGGGTCCGTCTCCCAGAGCTGACGCGACCAGTCCAATGCCTCCTGTCCCGCCCAGTCCTCGAGCAGAAAGACGCGCTGGGGGTCGATGTTGTGCTCCTTCAGCATGGTTTGCAGCAACTTGAGGCAGGCGGCCTGACGGACTTCTTCGGGCGCACAGTACTCGATCACGGCTGTGCGCTCGTCCACCGGGCGCGTGAAGCGATACTCCAGGGCGCAAACCACCACGGGGTCGCGGGCCTGATTGATGGCTGCGGCCTGCTTGATGTCTTCCTTGGTATCCTCGTCGCCGGCGCCCATGAAGGCGAACACCAGGGCGTGCCTGCGGGACTTGTCGACGTTCTGGGGCAGGGCCACCCAGGCTTTCAGCTTGTCCGCCCCTTCGCCCTCGAAGGCCACCTTGATCTGCTTGATCTCGCCCAGCTCGGGGTTCAGGGGCATCTTCTCTGAGCCGCCCAGTCCGATCTGCGGCAGAAGCAGGCGGGCATCCGCGGCGGCGCGCTCCCGGACGGCGCGACCGGGGGCCGGCTGGGCTTCTTCTCCTTCTTCCTGGGCCCGCACGCCGAAGGAGAGGCTGAGGACTGCAAGCAGTGACAGGGCAATGCGGAGTCGAAGCATGGTGAGCCGCCTTGTGATAAGTGTGGTGTCAAAACCGGGCATCCATTGAAGATAACCCGTCAGAATGCATTTTCGGCAAGTTTCCGTGGTTTGATTCTGGCAGGCCTTGGACGCAAAGTTCCGGCGGCGGTTTCGTCAAGCCGTGAAAAACCCGTGATGTTCGCGCAGAGAATTCGGGGTAGGCAGCAGGCGGGGGTCTTGTATAACCGCAGCGCGATCACGAGAACCTGAGCAGACCCTGCTGCCGATGGAACGGCAATGCACGCTTGACGTTGAGCGCGCGCTTGGCCATGCTGTGGGCTCCCCCAGGTTTCCTGCGATCGTGCGGCGTGCTGCCTGTTTTTCCGGGCAGTGCTGCGCCGTTTGTCGGGAGTCGCAGGGCCAGTTCTGACCGTTGTACGGCATCACAGGGGTATCCATGGCGAAGACAGCTTGGGGCATTGAGCTCGGCACATCGAGCATCAAGGCGGTTCGGCTCACGGAGGACCGCGGCACAGTTACCCTCGATACCATCAGCATCGTCAGCCTCAACGACTACGGGCTGAGCGGCGGCACCAGCGTGGCTGATGCCACCTCGGCCGCCTTGGCGGCGTTCCGCGTCGCCAATGGTATCAAGCGCGGCGAGCCCGTTTACGTATCGATCAAGGGCCAGAATACGCTGGGGCGCATCATCAGCCTGCCGCCCGTCAGTGACGAAAAGGTCCGCGAAACCATCGAGAACGAAGCCAAGTCTCAGGTGCCGATTCCGCTCGACCAGGCAGTGTGGGACTACCAGACCATTGACGATCCCACCGCCGTCGATGAGCGCAAGGTCAATCTTTACGCGGCCAAGAAGCAGGCTGTCGAGGAGATTGTGGACGCCTGCGAGGCGGCCGGCCTGGAGATAACGGGCATCCAGGTGGCCCCGCTGGGCATCTACAACTACATCAAGTTTGAACTCGACGAGAGCGTGAGTTCCTGCTGCGTCGCCATTGATATCGGCGCGGAGAACACCGACCTCGTGGTGATTGACGGCCAGAAGACTTACGTACGCGTGGTGCCGGTGGCCGGCAACGACATCACCAAGGCGCTGAAGGCGCGCTTCAAGCTGTCCGACGACGATGCCGAAAAGCTGAAGCGTCGCGCCGCCAAGAGTAAGGATGCTGCGGCGGTGTTCGAGGCCATGAAGCCGCCGTTGAAGGAAATGGTGGGCGAAATCTACCGCGCCGTTGGCTTTTACAAGAGCCAGAACGAGAGCGCGAACATCAACCAGCTCGTGATGATGGGCAATGGATCCAAGCTCATCAACATCCAGAAGTTCTTCGAGCAGCAGCTTCAGTACAAGGTTCACAAGGTTGAAACCCCGGCACGCCTCCAGCTTTCGCGCAGTGTGGACCCGGCGGAAGTTCAGGACAACATCCAGAGCCTGACCGTGGCCATTGGCCTGGGTCTCGAGGCCCTTGGCGTGGCGGGCCTGAACACCATCAACCTGATGCCGCGTGAGCGCCTGGAGGCCCGCGAGAAGGCCAAGCTCAAGGTGCCGATGATTGCCGCGGGCGCCATGATGTTCGTGGGCGGCCTGGTGGCCCTGGTGCTGGGGGTGGGTTCAGCGGGCGGCAAGGAACAAAAGATTGCCACAGCCACCAACGCGGAGGCGGCCGTGGCCGAGGCCTCGGGAAAGGTCGCCCTGGCTCAGCAGAACGAGGAAAACGAGCTGAGGGCGCGCAGCTTCAAGAATCTGGCGCTGGGCCGTGTCGGTGCAGTCAAATACACGGTGCCGGGCAAGGACGGCGAGGCCGCGCGGGAGGAGACACGCTGTTTCGAGTTGCCAGTGCGCATGCTGCCGGGCCTGGTGGCCCGTGCCGTGGATACTGCCATTGCCGAGTACTGCGACTCCAGCAAGGAAGACAAGGTCCTGCGCATCAACAATCCCGGAGAAGGAAGCGGCAACGCGTCCATGGTGCTCAGGCCGACGCTCTATGAAACGGCGCTGGTGCCCCTGGAGGCTCCCGCCGCCGGCGAGACTGCCAGTCCGGATGCGCCGCGCTACTTCACCGCCAAGCGCGAGTTGCGCTACGAGGCCTCCCTGGGCGCCATCGTTCAGCTGGCCTCGCAGCAGGCGGCCGCAGTGGATCGGGCGGCGGAAGTGCTGGTGGGCGGCCGCGACGGCAACGGCGGTCTCGTGGCCCAGAAGCTGGCGGCGGCACTGCTGGCTGAGCTCAAGGCGAGCAACCAGCTTGAGGGTTTGAGCGAGCAGACGATCAAGGACATCAAGTGGGAGAACCTGACCATCAAGGTGCTCTCCGACGTGACTCCGGGCAACACTGCGCTGATGGTGGGCGCCG
>JABARW010000068.1 GCA_019186845.1 Planctomycetota bacterium | reverse complement strand
CGGATCGACGAACATGACCACGGAATCGTTGCCGCCGAACTCCAGGGCCTGGGCGGCGTCCGTGGCGACGCGCACCGCGTCGCGCTCGGGACTGAACTTGCGTGACTGCGTGAGCAGCATCAGCAATCCCTCACAAAGGATGCTGTCGGCGCTGAAAAGCACGAGGGTGAGCGGCTGCCGCGAAGGTGTGATGGGCAGACGGGAAGCGAGCTTGGACGTCGGCGACTTCATCGCCCGATGAGTATATCAGCGGGGATGGGCGACGGGCCGCGAACTCCAGCCAAACTTCAACCGCAGCGTATCGAAGTAGGAACGACTGGGGTGGGTCACCAGGGTGATCTGGCGCGCTGCACGGGTAATGATGATTCGATCACCACCGGAAATTGTTTCGCTGCCCTGCCCGTCCATGGTCAGACAGATGCTGTCGCCGGTGTCGACCCAGAGTTCCAATTTGCCGCCCGCGGGCAGGGTCAGGGGGCGCAGGCTGAGCGTATGGGGGCAGATGGGGGTAAGCACGATGGCGTCCACTTCCGGGTGCAAAATGGGCCCCCCGGCCGAAAGGTTGTGCGCCGTAGACCCCAGGGGTGTGCTGATCACGACGCCGTCGCCGACGATGGTCGCAATGTCAGCCCCGGAGTAGCGCGCGTGCACCGTTGACATGCGGCCATCGGGCAGATGTTGGAGCACGACGTCGTTGACCGCCAACTTCTCACGCACAAAACCCGCTCGGGAAATCTCGGCCTTGAGCATGATAGAGCGCCGGCTGGGCAGGCGCCCGGCCAGGGCATCATCGAGGCGCACAAGCAGGTCGGGAAGTTCGAACTCCGCGAGGAAGCCGAACTTCCCGAAGTTCACCCCCAGAATGGGCACCTGATGCTCGCCCAGCCTGCGCGCGATGTGCAAGATGGAGCCGTCGCCTCCGAAGTTGAATACCATGCGCGGAGGTTGACGCGTCAAGTCCACACGGCCGTCCAGGTCGATGACCACATCGGAGGTGCGCTCCCGCAGCAGCGGCTCCACCTGTGCGATGCCGTGAACCACATCGGCCCGTTTCCCGTCACCGACCAGCAGAATCATGGCCGCGCATCCTTAGTAGACATCCGCAAAAGGCCGAGAAGGCTGGCCTTTGCAGCAGAAGACATGGACCAGTGCAACGCTGAGCTCGGCACCGCGGATGGGCGCCCGTGGCTAAACCGCACTCCGTGACGCCAAGCCGGCCTATCCAACGCGCACAGCCTTGGCCGGAGCATTGGCGTGGGCTTCGTCGGAGCCCAAACCCAGACGCAGCTCGATGCTCCTGAGAATGCCCGCGGGATGCAGGTTGACATCCTCCAGCACCTGAACACGCTGGCCGTGATCAATGAACTTGTCGTCGATAGCCAAGATGACCAGCTTGTTGGCGTCCAGCAGGCTCTTGTTGCAGAACTCCAGCACGATACTGCCAAAGCCGCCGTGGCGCACGTGCTCCTCAACGGTGAACACCACCGGCGCCTTCTCGATAATCGGACCCAGGGCCGCCTCATCCAGCGGCTTGGCAAAGCGCGCGTTCACCAGCGTGAAACGCTTGCCGTGCCGCTTCTCCAGTTGCTCGACCACGTCCAGCGCGTGATAGACCATGGAACCGTAGGCCAAAATTGCGCCATCGGGCCCCTCGCGCAGGACTTCGCACTTGCCGCGCTCTATGGGCTGGTTAGCCGGCAACTCCAGCTCCGGGCGGGGCGCGGCCGTGCGGGGGAAGCGGACCGCGACGGGTTCGTTGTGGTCAATGCCCCAGCGCATCATGCGTTTGAGTTCGGTGGCGTCGCGCGGCGCGCAGAGTACGACGTTGGGCAGCATGCCGAGGTAGGCGATATCGAAGACGCCGTTATGAGTCGCACCGTCAGGGCCGACGAGACCCGCGCGGTCGAGGCACATCAACACCGGCGTCTTGATCAGGGCAATTTCCTGGAAGAGCTGGTCGACGCTGCGCTGCATGAACGTGGAGTAGATCGCGCAGATGGGTTTGTGGCCTGCCAGCCGCAGGCCCTGGGCAAAGCCCACGGCGTGCTGCTCGGCCATGCCGACGTCAAACACGCGCTCCGGATACTTGTCCAGCACCTTCTGCAGCCCCGTTCCCTGCAACATGGCCGCCGTAATGGCCACGACTTTCTCGTCGCGTGCCATGAGTTCGAACGTTTCGTCGATGAAGATATCCGTGTAGGACTTGCCGCCGTGGCGCGAATACTCGCGCGGCAGATGCGACGTCACCTTCTGGTGCGTGCCGGCGGCATGGTGCGCGTAGAAGTCCTCGTCCTCGTTCTTGAAACCCTTGCCTTTAGTCGTGATCAGGTGCAGCACCACGGGCTTGGGTACGCGGGAAACATTCTCCAGCGCGTCAACGATTTCGCGCACGTTGTGGCCATCGATGGGGCCGTAGTAGAAATAACCCAGTTCCTCAAACAAGACGCCAGGATGAGGCGCCGGCATCAGGCCGTGAGCCGCGGCCTTGACGTGGTCCAGAACGTCGTGAATCGCCCGCCCAATGGCGCCTCCGCCCTGGTCAAGCGCCTTGAGCATCTTCTTTGCTTCCTTCTTGGCGCCCATGTAGGCCGAGGAGGTGCGGAACTTGCTGAAATAGCTGGCCAGCGCGCCTGTGGCGGGCCCAATGCCATGTGCGTTGTCGTTGAGCACCACGAGGAACTTCAGGTCGCGAAGGTCGCCGCCATGGTTAAGCGCTTCCAGGGCCTGGCCTTCCTGCAGCGCGCCATCCCCGATAACGGCGACGCTCGTGCGGTCCGTGCGGCCGGCCAGCTTGTTGGCAATGGCCATACCCAGGGCCGTGGACAGCGAGGTGCCTCCGTGGCCGGTCTTCACGAGGTCAAAGCAGCTTTCCGTAGGGTCTGGAAAGCCGGAGAGCCCGTGGTGCTGGCGCAGCTTCATGAGTTTGTCGCGCCGGCCCGTAATCACCTTGTGCGGGTAGCACTGGTGACCCACGTCGAACACCAGTGAGTCGTGGTTGCGGAAGTTGAAGAAATAGTGAAGCGCGACCGTCAATTCAACGGCGCCCAGACCCGAGCCCAGGTGGCCGCCGGTGGTGCCGCTGACCACTTCGATGATGAACGAACGAATCTCTTTCGAGAGCGTTTCGAGTTCATCAACGGAAAGTTTCTTGAGATCTTCCGGTTCGTTGATGGTCTCTAGCAGTTCGTACATAGGTGCTCCGCGGATCGGCCATCTTCGCTCGTTCCGATCCTGCCCCCACCGTCAGAAACCCGGGGAAAGGCGGCTCCCCCCAAGGGAAACATCGAATGCTACCTTTCCAGTCCCCAAAGGCAACGCGGCCGTATCACCTTGTCGGGCTGTGAGTTAGTGCTTCCTAGCATGACCCTTGCTCACTCAAAGGGCGCCAGACCCTTTCGGGCGCAGGCAGCCCTCATCTCTGCCATGGAGGCCTCAAGACGGGCGTCACCCAAATCACGTAAAATCGCCGCGCCTTCGTTCCAGACCTGCCGGGCGCCAGGGTCCCCGCACTCCACCAGAAAAGTGGAAAAGGCGCACAGTGTCGTACCTTCGCTGCGCCTGTCTCGCACTTCGCGCAAAACAGCCAGGGCTTCTTCAAAGGCGTGCCGGGCAGGCTCCCACTCACCCGCGGCCTGGTGCAGTCGGGCGAGATTGTCCATTGCGATGCCCTCAAAGCGCCGGCTGCCCATCTCCCTGTGAATCGCCAGGGCCTGGAGACACATCTCTTTGGCGTCATCCAGCCGACCCTCGTCTCGGAGCAGGTCCGACATGTTCGCAAGCGTGATACCTTCGCCACGCCTGTTGCCAATGGCCCGCTGAAGCTCCAAGGCCCGCTTGGAGGTCCGTTCGGCCTGCTCATTGCGGTCCGTTACCCAGTACAGCCCGGCTAGATTGTTGAGCAGGGTGGCCTCATTGTGGCGGTCCCCCAGTTCTGTCAGAATCGCCAGCGCCTCGAGATAGCGCGCCTCGCACTGCTCATCCTCACCACGGTGCCGGTGTTCAATACCGATGTTGCCCAGCACTGTCGCCTCGCTGCGCCTGTCCCCCACCTTTCGGTAGATTTCCAGGGCACGCTGGTAGTAGTCACCGGCCAGGGCGGCACGCCCGGACTGGGTCATGTGGACGCCCAGCGCCTCCAGTACTAGGCCTTCCTCGCGAAGCGTTCCCCGGGCGCGGACGAGTTTCAGGGCATGATTCAAGGCATGTTCCGCCTCTTCCACCTTGCCCCTGGAACGCAAACAGGCTCCCAATCTTGCCAGGGCCACTCCTCGCTCGCGCTCCCGACCACAGCTTTCAAGAGCGTCCACAGCATCGCGCAGAAACCGCTCGGCCGCCGGCTCGCCTACGCGAAGGGCGCACTCTCCGGCGCGTTGCAGCGCCAAGGCTCGCTCAACGTCGTCGCAGCAGAGCGCATACTCGGCCCAAAGTGCCTGGGCTTCCGTGCGCCTCTCGCGCAGCGCGTGCTCCGCGGCACGCCGGAGATACAGGCGCCGGACCTCTGCCATGGAGCCCGTTGATGAGTGGTCCGGCTCCCCCGTGGCCAGCCGCAGATGCTCGGCCAATTCTTGCGCGAACAGGTCTGTGGAATGCAGCTGGCAGGGCTCGCCGCTCTCCAGCGACGGGGGTAAGGGCGCGCGCCCGCCGGCCCAGTCCTCCAGTAGGGCGAAGGCAAGCCCGTGCAACCTTGCACGCTCCGAAGGAAGATGCAGCTGATACGCGGCTTCGCGCAACAGGACGTGGCGGAAGAGGTAGGCTGACTCGGCGTACACGCCAGGAGTTTAATGTGTCCGCGCCACAAAGTACCGCGAGATCGTGGTCAGCGCCTGGGGTCGTGGCAGATTCGCGATGCGCCTGCACGCCTTGTCGATCAACTGCTGGGCGTGAACTTTGGCCTTTTCGAGGCCCATGAGCGCCGGGTAAGTCTGCTTGTGGGCTGCCTGGTCCTTGCCGGGCGACTTCCCGAGCTGCTCGGCCGTAGCCGTAACATCGAGGACGTCGTCCACAACTTGAAACGCCAGCCCGATCTCCCGTCCAAATGCGCGCAGCCTCGCCACAGCCGCCTTGGAAGCGCCGCCCACCAAGGCACCGCACACCACTGACGCGGCGATCAGGGCCCCCGTCTTGCGGCTGTGGATATAGACCAGCCGTTCGAGGTCGAGGGATTGCCCCTCACCTTCGAGATCGGCCTGCTGGCCCCCCACCATCCCGCTTACGCCCGCACTTGACGCAATCTCCCGCAGCACTGCAACGCACACGGCCGGATCGCGTACCTGTTCTGCAATCACCTGAAACGCATACGTCAACATGGCGTCGCCTGCCAGAATCGCCGTCGCCTCGTCAAAGGCCTTGTGGCAGGTGGGCTTGCCGCGCCGGAGATCGTCGTCGTCCATGGCCGGCAAATCGTCGTGAATCAGGCTGTAGGTGTGAATCATCTCGAACGCACAGGCGACCGGAAGCGCAACTGAGAGCGTGCCGCCGACGGCCTCACAGCCTGCTAGCACCAGCATGGGGCGCAGGCGCTTGCCTCCGGCCCAAAGGCTGTAGCTCATGGCCTGGAGGAGCCGCTTGGGAGCATCTGCGCGCGGCCAGGCCAGGCGCTTGAGAGAACGGTCAATCAGCGGGCTAAAGCGCGCTACGAGGCGGTCAAAACTCGCGCTCACGTCTGTGGCCATCGGGTCGGCTCCGGAATGGCAGGGGCGACCTGAAGGTCGCCCCTGAGTGCGGTTGGCTCCAGCGAGTGGTTACTCGTTGGGGTTGACGTCCTTGGCCGACTTGGGGCGCTTGCCGGTGTCGAAATGAGAACCCTTGGCAACGGCACCCGGCTTGGTGGTCTCGGCAGGCACCAGCGCAAGCTGCTTGGCATCGTCGTCGTCCCACACCATGGGGCGCACTTCGCGCTCCAGGGCATAGCCCAGCTTGACGGGCTGGCCGTTCTTCTGCGACACAATGGTGGGACGCAGGAAGAACAACAGGTCAGTCTTCTCCGAGCGGATGTTTCGGGTCTTGAACAGATAGCCCAGCAACGGAATGTCCTTGAGGAACGGAATGCCGTTCTCCTGATCGCGTTCACGCTCGCGAATCAGACCGCCGATCACCAGAGTTTCACCGTCGCGGATGAAGACGTTAGAGTCCGACTCGCGGTTGGAAAGCACCGGCGTATCGTTCTGCTGGATGCTGATGTTGCCGATCTGCTCCTTGATGGTGAACTTGATCTGCAGGCGCATGAGGCCATCTGCGAGAATCGTGGGCGTCACGTCCAGGATCATCGCGATTTCCTTGAACGAAATGCTCACCTGGGCCACGCCGCCCGTGGCCGCCGAAGTCTGAAGGTAGGGCACTTCCTGGCCCACCGTAATCTTGGCCTGCTTCTTGTTGCTGACCATGGCCGTGGGCTGAATCAACGTCTTGACCTTGCCATCATTGGCCAAGGCCTCCAGCGTCACCGACACGCGGTCGCTGGCAAAAGTGCCCAAGAAGGGCCCAAATCCCGTGGGTGCGCCAAACATGTTGCCAACGGTCTGCGCAGAGGTGCCGCGGCTTGACCCTGTGAAGCGTCCGTTGTCCAGATTCTGGGCACCGTGTTCAGTGAAGATCTGCAGGCCATAACCGATGTAGTTGTCCAGCGTGACCTCAACCAGCTTGGCCGTGAGCAGCACCTGCTCGGGCTCCGTATCAATGGCCGAGAAGAAAAGGTCGATGTCCTTGAACTTTGAGCGGCGATCATAGACCACTACCGTGTTGCGGTCGGCGTTGGTCACCACCTTGCCATCAGCGGAAAGAATGGAGTTCAGGCCAAGCTTGAACTCGTTGTCGGTCACATCGCGCAACGTCGTGTAGCTCTTGACCTGCATGGGGTCGTCAATGGGCTGGTCGCGCAGGCGCTGGTCATAACGGGACTTGAGCTCATCCAGGAAGGGGATGATCTCGCGCTCCATGCGGGACTTCACGTCCGTAACAAGGATGACCGAGTTCTCGTTATCGTAGGCGATGCGGCCCGCGGTGGTCAGCAGGTTGCGAACCTGCTGAGAGACTTCACCCAGCTTAGCGCCCAGCAGCAACCAGTTGCGGCTGATCAGCTCTTCGTCAGGTTCGGCAGCAGCCGGTCCCGCACCCTCGGCCTTCTTAGACTTCATTTCGCGATACTTGAAGACGTAGCCCTTGCTCGTGTCCTTGTCGATGAGCAGGTCGCCCAACTGGGCCAGGCGCTCGAGAATGTCCCTGGGCTCCGCAGACTGCATATACATGCTGATCTTGCGGCTCTGGATCATATCGATCATCTTGTTCAAGTCTTCCGGGCTGCCCTTGTACTCATCCCACTGGTCGCGGTTGACGGCGGGAATGAACACAGGAGTCTTGGTGACGCGAGCCACCTCCATCAAAGCCCCCACGAGGTCCTGCGCCTCGAAAATCACATTGAAACGCTCGACGGGATCATTGGGGTCGGTGTTCTTGGCCTTCGTCACGTTGGCCTGCGTCGCGGCGGTGTTCACGCGCTTCTTCACATAAACGAACATGCCGTTTTCGACGTAGGTGAGCTCGTTGGACTCACAGATCGAGCGGATGGCGTCCTTAGGCTTGACGTTGCGATAAATCACCGTGAGTTCCTTGGCGACGTCACCTTCAACGGTGATGTTCAAGCCCGAGCGAAGACCGATGTAATGCATGACCACGTGGATGTCCTTCTTCACGAAGTCCACGGTGATCTCTTCTTCGGGGTTAAGCACTTCCCGGGTCTTGGTGCCGTCCTCGACCTCGCCGCCGCCCCCATCCTGCGCGGCCAGCACCGTCGAGAATGACGCCAGCAACATCAAGACGGCCACAAGCCGGTACCAATGGCTTTGCCCACTCATTCCGTACATGGAACTCTCCGTTTCGTTTTACGCTTCGGTCCTGACCGCAAAGTCAGCCGACTATCTCTTCTTGGTAGTTTGCCCGTACCTGTCATTCATGATCATGGGCAGCTTGACGATAGCCCCCGTATCGCCTTCCACTTCCACAAAAGCCTCGCGGTAATTGTGTACGATGCGGCGGACCTTGAAGTAGGTACCCTCGAGACGATCACCTTCGCGGTAGTAGCGAGGGTTGTTGTCAAAGAAGCAGGCCCAAACTTCCCGAATTTCCCTCTGCTCGCCCTTGGTCCCATCGCTGTTGGTGATGGTCGTGATGACTTCTTCCTTGCCGGCGATGGAAATACCCTTCACATGCCAGTTGTCGCGCAACTCCTGAATCTCCTTCGCCGTCTGCTTGAAAGCAACGTCCGGGTTCAGCACGCGCAGCGGGTCCTTGGCCTCCGGATCCACCGAAACTTCGCGGTGATCCGGGATCGTGAGATCCGGCTTCTTGAGATCTTCCAGGGGAGCGGGCGCCGCACCCGGGGCTCCGGCAGCGGCAGGAGCGCCGGCAGCGGGCGCTCCACCCGCGGGCGGCTGCTGGGCCGCAGGATCAGTTATCGGCGGCGCAGGCGGTGGTGTGTCAGGGCCGCGGTTGAGCATGAAAATGCCCACGGCCGCCGCAACCGCAATCAGTACCACCAGGATAATCAGCTGCTTCTTTTGCTTGTCCATCGCATCCCCCAAGCGGCGCGGGTTCGCTAACGCCCGATCTTGTCCAGGTCGCGGCGCATCATGATCCAGAGGTCGAAATTGTAGGTGTGCTTGTCGCCGGCATTCTTGTCGCCCTCGCCGCGCAAGTCTCCCAGAACCACGGTGAACTCCTTCATGCTCTCAACCGAGGCAATGAAGGTCGCCAGGTCTTTCCACTTGCCATAGCAGGTGACGCTGATCTGCAAGGCGCGAAGGCCGCCGGGAAAGTCATCCTTGGTGTCCGACATGCGGATGGCCGAGGTATCGCGGCGCAGCTTGGCTTCGGGAGTCATCTCCAGCTTGTTGGCCTCCAGCATAGCCCCGATCTTCTTCACGGCGTCCTGGATGGTCTTGTCGGCAAACTGCTTCTCCAGTTCACCGAGCTTGGCGCCCACCTCCTCGCCTTCCTTCTGCAGCCCGGCCAGATTGGCCTGCCGCGCCAACTGGATGTCCAGCTCGCTCTTCAGATTTTTCTCACGAGCAACCTGCTCCTCCCGCTTAACGGTCTGCGGCTTGTAGAGC
>JABARW010000067.1 GCA_019186845.1 Planctomycetota bacterium | reverse complement strand
GCTACACCGAGAAGAAGCCGCAATTCCTGGGCATCGAGAGCACCGGCCGTCGCGTGGCCTACGTGATCGACCTCTCCGATTCCATGCTGATTCCACTGACCCAGAAGGAAAAGGAAGACCTGAAGAAGCCACTGACGCGCGGACCGGGCGAGAAGAAGGACCCCGAAGGAAACCCGCCCAAGAAGGAGGAACCCAAGGACTCCAAATTCCCCGGCGAGAAAGACCTGCCTTGGGACAAGATCAACAATCGCTTCGAGGCGGCCCGCGAGTTTCTGAAGCTTTCCCTGCGCGCCCTCGACAAGGACATGTCCTTCGTAATCATCGGATTTGGCCACGAAGCCGAGATACTAACCGGCAAGGGCATCGTCCCCGCCAGCAAGCAGAACATCGAAACGGCCATCAAGATTCTCGATGAGATCAAGGCCGGTCCCTCTGACACCAACCGGCCCCACGGCACACTCAAGGGGTTCACGAACCTGCACGGCGGCATGCTGCGCGCCTTCAGGGCCGTGACCGGCAGCCTCGTGCGCGGCGAGGAACACATTGCCAAGGAGACCTTTGAGCAGGGTGTCGACACGATCTTCCTGCTGTCGGACGGGGCCCCGAGCTGGGAAGACTTCGCCCGCATCGACAAGCGCGACCCCGAAGATACGGCCGGCGACCCTGAGACCGGCGCGCCACTGGACACAACGGAAGAGCTCATCTTCCATGGCACCTATGAGGGAGAGCACCTGACGCAGGACATCGAACGCATGAACCTGCTGCGCAAGTGCGAAATCCACTGCATCGGATTGGGTGAAGCCAACTTCACCCTTCTAGAGCAGATTGCCCGTATTGGTCGCGGCAAGGTGCGGAAGATCGGCACCGAGAGGTAGCTCCCCTGCAAGCGCTCCGCCTCTGCGACTGCCCCTTTGGCATGCTCGCGCAAATGGAAGTGCAGCCTTACGTTGCAGCCTAGGCCGCACTAACAACTTGACACGTCAACAGGACTCTGCTGTCCTCGTGCGATCGCCGAGTTCCGCATTCGCGGAAGCGGGGGACCCAGGCAGCAGGGGCGAGTCGCGCAAGCGTAGGGCCAACATTCTCTTCGGCCCGAGTCCGTCAGCTAACCCCGCAGGCGTTGGAGAGGATGCCTACCCGTGGCTTCCTCCATTCTTGTCCGCGAGCCCCGTTGGGGGTTTGCGCTCCCATGCCCGGCCACTGGCCGGGCCATGGGCCTGTGGAGGCATGCATGTCGATCTTTACCAGAGTTGAGCACGGTATCAGTTCGTTCGCGCGCCGGCTCAGCGCTCCGCAACTGGTGTTCGTCGGATTTCTCTCCTATGCGCTGTCAGGCTGGGCGTTGCTGTGTCCCGCAATGGCTTCAGGCAATCGGGCAAGCATCCTGGACAACCTGTTCACTTCCGTGTCGGCCATATCGACCACCGGTCTTACCACGGTGAGCGTGGGAGAGGACTACACCTGGTTTGGGCAACTCGTGATTCTGAGCCTGATTCAACTTGGCGGCATCGGCTACATGACCCTTTCGTCCTTTGTGATTCTGGCAAGGAAACAGCCCCTGGGGCCGTCGCGCGAGGGTGTGCTCAAAGCCCAGTTTGCCCTTCCCTCCGAATTCAACATCGGCCACTTCGTTTGGCAGGTTGCAGTGTTCACCTTGATGATTGAAGGCATGGGCACGATCGTCCTGTACCTCGAGTTCCTGGCCGTTGGGCAGAGACAGCCGCTGTGGCACGCTGTATTTCACAGCGTTTCGTCGTTCTGCACCGCCGGATTCTCGCTCAACAACAACAGCTTGGAAGACTACGCGGCCAACGCGGCCATCAACATCACCATAAGTCTTTTGGGATACCTCGGAGCGGTCGGTTTCATCGTGCTTGCCGACGTCTGGTTCAGCCTGCGCAGCCGCACCAAGCGTCTGACTTTCACCAGCACGGTCATTCTTGCCATGACGACGGGCATCTTCGCGGTTGCTACGCCGCTGTTGTTCTGTTTTGACCCCCTGCTAGCTGAGTTGCCGGCAACAGAACGCCTGATGGCCGCCGCTTTTCAGGTCATGTCGGCCTCCAGCACCACCGGCTTCAATACCGTGCCGATCTCCCAGATGGGTGGAGCCACGATCATGCTCATTACGATGATCATGGTGATAGGCGCATCGCCCAGCGGCACCGGTGGAGGCGTAAAGACCACCAGCGTATCAGCGCTCATGGCCGTGGTGTGGTCCACGCTGCGCGGTCGGCCGGTAGTCGGCCTGATGGGACGAGAGATTCCACTGGAGCGTCTACAGGCCGCAGCTTCGCAATGCACCATGTATCTGGGAACGCTGGGACTTGGGGTCTACGCGCTGGCACTGGCTGAGCACACATTATCGATCGAGCTGTTGTTTGAGTGTGTCTCGGCACTTGGAACCGTGGGCCTGAGCATGGGGGCAACCGCAGCATTGAACACGGTGGGAAAGCTTGTCGTGATTGGATTGATGTTCCTTGGCCGCGTTGGCCCCCTGACAGCCGGCCTGGCGCTGCTGCAACGGCGCACGCTGTTGCCTTCAGAGGCTGTTCTGCCGCGGGGCGAATTGACCCTGTGATGTATGATCGTCCCATGAACAGCCCCAAGACCAACCGTCGGCGCAGGAAGTGTCTGGCTGCGTTGCTGCTCGCCTTGGCGTTGCTCTGGTTCGCTCCCTCGGTGATAGCGCTCAATCTTCTGGGTTCTGACGAAGCGAGCGAAGGCGCGCGTGCTGATTGCATATTCGTGCCCGGCATGGCCGTCTATGGTGAACGCAAGCCGGGCCTTGGCCTGCAGGCCCGCCTGGAGCGCGCCCTGGAGCTCTGGCGGGACAAGCGAGCACCGCTGATCGTCGTCAGCGGCGGTGACAAGGGCGACTTCAACGAGAGCGAAGTGATGGTCGAGTGGTTGCGCGAGCACGGCGTCCCTGGCGAAGCCATCGTTGCCGAATCTCGCTCACACTCGACACGAGAAAACGCCACGCTGAGCGCGCCGCTGATGAAGGCCCAGGGCATTCGCTCGGCACTGATTGTGAGCCAGTGGTTTCATCTGCCGCGCGTGGGGATTGCCCTGCGCGATGCCGGCATCGAAACTGTGAATGTCCCCTGCCAGGGCCCTCCGTGGCCGGCGGCACTGCCTCACGTTGCCCGCGAGTCACTGCTGATGCCCCTGCACGCGGCAGGCATTGATCGCTGGTTTGAGTGACCCGGGCGCCTGCGGCACGTGGGCTCGCTCACAGGTCAAACTCCGCTCCCAGGGTGAAGTAATGACCCTGTATGCGACCTCCATGGACGTACCAGTATCCGATGGTCAGCGCTCCGGGCAAATAAGGCCGGCCCAGGGAAAGGCGGACTCCCGCCTCCAGCACCAGCTCCAAGCCGCGATGAAAACCAATGGCAAGCGCCGCGTGGATTCGCCCCTGCACGACAAGGAGTCCTCCGCCTGCATGGCCCTCGACGCGAAAAGCATCCAGGTTGGACCGGCCATCGAGGCGCGATGCATCTTCCGTGTTCTTGGCGTGCATCCAACCCAGTGCGCCCCCCGCAAACAGCGAAGCAGTATCGCAGCGCCACCAAGGATAGACGTCTGAGGGGGAGACGGTGAAAGGGAATGTCCCGATTTTGTTGAACTCACGGCCGAAGGTGTAGCACGCGAGTACGCCCACCCGATACGGATTCGGACTCTGCCGCCACCCATGATCGAAAAAACTGAGGGCGCCCAGTGAATGCCGCGCGTCCTGCCCCGGCGTGCCGCTCAGATGAGGCCAGGGCACACGAACCATGGCGCGCGCACAGGCCCAGGTGATCCGATCAGAGAATCGCAGATCAGCGTCGAAGTCCAATAACAATGGCGGCCCATCATGAGCCGAAAAGAGGGCTTGTGCCCTTTGAGGTTCAGCCGCGCTGCAGCCTGCTGCTGCGGCGATCCATACGATCGCACATGCCAACACTCTGGTCATTGCCGCGCACCCGTTGCACGGGATTCCGTGGATTGAGCAGCCCGTCGCCGCGAGCGCCATCGCACAAACATGGGCAAGCGCCGGAACGGCAAGGTAGCAGTAGAACGTCTATGGCGTTAAAACAGCGCGCTGCAGGCACGCAGGCCTCGGTTGGCGGCTTCGAAGGATTCTCCTCCGAACTTCGGTAGTCCCGGACATGCCGAAGTTGACACAGCGTCTGCTACCGATCCACTTCGCCCATGACGATGTCAATGGAGCCAATGATGGCCACGAGGTCCGCCACCAACGAACCCTTGCTGATGTGGTCAAGGATCGAGATGTTGCAGTAAGCGGGGCTACGAACCTTGGTCCGCAGGCTCTTGGGGCTCTTGCCGTCGCTGATGATGTGGAACCCCAGCTCACCGCGGGGGTTTTCGACTGCCAGATAGACTTCGCCCGCCGGGGGCTTGAAGCCCAGAATCTGCTTGGCAATCTTCTGGTCGTTCACCGGAAGGTTGTTGGGATTGTCAGCGCCTCCCGGCAAGTCCTTGATGGCCTGGCGGATAATCTTGACGCTCTCCAGCATCTCCCATACGCGAACGTAATAGCGGTTCCAGCAATCGCCGATCACTCCCTCTTCGCCCTTGGCCACAATCACGTCAAACTTGAAGCGGTCGTAGATCGAGTACGGATTGTCGCGGCGGAGGTCGCGATCAACGCCCGACCCGCGCAGGCAGGGCCCCGTCCAGCCCCACTGGATTGCGAGGTCCGCGGGAACCACGCCCACACCGCAGGTGCGCTCAAGGAACAGGCCGTTGCCGCTCAGAAGCTGGTTGTACTCCGGAACTTTCTTCTCGAACCAGTCGAGGAAGTTGAGAATCTTCGGGATCAGGTACGGCGGGAAATCGCGCTTCACGCCGCCAATGCTGATGTAGTGGTAATTCAGGCGCTGCCCGCACATATCCTCCAGCAGGCGCAGAATCATCTCGCGCTCCCGGAAGCAATGCAGAAACGGCGTGATAGCCCCCACGTCAAGCCCGTAGGTGCCGACGCTCATCAAATGCGAGGCAATGCGGCTGAGTTCCGCCGCGATGATGCGCAAGTACTGTCCGCGTTCCGGCACTGATTCGCGCGCCCCTGCCAACTCCTCGACCGCAAGGCAGTACCCCAGGTTGTTGCACATGGCCGCCAGGTAATCCATGCGGTCGGTGTAGGGCACATACTGGATATAGGTGACGTTCTCGGCAATTTTCTCGGCGCAGCGGTGCAGGAAGCCGCAGTGGCTCTCGCTGGCCAGGACGATTTCCCCGTCCGTACGCACCACGACCTTGAACACACCGTGGGTCGACGGGTGCTGCGGGCCCATATTGAGCAGCAGCTCTTCGGTTTTTATGTCCGCAGGGAGCGTCTTGTCAGCAAGTCCGGCCATGGCTATTTCCTGCCTCGAACGGCGGGACGTTACCAAGAAAGGGGGCCCCTGTCAGCAGGTTTGAACCGCTGGTCCAAATCCCGCCTACTTGGGCTTGTAAAGGTCCTTCGTCGACTTCGGGCTCAATACCTGGAAGATGCCACCCCCCCAGTCCACCTTGATGACTTCCCTCGCCGCGCTGACCCAGATGGTCATACGGCGAGTGTTGACCTTGTTGTTGCTCAGCTCGAACTTCCAGCAGGACAACGACTTGCCTTCCCAATCGATGGCGTCCTTGCCGCGGCACGTCAGGGTTGTCTCGCCGTTGTCGGCAAAGCCGTTGGCTTCGTCTAGTTCCAACACCTTGAGGCTTGCGCCTTCCTTCAGCGGTAATGTCGCCGCCAGAAGAAAGTCCATCAGCGTACAGTGGGATTCCGTCAAGGGCAGGTCTATGGGCAGCATTTCGTCGCCCTTGCGCGCCGTACCCACCAGACGGCCATCCTTGCGCGCGGCTTCGCTGACGGACTTGCCGTCAGCGCTGTACGCGGCTCTCAACAGCCGGCGGGCACTGTCCACTTCCAGCAGACGCTGCTCCTCATAGGTGCCCCCGGAAAAGGCCAGCTTCATTTCCCAATCGAACTTCTGGCGCTGCTCGCTGTTCTCGACGACCAGTCGGGCATAGCCCATGGCCGCTCCCTGACTGTCTTCCATGCGATACCAGTGCTCGCCGGCCCGCGCCGGTCCCCCCGCGGCCTCGGGCTCTTTGGCCGCGCCGGGCTTGAGCGTGAGTTTGAAGTCGTAGGCTTTTTCTTCAGTCACCGTGACACTCCATTCTTCACTGCGCCAGGGAAAATCAGCCGTCAGCCACTCCTCGGGAATAGGCTTGCCCGGATCATTGGCCAGAAACGTGATCTTGAACGTGGCGCCCTTGAAGGTCAGGGGAAGCAGGCCCAGTCCCTTCTCGCGCAGCGACTTGCTCTCAAATGGGTTGCGGAAGAAAGGGCCCATCTTGCCGCGCTCCGGCACCTCGATCGTGACCAGCGCGCGGGCTTCCGTGCAGGGGGTGCCGTCTTCGTACTTGAGGGTGCCACGGCCACGGGAATGTCGTAGTCCAGCGCGATCCGCTGTCGCCTTTCGGCCGTTACGGTGATCTCCGCCAGAAGCAACGACTGCTGCTCGGCATAGACGTTATAGCGCCCGGGCGCCAGGCCCGTGAAACGCACCAGGCCGTTGTCGTCGGTGTAGCCCGAAACTGTAAAGGCCGACCGCAGGTTGGCGAGCGACTTGTCGTCCAGGCGCGTGGCCTCGAGGCTGAGGTCCAGCTGGAAGATCGGCAAGGCCCGGTCACGGGTCTGGGCCCGCAGGTCCACAACGATCTGGTCTTCCGTATACAGCTTCCAGTCCAGGGGGCGGCTCTCCAGGTCGGCCATATTCAGGCCGCTGATAACGCGCAGCGAGGCGTTGTTGCCGCGCGGCCTGATGACAGCGGCGAAGTCCTCGGTGTCTACATTGAAGACGCGGAATTTGAAGGTGCCCGCGGGCCAGGTGATGTCCTTGCCGTTTTCATCTTCCTCGTCAGGCATCTCGCCGTCAGACGTCGTGTTATTGAGTTGGCGCAGGAAGGCGTTGGTGTAAAGGTCGATGCGGCCAGGCAGGCCCTTACCGTCGCGGGCGTCAGTGACTCGCCCTTGAATGACCGGCCCCAAGGACACCTCCAGGTTGCGCTCCATGGAGGCAAAGAGTTCGACGCGTCGATCGAGGCCGATGTAATGCGGCCACTCGCGCACGCTGCGATCAGCCCAGACGGCCCAGAGGCGATAATACCCCGCGGGCACCCTGAAGCTGTAGCGGCCATCGTTGTCGCAGCGTGTCTGCAGCGGGGCGTCGAACACCTGCATGGTGCCGTCCTGCCGCACGTCCAGGGGCGCCAGGTACACGTTTCCCAGTTCGGCGGGCATGCCGCGCCCTTTGATTGTGACGCGACCCTTGATCTCCACGGGTGCGTTGGGGCGTACCTTGAGATCCCAGGTTTCATCCTTCTCAAACTTCATCGAGGGCAAGGGTACTGTGGACCAGCTGTCGGGGATCACGTAGTCGCCATAGGCATAGACGCGCAGTTCCTTGACGCGCTTGCCAAGCACAATCCAATAGCGGCCCTTGTCATCGCTGGCGAAGTCCTGGGTCTGGTTGGTGTTGTCGTCGAACTTGGCCAGGGCCAGCATTCGAAATCCGCCCAGCAGGTCGCCGCCGCCCAGCATGGAAACTGCGCCCTGAATCCGGCGGGGGGTGGCTTCCCCTTCCGCCGCAAAGGCCACGCTGTTGGGCAACACCTTGCCGTCCTTCATGGGGCGTGGCTTGGCGGGCGGCGCGTCATCGGCCAGAACGTGCAGGGGCCCCAGGGCGAGCATGAGCCCAATCAGCGCTGCCATGAGTGCGCAGAAAATGCAGAGGTGTGTCCGGGACGAGTGCATGGGGTCTCCCGCCGGTCAGGGGCAATCACTTGTAACGGAAACAGGTGCCCGCCGGACCGGAGATTTCACCTGCGGGCGCGAGCGCCTTCCATGGCGTTCTTGTCAAACTCCGCGTCGTACTCGACGGGATAGTCACCCGTGAAGCAGGCCGCGCAGAAATTCCCGGGCTTGTCCATGGCCTTGAGCATGCCCTCAACACTGAGGTAGGCCAGGCTGTCAATCTCAAGGAATTTGCGAATCGCCTCGACGCTCCCCATCTGATTGGCGATCAGTTCCTTGGGGTCCGGGAAGTCGATGCCGTAGAAACAGGGATGCCGCGTCGGCGGACAGGAGATGCGCAGGTGAATCTCCTTGGCGCCGGCATCCCTGAGGCGCTTGACGCGGCCTTTGCTTGTCGTGCCCCGGATGACGCTGTCATCAATCACCACCACGCGCTTGCCCTTGACCACATCGCGCACGGCATTGAGCTTGATCTTCACGCCAATGTCGCGCTGGCCCTGGCTGGGCTGAATGAACGTGCGGCCCACATAGTGGTTGCGGATAAAGCCCTGTTCCAGCGGAATGCCGCTCTGGTCTGAGTAACCCTGGGCCGCCGAGTTGCCGCTATCGGGGACGGGTACCACCAGGTCAGCCTCCGCCGGAGATTCAATGGCCAGCTGACGGCCAAAGGCCTTGCGCACCAGGTGCACGTTCTGGCTGAAGACGCGGCTGTCAGGCCGCGCAAAGTAAACGTGCTCGAAAATACAGTGGCTGACACGCCGCGACTCGGCATAACGTGAGCGCGTGATGCCCCGTGCGTCAATGCGCACGATTTCGCCGGGTGCCACTTCGCCCAGATACTCGGCGCCAAGCATGTCAAAGGCGCAGGTTTCGCTCGCCACGAGCATGGCTGGTCCCAGCCTGGCAAGCACCAGAGGCCTGAAACCGTTCTCGTCGCGGGCCGCGACAATGCCTGCGGGCGTCAGAAATATGAAGCAGAACGCGCCCTGCAGCCGGCGCAAGGCCGCCGCAATGGGGTCGGGCTGCGAGCGAATCTCGGGGCGCGCCAGTAGGTGCAGCACCACTTCGCTGTCACTGGTCGTCTGGAAGATGGAGCCCTGCTCTTCAAGTTCGCGCCGCAGGCGCCAGCCGTTGGTCACGTTGCCATTGTGGGCCACGCTGATCTGGCCGCCCGCGTAATCAATCGTTATGGGCTGGGCGTTCCGGATGTTGCTGGAGCCAGCCGTCGAATAGCGCGTGTGGCCAATGGCGTGCCGCGACTTGAACTTAGCAAAAAACTCGTCGCGGAACACTTCGCCTACAAGACCCATACCCAGATAACTCTTGATGCGGCCATCCATCAGGCAGGCAATGCCCGCACTCTCCTGGCCCCGGTGCTGCAGCGCATAAAGCCCGTAATAGGCAAGCTCAACAGCATTCTCGTGGTCGAACACACCGAAAATGCCGCACGCCTCTTTGACCGAATCTTCGACGCATGGGTTGGATTGCGGGTCCACGTTCTTCCTCGTGGGCTAAAGGGGCAAGTTAGCATCGCTTGGGCGCGGCTTCCAGCCCGGCAGGGTCGCCCTGCCGCTACAAATTCCGGGCCCCTGGAAGGTTGCGTCAGGGACGAGGCGTGGGAGAATGAATTCTTGGGGCGAATTGAACCGGGGAGCCAATATGGGCCAGATCCTTCGGGCTGTGCCCGCCATCCTAGCCTGCCTCGTCTTGAGTCTTTCCAGCGGGTGTTCTTCTCTGGGTCACATCCAGCAGCGACCTGACGGCAGCGGCGGCTCCGTCCTTTATCGGACGGATCATGGCCGACCCCGCGCTGTAGCCCGCGTGGATGCCGACGGTGTGGTTCACCGCGATGGCCAGATCATGAACCTGGAACGCGGCGGCGGCGGCCTGATACTGGATGGCGTGGAAGACGCGGCCAAGGGTCATCGTGGCCATGGTCATCGCGAAGCCTGGGAGTGGCTGCTGTGCTTCACGATCATCTACCTGATCATCATCCTGATCGAGATGGCCATTGAGGCCGCCGAGGAAGACTAGGGGTCCGCGATTTCGGCGCTGATGGCCGGCTGGCCAAAGACAAACGCCCGGTTGCCCGGGCGTTTGCTTTGACTTGCCTGATGCTCAGGCCGCCTGCCTGCGACGGCGCAGGGCCAGAACCGCCAGG
>JABARW010000073.1 GCA_019186845.1 Planctomycetota bacterium | reverse complement strand
CTGCTCTCCGGCGGCGCGGGGGCGCATCTTCACCTGGTACAGCGTAGCCGCGGAGATATCGACCATGGCCGGCGCCCTGGTGGCAGGCGCGCTGCTGGACGGCTTTCACGTCACCGGATTGCCCTTGATTGGCGACATCCACCTCAACGGGCACCCGGACAACTACACGATTCTGTACCCCATCGCCGGTGTGATCGGCTTCGTGGGCATGCTCTACTTCTGGCGCATCCGCCTGCGTTTTCGCCCCGGCGAGGAAGAGAACGACGAGGCCCCGCCCCTGCGCGAGCGCGTGGCGCGCGCCTGGTCCCAGGCACGAAGCCTGCTCAAGCGCGACCCGGATTTCCGGCTCTACGAGTTCGGCTTCTTCCTTTACGGCACAGCCTTCATGATGATTGCCGCCGTGGTGCCCCTGTTCTTCAAGAACACGCTCGACGCCAGCTACATTGAGTTCTCGACGACCACCGTGGTGCTGGTGCAGGTCATGCACCTGGTGGCTGCGCCCATTATCGTCAAGTTCGCCTCGGGTCGGCGCGTGACGGTAGTGACGCGCGTCCCCTTCGTGATGCTCATGCTCTACCCGGCCCTGCTGGGCGTCACGGCGCTGATTGCCGCCCACGATCAGGACGCAGCCATGTGGGCGGCCTACGGAGCCTTTGCGCTCTTTGGCGTGGCCATGGCCTTCATCCACTTCGTCTGGAATCTCGGCCCCGTGGCCTTTGCGCGCAACGGCAACCCCCTGCCTTACACATCCACCCATGCGGCACTGGTGGGCGTGCGGGCGAGCGTGGGCTTTCCGCTGGCCTTTGGGTTGCTGTGGCTGTTTGAGGGCCAGGTGCTGCCGATCTTCGCTGGATCCATGGCGCTGTTCTTTGGCGCCGCCGTGGTGATGACGCTGCTCGACAAGCGCCTCAAAGCACGGGGCGCGGCCACGAACTCCATGGGCGGCTAGCTTGCTTCGTTGGGCTGGGGCAAGAGGCGCATGATGCCGACTCGGCGGATGCGGCGCTCGTCGCCCGCCAGCACCGTGAACTTGAACCGGCCCTCGTGGTGGCTTTCGCCCACAGCGGGCATGTGCCCAAGGCGCTGGATGAGAAAGCCGGCCAGGCTGTTGTAGTCGGGGCTCTCGGGCAGGGCCAGTTCGAGCCGGCGGTTGATTTCGTCGATATCCACGTCCCCGTCGGCCTCGGCCTGATCATTGGAGAAGGCCACAATGCTGGTGTGGCGCTTCTTGGTTTCGTCGCGGTCAAACTCGTCGCGTATGTCGCCGACAATCTCCTCGAGGATGTCCTCGAGCGTGATCAGCCCTGCCGTGCCGCCGTGCTCATCGACCAGCACGCCAATGCTCAGGCGTTCGCGCCTCATCTGCTCGAGCAGGTCAGCCAGGGTGATGCTCTCGGGCCAGTAGCGCGGCGGCCGCATCACGGCCTTCAGTTCCGGCAATGAGTCGGAACGGCCAATGTAACCCGTGAGGTCGCGCACCATCAGGATGCCGACAATGTGGTCGCGGCTGCCCTGGTAAACCGGCACGCGGGCATGTCCTCGCTCAACTGAGAGCCTGAGGGCCGCGGCCAGGCCCTCATCGAGGTTGGCGCAGACCATGTCGGTGCGGGGGATCATGGCCTTGGCCGCGGGAGTGTTGCCCAGTTCGACCACGTTGTGGATCATCTCGCGCTGCTCGTCGTCTACCACGCCCTCCATGGCGCCCTCTTCGAGGCGGTCGGCCAGGTCGTTGTGGAAAGACTCCTGCGGCTTGGCCTCGGGCCCGGCACCCTCGATGCGGGCGCCCATGCGGCGGAACACGCTGCCGATCATCGTCACCGGACGCAGGGGCAGAGCCGCCAGGCGAAAGCCCGGCATCAGGCGCAGCAGGGTTTCCTCATAGCGCTTGCGGATCAGCAGCGGGGGCGCGATGACCGTAAGCAGGATGGCCGAAACCACTGAGAGCACGGCCGCCTCGGCCAGGTCCAGCAGCAGGAAGCTGCCGAACTCTGTGCCGATGAGCACCACCCAGGCGGCATAATGAACCATGAAACCGATCACGCGGCCGATGCTGGCCGCCTGGATCAGGTCGTCGTCTTTGCGTGTGAGCACTTCAAAGCGGGCCTTGCGCCTGGGGTCATCGTCCCCGATGAGCTCGACCATGCGGGCGAGGTTGTAGTTATGCAGCGCCTCGTCCACCACCGAGACGTAGCACATGAAGGCCGCGCTGGTCGCTACCACCGCGCCTCCCACCGCCATGGCCCATGCCTGTTCGCTCAACGCGCTCCCACCTTCCTGTTAGTGCGGGCTAACCGGCCGCAAGTTGTTCCTGCCGTCGAAAAGGCTACCATACCATCGACCAGCGCGGGATGTGGACTTGAACAGCAGCAGCAACGTTTACGACTACTACTACGAGAATTACCTCATTCTCTACAACCTCTATGGCCGGGGCCGGCCGCGCCTCAAGCGTGACCAGTACGAAAAGCTCGACCAGGAGCTCATGGCGCTGGTTTCCCGGGGCGAGGAGTCCGAACTTTCCCGCGAGCAGATTGCCCGCGTCCGGGATATCGAGTACATGCTGCTGGACGACATCGCCGAAAGCCTTCTGGACAAGCGAGGCTAAGCCTTGATCGCGCAGGAGCCGCCAATGCCGGACGGGACAAGTTCAAGCAGCGGCAGCATTTTGTCGAATCTCTTACAGGGCCTCGTCATACCCCCACAACCCGGAACCTGACACCCAGACATGTGCGGAATCGTTGGATATCTCGGTCCCCGTGACGCCTCCAAGGTCCTGATTGAGGGTCTGGCCCGTCTGGAATACCGCGGCTATGACAGCGCCGGCGTGGCCGTGCTCAATGGCAGCGGCCTGAAGCTGCGCCGTGCCGTGGGCCGCCTGCGCAACCTCGCCGACTCTTTGAAGGCCGAGCCCCTCGTCGGCCAAATGGGAATGGGCCACACCCGCTGGGCCACCCACGGCGCGCCCGCCGAAAAGAACGCTCACCCCCACCTCAGCGAAAACGGCAAGGTCGCTGTAATCCACAACGGCATCATCGAAAACTACCGCGACCTCAAGGGCGACCTGCAGGCCGCGGGCGTGCGCTTTGCCAGTGAGACAGACACCGAATGCATCGCGCACCTGGTGGCCCGCCACTATCAGGGCGACCTCCTGGCCGCCGTCCACGCCGCCGTGCAGCGCCTGCACGGCGCCTGGGCCCTGGTCGTGGCCCACGCCGACCACCCGGACCTGCTGGTCGTCGCGCGCCGCGGCTCGCCCCTGCTCATTGGCCTGGGCCAGGGCGAGAACTTCGTGGCCAGCGACGTCACGCCCCTGCTGCCCTACACGCGCCAGGTCATCTACCTCGATGAGGGCCAGCTCGCCACCGTCAGCCGCGGACAGGTGCAGGTGTTCGATGCCGCGCTCAAGCCCGTAGCACATAAAGTGGAGACCAGCGAGCTGACGCTGGACGCCGCCGAAAAGGGTGGCTTTGAGCACTTCATGCTCAAGGAAATCCACGAGCAGCCCGTGGCGGTGGAGGCCACGCTGCGCGGGCGCATCAAGGACGGGCGCGTCGACCTAGGCGAGCTGGCGCTCGACCCTGCGGCGCTCAAGGGCGTGCGGCGCCTGCAGCTGATTGCCTGCGGGACGAGTCTTTATTCAGCCATGGTAGGCAAGTACCTGATTGAGCAGCGCACGGCCCTGCCCACTGAATGCTGGAGCGCCAGCGAGTATCGCTACGCCGACCCGGTCATTGACGCCTCCGTGCTGGTGATTGCCATCTCCCAGAGCGGCGAAACGGCCGATACTCTTGAGGCCCTGCGTCTGGCCCGCGGCAAGGGTGCGAGAACCCTCGCCATCTGCAACGTGATGGGCAGCTCCATTCCCCGCACCTGCGATGCCACCCTCTACACGCGCGCCGGTCCGGAAATCGGCGTGGCCTCGACCAAGGCCTACACGGCCCAGCTCACGGCCTTCGAGCTGCTGGCCCTGGGACTGGGCCGCCTGCTGGGCCGGCCCAACGACACCGAAGAGGCCCGCGTCGTCAAGGGCCTCGAGGCTCTTCCCGCACAGATCCGCCGCCTGCTGGAGGGCGACATCGTGGGCGTCAAGCGCTGCGCCAAGCGCTACCAGAACGTCACCAACTTCATGTACATCGGCCGCCACTTCAACTACCCGACAGCGCTCGAGGGTGCCTTGAAGCTCAAGGAAATCAGCTACATCCACGCTGAGGGCTACCCCGGCGGCGAGATGAAGCACGGCCCCCTGGCCCTCGTCGAGGGGACATTCCCCACCATCGCCATCTGCCCCCGCGGCCGCACGCGCGAAAAGATGATCAGCAACATCCAGGAGATCAAGGCGCGCAAGGGTGTAGTCGTGGTGGTCGCCACGGAAGGCGACCAGGAAGCTCGGGAGCTGGCCGACTACCTGATTGAGATTCCCCCTTGCGAAGAGGAAGTCAGCCCCATTCTGGCCGTGGTGCCCCTGCAGCTGCTGGCCTACTACACGGCCACCCAACTGGGCCGCGACGTGGACAAGCCGCGCAACCTGGCCAAGAGCGTCACGGTGGAGTAAGCCTCCTTTCGGTTGGCACCGGCCAAGGCTAGACTTGTGCCTGTGCAGGGCCCCTGTCGAACCCCTCGGAGAGCCGCGTTGGCTCGACTTCTGATTTCACTGGTGCTCGCCCTGCTACTGGCAGCCTGCGTCTCCGGACCCGCACCCGAAGACGGGGCCGCGCGCAAACCCTTTACCGCCGTGGACGACGAGGGTGGTCCCAGCGAGGCCTCGCCCCGACCCGCCACGCCCGAGGATGAAGCCCTCTCCACCGAAGAGCGGGCCAGGGCCGCTTTGCTCATCTACGAGTTGACCCGCTCCACCGAGGCCGCCCGGCGCCACGAACTGCTCGAAGCATTGGTGGCCCTGGGCCCGCGCTATCTCCCTTACCTGCGCTCCATCGAAGACCCCGAACTTCAGCTCGACCTCGCCTACGTCATGAACCGCATCGAGGAGGCGGCCCCCCCCGTCGCGGAAACCCCCGCCGCCCCCGTGCGCGAGGAAGGCAAACCCCCGCGCCCGCCCGAAGCCCCCAGGCGGCGCGGCGGCGCCGGCAGCGAAGGCCTCGAGGAGACGCCGCGCTACCAGGACGAGCCCGGCAGCTTCGACGTGGCCCAGGTGGAGCGTTTTCTGTCCCAGCGGCTCGCCGACGCCCGCCAGGCCCTGGCCATGGGTGACCACGAAAGGGCGCGGCGCATCGCCCAAGCCGCCCTGACGCTCATGCCCGAGTCGCGCCTGCGTCCGGATTTCGAGGACGTTCTGCTCCAGGCCCGCAGCCAGGGCCAGTCCGCCACCCTCATTGCCGGTACCATGAGCCTTGAACCCGACGCCCTGCACTATGCCCGGCGCGAGCGTGGCGCCGGCTTCGTGACCCCCCTGTCGATCAAGTGCTACCTCAAGAACGTATCGACCCAGGTCGTCAAACTCTGGCTCGGCGATGGCCCGGGCAAGGAGAGCATCGTCGAACTCAACGTGCGCTACGAGCAACTCGACTACCAGGGCAACTCACTGGCAACGGAGGGCCGGGTGCTTCTGCCCGTGGCCGCCCAGGGCACGCTTGTCCTTCAGCCCAACGACAGCTACGAACTCAGCGTCGAGCTGACGGGCCTCAATTCCCTCGATGTGGACGGGCCCGTCAAGTACACCCTGGGCCAGGTGACGGCCCGCGCGGCTTTGCGCGTCTATGGCGCCAAGGACGCGGAGGACAAGCCCATTATCCTGCGACCTATCGCCTTCCCGGCCCGCAGCGTCAAGGTCTTCCCCGCCGACTTTGACCTGACCTCCGCCCAGGACAGGCCCATCCAGGCCATCAGCGAGGCCATCTCCAAGAACCGGCCCCAGGACCTGTTCCTGGCTTCCCAGTTGGTCGAGAAGAAGCAGGTCCGCGTGGTGGGCGATCTCCTCCTTGGCGAAGACCTTGAGACCTGCGGCCTTGGCCTCCAACGCGCACGCCTGCGCGCCATGGCAAGCTTGACGGGCGTGGGCGCCACGTTCGACTCCAAGAAGTGGAAAGCCTGGTGGGCCGAGAACAAGTTCAAGTACTGACGCCGCGGCGTCGTTTCCAGGCTTGCCGGGCAGAGACTCTCACTCCGCCGGCCCGCGCGGGCTGTGGCGCCTGCTGAAAGCACCTGTCTCAGCAGGCAGCTAGACGCCGCCGATTCCTCTCAAGTGCCGCCCAAACTTAGACGATAAAGCATCGCCTCCTGGAGACGATGCCATGCCTCTTCCGCGCAACTTCAGCCTCAACGCCGACGAACGCGCCCGGCTGGGTACCCAACTTCTGCGCCTGGCCAACCGCTACGACCGCGCCCTGGAAGAGCGGCTTGCGCCCTGGCATCTCGCCCCCACCCACTACGAAATCCTCAAGCTGCTCTATGCCGCGCCCGATTACTCGGCACGACACAGCGCCATCGCAGCACAACTCGGCATCACCCTGCCGAGCGTGACGGTGGCCATACGCAAACTCACGGGCCTTGGGCTCATGGGTCAGCGTCGCGGCGAAGACCGCCGCGAACGCATCGCCACCCTGAGCGTAAAAGGCGCGGAAATGCTGGCCCACCTTTACGACGCGCACGAGGGTTTCGCCGAAGAAGTTTTCAGCCTGCTGGGCGACAAGGAAGCCAAGGTCATTGACCGCCAGATCACGGCCCTTTTGGCCCGTCTAACCGCCCTCGAAGACACCCGCCATGGCAAGACATCTTCGCATCAGGCCGCCAGCGCCGCCTGAAGCCGGCTTCTAAGCAGTTCCTCCGCCCCCCTGGCCCTTGCCGGAATCAGGGAACGCAAGAGAAGCGCCGATTGCTCTACCCGGGCCTGCCGCCGGGCGGGCTCAAGCTCGGGCAGCTGTTCACCCAGCAGCCGCGCTTCTTGCTCCACCAGTTCGCGTTCTTCCTCAGCGAGCGCCTGATCGGCCTCCGGCGGACAGAGCGAGTTCAGCACTTCCCTCAGCTCAGCCAGATTCGCGGGCTGCAGCGTCTCCAGTGCGGCGTCCACCTGGGCCCGCGCCTGCCCGCGCAGCACTTCGCGCTGTTGCAGGTAGCGGTTGAGCTCCCGCGCGGCGGCCAGCCCGGCAGATACGCTGACCAGAGGGCGGGCCTTGGAGTCGTAGCGGGCATCGGGATCCTGTGCCAGCAACCGCGCCTCTGACTCACGGCAGCGCAGCGAGACAAACACCGTTCGCTCGCAAGCCGCCAGGGCTCGTTCGAGGGCCTGGCCGCCCAGCTTCAGGTAGATGCGAACAACAGCCTCGTTGATGAGGTGCAGGCGCTCGCAGTATTCGCGCACCCGAGTAGACAAATTGCTCTCCGGCTTCATGGCCTCCTCCTTGGTTGCGCAAAGCCTACTCGCCAAGGCGACAGGCCCCGACACGGGCCAGGCCTGCACCGAAAATAAATTTTCCCCTGAGTACAATGAGACGTGTGCGGCTATGTTCCGCCCCGACCGAATCCTATCCTGCCCCTACGAGGTGATGCATGGCACGCAAGAAGAGCATCAAGCGGCGGCAGGCTCGCAAGCCCGTGCGCCGGGTCACGGCCAAGGCGGCCCGCAAGTCACGACCCCGAACGCCTGTGGTGAAGGCGCGCAGGCCCCAGCCTCAGCACCCGCCCGAAATGCAGCTCATGGGCCAGCTCATGGGCTTCATGGTCAGCCGCGCCATTTCAGCGGCGGCCAAGCTGGGGGTGTCGGACGCATTGGCCAGGGGTCCGCTCTACTACATTGACCTCGCCAAAGCCGTGGGCGCCCAGCAGAAGACGCTGCATCGCATGATGCGAGCGCTGACTTCGGCCGGCGTGTACGCCGAGCCAAAACCCGGCGTCTTCGCGCTCACGCCCATGTCCAACCTTCTGCGGAAGGACGTTCCCGGTTCGCTTCGGGACATGGCCATCATGATCACCACGCCCTCGCACTGGCTGCCCTGGGGCCGCTTTGACGAGGCCGTGGTTCAAGGCATCTCGGTGGCGGAGAGGACGCTGGGGGCCGACTTGTTCAGCTACTACGCCAGCAACCCCGAGGAGGGGCAGATCTTCAACGCGGCCATGACCTCCTTCACCGGCATGACCGGCAACGCCATTGCCAAGGCCTACGACTTCAAGAGCTTTGAGCGCATCGTCGATGTCGGCGGCGGCCACGGCTTGCTGCTGACCACGGTGCTGAAGCACGCGCCGGCGGCCCAAGGCGTGCTGTTTGACCTGCCGCAGGTGGTGAAGGGAGCGGGAGAAGTCCTCGCGCCCGTGAAGGACCGCGTGGAGATTGTCAGCGGCAGCTTCTTCGATTTCGCGCCCGAGGGGGGCGACGCCTACCTGCTCAAGCACATCATCCATGACTGGGATGACGAGCGCTGCGTGAAGATTCTATCGAACATCGCAGGCGCGATGCAGCCCGCGGGGCGGGTGCTGGTCTGCGAGATGATGGTGCCCGCAGAGCCGGGGCCCCACATGTCGCACCTGATGGACCTGAACATGCTGGCTATGACTCCGGGAGGCTGCGAACGCACGGAGCGGCAGTTTGCGGACCTTTTCAAGCAGGCGGGCTTGCGGCTGGCCGGCGTAATGGCTACGCAGAGCCCCGTCAACATCATCGAGGCCGTCAAGGCCTGAGGAGTTTCCATGCTGACACGTATCGTAGCCGCGCTGTGCCTGGTGGCCCTTTCGGCAGGGGCCGGCATCATTTTCGCGGGAGACCCGCCCAAGCCCGGCGAAACCGGCAAACCCCCCTTCGTTACGGACGAGGAAAACGTAGTCGCCAGCGAAATCTGGGGCGCCTGGGAGATGGACGCGGATCTGACCACGCGGCTTACGCAGCGCCCGCCGCGCGAAGGCCAGACACTTTCGCTCGATTTCAAGAAGAGCGACAAGCACACCGCGCTCATGACCCGCTTCCTCGAGAAGTTCTTTGCCTCGGGCGAGAAGAAGGCCGACGCACGCCTTGATGAGCTAAAACGCGCCTGCACCCTGATTTACGCCTCGGGTGAACTGGCGGTCATACAGGGCGAGCGCGCCGAGTCGTTTGCCTTCATTCTGGTGAACTACCGCGGCAACCCCTACGTGATCATCCTCGAGAACGAAGACGACCTTGAGAGTTTCACCGTGATGCTGGCCCGCGATCTCAAGGGCGACGGTGATCTGCTGTTTGTGGGCGGCGACTACAACAACCAGAGCTTCACCGCGCTCAAGCGCAAGAAGTAGCAGGGAGTTCGAGATGTTCCGTTTCGCATCGATGATGGTCGCCCTGGCCGTGCTTTTGCTGGTCCAGGGCGACGTGACGGCGTTGCCGTCAACGCCTCACGGGCGCGCGTTCTGGACCCATGATCTTGCTCCGCGGGACTACAAGCTGGGCGAGTGGGGCAAAGTCAGCGTGGTGAAGGACCCCCAGTGCGTGGTGGCCTGCGAATTGCCGGGCCACTGGGTGACGCACAAAGACCTCACCCGACGCCTCATGAAAGAGGCCGAAGTGCCGCCCTACGAGCTGATCTTCAGCGCCGACGCCGAGGCGGCCGCCCGCGTGGTCGCGGCCGTGGAAAAACACTGCCTGTGGCTGGACAAGGAGCGCGGCCAGGAGGTGGGTGACTGGCTGCGCCGCGACGCGCAGACGGCCTTTCTGGCGGGGCGTTGCGAATTGCGCGCCGAGAAGATGAGCGCCCTGAGCGACTTCCTGCTCGTCTCCAGCAGTGGAACGCCGCACCTGATCCTGCTGATGGACGGCCAGATCCAGAGCTGCAACGTGATGCTGGCCCGCGACGCGACCGGAGACACCGACTTGCTGTTCATGGGCGACGACACCAACACCGGCAGCTTCCGCACGTTCGAACGCAAGAAGTAGTAACCCCGCCCGCGCGCGGGACCCTGTTGCAGCGGACGGGTTCAGCGGGTGCGGATGCCCGAGAGGCCTTCGCCGCCGGCTTTGCCATCGGCGCGACGAGGTCTAACAAAAATCAAAGGCTCAGGCAGAGCCCACGGCGAGTTTGTATGGTCCATGCCGACTACAACGGCAACTGCAACCCCCTCTCCAGAGCCAATCCGGAGGCGGGTTCAGTTCTTGGTCAAGCACCGAAAACCTCACTGTACCGTGCATTGTACCGAGAATGAGTGTTGCTCCTGCGGCCCGTCTCCACGACACTTTGTCAGGCGACGAACCGCCTGACTGGATTCTGTGCACCCAAAATCGCGCTTACCGACATTTACTCACAGGGCATCAAGGAGGCGGATTCTGTCGCCGCGGCTGCTACACTTCCCATGAAACGCGGTCGCTTTTGCGAACCAACGCGATACCGCGAAGCGGTTTTATGTGCGGGTGCTTAATGAGCCTGACCAGGTCCAAGCAGCGCGTAGCCGACCACGGGGAAGTCTTCACTCCGGCATGGCTGGTTCAGGCGATGCTGGACCTGGTCAAGGGCGAGACCGAGCGCATTGACTCGCGCTTTCTGGAACCAGCGTGCGGCAGCGGCAACTTTCTGGTTCCGATACTGCGGCGGAAGCTGGCCGCCGTTGAACTCAAGTACGGCAAATCGGATTTCGAGAAGCGGCACTATGCCCTGCTGGCGGTCATGTGCATCTATGGCA
>JABARW010000023.1 GCA_019186845.1 Planctomycetota bacterium | reverse complement strand
TGGCGCTCAGCACACTCGGCCGCCACGCGAATGCCGGCCATGATGGCTCGCTCGTCACTGCGGCCATGGGCGATGATCACGATGCCGTTGACGCCCAGGAGAATGGCACCGCCGACGTCGCGCCAGTCCAAGGTCTTGATCAGGCTGCCCGCCACCTGGCGCCAGCGGCCGTCTTCGTTCAGGCCCGCATCCTTGGCGTAACCGAAAGTCTTGCGCGTGACTACGTCCACCACGCCCTCGGCCACCTTCAGCACCACGTTGCCGGTCTCTCCGTCGCAGACGACGACTTCGACGTTGCCCTCGAAAATGTCATGGCCTTCGCAGTTGCCTGCAAAGGAAATGTCGGTGCGGCGCAGCAATTCGTGGGACTCACGGATCAACGCGCTTCCCTTACCCTCCTCGCTGCCCACAGAAAGCAGGCCCACGCGGATCTTGGCGTCCTTGGCGGGAGTCACAATCTCGCGATAGAAGACCTCGCCCATGGCGGCGTATTGCTGGAGGTGGGCCGCCTTGGCATCCACATTGGCGCCGACATCCATGAGTACGACGCGCCCGCTGATCGTGGGCAGGTTGGCGAGGATGCCCGCCTTGATGACGCCGGGCAGCGTGCGCAGAATCAGCGTGCTGGCGGCGACAAGGCCGCCGGTGTTGCCCGCGCTCATGATGGCGTCAGCTTTGCCTTCAGCCACCAGCTTGCAGCCGACGCTCAAAGAATTGTGCTTCTTCTTGCGCAATGCCTCGACGGGATGCTCGTGCATGTCGATGACGTCAGGCGCATGCACCACGGCGATGTTGGGCAAAGCGGGCCCGCATTCAGCGAGCAACGGCTTGACCACGGCCTCCTGTCCGACCAGCAGCAGCGTAGAATTGGCGTGCGACTGGGCAAACTTGTAGGTGCCGCGCACGACGACACCCGGCGCGTGGTCACCGCCCATCGCATCCACGGCAATACGTGGCATGTCCTTCCCTTTCGCCTGCAGAGAGCCGGGCGGAAACCTCCCGCCCGTCGGAACAATCAGCAAAGGCAGCACGCGGCCGCCCCTGCCCTGTCCGACTAGAGCTTCTCATCGACCACGAACACGCGCTTGTCTTTGTTGTAGTAGCCGCTCTCTTCGCAGACCGTGTGAGGCATCTTGGGCAGGCCGGTCTTGGCGCACTTGCCAAGGCTGGGAAGCTTGAGCGCCTTATGTGCCCGGCGCCGGGCGATCTTGCTCTTTGAGCTGCGCTTTTTCGGTGTAGCCATGGTTTTCTCCAACGCCCCGGCGTTTCACTGCGAGAAGGCCGGGACTCCGCTTCGTCGCTGATTCCAGGGCAAGGGCGTTAAACCCCTGCCTGCCATTGTCCATTGCCGCGATCAGCCAAGACCGCCTACTTCAAACCCTGCTCCAAGCGTTCCAGCCCGAGTTTCAGAGCATCAGGAAGGCCCGCAGGGTCTTTCCCTCCGGCTTGGGCGAACTCCGGCTTGCCCCCGCCCTTGCCGCCGACTTTCGCCGCCAGCTCTCCAACGAGCTTGCCCGCATGAAGCCCACGCTTGACCGCCTCAGGCGGCAGCGAAAGCATCAGGGTGGCCTTGCCGTCGGATTTGGCGGCCAGAAGCACCGCCAAAGGCCGCATATCCTGCTTTAGAGTATCCACCATTGTCAACATCTCAGCGGGGTCCGCCTCGCCGACTTCCGTCACCAGCAAGAACACATCCCCCTGCTTGCGGGCCTTGGCGGCCAGCTGCTTGAGGTCAATCGACGCGGCCTTGGCTTTCTGCGCGCCGGATTTCAGCTCGCGGATTTCCTTGGCCATGGCCTCGACCCGCTCCAGGAGCTTTTCCGCCGGGGCCTTGAGCAACGCCGTCATGCGCAGCAGCGTCTCGCTGTCTGCCTGCGCCAGCTTCAGAGCCGACTGACCCGTCACGGCCTCGATACGGCGCACGCCCGCGCTGGAGCTGCCTTCGCTGACGATGCGGAAAAGACCAATGTCGCCCGTACGGCGTACGTGCGTGCCGCCGCAGAGTTCGCGGGAGAACACCTGGTTCGCCGGCGCCCCTTGAGGCGCCGCCAAAGTGTCGCCCATCGATAGAACGCGGACCTTGTCGCCGTACTTTTCGCCGAACAGTGCCATGGCACCGGCTTTGCGCGCCGTTTCCGGGTCCGTCACGTCGGTGCGCACATCCGCGTTGTGCTGGATTTGCTCGTTGACCAGGCGCTCGAGCTCTACGCGCTCCTCCCAGGTGATTGACTTGGGATGGGTGAAGTCAAAGCGCATGCGGTCGGGCGCAACTTCGCTGCCTCGCTGCTGCACGTGTTCGCCCAGGACTCTGCGCAGCGCCGCATGGAGCAGGTGAGTCGCAGAGTGGTTAGCCCGAATCTGGTTGCGTCGGTTGTCGTCCACTACGCCTTCAACCGTGTCGCCCACGCTCAGCTTGCCCTGTTCGAGCTTGCCTGTGTGCAGAATGAAATCTTCGCGCTTCTTGGTATCGGCGACGACGAAGCGGCCCATGGGGGTTATCAAAACGCCCGTGTCCCCCACCTGGCCGCCTGACTCGCCGTAAAAGGGCGACTTGTCCAGCACCACCACGGCCGTGCTGCCCTCGCGAATGTAGTCCACGAGCTGCTCGTTATGGGAAATGCCCAGCACGGTACCGGCCGCGCGCGTGGTTTCATACCCGAGAAACTCCGTCGGCTTCCTGCCGACTTTGAACGTCGAGAACCAGCCCTTCTCGAAAACATCGCCGGAAAACGCGCTCTGGGCGCGGCTCTGCTCGCGGAACTTCTCGAACGCGGCCTCAAAGCCGGGCTCGTCAAGGGCAAGGCCCGACTCCCCCAGTTCGTCACGGGTGACGTCAACGGGCAGGCCATAGGTCGAGTGCAGGTCAAAGGCCAAGGCGCCGTCGAGAACCTTGGCGCCACGCTTCTTGAGGTCAGCGATGTAGCTGGAGAGCTTGTCAAGGCCGCGCTGCAGAACCTTGTCGAAGGCGTCTTCCTCTTGGCGAATGGTGTTCTCAATCGCGGCGGGGTTCTGCTTCAAGTTCACGTAGTCCGGCACGCCGCCGTAAACCTCGACGACCGTGCGCACCAACTTGTGCAGGAAGGGACCTTTGAATCCGAGTTTGTTTCCGTCGCGGTAAGCGCGGCGCAGGATGCGGCGCAGGATGTAGCCCTGCTTTTCATTGCTGGGCACGACGCCGTCGGCCACGGCAAAGACCGAGCAGCGGATATGGTCTGCGATGCGCTTTTCGCGAGTCATCGCGTCTGCCTTCTCAACGGCATATTCCCAACCCCCTCCTCCGAAACCTCCCCCGTTCGCGTAAACGCCTTCAACGTACTGTTTGCGAAGGCGTTCGCGCACCGGCATGAACAAGCTCGTGTCTAATGTCGTCGGCACGCCTTCGAGCGCGACCATGAGGCGTTCCATGCCGCCCCCGAAGTCGATGTTCTTGGCGGGCAGCGGCGTGAGCGTGCCTTTGCCGGGAATCGGGCCGGAACGGTCGAACTGGGTGAACACGATGTTGCCGATTTCCATGAAGCGGTCGCCGTTGTTGCTGGGGTCGTCCGCTCCGTTCAGCGCCGGCTTGTTGTAGGCCTCACCGAGGTCATAGAAAATCTCGCTGCAGGGGCCGCAAACGCCGTTGGGCCCCTGCGAGGGGGAGCCCGCCGGCCAGAAGTTGTCGTTCTCGCCGAAGCGATAAATCCAGCGCCGCTCGTGCAGCCTGGGCTCCAGCTTCTGCCAGAGTTCATAGGCTTCGTCGTCATCCTGATAGACACTGACGCGGAGCTTCTCTTTGCTCAGGCCCATTTCCTTCGTGTAGAACTCCCAGATCCAGGCAATCGCCTCTTTCTTGAAGTAATCGCCAAACGAGAAGAAGCCCAGCATCTCGAAGAACGTGTGATGCCGCGCTGTTTTGCCGACGTTTTCGAGGTCAGGCGTGCGCAGGCACTTCTGGCAGGTCGTGGCGCGCTTGGTGCCATGTTTGAGGTTGCCTGTGAAATCGTCTTTGAACTGGTGCATGCCCGCGCTGGTGAACAGCGTGCTCTGGTCATCGGGCACGAGCGAACTGGAGGGCAGAATCATGGCCGGGAACTTGGTCGGGTCTTCGCCCTTCGACTTCGCGTACTCCCGGAACTTGCGGTCAAAGAACTCCAAAAACGCCTGCCTCACTTCAGTGTGTGTTCGGGAACTCATGTTGGTAATCCGTGTTTGCTGCAACGCAGCGAGCCAAAGAAGAATCCAGTCAGCTTGCGCTAACTAGCTCGCCGCTCGGCGCTCCAGGCATGGATGTCACAGCCGCGCTTCATGACCAGTCCTGAACAAACGGCCGGAAGTGTACATTCCGGCGCGAACGCGGCCACGGGGCGTCACTCGGCGTCCTTGCCGCCCTTTTTCATGTGCTCGGGATTCAAGGCCAAAGCTTCACGCACGGCATGATCGATCTGTCTTTCAACGTCGCGGTTCTCGCGCAGAAACACCTTGGCGTTCTCCTTGCCCTGACCCAGCTTGTGGTTCCCGAAGGTCCACCAGGCGCCGCTGCGCTTGATGACGCCGCAGGTCGCCCCCAATTCGAGCAGGTCACCCTCGCGTGAGATGCCCTCGCCAAAGATCATCTCCACCGTCACTTTTTTGAACGGCGGCGCCAGCTTGTTCTTGACCACTTTGACGCTGACCTCGTTGCCGATGACCTCGTCTCCCACCTTGATCGGAGCCGCGCGGCGCACTTCGATGCGCTGCGTAGCCGCAAACTTCAAAGCGTTGCCGCCCGTCGTAGTTTCCGGGTTGCCGAACATCACGCCAATCTTCATGCGGATCTGGTTGATGAAAATCAGCGCGGTATTGGCGCGGCTGACGGCAGCCGTGAGCTTGCGCATGGCCTGGCTCATAAGGCGGGCCTGGGCACCCATCTGGGCGTCGCCCATGTCGCCTTCCAGTTCACTCTTGGGCACAAGCGCCGCCACACTGTCCACGACAATGACGTCAAAGGCGTTGCTGCGCACCAGCGTCTCGCAGATGTCCAGGGCCTGCTCGCCTGAGTCCGGCTGGCTGACGTAAAGATTCTCGACGTCCACGCCCAGTTGTTTGGCGTAAGCGGGATCAAGGGCGTGCTCAGCGTCAATGAACGCGGCCATGCCGCCGGCGCGCATGGCATTGGCGACGACCTGCAAGGCAAGCGTGGTCTTGCCGCTGCTTTCCGGCCCGTAGATTTCGACAATGCGCCCGCGTGGAATGCCGCGCCCGCCCAGGGCTAGATCAATAGAAAGGGCACCCGTGGTGATGCCGTTGACTTCCACCGCAGGGCGGTCGCCCAGCTTCATGAGCGAGCCTTTGCCGTGATTCTTCTCGATCTGCGACATGGCCATTTCGACGGCCTGCATGCGGCGCTGCATCACTTCATCCTTGGCCATGGTTCTCTCCCAATGGGCAAATCCGCCCTGAAGGGCGGTGATGCTAAAGAGGCCTGCGACAAAGCTCAAGGCGACGGCGTGTATGTCTTGCCGTCATACCAGGGCAAGGGGCCACGGCCCGGCTTTTCCTCGAAGTAATGGAGCTTGACCCAGTCGCGGATCTTCAGGCGGCCCTGCGGGTTTTCGCTCAGGTACGCCTCGTATCGGTCCAGAAAATCACCCATGCTGCGAGCCTCCCCCCAGCTCACGTGCATGTAGGGCACAAAGGCGAGCTGACCCCGCGCCTCAGACAGGGGCTTGCCCCTGTAGTCGTGCAGCCAGATCACGCTGACCAGCCCGGTCCGGTCGCTGCCCTGCGAGCAATGCACCAGCACGGGCAGCAACTCCTCGCGCGCGGCCAGTTCATCGAGCGCCGCAAACAGCGTTGAAAGCTCGCTGCGCCAGGGAAGGCGCGATGCGGCCATCTTGGCCACGATGTGCCGCGTTCCCTTGCGTTCGCACACGGCGCGCTCTGAGTCGTAGCTCTCGCGGTCGCTGTCATCCGTTCCGACCAGGCGCAGCACGCTCTTGATGCCGAGCTGGTCGATGGAGCGGGCCAGGTCGATCTCGTTCATCTGGGCGCTGCGGTAGAAACGGCCTTCTTCCACGGGGTGCAGGTTGTTACCCCCCACGCGCAGCAGCACAAAGAGTAATCCACCCAGCAGCACGGTGGAAACCAACAGGACGAAAAGGGCGCCTTGCCGCCTTTTGCGCTCCACGGCGACATCGCCATAGCCCCAGGTGTCCGGGGCGTAGTCAAAGGCGGGAGGCGTGGCCGCCCGCGCAGCCAGTGTGTAGGACTCCGGCTCCGGACCCAGCTTCAGGCTCACTTGCGCTTCTCCAGCCAGTCCACGTACTGCTTCACGCCGCTTTCCAGCGTGTAGCGCGGCTCATAGCCCAGTTCCGTCCGTGAGCGGCTGAGGTCCGCCTGCGTGAAGGGTTGAAAGAAGGCAAAGGGATTATCGATGTAGTCGGGCTTGAGGTTGAGCTTCAGCGCGGCATTGAGACAAGCAATCAGGTCGTTGAACGTGCGAGCCTGGCCGCTGCCGGCGTTGAACACTCCGCTTTTGCCGCTGTTCATGGCCAAAAGCGTGCAGTTGACCACGTCATCGACGTGCACGAAATCGCGGCTTTGCTCACCATGCTTGAAAACGCGCGGCTGCTTGCCTGCCTTCATTTGCAGGTAGAGCTGGTAGACCATGCTGGCCATGGCGCCCTTGTGGGCTTCGCCCGGGCCATAGACGTTGAAGTAACGCACCGCGGCCAGCTTCCAGCCCGCGTGTTCAGGGTCTTGCAGGTAGCGCGCCGCCAGGTTCTCAAGCTGGACCTTGGAAAAGCCGTAAACGTTGGCGGGCTTGCGCTCGTCGGTTTCGCTGTTGACGCGCGCGTCGATGCCGTAAGTAGCCGCGCTGCTGGCATAGGTCACAGGAATCTGGCGCGGCCTGGCGAACTCGAGGAGGCGGCGGAAGCTTTCGATGTTGTCCCAGCACATCTTGCGCTGGTCCATCTCGCGCGTGTCGGTGATGGAGGCGAGGTGAAAAATGGCGTCGAAGTTCCTAGCCTGCAGGTAGCGTTCCAAGTCGAGGGTGGCAAGGTCAGCGGCGATGAGCTCGCCGCGGAAGCCCTCGATGTTCTTGAAATGGCCCGAGCGGAAGTCATCAATGACCGTGACTTCGGCGTTCTCCCACTCGCGCTCGATGCGCTTGACCAGAGTTGAACCAATGAACCCGGCGCCGCCAGTAACTACGACGCGCCAACGAACGGATTTTCCAGGTAGCGCCATGCCACGTGTTTACGGCGCGTTCTCGGAAGTTGCAAGCCAGCCGCTTGTCCGGCGCCGAAAAAGAAAGCGCGTTAACCGCCGGAGTTACTTGTACACAATCTTCTGTTTCGTCTTGTGCTTGGTGCCTTCGCGAAGATAGACAATTTCGATCTCATCCTTCTTGTCATTTTTCGCCAATCGAACAGCCTTTGAAAGGTCCGCGCCGCTAGTGATTGAGGACTGGTTGGCCTCAACAATTACATCCCCCGCCTTTAGTTCAGTGTTTTCAAAGTTAAACTTGTCGCCAATGGCCAAGCCGACTACCTTTCCGGCGTCGTCAACTACTATCTTGCTCTTGTATTGCAAATGGCTCCACATGTCCGCTTGCGGAACATCTGCTTGCGGATTTGGCTCCGAAACAACGTCCCAACGTGGATTGGCTCCATCCAGGTCGCGGAGAACGAAAGTGGCGCCGGATTGAGTGTTTAGCCGCAAAACTACTGTTCTTGTCTCAACAATCTGCCAAGGCCCACTTTGGGGCGATGTTTCTTTGGATTGCGCAGAACTCTGCGGTGCAGAAAGGAACGCCACCGCCACGAGTACCACAACGCAACACATGGACTTCCAAGAGAGATGTATACTCATTTCCTCCTCACTTCACGCATTCAATGTCGACAACGGCCCAGAGTTCATGCGCGATGCGGTATTCTACGTTCCACGCAACGTGTTGCCCTTGCTTATTGACGACTTCGCCGATGACCGTTCCGATCTTGACCGAGTATTTTGAAGCCAAGATTGTGATCTTAAGGACGCAAGGGGTTTCGCATTTCCAGCCTCGGACGTCGACTTGAAACGAACGGACCATCTTCTCAATCAGGCCGTTCTTCTTGTTGTCCTCGATGATGCTCTTCGCGGACATAGCCGCGATTTTCCCTTTGGAGAGCTTCTTAGCGTCATCCAGGTCTGGCGTTGATCCGACTACACCAGACTCATCCCAGGATATGTGAAGACGGTGACGAACTTTTTGTTCACACTTGAGCTCAACGCCGTCTGAAGGCAGGTCTGGAGCATGATCCCACCAATCCGGAAAACGGTCTTCATCAGACCCAACAACAATGGCAGGAGTTTCCCGTGGCGGGGCAACAAAATCAGTCTCGGAGTCGGAGTCCACAGGTTCTCTTGGAAAATCAGGCTCTCCTTCGTATGGCTTTGACGGGCCCTCCGGCGTGGCGACCGGCTTCTTGTCCTTAGGCGGTTCGTCTTTGGGAATTTTGCCCACTTTTACTTTGGGTCCTCCATTGCCTTCGGCCTGAAACCAAGGAGCAAATGCCGTCCTGGGCAGGTATTCAACATCGGGCACGACCAGCGACGGAGAGTCGGCTGAAAGAGAAGTAGGCGTTGGAGAGGCTGGCCTCTCGAACCAAGGGGTACTCACTTGGACCAGCGACAGGGCTTCCGTCGCTGGCAAGAACTCCACGCTTGAGTGCGCTTCGCCATTCGACCCTGCTGCCCGCTTGGGAGCGCGCACGTCGACCGCCGCTGCGCGTTCGGGCGTCCACGGTCGCGCGAAAACTCCGCCGCCGGTGTTCGGCACAACCGTTCCCGCCGGATGCACTGTTGCTACTGCGGGCATTTCGCCCGCTCCTTCACCGCACGTTTTGCATTTGTCGTCCATGGGCGGGTCCTACGGTACGATACCGGCGCATTCGCCCACGTTCTCGAAATTGGTCAGGATACTCAACGATCCCTGGCTGCCCATCGCCAAACCTGCGGGCATGGTGAGCCACACGTTGCGGGCCATGTTCACTTCGCCGTTGGCAAAATCCGGCACGCCGTTGACCGCTCGCTTGATGTAGCGCCTGTTCATCAAATCCGCCGGGCGAATGCAGGTGATGCCGCGCGTATGGCCCGGCCCGCCGTCGTCTCCCATGACCATGAAATAAATCCGACGGTCAACAGGCAAGAGGCCCGCGTTCATCTTGGTGTTGACGAGCCAAGGCACGCCGTGGAAACTCGTCACTTTGCCCTGTTGCCAGCCCTTGAAAGGGTCATACCAAGTCCACGGGACCATCGGCGGCTCGATGCCCGCCGCCCAGCAGAGATTGCGATAGCTCTCGCGAGAACGCAAGTTACTCATGATGACGCTGGGCCGATTGTTGTTGGCAGTCACCTTCCCGAAAGTCGCTTCAAGGCAGGGAAAACTCAGCGGAGCGCCGCCAACGTTGATGACGTTGCCCGGAGCAACGATGTCTTGCAGGCCGCCGAAAACCGGATCGCCCGTCGCCACGTCGAGGTGAGCGTAATAGCCGTAGTCGAGCTTGATCTTCGCGAGCTCGACCTCAACTTCCTCCGGCGGGTTCGGAACCCTGAGCGTGTCTTCGTCGGCGTTGCAGATGACGAGGCGCGTGGCGTACTCGAGGAAGCCGAATTTGGCCTGCGTTGCTTCGTCGCTGTGGTCCTTGATCGGAAGACACGCCCCCGCCGGAGATGCCTCTATCAGCTTTGGCACGCGGGCGTAAGTGAGGAAGCCACCTTGGACAGCCTGCGACGGAAAGTGCCCGTGAATCTGAATGATCTCGGGTTCATTCTCAACCAGCCACCGTGTGGCTTGCTGAGTCGTTGCGTTTGCCGCGCCCACGAATGGCATATTTGCCCTCTCTCCCTTGCCTGCCGCAAGGGTAGACAGTGACAAAAAAAAAAGCCAAGTGTTTTCTCGTGAATCTCGCGCTAGGAACTGAGCAAGCCACTTGTCGAAATCGAGAAGGAGCTCGCGGCCTCCTTCTCTCCTTTGTGTTCAAGCCGTTACGCCCCCACCGGCGCGGTCTTCTTAGATTTGCCGGCGGCCTTGGCCTTTTCGGCGGGGTATTTAAAGGCCGGGCCTTCGAACCAGTTCGACAGTTCGCGGGCCTTGCGGCTCTTGTGGGCGCCGCGGGCGTACACGGCTCCCGCGATCAACGGGAACGTGATCGTCGCTTCGCCGTACACCATCTGCTCGTAGCTCAGGTCAACCTTGCCCCAGCTTGAGGCTTCCTTGAGCGTGCTGCCGGAAAGCGCGCCGTCGCGTTCGTCGGCGACCGTGAGCTGGATCGCATACTTGTGCATGGGCGCATCGTGGCCCAGCACTTCGGCGGCAACGACAGTGTCCTGCGTGAAATTCTTGGGCACGCCGCCGGAAATCATCACGATCCCCGTGTCCTGGCTGGCGTACATTTTCAGGTAAGTCAGGTCGAGGAAGTCGCGGCCGCTGTCAAACGTGACCATGGGCTTGCCCTGCTTCAGGCGGTTGTGCTGGTGCAGCACGATGCCGAAGCCCGCCGAGCAATCACTGAACGCGGGCACGAAGATGGGAACGTTCTTCTTGTACGCGGCCTCCACAAACCCGTCGTGTTTCTTGCCGTTCTTCACGAGGTAGGCGCCCATCTCGCGGATGATTTCGCGCGAGGCATAGGGGCGCGGCTCGAAACCGTCGATAATCCTGGTCATGGTCTCGTCGCACACGCGCAGTTCATCTTCGTCGATGTAATGGTCGTAGATGCGGTCAATGGCGAGGTCGCGCAGCTCGGCATCGTTCACGAAAGGCGTTCCCTTGTAGTGCGAGAAGCCCAAGCCCTCGAAGAAGTCCTGATCAACCACGATCGCGCCCGTGCTGACAATGGCGTCAACCATGTTGTTGTTCACGAGATCAGTGATGACCTTTTTCAAGCCCGCGCTGACGAGCGAGCCCGCCAGACACAAGATGATGCTGCAATTCTGGTCCCGCAGGGCCATGTCGTAGATGTCAGCCGCGCGCGAAAGGTTGCGCGCCTGGAAGCTGGTATCGCCCATGGCGGCCACGAGCTTGTCGAGGTCCTTGAACTGGGTGATGTCGATGTGCTTGACGAGGCTGTTCTTGTTCAAATAGTCCGACTTCTTGGCCTTGGGCATGGATATCTCCTGCTGAGTCCCCTCGGGACCCCGCCGCGCTTGCGCGCGCCGGTAACATTCGCTGACTTCGTTTGCGCCCAGAAGCGCCTTTGCACTCCAGGCTGAGCCGCCGCGAACGCCGCCATTAAACGATTTTCAACACGGGGGAAAAGCAAACATCGTGTGAGGCACTCTCCGGAGCGAGAATTTGAATCAGTCAGCGGAGGTTTTTTGGCCCGCCGCCGCGCCGCTTGGGCGGCGGGTCTGGGGCGCGACGCCCGCTTGG
>JABARW010000006.1:2456-11620 GCA_019186845.1 Planctomycetota bacterium | reverse complement strand
CCAATCCCAGGCGGCCATTCTGGAGAATGCGGCGCGGAATCTCAAACCCGGCGGGACCCTGCTTTACAGCGTTTGCAGCGTGCTGATGGAGGAAGGTGTGGACATCACACGCAAGTTCATGGCTTCGCGGCCCCACGCCGATGAACCTGGCGGCGAGAAAAGCAGTTCCTTGCGCGAGGACACGGGTTGGGAGATGAAAGTGGAGCACATCGTGCTGCCCCGTCCGGGCCATAGTGACGGCATGTACTGGGCGGTGCTGAAAGCGCCGCAATAGAGCTTCAACATTCCTCCCACGCCTGCCGCCGTCGTCAGGGCGGGGTATGCTGTGCCCATGACCGATTCTGTTTACGAGCGTGAGAGCAGTGGGCAGGAGCGTGACTTCGAGTTGTCGTTGCGCCCCAAGCGTCTGGCTGAGTTCATCGGCCAGCGCCCCGTCGTGGAGAACCTGAGCGTTTATATTTCAGCCGCGCGCAAGCGGGAAGAGCCCCTGGATCACATCCTGTTCTCGGGCATGCCTGGACTTGGCAAGACGACCCTGGCCAATCTGATCGCCACCGAGTTGGGCGCCAACATGCACGCCAGCTCCGGGCCCGCGCTGGAGCGCGCCGGCGATCTCGTAGGCCTGCTGACCAATCTTGAGCAGGGCGACGTCCTGTTCATTGACGAGATACACCGCTTGCCCGCGCCCGTGGAGGAGTTCCTCTACTCCGCCATGGAAGACTTCCACGTCGACATCCAGATCGATCAGGGCCCGGCGGCGCGCAGCGTGCGGGTGAACCTCAAGCACTTCACGCTGGTGGGCGCTACCACACGCGAAGGCCTTCTATCGGCGCCGTTTCGGGCGCGCTTTGGCGTGTTCGAGCGACTGGACCCATACCCCGCTGAGGACATCCTCCAGATAGTCACGCGCAGCGCCCGACTACTGGATCTGCCCATGGATGCAGAGGCCGCTGCTCTCATCGCCGCACGCTCCCGCGGCACACCCCGCGTGGCTAACCGCATCCTGCGCCGCCTGCGCGACGTGGCCCAGGTACGCGGCAAGGGACGCCTGACGCTTGAGCTGGCCGAGCAGGGATTGCGCATGCTTGGCATCGACGCCATTGGACTCACTGAGCTGGACCGGCGCATCCTGCGCGTAATCGCTGAGCAGGGCGGGGGCCCGATTGGGCTGAAGACCATTGCGGTGGCCGTGGGCGAAGAGGAAGACACCATTGAAGACGCCTACGAACCCCATTTGATTCGCGAGGGCCTGCTCCAGAAGACACCGCGCGGCCGCAAACTGACTGACAAGGCCAGCGCTCTGCTGGCGCGTTAGCGGTTGCTTGCGAGCCTTGTTGGCGTCTGTACACTCCGCGCCAGTGCCGGGGTGGCGGAATGGCAGACGCGGCGGTTTCAAAAACCGCAGTCCTCACGGGCGTGTGGGTTCGAGTCCCACCCCCGGCACCAACCAAGTCCTGAGGCCACTATGACCGCAAGGATCATCGCCACTGAGAACGCTCCCAAGGCCATCGGGCCTTACAGTCAGGCCGTCGCCGCCAACGGCTTCGTCTTTTGCAGCGGCCAGATTGCACTGGACCCCAAGTCCGGCAATCTCGTCGGGACCACGGCGGCAGAGCAGGCCGTCCAGGTCATGAACAACCTCTCGGCGGTGCTGGCGGCCTCCGGCAGCAGTCTCGCCAAGGTGGTCAAGACAACCATTTTTCTCAAGAGCATGAACGACTTCGCGGCCGTGAATGAGGCCTACGCCAAGGCCATGGGTGAACATCGCCCGGCCCGCGCCACCGTGGAAGCCGCGCGCTTACCCAAGGATGCCCTGGTCGAGGTGGACTGCATCGCGCTGGCCTGAACAAGACTGAGCAAGACTAGTTCGGTTTGGGATCTTCGCCGCGCCAGAGGTTGCTGCTGTTGAGACTCTGCTGTCCGCTCTGCTTGAGGTACAGGAAGAGCTGCATCTTGTAGCTCGGCAGGTACTTGAAACCAGAATCCAGTATGAAACGCCCCAGCGGCAGGGCCTCCTGCCCGGGCCGTTGGACCATCTTCCTCGAAAAATCGTCGGGTGCGATCGAGGCAAAGAGGCCCTTGAGTTCCGAGGCCTGCCGGTCGAGCGCCGCAGGAATCTCGCTAAGGCCCAGTTTCGATGCGCTTTCGGCCAGGCTCTTGCCGATCTCCCAGTTGCCGCTGAGCCCCGCCTTCAGGCCGCTGATACCGCAGTAGGTTAGATATCGAAGCAGTTCGATCATCGAGCGCTGCTTTTCTCCGGGGCGGTAGTTCTCAAAACCGGCCGGAACCTTGGAAGCCAGATGCTTGATTGCGTGAATCTCCTTCAGCATCGAGTCCAGCACCATTTGCTTGTCGATCATGATCCAATCTCCGCTTGTTGCTCTCCTATCCTGCGATGGGTTCAAGCGCGAGGCCTGGGGTCCACACCCACCCAGCACTGCGCAGGCCCAATGTCAGGGCGACCGCTGGCCTTCACATATAGAAAGAGCTGCATTCGATAGGCCACCAGCGGCTTGAGTACGGTGTCGATGATGCCCTGACCCAGCTTGCAGGGCGTGCCCCAAGGCATCTGCCGATCGGCCTTGTCGAAATCTCCTTCGTTCATGCTGCCGACAGTGGCACGAATGAACTCGCCCTGCCTGTCCATGGCCTCGGCAAAGCCGGATCGCACATCCAGCGCATCGGCCGCCTGCTCCAGGGGGTCAGCGGCGTCCCAGTTGCCGTCGCGCATGTTGCACAGCGGCACGGATGCACAGCAGGTGAGATAGCGCAGCAACTCTGTCATGTTGCGCTGTACGGAAGTGGGCCGGTATTCGAACTGGTCAGAGGGAATCTTAGTCGCGATGTGCTTGATGCATTTGATCTCATGAAGACAGGAGTCAATGAACTGCTGCTTCGACATCAATCCACCTGAACCCTGATGCGCCTGGTTTGATGTCTTGGTTTTCGTTCTGCGACCCGTCCCCGCACCGGCGACCTTGGACTTCTTCACAGACTTCGCGCGCTTTGGCACGTGGGCTCCCATTGGCGTCAAGCCAGATTGGCCAGCAAGTGGCGCGTTACGATGCCTTGAACATGGCGGCAGTTGACGCCACGCACGACAATGTCGTCGCGCTTGGCCTTGCCTCTTACCTGGTATTCGACACTGAGTTCGGCGGCATCGCTCACGGGTGCGTCGGGGTTCATGGGGTCGTAGTTGCGGCCGCGCATCTTGACACTCTCGACGCGCTTGTGGATGGACTCGAACTCCACGCTCAGCTCCATGGGCGGCTTCAGGTAAAGCACTCCGGCGCGCATGATGGTGTCAGCCCCATAGACGTTGAGTTCGAAGGCCGGGTTGCCCATTACATCCTTCACCGGAATAATCATCACGCTCTCAGCCACGGCGCCCGGCATCCAATTGCCGGCCGCAGTCTCGAACTCCGTAATGACCTGCTCCACGCGAGGCCTCAATGCCGGGTTGAGACCCATGGCCTGGAAGTAACCGAGGAACTCGGAGGTCATGGGCATGGCTAGAACCTCTCACCTTGCGGGTTCCAGGGGCCTGACTCCAGATCACCCATGAAGATCTTCTTGTCTTCGGGGTCAGTAATGGCGTCACCCAAGGCCTGCGCCAGCTTGTGGAACTGGTCTGATTGCTCTCGCTGCCCGGCGAGAGCGTGGGCACGGGCCATAGCCTCTGCTCCGTAGGCCAGATCGAAGTCCTTGAAGCCGCTGCCCTCCTTGAAGCCCTCTCCTTCCAGACTGGCTTCCATGATCTGCATGCAGCGCTGGGCGTGGCGCAGTGCTTCCACCGGCTCATGAAGCACGCAATGCACGCGCGAAATCAGCCACTCCGCCCGAGTCATCTCTACCTGTGTGCCTACGATGCTCCAATGCATGGCGCTGGCATAGGCGGCATAGCGCATGCGGTCTTCATCGGTTCGAGTGCGGCTGGCCTGGGACATCAACTCCCACGTCAGCTGGTTGAAAGCTACGGCAAAGTGGCGGTTCGCGACCGCCTTGTTGAATTCCGTTTCGCCCATGAGTGTCTCCTGCGGCGGATGATAGCCGCAGATGAGACGAAATGGGAGAAGAGTCAACTTAGGTAACGGGCCGCAGGCTCCCCGATGGCCTCGGCCAGCCTGCCAAGCTGATCCTTGACCTCCGCAATGTCGGCCCCATGAAGATTGATGTGACCAAGTTTGCGCCCCGGACGCGGCTCCTTGCCGTAGAGGTGCAGCTTGGCCCCTGGCAGGCAGAGCACCTTCTCCTGCGGGGGGGCTTCGCCAATGAGGTTGATCATGATGGAGGCACCCCGGGCTTCGCAGGACCCCAGGGGCATGCCCATGACTGCGCGCACGTGGTTCTCGAACTGGCTTGTCAAGGCACCTTCCATAGTCCAATGGCCGCTGTTGTGAACCCGCGTGGCCATTTCGTTCGCCAGCAGGTGATCGCCCACCTGGAACATCTCAAGGCATAGCACACCGACGTAGTTCAGGGCGTCCATGATGCGCGTGGCAAAGCTGCGCGCCTGCTTTTCCAGCTCAAGGGGCACGTTGGGTGCAGGCGCAATGGTGCGGCGCAGGATCCCGCCTTCATGCAGGTTCTCCGCCAGGGGCCAAAACGCAATCCGGCCGTCTCGTCCCCTCACGGCGAGCACCGACAACTCCCGCGAGAAGTTTACAAATCCCTCCAAGATACAGGGCGCGCCCGCCAGACTTGTCCAGGCAGAAGAGGCCTCGTCCGCGCTGAGAATACGGACCTGGCCCTTGCCGTCATAACCCATGCGCCGCGTCTTGAGGATTGCAGGGCTGCCAATCTTGGCCAAGGCGGCATTCAGCCCCTCGAGGCCCTCAATGCCTGCAAAAGGAGCGGTCAAGATGCCCAGACTCTTGAAGAACTGCTTTTCGATGAGCCGATCCTGCGTAGCTTCCAGTGCTTGAGGCGGCGGGTATACCGGTACGAATTGCTGAAGTGCGCGCGCGGCCGTTACGGGCACGTTTTCCCACTCATAGGTGGCCACCGCCAGGCCGCCCGCAAAGCGCCGCAAGGCTGCAAGGTCGTCAAATCCGGCCTCTATGCACTCCGCCACCTGCGCCGCCGGTGCATGGGGCGAGGGGTCAAGAAAACGGAAGCGCAGCCCAAGCGGGTATCCGGCCAGCGCCATCATGCGCCCGAGTTGGCCGCTGCCCAACACCCCCACCAGCGAAGTCGCGGTCACCGCCTGGGCTCCTGCCGCGGATCAGGGTGGTCCAGCACAGTGCGAGTCTGCTCCGAGCGGAACTTTCCGTAGGCCTCGCGCAGCTTGGGATGTTTGGCGCCAAGGATGGCGCAAGCGAGCAGCGCCGCGTTGATGGCGCCCGCTTTGCCTATGGCAAGCGTTCCCACAGGTACACCGCCTGGCATCTGGACGATACTGAGCAGGCTGTCGAGCCCCTTCAAGTGTTTGCTTTCTACGGGCACACCCAACACCGGAAGAGCCGTTTTGGACGCGCACATGCCGGGCAGGTGGGCTGCGCCTCCCGCACCAGCGATGATCACCTCAAGGCCGCGCCCTTCCGCCTGCGAAGCGTATTCGAATAACAAGTCTGGTGTGCGGTGGGCGCTGACCACGCGCGTTTCAAAGGGCACGCCGAGCTTGTCGAGCGTCTCCGCGGCGTGCGCCATGGTCTCCCAGTCCGACTTGCTGCCCATGATGATGCCAACCAGTGCTTGGGTCATGACCCAGTTATCAGTTTTCAGTTGCCCGTTTTCAATCGCCTGCATAACGAAAGCGATGCCGCACCCTCAGGCGCGGCATCGCCATTTCAGCGGGCTGATCAGTCTTCGCCCTGGGCCTTGGTATAGGCCGGCTTGCCATCGAATTCGTGCAGTTTCTCGATGTGCGTCCACTTGTACTTTCCGGCCACACGCCCGATCAGGTCAAAGCATTGGGCGTCGGTCATTTCGGACGCGGCATCCTTCATGAAGAAGCGACAGCGAAAGGCGTCCGTGTTGTCCGTGATCGCGCCAGTAGGCGGATAGACTTTGGTGCCTCGCGAGTCGATCATCTTGAGATTCAGGGGAGAGCCAGCAACCGCCTGCTCAATGGCCTTGCCCATCTTTTCCGGGCCGTCAGCGCTCTCCACGAACACGTCCACGCCGACAGTCTTGCGCGTCTTGGCGACAACAAAGTCCTGCACCGGCCTGACCTGCGGCATCTTGATGGGCTTGTACTCGCGAACCTTCCACTTCTGACTCTGCTTGCCCAGATTGCTGATGATGGTTTCGGCGTATCTTGTCGTGGGCACTCCCTTGGCGTCGCCGAGGATGTCACGCGTGATGCAGCCGCTCTCCAGCGTGACCATCACGGCATTCTCGATCTTGCTGGCCGCCTCGAACTCGCCGATGTAGCGCAGCATCGCCACACCCGACAACAGCACCGCCGTGGGGTTGATCACGTTCTTGCCTGCGTACTTCGGCGCCGAACCATGCACAGCCTCGAAGATGGCGACTTCGTTGCCCAGGTTCGCACTGGGCGCAAAACCAAGGCCACCGACGAGAGCGCTTGTCAGGTCACTCAGAATATCGCCGTTCATGTTCGTCATGCAGATGACGTCGAACTGCTCGGGCTTCTTGACGAGCTGGTGGGCGCAGTTGTCAACGATGATGTGCTCGCTCTGGATATCCGGGTACTCCTTGGCCACATCTTCGAGCGTGCGCTTCATCATGCCTTCGCTGAACTTCATGATGTTCGCCTTGCTGGCGACGTGCACCTTCTTGCGGCCCTCGCTGCGCGCAAACTCAAAGGCCATGCGGATGATCTTCTCGCTGCCCTTGCGCGAAATCAGCTTCAGCGTCTCGGCTACGCCGGGCGTCTGCATGTACTCGATGCCCGCATACAGGTCTTCCACATTCTCGCGCACAACCACGAGGTCGATGCCGCGTCCCGAATAGGGCGTAGTCACGCCGGGAAACTCGCGCACGGGGCGGATGTTGGCGTACGTCTCGTAGAGCTTGCGCAGCGTGACGTTGGCGCTCTTCTCGCCGTAGCCAATCGGAGTGCCCAGCGGGCCCTTGAGCACCAGGCGCGTTTCCTTGATGCTGTCCATCGTCTCGCGCGGCACGCCCGAGGCTACACCCTGCTTGAATACGCTCTCGCCCGCGTAACGAACTTCCCATTCAATCTGCACGCCCGTCGCGTCAATGATCTTGCGCGTGGCATCTGTGCACTCCTGCCCGATTCCGTCGCCGGGAATCAGGGTCACTTTACGCTTTGCCATGTCTCTTCCTCTGTAGGGGCGCGGCGTGCGCGCCGCTTCGGGCGCGACATCGCGCGGGTTTTCACAGGGCGGGCACTATGTAACGACCCGCGACGCATCTCAACAGAAATGGCGAGACGGAGAAGCCGGATGCTTTGCACATGAAAGGCCCACAACTCCGCTTGCGTTTCGCAACACGTACGAACTCGTCCAAATGCCAAACCCGGGCGTCACCGCCCGGGCCGGAAAACAGACCTGACACGCACGGCTACTTCTGAATGTAGACCCAGACATTACCGGTGCTGACCCAGGGTGTGAGGTACTTGCCCAGCTCTTCCTGCAGCTCACCCATGCGCTTTTGAGTCGCCTTGAGCTCCTCGTCCTTCTCCATCTTGTCCTCGACCAGTTCTTTCCAGAGCTTCTCCTGCTCTTCTTCGGTCAGCTTCTTGCCGGCCTTTTCGACGGCATCCTCGAAGTCCTTCCAGTACTTGCTGTAGATCGCCTGCCACTTCTCGCTGACCTTGTCCATCTCGTCCTGCAGCGCCTTGTGCTTCTTCTTCTCTTCCTCGGTGAGGTCCGCGCGAGGCTCGCCGCCGGAGTGCCTCGCGTCTCCGGCCAGGATGTCCAGCTTGCCGTCGCCGTTGATGTCCGCCACATGAATGCGCACGGAGTAGGCCGGCCCGTCGGCCGCGTTGCCGTTGTCGTCGCGCGCCGGAGCCGCAATCAGCGTGGTGAAGGCGTCGAACTTCGCCATGGCGGCTTCGCCCTTGGTTGACTTGTTCTGCGCCCAGACGATTTCGCCAGCCGAGCTGCCACTGAGCAGGTCAAGGTCGCCGTCGCCGTCCCAATCCACAAAGAACGGGTCGCTGTGGCCGCTCTGGACGCGCAAAGGTTTGCCGGCATCGTCCGACAATTCAACAGCCTTGGACTGGAAGGCGCCTTTGCCCTCGCCCGCAAAGAAGTAAAAACTGCCCTCGAAATTGCCGGAAACAAGGTCGAGCTTGCCGTCGCCGTTGAGATCAACCGCAAAGGGCCGCGTGCAGATGTTCTTGATGTCTAGGTTGGAGTTCTTGGCATCCTTTTCGTTGAGAATCATCAGCGTCTTGCCGTCGTTCCCCTTCAACTCGACAGCCTTGGCAAACTTGCCTTCCTTGTCGCCGTACAGCACCCAGAACGAGCCCACCATGTAGTCGTAGCCATGCTGGGAGTAGCAGCCCGAGAGAATGTCGGCAAAGCCATCACCGTTGATATCCACAACCTGTGGAGTGGAACTGGTGCATCACCAGACACCGGGGACTTCGGCATCAGCGCCACCCGCCTGGAGCCAGCTTCTCTCGCCAAAGCTCAGCTTCCCGTCCTTGGCGCGCAAACCTTTGTAAACGCCGATCTTGCCCCTGTTGAACTGGCCCACGAGGAGGTCCGGCACTCCGTCGCCGTCCATGTCCGCGAGGCAGGGAGAAGCATAACCGGGTTGTTCAACTTCAATGGCCTTGCCGCCCGCCATGACTTTCTGCGGGGCTTCGAACTGCGCAGTCGCTGCGGCCAGCGACGGGCCTATGGCCGCCGCAGCCAGAAGCAGGGTTCCAACCAGTTGCATTGGGCTCTCCTTTGAAGGGTGGTTGTTCTGGCACTCGGGTCACTGCACTGTGATTAAGTCATAACGCCCCGACTGACCTCAAAGCGAAGCAAATCCGGGTTCTTGGGGCGCAGCTGCAGGCCTGGTGGCGCCCTAAACTCTGGTCGGCGGTTCGTCAAAGTCACCGCTGGCCGTGGTCTGGATGTTGAACCTCACAGAGGCTGCGCGAATGGCAAAGGTCAGGGCAATGGTTGACCAGGCGCCCACCATCGCGCTGAATCCCAAGGAGTCCGTCAAACCCAGGTAGCAGGCGCAGCCCGCCAGCGCTGCAATGGCATTGAGCGTGCCCGGCGTGAAAACCAGGG
>JABARW010000006.1:0-2446 GCA_019186845.1 Planctomycetota bacterium | reverse complement strand
GGCTCGCGTCCCACAAGGACGTCTCGCAACACACCACCTCCGACCGCATTGACCAATCCGACCAAAACCACACCCGGCACGCTCAGGCCCAGCAGCAGCGACTTTTGCATGCCAATCACCGCGTAGGCGCCCAGGCCCAGCGCGTCAAACAGGCCAACAATCAGTGTAAAGTTCCGGCTGTGCTGCACCTTGCGGCCGAGAAAGTGAATCAGCAGCGCGGCCACCAGCGCGATGGCAATGTACCAGGGTGTCTGCACAAGCGCCGGAGGGCCCGACTGGAGAAATAGACCGTCGCGCATCAGACCGCCGCCCGTGCTCGAAACCAGTGCAATGGCGGAGAGGCCCACGAGGTCAAAGCGTTGGCGTGCCGCTACAAGCGCTCCGGACACGGACCAAATGAAAGTTGCGCCGAAGTCCAGCACCAGGGGGAGGGTGAAGTTCTCAGTCACGCCGCAAGCATAGCCTCAACCATCGGAAGTGCCATGCGCTCAGGCACTGGCACTCTCGGCGGTCTTTAACTGTGCCTCGTAAACTGAGCGGCCTTGAAAGAAGTGCAGCTGAACGCCGTCGGGGTCGCTGAGGGCAAATCGCCTCGTGCCGTTGGGCAAGGTTTCAACGCGGGGCAGGTAGGCCAACCCGGCCTTCACAAGGCGCGCACGGAACTCCTCAATGTACTCGCACTCAAACGCCAGGTGGTCGGGAAAGCGCGGCACCGCCAGCGCATCCTTGAGCTGCTGAAACAGTACGAGCGTAAAGCCGCCGGGCTTTACACTGACAAAGATCTGCCGCTTCTGGGACGAATCCTCACGCCCTACAAGGGCAAAACCCAGCTTGTGAACGTAAAAGTCCTCGCTGCGCGCGAGGTCAGACACAGGAATTGCAACGTGCCAGATATCCAGTCCGCCGCCCATGTGGCTCCCTTTTCACATGAACGACCGTGCCCCCACCTGAGATACGGGCGAAAGAACGAAAACGATGTCAAAAATCCGAACAAATTTCTCGCGAAGGGGCGAGTGTCACGATCCGTGATGAATCACGATGCGTGCAAGGCCCGCCGGACGTCGATTCAGCGGCCTTCTGAGTGCGCGGAAGCAACTTCGTGCAACGTGCAGCGTTGAACGCATCAGACCCTGAAGGCCGCCGCGACAAGTTTCTCGAATCGTTCAAAAGGCGACTTGGTGTCCGGCACATCGACTTGAGTACTAGAAGCCCTCTCAAAAATGGCGTAGCAGGATCATGATGCAGGCGAGCTGGACAAACGCGAGGAAGTTGGCGGCGTGGTATTCATAGCGGGTGACCAATCGGCGGAAGTTCCGGAGCCAGGCAAACAGGCGCTCGACCCTCCATCGCTTGCGGTAGCGCCTGAGCTTGCGGCCGTCCTGCGTTTTCTTTCGCTTCGCGCGATTGGCGACGCCGAAGGCAAAGCAGAAGTTGTGATCACCTACGGCCTGGACGACCTCAGGCGGCAATTCGCGCCGGGCAAAATCGCGCCGAAAAATGGGGCAACGCGGGCATTCTGATCCTCGGAGGCAAGACCAAGAACGGAGCGCCCCTGGCGCTATACGACGTCTTGATGGGCCCAAACCACCTGGTGTTTCGCTTCGAGCGCGGCATCGACACGAGCCTCGAGCGAGACACGACGCCCTACCTCGTGCTCGAACTGCCCCAAATCGACGACCCAAGCGAGCCGGAACTCGGCTTGTTCTTCGAAGAACGCGAGCCAAACGAAAGGCTACCCCGCTTCAAGGGCTTGGAGCAGGAGCGCGTGTTCATTGATGAGTACAGGAAATAGGCCGACTGGCGACGATGGCGCATGATCGTCGGGGAGACGACTCAGCGCTGGGCTAAGCTGTAGATCGCTCAGATTTGGTGCGCGTTTTTTTCGGGAAATGTCGAGACTGGCTGGACTTTGGATGCGACTTTGAAAAGGATGCGTGGCGTGACGAGTTAGGGGAAAAGATATGGCATTGCAAGAAGAGATCGAACTCCGAAAGAAAGAGATTCACACGGATGGGTACCCGATGTCGATCGGCGAAGTGATTAGTTTGTACCGACGCAAGGAAGTCGACATTCATCCTGAATTCCAGCGGTTCTTTCGCTGGACTCCGCTTCAGAAGACCAAGCTGATTGAGTCGATCTTGTTAGGGATACCAATTCCCCCGATTTTCGTCTCCCAGAGAGAAGATGGGGTTTGGGACGTCGTCGATGGCCTGCAACGACTATCGACGATATTTGAGTTTGTTGGCGTCTTGCGCGACGAACACAAAGTGCTCATCCCCCCTAGCACTCTGGTAGGGACTCAGTACCTCCCATCACTAGCAGGCCGTTGAAATAGGTTCTGGAAGTATCTTGCTGATTGCTCTCAGATTGTTTTCCGGCTTGGTCCTTTGAGTTTACTTGGCGCCGCTCATTTCTTGGGCGGCGGTTTTGCTTCTCGCGTCAGGCG
>JABARW010000074.1 GCA_019186845.1 Planctomycetota bacterium | reverse complement strand
AGCTGGAGGCGGCATTCGAAGCGGCCTGGAAGGACAACACGTTCAGGGCGGAACTGGCCTCAACGCTGGCCGATTTCGTGGGCCGCCCGACCCCGCTCTACTTTGCCCAACGCCTTTCACGCGACTGGGGCGGGCGCGTGTTTCTCAAACGCGAAGATCTCACTCACACCGGCGCCCACAAGATCAACAACGCCGTGGGGCAGGCGCTGCTGGCCAGGCGCATGGGCAAGCGCCGCATCGTGGCGGAGACCGGGGCGGGCCAGCACGGCGTGGCCACGGCCGCCGCCTGCGCGCGCCTGGGCCTGCAATGCCGCGTCTATATGGGAGCTCTGGACTGCGAACGCCAGAGACCCAACGTAGAGCGCATGAAGCTGCTCAGCGCCGAGGTGTCTGCCTGCGAGGGCGGAACACGCAACCTGAAGGTGGCGATCAATGAGGCGATCCGCGACTGGGTCGCCCACCCTGAAGAGACCTACTATCTGCTGGGCAGCGCCGTGGGACCGCACCCCTACCCCACGATCGTGCGCGAGCTGCAGAGCGTGATCGGCATTGAAGCGCGCGAGCAGTTCACGCGCCGGGAGGGCCGGCTGCCCGATGCAGTGATCGTCTGTGTGGGGGGCGGTTCCAACGCCATTGGCATCTTTGCTCCGTTTCTGGAAGACGCTGTTGCGCTTTTCGGCGTCGAGGCCGGCGGAGACTCGCCTGATCACGGAAGCTGCACCCTGTCCCACGGCCGCCGCGGCGTGCTGCACGGCGCGATGAGCTATGTGCTGCAGGACGGCGAGGGCCAGATCACGGGCACTCACTCGATTGCGCCGGGCCTCGATTACCCCGGAGTGGGCCCGCAGCACAGCGCGCTCAAGGACAGCGGGCGCGTGAAATACGAAATCGAAACCGATGCAACGGCGCTTTCGGCCTTCCACGAACTTTCGCGTGCGGAAGGCATTCTGCCCGCGCTCGAAAGCAGCCACGCCCTGGCCTTTGCCAGGCGCTACCTGCGGGAAAACCCCGGCCGGTGCGTCATCGTGAACCTGAGCGGGCGCGGCGACAAAGACCTGCCATCCATCATGGCACGGGGGGCACGCCATGCCTGACACGGCATTCCTGAGGCTTCGCGCACACAAACGCAAGGCGCTGATTCCCTTCCTTGTGAGCGGCTACCCGACACGCGAACGCTTCCGCGAAGTTCTGGGCACGACTGCGGCGTTGGCCGACGTGCTCGAAATCGGCATTCCCTTCTCAGACCCCCTGGCCGACGGGCCCACGATCCAGGCCGCGTCGAGCAAGGCGCTTTCAGCCGGTGTCACGCTGGAGCGGACCTTCGCGGAGTTGCGCGAGCATTACCCCAAGGATGGCCCGCCGCTGGTGTTCATGATCACGTACAACCAGGTGCTGGCCGCCAGGGATTTTGTCGCGCGTTGCAGGGATCACCGCGTCGCGGGTCTGATAGTGCCCGACCTGCCCTTTGAGGAGGCCGGCGAGCTGCGCAGGCATTGCGAGCAGGCCGGCGTCGCGCTCGTGAACATGATTGCGCCCACCACGAGTGAAAGCCGCGCGCGGGAGATTGCGGCGGCGGCCCGGGGCTTCATCTATCTGATCAGCGTTGCGGGCACGACGGGCGCAAGGGGCGAGTTTGCGGCTGAGACGCTTGCCTACATCCAGAAGACGCGGGCACTGACCGACAAGCCGCTATGCGTGGGCTTTGGCATCAGCAAAGCCGCGCACATCCGGCAGCTGCGCGAGTACGCGGACGGCTTCATCGTCGGCAGTGCGCTGGTGAATGCCATCGACGAAGGCAGGGAGCGGGAGTTACTGACTCAATTGCGCGCGGCCTGCGACTGAGCCGGCCGCCTTGCCGAGAACGGCCGGGATACGCCGGCAGGTCGGCACTTGTGAAAGGAACGCGTCAGGATGCCTGGGCTTGACGGCCCGCGCCTCCAGAGAACGCCGGGAGCCCTCGATGATCATCGCCATGAAATCTACTGCCTCGCTTCGTGAAATCACCGCCGTGATTGCGCGGCTGGAGGACCTCGGCGTCACGCCCACCGTCAGCAAGAACGATGACGCCACCATCATCGGCATCGTCGGCGGCACAAAGGGTCTCGAGCTGGCCCCCGTGGCGCAGATGTCCGGCGTGGCTCAGCTCGTGGAGACGCAAAGCCCCTTCAAGCGCGTCTCCCGCGACTACCACCCCGAAGACACGGTGGTGCGCGCGGGCCCCCTGACGCTGGGCGACGGCGGCTTTGCCGTGATTGCCGGGCCCTGTGCCATCGAGAGCGAGCAGCAAATCCAGGACGTCGCCGCGCGCGTGAAGGCGTTTGGCGCCACCGGTCTGCGCGGCGGGGCATTCAAGCCGCGCTCGAGTCCCTATTCGTTCCAGGGCATGGGCGAGGAGGGGCTGAAGTTCATGCAGCAGGCGGGCAAGGCCCACGGGCTTGCCACGGTCAGCGAAGTCATGAACGTGCGTCAGATCGAGATCATGGTGCGTTACATCGACGTGCTGCAGGTCGGCGCGCGAAACATGCAGAACTTCGACCTGCTCAAGGAACTCGGCGGAGCGGGCAAGCCCGTCATGCTCAAGCGCGGGCTGAGCGCCACGATTGAAGAACTGCTGCTGGCGGCCGAGTACATCATCAACAGCGGCAATCCCAACGTGATTCTGTGCGAGCGCGGCATCCGGACCTTTGAAACCGAGACGCGCAACACGCTGGACATTTCCGCCGTTCCGCTGTGCAAGCAGCTTTCACATCTGCCCATCATCATTGACCCCAGCCATGCGGCGGGCAGGCGTGATCTGATCAAGCCGCTGACGCTGGCGGGCATCGCGGCGGGGGCCGACGGGGCGATCATCGAGGTGCACCCCTGCCCGGACAAGGCGTTCTCGGACGGCAAGCAGAGCCTGACCTACGAACAGTTCGGACAGGTGATGTCCGCCGTCTTGCGGCTGGTGGAGGCGACGCGGGAAGCGGTAGCTTGACACGTCAAGAGCTGCCCGTGGCCGCGCGCTCCAGCGGAGGCGGGCCTGCCCGAGAAAACCGGCAATGATGGCAATAGCCTATAGATATAGTAGGGTATTAGAGGCTGTGTAACATATTATCAAATAAGCAGTTATGTTGTACGAAGCGCTAGTATGCCCATGTCTGCCATATTTTCTCGGAAATTGTCTTGCGCTCACTTGCCTCGACACTATGTTGGCGCCCCATGAGCAACAAGACCAAGAAGATGTGCTGCATGTGGACCCCCAGCGGTGGTTCGTGCGGCGTCTTGGTCTAGGCAACCCCAACCAAACCTCACGAAGCCACCGGAAACGGTGGCTTCTTTCTTTTCCGAACACGACACAAAGGACACGAACATGGCAGACAAGGGATTCACACTCTGGTTCACGGGGCTTTCCGGCGCGGGCAAGACCACGCTGGCCAACCTCATCGCTGAACGACTGGCGGCTTTGCGCATCGCCCACGAGGTCCTCGACGGCGATGTGGTGCGCACCAACCTGTCCAAGGGCCTGGGCTTCTCCAAGGAAGACCGCGACACCAACATCCGCCGCATCGGCTTTGTGGCCAAGCTGCTCTCGCGAAACGGTGTTCCCGTCATCACGGCCGCCATTTCGCCTTACCGCGCCGTGCGCGACGAAGTTCGCAAGAGCATCGGCCCGGGCTTCATCGAGGTTTACGTCAAGGCCAGGCTGGACACCGTCGTCAAGCGCGACGTCAAGGGTCTCTACGAGAAGGCGCTCAAAGGGGAGGTCAAGGCCTTCACCGGCGTGAGCGACCCCTACGAAGAACCCCTGAGCCCCGAACTCGTCATCGACACTGACGTCGAGAACGAAGTGCAGGGTGCCGACCGCATCTGGAACTTCCTCATCGAGAAGGGATTTGTTGCCGCCGAAGCGGCGCTGGCCAGCGGCCGGGCATGACCCGGCGCGACGTCTCCTCCTTGCAGACCACCTCACTCAAAGAACCCATCATGTCGACTCTTACTGAAACTGCCGCGGTCTTCACGCCGCGCATCCTTCCTGCGGCCGAGGCCGAGGCCTGGGCCGTCAGTGCGCGTCAGGTCATTGCCCTGCCCCTGACGGACGCCGGCGTCCAGGATGTCATCCGGCTTGCCCCGGGCGAGTTCGCCCCCCTGACCGGCTTTCCCTCCGAGGCCGACTATCTCAGTGTGCTGCTGGACGGCAAGCTGCGCGACGGCACGCCCCTGCACGCGCCCGTCACGCTGGCCATCACGCAGGAGCAGCGCCGCGACATCACCCGCGGCCAGCTTGTCGCCCTTACGGACCTGGCCGGCCGACTCATCGGACGCCTTGAAGTCCAGGCGGTTTACCCCCGCCGTGAGCATGCCGAGCGTCTGGCGCGCGGCGGCAAAGTCGAGCCCCTCGGTGCCAGGCGGCAGTGGCTGCTGGGGGGGCCGGTGGACGTCGTGCCCCAGGCCCTCAAAGGCGCGCAGAGGGCCGCGGCTGAAGAGCTGTTTCCCTGGGGTTTGAGCTGATCAAAGGCGCGGGCACATGGACTACGAGACAAGATTCTCCGGCAAAGAAGACTACGCCAGGCACCTCGTCAGGCGCAGCAACGGCGAAGTGACCGTGGACGGCCTTTATCCCGAGAAGGCCCCGGGCCAGTACATGGTGCGGGTGCGCATTCCCGGCGGTCGCCTGACCCTCGACCAGGCCGAACGACTGGCCGAGTTCGCCGACCTCTACGCCGATGGCGAGTGGCACGTCGATACGCGCGAGAACATCGAGTATCACGGCGTGGTGCATGGGGCCGTGCTGCCGCTCGTTGAGGCCGTTGAGACCATTGGCCTGACGACCCGGGGCTCCTGCGGCGACACCGTGCGCAACATCGTCGTGGGCAGCGAAGCCCTGGTGTTTGACACCACAGGCCGCGCCCTGGACCTTCAGAGCATCGCCGAGAAGCTCTCCCGGCGCTTTGCGGGCAATACGGCCTTCGAGACTTTGCCCCGCAAGTTCAAGATCGGGTTCTTTTCGGCCGATGACTTCGAGCCCCTCCATGCCATCAACGACCTGGGGTTCCTTGAAGAACGCCACGAAGAGGGGCCCTCCACGCTGGCCGTGTATGTGGGCGGCGGCCTCGGCCGCGAGCCCCGTCTGGCGGACCACTTCTTCAGCCGCGTCCCCGCGGACCTTTCAGTGCTGGTCGGGCTGATCGAAGCCGCGCTGGGGGTTTTCCACGATCACGGCGAGCGCAAGAACCGCGCTCAGGCGCGCTTCAAGTTCGTGGTCAAGAAGCTGGGCGCCGAGCGCGTGCGCGAGTTGATTCTCGAGCGCTGGCCGGCGCCGGCGACCGTCGACCTTCGCCCCGAGCAGGGGCCCCTTGCCCGGGGAGGGCCCAGGGCGCTCGTGCCCGGCGTGCATCCCCAGACTGACGGCCGCTTCAGGGTCAGCCTGCCCCTGGTCGCGGGCGACATCGGCTCTGATCTCGCGCGGCTGGTGGTGGCAGCGGCGCGGCAGGCGGGCGCCGGGGCCCTGTTGCTGGGTACGCGGCAGAACATGGCCCTGGCCGACGTGCCGGCAAACGGGCTGGAGACGCTTCAATCGGAGCTGGCCCGTCTGGGTCTGTCGCCCGGGGGGGTCAACGGGCCGCGCGACCTCGTGGCCTGCCCCGGCAGCGCCCAGTGCCGCAAGGCCTACCTGGAAACCCGGGACTTTTCCCATGAACTGGCAGACGCGCTGGAAGCCGCGCCTCTGCCGGCCTGGGCCAAGCAGCTTCGCATTGGCCTCTCGGGCTGCCCCAACGCCTGCACGCAGCCGCACATTCAGGAATTGGGGTTCCGTGGTCAGGTGGGAGTGGTAGAGGGCAGCAAGCGGCAGGGCTTTGATTTGCTGCTGGGCGGCCGCCTGCTGGGCGGCACGCGCCTGGGTGAGCAGGTGGCGCGTTTCCTGAGCCCCGACGAAGTTATTGAGGTCAGCAAGGCGGCGGCCACGCTCTACGCCGAACTGTCCGGCGAAGGCGAGAGTTTCCGCGAGGTGCTCGACCGAGTGGGCGTTGAGCCCTTTGCGCGCACCCTGCGCTCTCGTGTGAAGCTCGAGTACGGGCACTGGGAGGCGGGTCTGGCTGCCGGGGAGCCTGCCCTGACCCCGCTGGAATCTGCGAGTTCCCTTTCGCCCCGTGAAATTCTGGCTTGGGCGCTGAAGCAGTATGGCGACGATTTGCTCGTCACTTCAGCGCTGAATGCGGGTGGCGTGTTGCTGGGGAGATGGCTCTCCGAACTGGCGCCACGCCACCCGATTTTCTTCATCGACACGGGCAAGCACTTTCCCCAGACGCTGGCCTATCGCGACGTGCTGATCCGCGAATACGGGTTGAACATCGTGACGGTCAGCCAGGGGCTCGACGAGCAGGAGTTTGCCCGGCGCCACGGCCCGGAGTTGTGGCGCCACGACGCTGACCGCTGCTGCGCCCTGCGCAAGGTGGAAGTGCTGGCCGGCCTGAGAAGGGGCAAGCGCGCCTGGATTTCAGCCCTGCGCCGGGAGCAGGGCGGGCGGCGGTCGCAGACGCCCCTGTTCGAGATCGAGCAGGACGGCCTGGCCAAGATTTCGCCGCTGGCGAACCTGACGCGAGAGCTGATTGACGCCCACCTTCACGCCTACGGGATCCCGCAGCATCCGCTGGAGGCCCAGGGTTATCGCAGCGTGGGCTGCGAGCCCTGCACGCAGCCCGCGCGCGGCGGCGAGCGCGACGGGCGCTGGGCGGGCAGCGGCAAGACGGAGTGCGGCCTGCACACGAAGTGGACGCGGCGCATCGAGAAGGCGCCCCAGGAAGACACGAGCAAACTGGCCAAGGCGGGTGAAACAGGCATTGGGGTTTAGGCGTTGGGGACTGCGGAAAGGCAAAGCCATGGGACAGCCGTACTTGATTTCGCTGGATCTCTCGGGTCAACCGGTGCTGGTCGTCGGCGGCGGGCGCATTGCCACGCGCAAAGTGGAGGGCCTGCTGGCCACGGGAGCGAAGATCCGCGTGGTGGCTCTTGTGGCCTCCCGGCGTCTGCGCGAACTGGCGGGCATTGGCAGCATCGATCTGGTCGAGCGGGCCTTTGACATCCACGACCTGGACAGGCCGGCGGCGCTCACCTTTGCGGCCACCCATGACGCTGACCTCAACTGGGCCATTGTGCAGCAGTTGCGCCGCGAGGGTCGACTCGTCAATGGCGTGGACCCCGAAAGCGGCCGCAACTTCAGCACCCCCGCAACCGCGAGACTTGAAGGCGCCACTTTGGCCGTGGCTACGGATGACGGCGATCCCCGGCGCGCCAAGGCGCTGCGCGACGCGCTGGCGAAAAGCCGGCCATCAAGTGAGTCCGAAGGCCGCCATCATGGCGAGGCGGCCGCGGCCGTAACCCTCGTGGGGGCGGGCCCGGGCAACCCCGACCTTCTGACTTTGGGAGGCCGGCGGGCCATCGGGCAGGCGGATGTCATTGTTTACGATCACCTGGTGCACCCGGACCTGCTCAAGTGGGCCAGGCCCGACGCGGAGCTGATCGCCGTGGGCAAGCACCCCTTCGGCGAGCAGGTGGCCCAGGAGTCCATCAATTCCATCCTCGTGCGTGAAGGGTCGTTGGGCAAACGTGTCGTGCGCCTCAAGGGCGGCGACCCCTTCATCTTCGGGCGAGGCACGGAGGAAATTGACGCCCTTCATGCCGCAGGCGTGGCCTGGCGCGTGATTCCCGGCGTCAGCTCCATCAATGGCGTCAGCGGCGAGGCGGGCGTTGCCTTGACGCGCCGCGGCCGTAACCACGGCTTTGCGGTGGTAAGCGCGGCCACCACACCGCTCGAAGAGTTCCGTCGCTGGGCGGCCTTCAAGGGCCCCATCGAGATCTTCATGGGCGTACACAAGGCTGCGGCCATCGCCCGCGAACTGGTCGCGGGCGGACGCCCTGAAACGGAGCCTGTGGTGGTCATTGCGCGGGGAGGGACGGCTACGGAAGTCATCGCCGAAACGACCCTGGCGGGTCTGCGCTATCTGCTGGCCGAGCCGGAAGACTGGACCCCCGCCCTGATCATTGTCGGGGTCAGCCGCGAGGCGGCCTTTGCCGCCCGTGAGCTGGACGGGCAAGTCGTGCGCCTGGCCGAAACGACGGGCCCGCAGGCGGACGCTCTGCGCGCCCGGGGCGCCCGCGTGGCGGGCGCGCTGGAAGCGCCGCACCGCTTCACGCGGCCCGCCGAGAAGGCGCAACCATGAGCCGCCTGCTCGTACTCGCCCTGCACGGCAGCCCCGGCGATCCGCAACGGGCCCATAGCGACTTCGGCTTTCTGAAGACGCCCGGGCGAAACCTCGAGTTTCTTCTATTGAGTGACCGCATCGCCACGGCGCGGGAGCAGTTGCTGGCCCTGGCCGAACGCTACCGCGGTGCGGAAATCTCTGTGGCGCCCCTGCTGCTGGGCGCGGGTTATCACTACCAGCACGACCTCTTGCCCGCCCTTTCAGCCCTGCCGGGGGTGCGCCTGCTGCCGCGGTTTGGCCGCAGCGAGGCTTTTGCCCACGCCCTGGGACGCGCCCTGTGTCCTATCGAGGCAGGCCAGCCCCTGCATTGGCTCGTGCCGGGCGGCACCCCCGTGGCCGAAGACCTTTGCGATGTCCTGAGCCAGGCCCATCCTGTTCTGGCCGCGCAGAGCCAGTGGCATCTGCTGCCCAGGGCGGAGTTGCCATCCGTGCTGCGTGAAGCCCCCCGGGGTCAGGCGCTGCTGGCGGTTCTGCGCGAGGGGCGCATCGCGCAAAGCCTGCGCAGCCAGTGGCCGGGTGCTCGGCCATTGCGGCTGCTTTTGGACCTGGCCTCACTTCAGGAGGCGGTGCGGCAATGGATTGAGGCGGAGTCCGGCGCCGGGCTGATTGCCGTGGAAAGCCGCTCGTCTTGACGGGCTAATCCCCTACCCGCGGTGTCCAAATCCGCTACCATGGCGGGCTATGACACTGATCTACATTCTTCAGGTGTTGCTGGGCTTTGGGTTTGTCATTTTCATCCACGAGATGGGCCATTTTCTGGCGGCCAAGTGGGTGGGCATCCGAGTTCACGCATTCTCCATCGGCTTTCCCTTCCCCTGGTTTGGCGGCAAGGCCTTCAACATCATCCGCAAGAAGTTTGGTGACACGGAATACCGGCTGGGCTGGATTCCCTTTGGCGGCTACGTGCAGATGCAGGGCCAGACGGACACTCCCGGCAAGATGGACGATGCGGCCCAGAACGACCCCGGCGACTACCGCAACAAGAAGTACTGGCAGAAGACGCTGGTGCTTCTGGGCGGCGTGACGATGAACGCGATCACGGCCATTATCTTCTTCGTGCTGGCCTTCCAGATTGGCGTGACGTTCATCGAGCCCACGGTGGGTCTGGTGCAGCCGCAGACGGCGGCCTGGGTATCCAATGAGGTGCGCGTCGGCGACCACATCACCCACGTCAATGGCCGTCCCGTCGATGACTTTGAAGATGTCATTTACTCCGGCGTCTTTGACGGCGGAGACTCCATCGCGGTCACTGTTGAGCGCAGGGAAGACGGCAAAGAGGTCACGCGCGACATCAAGATCCCGCTCGACGAAGACGCTGTGTTCGGTCTCATGCTGCCCGGAATCCGTGCCAAGCACCGCGTGGTCATCAGCGAGGCCGAAGCGTCGCGTTTTGCCGAAAGCCTGGGCGACGACCGCCCGCAGGACGGCGACGAGATTGTCGCCTTCAATGGCCGCGTCATTCGCAACTACGAAGACCTCATGGGCATGCTTTCCGTGTCACGAGGCGAGGTGACAATCCGCTTCCAGCGAGGCACAGGCGAATCGGCCCGGCAGTGGGACGTGAAGTACACGCCTTCGCGCACCTTCAGCGGCGGGGGCAGCGCCAACGTGCTGGGTATGTACATCACGGGGCTGGGTGCCGTTCGCGTGGTGCGGGAGGGTGCGGCGGGCCACCGTGCCGGGCTCAAGGCGGGCGATCGCATTTTGTCGCGCTTTGAGGGAGATCGCGTGCAGGAGTTCAGCAGCTTTGGCGAGTTCCAGGACTGGCTGAATGCCACGAAGGGCGCCCCCGCACGCATCCTGGTGCAGCGTGACGGCAAACCGGTCACCTTGACGGTGGAGGCTGATGAAAAGGAGTTCGCGCCCGGGCGCTTTGAATTGGGCGTAATGATGGGCGATGCTTCCGGGGAGGCGTCCGACGAAGTCAGGGTCCTGGGGACCCGCGAAGGCAGCGTCGCCCAGAAGGCGGGCATCCTGGCGGGAGACCGCATTGTGGGCGCCAGCGTGGACGGGCAGGCCTACTTCAACCCCGGTGGCGGGTTCTTCTCGCGGCTATGGGGCGGAGGCGAACAGAAGTTCTCCCTGCCGGGCCTGGCCGCCGCCCTGGACGCTGCCTACGACCTCAAGACCCGTACGGCAAAGGACATCACTTTGACCGTGGACCGCAACGGCAAGCACGAGACCATCAAGATTACACCGGACCTGGAAGGCGCGGAGTCCGCGGCCAACATGGTCATCAGCGTGGCCGAGCAGCGCTCGGCTCCGGTGAAGAAGGGCTTCGGAGACAGCATCACCGCCGGGTTCCACCACAGCAAGAAGGTGGGCTACAAGATCGCGATGACGCTGCTGGGGCTCTTCTCGGGCCGAATTTCAATCACCCATCTGGGCGGGCCCCTTGTCATTGCCAAGCGCTCCTACAGCCTCGCGGGCTGGGGCATGGGCACACTGATCTTCTTCCTGGCCTTCATCAGCCTGAACCTGGCGATCGTCAACCTGATACCCATCCCCGTACTGGACGGCGGCCAGTGGCTGCTTGTCAGCATTGAGGCCGCCGCGGGCAAACCCCTGCCCGAGAAGGTCATGGCCCCCATTTCGCTGGTCAGCTTCATTCTGGTGGTGGGGCTGATGCTGTTTGTCCTGGGCAACGACATCGTCACCGTGTTCGTCAAGAAGTGGGTGTAGGCGCCTGGCACGACCTTGCCCGCCGGCGCGGCCGGGCATAGCCGGCGCGGCGCCCGACCCGTGGAAACAGACGTCGAGCCGCCATGTCCCAAACTCAGCAGCCATCGTCTCCGGGCGCCCTTCACCGCAAGGGCCCTCTCTGGACTGTGCTGGGCCTGCTGCTTGTGCTCGGCATCGTCGGGCTTGCTGTTTTCAACGCGCTGCGCCCCGCGCCCGTGGAGCCTGCGGCGCCTTCGCCGCTTGCGCCCCGGCACCTGATCCTGATTTCCATTGATACGCTTCGGGCCGACCACCTTGGCTGCTACGGCCACGGCGCGGGCCACACGCCTGAAATCGACAAGCTGGCCGCGCAGGGCGCCCTGTTTGAACGCCACTACACCTGCTATCCCCTGACCTTGCCGGCCCACCTCACCCAGCTCACCGGTGTTTCCAGCCTGGGTCACAGGGTGCGAGACAACCTCTACCACAAGTTGCCTGAGCAGTTCGCCACGCTGCCCGAGCAGCTCACGGCCCAGGGCTTCACGGCGGGCGCCTTCGTCAGCGCGTTCACCATGCGCTCAGGTTCGGGTATCGAGCGGGGCTTTGCTGTCTATGACGATGAGGGCGTGCATGCACCGCCCGCCGGCAAGTTGACCATTCCGGAGCGCAAGGCCGAGGCCACTCTGGGCCGCGCGGTACGCTGGCTGGAGCAACACCGCGACAAGCAGCGCCTGTTTTGCTTTGTCCATCTGTTCGACCCTCACGCGCCCTATGATCCGCCCGCAGACCTCAAGGCGAGATACGCCGGGCAGAAGCACGGCGCCTACCTAGCAGAAATCGCCCACGTGGACCGCCAGCTGGGCCTGTTCTTCGAGAAGCTCAAGGCCTTGGGCATCTTTGAGGACGCGCTGATTGCCCTGACGGCCGACCACGGCGAGGGCCTGGGCGAGCACAACGAGCTCTCCCCCGGCTACTTCTGCTATGACTCAACGACTCGCGTGCCCC
>JABARW010000041.1 GCA_019186845.1 Planctomycetota bacterium | reverse complement strand
CGCCCACTGAAACTCCTCCAGCCCCCCCGCCTGCACTGCCGCCCGACGAGCGCGAGCAACGCGAGATTCAACTGATCGAGGAACTGCGCCGGGGCGTTTACCTGAAGATTGACGACGAACTCGCCACCATTCCAACGTTCGAGCCGATCAAGGATTGGCGGCCTGCCTATCGCAGCCATGTTATGAGTGAGCGCAGCGCCAATCGTGGTCGGCAGGCCCCGCCCTATGAGCAACTGGCTTTCCAGATCCTGCGCAAGCTTCCGGCGCCGGGCGCCGCCAATCGCAAAGAGTTCGAAGACAAGGTAGAGAAGGGGCGCTTCTACTTCGGCTACGGCCAAAGTGCCGTCGAGGCCTATCGCGGCCGCGCCTTTGAAGCCGAAGGCCGCCTGTTTGACTTCTATGAAGTGAAGCTGGATCGTCCGGTCGTTCTGGCGGATGGCACGGCCATTGAGCGCTACTACGAAGGCATTGTGGTCTTCCTGCGCGAAGGCCGCAGTTTGGGCGAGTTCCCCATTGTACAGCAACAGGTACTGATTCAGTCGCTCACCTGCCCCCAAGCCCTGAACCCCTGGCTGAATGGCGGCACGACGTTGACACACGAGGACAAGCTGGCCAAGCAAGCGGTCTTCGTGCGTTGCAGCGGCGTGTTTCTGCGCAATTTTGTGTACAGCCGCCCGGTAGCGCCGTTTTCCACGCCTGAAAAGGCTGTCGAGAGTCAGGCCTTTGTGCCGTTGCTGCTTACGGCCGACCTGGAGCCGGTTCAGCGGGAGGGCTATCAGCTCACGGAGCAATTGCTGCAGCAGGTACGTGATTCCCTGCGCGACGATATCGAGTTTCTCCAGGATGAAGCGGCCTATTACGCCATGCTCGCGCGGGCGGCCGAGGGCCCGCAGGATTTCAACGTGATCGAAGAAGTGGGGTACTTCGACCTGGCCAACCGCGAAACGGGCCCCCGCTACCGCGGACAGGGAATCCAGGTCTACGGCATGATCGGAGACAATTACGCCCCCGTCATCCTGCCCCCCAACATCAGCGGCCTGAGGCGTGTCTTCCGTTGCTACGTGGCTGGCAGCATGACAGACCTCGCCACGCCCAACCGCTGGCTTGTAGACATGATTGAATTGCCTCCGGGGCTGGAAGCCCGCGCTCCGGTCAAGTTCAAGGCGCGCTACTACCGCAACATTTTCGAGGCCGAGAACAACACCGCGCAGATCCGCCCTCTGCTCGTCGTCCACAAAGTGGAGCGCTATTACCGCTCCGACGACAGCCAGGATTGGATCTTCGCCCTCGTCCTTTTGGCCGGCGGCTTCTTCATGTTCGGGGCGCTCGCCTGGTTCCTCTACAGCGACGGCCGCGCGCGCGCACGATTCGAACAGGACAACCTTGCCCGCATTCGCGAGCGGGTCCAGAAGACCGGCGGCCTCAAACTCAAGCCACTCCCGGATGCCAAGCCCCGGCAGGATGCCGCCCCCAAGGATGCGGAGCCTCCGCCCGCATAGCAAAACGTCGCAGCGAATCGTATTCTTCGCGACATGCCTGAGCGTATTCCGGTGCAACTGAGCGGGCGCAGCTACGAGATCATTCTCGGCCGCCATTTGGACCGTGAACTGCTGAGCTGCATTGAGACGATCAAGCCGCACGGCGTCCTTCTCGTAAGCGACCAGAACGTTTTTGCGCGCCATGGTGCGCGCTACGAGGCGCTATTGGCCGGGGCTGGCGCCATCAGGCGCTTGATTGTTCCGCCAGGGGAGTCAAGCAAGAGCCTCATGCAACTGGCCACTATCTACGACGCGGCTCTCGCGCCTCCCGCGCTGGAACGCTCGAGCCTTGTAGTGGCCTTGGGCGGCGGCATGGTCGGGGACCTTGCGGGCTTTGCCGCTGCAACACTGCTGCGCGGCCTTCCATTGTTGCATATCCCCACGAGCCTGCTGGCCATGGTCGACTCCAGCATTGGCGGCAAGACAGCCATCAATCATCCTGCGGGCAAGAATCTTATCGGCAGCTTCTGGCAGCCCCAGGCGGTGCTGTGCGACCTGACACTGCTCGACACGCTGCCGGCGCGTGAGTTCAATTCGGCGCTCGCCGAAATCGTCAAGTATGCTGTCATCGGTCAGGAACCGGCCCTTGAGGACTTTGAGGCCCACAAAGAGCGCATCAAGGCGCGCACGGCCGGACGCCTGGACGAGATCGTGGCAGCCTGCATTCGTCACAAAGCTCGCGTCGTGGCCGAAGACGAACGCGAGCAAACCGGCCGCCGCGTGCTGCTCAACTTCGGCCACACCCTGGCGCACGTAATTGAAACCCGCTGTCCGGGCCGCTTCCTCCACGGCGAAGCTGTGGCCATCGGCATGGTGGCGGCATGTCGGGTTTCTCGTCGCTTTGCAGGCCTAGATGCCCAGAGCCCGGCGCGCCTCGCCAAACTGCTTGCGTCGTGCAGTCTGCCGGTCAAGGTGCCGGCGGAATTGACGCGGCAAGAACTGCTCGCGGGGCTGGGAGGAGACAAGAAGCGCGAAGCCGGGCGCATACAGTTCGTGGTCACACCGCGCTTTGGACGCGCGGAAGTGGCCTCCCTGGCGCTCGACGATGCCTTGCTCGACTGCCTGCTGGAGCAACCATGAACGAGCTGGAGGCCCGCGTCGCATTGACTGTTTCAGACAAGTTTACTCCCCTCGCGCTGAGGCATCTGTTCGAACGATTTCACTCGGCGGCCGCCATTGTGGGTGCAAGCACCCAGGAACTCCTGAGCGTGCCCAAGGTAGCCCGTTCTGCCCCGGCGGCCCTTGCAGAAGTCATACGCGAGGGCAGACACCTGCGTGAGATTGAGGCCTGTCAGCGCCATGACATATCCCTCTTGATGCTGGGCGACGGCAACTACCCCCCGGCACTGGCCCGCATTTTTGACCCCCCTCCGCTGCTTTACGTCAAAGGGGACCTGCGCCCCGATGACGCCCTCGCACTGGCCATTGTCGGGAGCCGCAATTCCACGATCTACGGCAACAACCAGGCCGCTCGCTTCGCACGGGACTTCGTCACGCGCGGCGCTGTGGTGGTCAGCGGTCTGGCGCGTGGCATCGACACAGCTGCGCACAAGGCCGCCCTGGAAGCCCGTGGTCGAACTCTGTCCGTGGTCGGTTCTGGATTGTTGGATGTCTATCCCCCGGAGAACGAGCGATTGGTGCGCCAGATCAGTGAGCAGGGGGCCGTCATCAGTGAGTTCCCGCTCAAGACTCCGGGCGTGGCGCGCAACTTTCCGCGACGCAACCGCATCATCAGTGGCCTGAGCCTGGGTCTGCTGGTGGCAGAGGCAGGTTTACGCTCCGGCTCTTTGATCACAGCTCGCACGGCGGCCGAGCAAGGTCGGGAAGTTTTTGCCATTCCCGGCAAGGTGGATAACGAGGCGAGTCGGGGCTGCCATAGGCTAATCAAGGAGGGCGCCCATCTGGTGGAGGACCCCCAAGACGTCTATGCCCACATCTCCGCGCTCAAAGATGTCCCTCGCGGGCCGGACGCTCCAACGAAGCCTGAGCTGCCGCCGGGCCTATCCCCTACCGAAGCCTCGCTTTATGGGCTCCTTGGACCCAGCGACCCCCTGACGATTGACGAGATCATAGACCGCTGCGGCCTGCCGGCCGCCCAGGTGACCGCGGGAATGATGACTCTTGAGCTCAAGCGGCTGGCTCGAAGCATGCCGGGCAAGAGGTTCGTACGCGTGGATTTGTGATGCTTGAAAAGCAGCGCCCCTTCGCGCGCTGCAATGGCCTGCTATAACACGCCCCATGGAGCCTCTACTCGAAGCCCTGAAGAACCGCGTGCTGGTCGGCGATGGAGCCTACGGCACGCTGTTTTCGCGCCGCGGGCTGACCAGCCCGGGGCTGGTCTCCCCCCTCCTGAACCTTGCCAAGCCTGGCTTCGTTCGGGCCATTCACGAAGAGTACCTGCGGGCCGGATCTGAAGTGCTTGAGACCAACACCTTTGGCGCTTCGCGCCCAGTTCTCGAGGCGGCAGGCGTAGGCGACAAAGCCAGAGAGGTCTGGCGCGCAGGCGCGCGGATTGCCCGGGAAGCCGCCGCGCAAAAGGCCTACGTGCTTGGCAGTGTAGCGCCTTTGGGTCGCGCTGGCTTGAAACTCACACCTGAACAACGCCACACCGCCTACGCCGAGCAGGTGCAGGGGCTGGTAGAAGGCGGCATCGATGCCGTGCTGTTTGAGACTTTCAGCGACCTGGAAGACCTGCAACTGGCCATCGCAGCCGCTAACCAGGCCGCACCCGACACGCCGGTCGTCGCGCAGATGGCCTTTTCAATCGCGGGCACGACCACCAGCGGCGTCTCGCCCGAGCGCATGATCGAAGGACTGAAGGCGCTGCGAGTCGATGTGCTGGGAGCGAACTGCGGCGGAGGTGAAAGCGCGGCCATTGAAGTGGTCAGGCGCATGGCCGATCACACGGACAAGCCCCTGAGCGTGTTTCCCAACCGCGGACTGGCTGACTTTGACGAGACCGGACGACCGGTCTACATCGAAGGCGCAGACTACTTTGCCAAGAGCGCGCGCAGACTGGCGGATCTCGGCGCGAACTTGATCGGGGGCTGCTGCGGCACCGGGCCTGAGGAAATCCGAAGACTCAAGAGCCTCCTGGCCGGCCGGCGCCCGTCCATGCGGCACAGGGCCGTCAGTTCTTCCAGTGGCAGGCGGCAGGCCGCCGTGCCCGCCGGCCCGCGCGTTCAGAAAACCCTGGCAACGGACTTTGCCCATGGCGGTGTCGTGATCGCCGAAGTGGACCCCCCGCGCGGCATTGACGCCACAGAGCAGATGGCCGGAGCCCGTCTGCTGATGGATGCCGGCATCGACGCCATCACCATCGCGGACAATGCGTTGAGCGTCATGCGCATGGGCAACCTGGCTTTGGCCCAGCTGTTCATGGCCGAGTTCAAGGCCCGGATCGTTCTGCATGTCGCCTGCCGTGATCGCTCTTTGCTGGGAACCCAGTCCCACCTGCTGGCGGCCTACGCACTGGGCATCAGTAACATCCTCGCCGTGACCGGAGACCCCATTGCCACCCAGGCCCACCAAGGCAGTTCGGGCGTCTTTGACATGAGCAGCACCAAACTGATCGAGCTGATTTCGCGCATCAACCGCGGGGAATTCACGGCCGAAAGCGACGGTGAACTGCGCACGAATTTCTATATCGGTGCGGCTTTCAACAGCGCCACGCGCAGTCTGGAAAACGAGTCCAAGCGCCTGCTGCGCAAGCAGCAGGCCGGCGCCGGCTTTGTGATGACGCAGCCCGTGTTCAGCGTTGAGAGTGCCCGCGCCGTGGCCGCCGCCATCACGCCCCTGAACATGCCTGTCGCGTTGGGAATCATGCCGCTGGTCAGTGAGCGAAACGCGGAATTCCTGCACAATGAAGTTCCGGGCATACAGATTCCGGAGGCCATCCGCGCACGCATGGCAGGCAAGAGCGGCAAAAAGGGGCGCGCGGAGGGTCTTGCCATCGCGCGCGAATTGATGGAGCGGGTGGCGGACAGTTTTGCCGGCTTCTACCTGATCACGCCCATGGACCGATACGAGATGATCGCGGAGTTGACAACCTTTGCCCGGTCTTTGCGTGTCAAGGCGCGCGCATGAGCTGGATCTGGACTGCCGCCGCCTTCGTTTCGGCCTACCTCGTGGGGAGCGTTCCGTTCGGCCTGCTGGCCGGGCTCCTTCGCGGCGTGGACATCCGCCTGCACGGCAGCCATAACATCGGCGCCACCAATGCGGGACGCGTGCTGGGCCGGCCGTGGTTCTGGATTGTTCTGGTTCTCGACGCCGGCAAGGGCGCGGGCTGCGCGCTGGCAGGTCTGGCGCTGGCGCCGCAGGTCGGCACCGACCTGGCCCTGTTTTGCGGGCTTGGCGCGATCGTAGGTCACTTCTTCCCCCTTTACCTTCGCTTCAAGGGCGGAAAGGGTGTGGCCACCGGTCTGGGTGTCATTCTCGTGCTGGCCACACCGCCCGGCACTTCCATTCCCTGGCCAGCCCTGGCGTCCCTTGCGCTCTTCCTGCTGGTGCTTGGCCTGCTGCGCATGGTGTCGGCCGGCAGCGTCACGGCAGCGCTCGCGCTGCCCGTGGCTTATGGGCTGTGGCTGGGTCCTTCCGTCAGTGAGTCGTTCTACCAGACCCGTCTGGCCTTCTTTGCGGTAATGGCTGCGGCCGTGGTGCTGAAGCACCGGGCCAACCTGAAACGCATACTCGCCGGAACTGAACCCAGGCTTGGAAAAAGAGCGGCTCCTGCCGATAATCAACCCGTCAACGAGGCCAGGCCGTGAGCGCACGCATCGTGATCGTCGGCGCGGGAAGCTGGGGAACGGCTTTGGGCGTCCTACTGGCGCGCAAGGGCGCCTCGGTGACCCTTCTGGCGCGCAGGGCTGAGCATGCCGAGGAAATGCAGCGCACCCGTGAAAATGCCACGTTTCTCGAGGGCGTCCCATTGCCCGAGCGCCTCACCCCCACTGCGCAGCCTCCGGACTTCGGCGGCTTTGACTGGTGCTTCTGCGCCGTGCCCACCCGCTATGTGCGCGCCACGTTCCAAGCCCTCGCGCCTTCCATTCCACCGGCGTTGCCGCTGGTCAGCCTGACTAAAGGCATTGAACAGAACTCCCTCCTGTTCCCCACCGCGCTGCTCAAAGAGGTGGTGGGTTCGCAGCATGTCTTGACGCTCTCGGGTCCCAGCCACGCCGAGGAAGTGGCGCGGCTGCTTCCTGCCAGCGTTGTCGTGGCCGGAGATGCCCAAAGGGCCAAGGCGCTCCAGCATCTGGTAAGCACTCCCTCTTTCCGGGCCTACTTCACTCCGGACTTGCTGGGTGTGGAGTTGGGCGGGGCCGCCAAGAACGTCGTGGCTATCGCGGCCGGCATTCTTGAGGGTCTGAGGTTTGGCGACAACGCCAAGGCCGCGCTGATCGCGCGCGGCCTGGCGGAGATCGCCCGGCTTGGCATGGCTCTCGGAGCACAGGAGCGCACCTTCTACGGGTTGAGCGGTGTGGGCGACCTCTACACGACATGTGCGTCTCCCTTTGGGCGCAACCGCGCGTTTGGCATCAAGCTTGGCGGCGGCCGCCGTCCGGAGGAAATCCTGGCGGGCCAGGAGATGGAAGTCGAGGGTTACAACACTGCGCGGGCCCTCAAAGAGCTGGCTGAACGTGCGGGAGTGGAGATGCCCATCGTGTCTCAGGCCTGCCGCGTGCTCTATGAGAAAGTGGATCCTAAGACCGCCGTGCTGGAACTGATGACCCGCGATCTGAAGGCCGAGTAAGCCAAGGTGCTGGCATGGCAATGACCTCCTGTCGTAACTGCGGGTCCCCCTTCTCCGAAGATCTCGAGGCCTGCCCCAGTTGCGGCTACAAGCCTCGGAGAAAGAGCAGCACAATGGCCGCGCCGAAAGGTCCGCAAGCGGCGCCTGACCCCCTCGCGGAACTTGCCGCCCGACTCCGCCAAGTTTTGGACAGCAGTGGCGCTCTCATGAGCTGGTCGACCTCTGCAGCCCCCCACAACTTGCCATTACTGTGTCAAGAAGCCGCACGCAACGGCCATCGCGACGCTCAGTTCCTGCTCGGCATCAGCCACCTCTGCGGCATCGGGGGACCTTCCAACACCCGATTGGCGCTGCGGTGGCTGCAGGAAGCTGCCAACGCGGGAGATGGGCATGCTTCCACGGCCATTGGGGTGATTCACGACAGGGCCATTGGAGTCCCGCGCGATGCGACACTGGCCGCGCGTTATTACTCAGACGGTGTGCAGCGCGGTGTGCCCATGGCCAGCAACAACCTGGCGACGCTGCATGAATCCGGGCAAGGCGTTCCCACGCACCCCGCAATGGCTCGACAACTGTTCGAGAGCGCGTGGGCAGCCGGTCTGCATCTGGGCGCAACCAACCTGGCGCGCATGCTGCGCGGTGGTTTGGGCGGCTCCCGTGACGTCGCGCGCGCGTTACAGATATTGCTGGAGACGGGGGCCAAAGGCGACGCCAACAGCTGGGTCGAACTGGCGCGAATGTACCATCGCGGTGAAGGCGTGCCCCTCGACCGCGGGAAGGTAACGGAGTACCTGAAGAAGGCTGTTGCCTTGGGCTCTACGGAAGCCCGAGGCATCATGAATCAGCTTGGCATCACCGGGTGATCTGGCACCTCGGGTGTCCCTAAAGCAACTCGCGCGCGGCTTTGAGAATCCCGGCAGCGTCGATGCCGTACTTCTTCCAGAGATCCTGGTACTTGCCACTTTCTCCGAAAGTGTCCTGGGTTCCGACCATTCGCATGGGTGTGGGACGCTTCTTTGCCAGCGCTTCAGCGCAGGCCGACCCCAGACCGCCAATTACGTTGTGTTCCTCGCAAGTGACAATGCGCTTGCAGCGTTCAGCCAGCCTGACCAGCGTATCCACGTCCAGGGGCTTGACGGTATGGAAGTCGGCAACAGCAGCCTTAACCCCCTGCTTGGCAAGTTCATCGGCTGCCTCCAGGGCAAAGGCAAGACATGGTCCATTGGCGACAAAGGCAATGTCGGAGCCATCGCGAAGCAGGTTCGCCTTGCCGATGGTGAAATCGAATTCCTTCTCGTACACCACTTTGACAGACGGGCGTCCCAGGCGCAGGTAGCAGGGGCCAACGTGAGCCGCCACAGCCTTGGTGGCCTTGTAGGCGCTGGGATAGTCCGCCGGCACCACGACCGTCATACCGGGAATGACGCGCATGACCGCCACGTCTTCGAGAGCCTGATGTGAAGCTCCGTCCTCGCCGACGCCAAGGCCGCTGTGAGTGCAGGCAATCTTTACGTTGAGCTTGGGGTAGCCCACGGTGTTGCGAACACTTTCCCAGGCGCGGCCTGTACCGAAGATGGCAAAGGTCGTGGCAAAGGGAATCTTGCCCACCGTGGCCATGCCCGCCGCGACATCGACCATGTTGGCCTCGGCGATGCCCATCTGGAAGAAGCGCGCAGGAAACTCCTTGGCAAAGGCGCCGGTCTTCACGCTCTCGCCCAGGTCGGCTGTCAGGGCAACAACGTTGGCATTCTCGCGTCCGAGTTCAAGGAGGGCTTGTCCGAAGGCATCACGCGTGGCTTTCATGGTGGATCCATTGCTGCGGGGCAGGTCTGCGTCCCCGGCGGTTTCGTGCTGGAAGCCGGCAAGATGCCCGCTGAGCTGACATTGTTCAAGGTGTCGATAACTCGTCAGTTCTGTCCCTGACCATCTGCACGCGCCAAAGGAACAGCAACCCCAGAGCCAGGGGAAGTGACTGTGCCGCGAGAGCCACTTTCCAGCCGACCAGAGAGTCACCGGTGAGTTCCGACGTGACGTCGTAGAGCACCGCGAAGATGGCGCTGCCGAGTACACTGAGTTTGGTCGTGATGCCGTAAAGACCAAAATACTCGCCCAGCTTCTCTCTAGGCGACAACTCAATGAGCAACTTGCGGCCCGCGGTCCAGATACCCGCAAGGCCAAGGGCTCCAAAACCGCAGATGCTGAAGACATAGCCGGTCACGCTCACGCCGCCGAAAAGCGCCGATCCCAGCAACCCCACGACAAGGAAGAGTGCGGATAGCCGCATAATGCGAAGAGCGCCGAAGCGGTCTGTCATGAATCCCAGAAGCACCCCAAAAACTAACGCCAGAACATTGAGCGTCAGACCGGCCACCTTGAGCAGCTGGCCGGGCGTCTCAATGACCGCCCCCAGCAAAGTCAAGTCCCCTACGGGCTGCCAGACGGGAGAGGCCGCGCTGCCGACGTTCACAAAAAAGGTGCTGCGCGTGAAGTCGCCAAAGAAGGCGATGGCGGTATTGAGCACGTCCACGCAAAAGAAGTTGCCAATGAGAAACCACATCACGGCGCGGTCGCGCGGTAGCCCGCGCAGCGTGCTCGCCAAAGAAGAGAACTGCTTTCGTACCAGTTCAAACGTGAAGCTCTTGCGCGTGGCCACTCGGCGCTCACTCACCAGAAGAAAGCAAGGCAGTGCGAGCGAAAGAAAAATCGCCGCCGAGATGGCGAACGTCGCCGGATATCCCACCTGTTGGGGCAGGTCGAGCAGCACGACGATTATGATCGTGCCAATATAGCCAAAGCCCACGCCAAGCCCGGAAACGAGCCCCTGATGGCGATCATGGGCCACACTCGCCAGCAGCGAGTTGTAGAACACGAGCGCGGCGTTGTAGCCGACATTGGCTACAAAGAAGGCGGCCATAACCAGAAAGGGCGTCGAACTCGCGCCAAAAAGCGCAAGGCCTCCAATGCAGGCCAGCGTCGTGACCACGAGGTACATCCGAGCCCGCCCTGTGTGGTCAGCCAGAGACGCAAACACCGGCACGCAAATGCCGGCGGCAATCATTGAGGCGCTGTTCACGACGCCCTGGAGGGTGCGAAAGCCAAAAAGGTCGCCGATGTACGGGAAGAACAGGTAAGTCAACACTGCCGCATAGACCGTGTTGGCGACATCGTATAGCACCCAAGCCGCACTGGCCGCCTTGAGCGTCTTGGGTAGTGAAATCACCTGGGGCCGCTCACTCATGGCGCGAAGTCTGGCGAGCGGTCAAGGCGCGCGCAAGCAGTGAGCATGTCTCACAATGGGATAAGCACCGGCCTAGGCTGCCGGCGCCTTGGCATCAGGGGACTTGCGCGTCATGAACAGGGGCGGAATGGGACTCATGCGCCGCACCGCGTCATTGACCTCGTTCTCGGCGAAAAATTTGCGAACGCGCTTGCGGTCCTCAAACCAAGCGCCCTTTGTTCCGGAGCGCACGACCGTTTCTACAAACGTCAGTTCTTTGACGGCGCAGAACGCGTTGAGTGTCGCGGCATCCATAACTTAACCTCGCGAGGAGTACTGGATGTTTAAGACTCCCTCAAGGAAGGTCAACTCGTCGGGAGAGCACTCGCAGGCATGCTTGCCGCAGATTCTTGCCTGGACGGCCCTTGCGGTGTTGTCCCCGCTATTCAAAAACTTTCCCCCACACCTTGTCCCTGTGACAAAGAAGACGCGACGGCCGGGGGCCGTCGCGTCAAGTTGGATTTGCCAGGAAGTCTAGCGCTTGCCCTCGAGCACCTTCTTCTTTCCGTCACGCAGAATCACGACGCGATACTCGTCGCCGCGCTTGATCTCCTTGCACAGCTGCCGAAGGCCGTCTCTCGTGTCAATCTTGTTTCCATTGAACTCCAGAATGATGTCGTAGACTTCCAGACCCAGCACCGCCAGCAGGCCGTCGGGGTCCACGATCTCGTTGACAGAAAGGCCATGCTCAAGATTCATATGCTTCTTGACCAGGGGCGCCAAACGCGCCACACGCACTCCCGCCACAATGTCGGCCTGCTCGCCGGGAGGCAGGTCGATGTCGCGCTCCGGAGAGTTGCTGTCCTTCCATTCGGGCGCTTCCGGCTTGGGATCTTCCTCGCGCGGCTCAGTATTCTCGCGCCTCTGCGGCTGTTTCATTTCCGCAATCTGGCGCTCAACCTTGTCGAGATCTGCCACCATCTGGGCGGCGAACTTCATGTGAAACTCCGCCACCGTCTTGTAGGCGCGCCTGCCTTCGTCGTCGAGTTTGTCGAACAGGTCGGCGTAGGTGTCCTTGATCTTGTCTTCGTAGTTGTCGAGGATGCTCTCAAACTTGTCTCCGCCTGGCTTACGCAGGTTCTTCACGCGTCGCAGCAGCTGACGCTGCGTGGAGCGCATGTCTTCGTATGGATTTTCGACCTGGCCCGGCTCCTTGCCCTTCTTCTCCCATGCATCCAGTTGGGCCGAGTACTCCTCAAAGAACTTGCGTCCCTTGGAAAGCGCCTCCGACCACAGGGCCGGCTTGCTGTCCAGCACGGTATCTTTGAGGTCCGCGTAGGTGTCCTTGATCTTGCCGGCAACATCGTCTAAGGCACGCAGCATGTCCGACTCTGCACCGCCGCGCATGCCCGAAACGCGCTCAAGCAAGGAACGCTCCAAGGCGCGGAGGCTGGCCATGTAGCGGTCCCGCGTGATGCCGACTTCTTCTTCCTTGCGATCTTCAGCATTGCGCTCCGTGCGGTTCTCCCGTTCGCGCTCTTCAAGCCGCTGCAGGTCGCGCTCCAGCCTTTCACGCGCCTCCTTGGAGAGCCGGTTGACTTCCTCTTCGCTCAGGTCGCCGGCTGCCAACGCCCGAGCGAGATCTTCCATGTTGCGGCGCATGGCCTCCACGCCGGCACGAAACTCAAGCATGTGCTCGCTGCCGCCGCGGTACTCGGGGGAACTTCCCGTATGAACTTCACGCTCAGCCGGATGAGCCTCGCCGTAGACGCGTACAGCAAAGCCCCTGCCGGCAAACAGCTCAAACATGGACCTGTCAG
>JABARW010000070.1 GCA_019186845.1 Planctomycetota bacterium | reverse complement strand
AACACGCTTTACAGCCTTGCCGTGGACCCCAACTATCCCGGCATCACCGGAGGCGCGGCTCTTTTCCGTGCCGGCGGCACGGGCTGGACCATTCCCGTGGGCGCAACGGCCACCAGCGTGCAGGCCTACAAGCTGGCCTACTATGCCGTGCTGGCCAGCCCCGACGGCCAGACGCTGGCCTCCTTCAACAATCTGGGCGAGACGCGTCATGTTGCCCGCTGGGAGTGGATGCCGCGCTCGCGCTACACGAACTACCTCGAGGGGCTCAATCCCACGCAATATCAGGTGCTGTTGCAGGATGCCACGACGGTAGCCCCGACGCTGCGCTTTGACGGCCGCTGGTTCTATGCCCACGTCGTTCAGAGCGCGAGCATCCAGCCGGAGGGCGAGACCGGGAAGACCAGCAACGTCGTACAGCTCAACTTCGAGAACGTTGTTCAGCCTGACTTCTACACGCAGTTTGATCCCCGCAGCCCCTCCAAGAACCAGCCCAGCAATGTTGCGCGCGGCTTGGGCGTGGGCCACGTGGTGCGACTGCGGCACCACAACGGCAGCGTGACGCTGGGGGTCACGATCCGGGGCAACCGCAACGGCATTGTTTCAGTCATGACGCCGGCGCCGGTGAACTACACGTCCAACGAACCCGTGGTGCTGGAGGTGGCCGAGCGGGCCGGCATCAACATCAATACGGCCAGCTGGCCCGTGCTCGTCGCCTGCTTCAAGGGACTGCGCGAGCGCGGCCAGGCCTCGGCCTCGGGCATTCCGCTCCTGACGGCCCAGCGTCTGGCGACAGCGGTGCTTCAGCGCACAGTGTTCAACCCCGCGCGTCCCGCCGATTACCAGCCGTTTCGTGACCTGAATGACCTGAGCAGCTTCCTGCAGGGCCTGATCTTCGACCCCAATGACTCGTCGGGCACCCGCTTTCTGCAGCAGAGCGAGATGGACGCCATCATCTTTCTGCAGCGCTATCCTTACGCGCCCCAGCCCGTTTCCACCGCGCCCTTCTGCTACGAATCACTCGACGCTTACGCCATCGAGAGTCTCGCTTCACGCTTCGCGCCCAGCGGTGCGCGCGTGGCCCAGTCTCGCGCCAAGGACTGGGTGCTGATCGGCAGCGATGCAAGCCGCCGCTACCACTGGCGCCTGTGGGATCAGCTCGCGGCGGAACAACGCTCCCCCCAGGGCAACATCCTGACGCTTTATCCCGCCGGCACCGAAAACGACCGCAACATCGGCGTGATCGAGCTCCCCTTCGTCCATTACGCCAACAGCGAACGCTGGATCCGTGGCCGCTTCGCGCCGCCTTTCAACAACCGGCCCATGGACATCTCCGCGCTCGCGCCGGATAACGCCAATCCCGCCGAGGACTTCTTCACCAACCTGAACAACAACCGCGGCGACCTCCTGCCCGGCGCTTTCTCGTTCTGGTATCGCCCGCAATACGCGCCGGGGCTTTCCACCCACTATCTGTTTGACGCAGCGGAGCAGGACTACTCCAACCGCATCAGCATGCTGTGGTGGGGAGACCGCCAGCGCGGCTACAAGCTGGCCAACCGGAACAACGGCCTGGTGTTCCGCATCAAGGACCGAACGCTGGAGGCGGCCTACACGGAACTGCGTTATGAGCTGGACCCCGGCATGTTCCGCCAGGGGGAGTGGTACCACATGCAGCTCAACTGGAAGGGCACCGAACTCTCACAGATCGAACTCCTGATCGACGGGGATTCCCGTGCGGGCTCGACAGCGAACCCCGCCGTGCAGCCCGTCACGCCCGTCACGAATCATACGTTCATGGCGCCCAACGGCGCTTGGGTCAGCCGCACCACGACATTGATGGATGACCTGGAGTGGGTAGATTTCGTCAACAACCCCAGTACCTCGCCCCAGGTAACGTTTGACCTGCGTATTGACCCGCAGGACCACGGCGCCATGCCCAGCTTTGGCGTCATACGCATCGGCGACGAAGCCATCGAGTACTCCGGCAAGGACACCTATCAGTTGTTGATGGGTATTCGGCGCGGAGCGCGCGGCACGACGAACCGCTTCCACCCGCGCGGAAGCAAAGTCACGGTATGGGGCTACACCCACGCCATGGGGGACTGGACCAGGCCGCAGACAAGCCCCGTCGCCCTGGTGCCGCAATTCCCCTATCTGCCGGCGACCACCGGCCAACTCCAGAGCGGAGTCGGCGGCCAGCAAATCTGGCGGGTATCCAAGCCCGGTTCGGCCAACGCGACGTATGAGTATCCGGTGTACATGGGCCCGGATTCCGGTTTTCCGGGCGCGGATTCCCCGGCCCTGGCCAACCTTTTGCCGCTCCAGACGACTGCGGGCATGCCCGAGCGCGGGCTCGTGGCCGTCATTGGCTTTGCATGGGACCGATACAAAACCGGAGGTCCCACGGGCAAACTCTACCCGGACTTTGAACCGCCCCCGCCCGCGGGCCGGGACGCCGCCGACAACCTGGAACTGCCGCCGGGGCGGCCCACGTTCCAGGACCTGGAGATGGAGTACGTTTACTACAACGGCATTTCCGCCGGCGGGCTCAATGTGGTCGCGCGCTATGACGACCAGTTCCAGCCCAAGCAGCCGGGCCAGTACCTGCATTTCATGGGTGAGTACAACCCTGCCACCATCGGCTGGGGGAACAATCCGCCCAATCCCCAGAATGTGCGCGACAATCTGATTCAATTCTTCGCGCTGGGCTCTGCCGTTGTCCTGCTCAGCCTCGATGTCACCAGCACGGGCGGTTACCACGACGTGAGTTACGTGCAGGTGGACGACGAGTGGTTCTTCTACAACCGGCGCTTTCCCGGACAGAACCAGGGCGACCCCGCCGTCCCCCTGCTGGCATTCGTGGATACCCAGCCCGTCAAGAATGCCCAGGGCGGCTGGGCGCCTCAGAATTCGGTGGCGCAGTATGTCCAGGGCCTGGCCGCAGCCAACAACCAGACCCCGACGGCCTTCAACATGTTCCGCGCCCAGGTCGGCACGGTCATGGCCAATCACGCCGCACCCACGCCAGTCCCCCCCGTGTTCGTGGCCTACCGCCAGCCCAACGCCGCGGCCGTTGCGGAGCCGCCCACGGGCCGCGGCGACGTGGTCACGCTGATTCGCGGCGTCAACTCCGACAAGGAACTGCACACCTTCCGCCAGCATCGCTCCGTCTTCTGGGACCATGACAACAACAACCAGACCCCCGCGTTGCGCGTCTGGCTTGCCGCGCTGGTCAACCACACGACGCACGACTACCGCCGTCAGGACCCCACCAGCATCTGCAAGTTCCCCACGGGGGAGCTGCCCGTGGAACTTCCCACGACCTGGACGTTCGCCAACGCCGACCCGCGCACGGCCGACGCGGGCGGAAGCGGCGGTGCCACGCGCCTGGGCCCGCACACAGCGGACTTTGACTCCTTCGAGTTCCGCAGCTATGCCAAGGGCTTGTTCCGCATCGAGATGCCCCTGACGGATACCCAGCCCGGCGAAGGCCAGGACATTCAGGTCAACGGCATCAATGGTCTGCCGCAGAACGTGGGCATCATCCATGTGGACAACGAGCTGATCGCCTACCGCGGCACAGATACCCGCCAGACCCAGCAGACGATTTACGTCAATGGTCAGCCCCAGATCATCACGGTCACCACCTACTGGATTACGGACATCACGCGCGGCGTTCTGGGCAGCCTGCCCGCCGCCCACGCTGCGGGCAGCGGCATCATGAACATGGCCAGCCTGCGGCTGGCGCGCCCCGCCAACGGGACTACCTGGCAGCCCCGCGACTCGCGGCTGCTCGTCCTGCCCGGCGAGCAGGTGCTGCGTGATTTCGGGTTTGTGCGCATCTATGAAGGGCAGAACTACGAAGTGGTGGGCTATCAGAAGTATTTCCCGCCCACCAACACCCAGCCCACGGGCCAGATCATCGCGGGCCGCTACGATCCGCAGCTGTTCCAGGGGCCCCTGCGCGGCGCCTACGGCACGCAGGCACGCACGTTCTCGGCCCGGGCCCTGGTGCTGGACCAGCCCGTGCGCTTTCCGGACTGGTCGCCGACCTTCAGCGAGCAGGGTGCCGGTCAGTTCCAGCGCGGCCCCGGTGACGCCAACGCCGGCCTTCCCTGGGCCCAAAGCCCCGAGGTCAGCCACATGCAGGGTGCGGCCGCGTTCCGCAACTCCCTGTTCGAGGACATTCGCTGGCGCGTATCGTTCACGCCGCACGCCAACATGCTGCTGCATTCCGATGCCGTCGTGGCGCGCCTGGTCGTGCGCTTTGACGGCGAAGGTGACTGGGGCAGCGTGCCCACAAACCGGCCGGGCGGACTGTACAGCTTTGACTTCAACTTCAATGGAGTGAGCACCGTGGACCTGGGCGGCGGCGTCTATGAGCAGACGGACACCTTCACCCGCCCAAATGTGCCTCGGCAGCGGCATGACCGCATCGAATGGCGCGTCTATTTCATGTTCCTGCCCAACGCCTTTGAGCGCGAGAACTACAAGATCAGTCTGCAGTTCCACGGCTGCGACATCGGGCTGAGGCAGATTTCACGCGTCTTCCGCCATGAGGAGCAGCGTTGATGCGGCGCAGGGGCTTCACGCTCATCGAACTCATGGTCGCCATCGCGATCCTGCTCGTGCTTGGAACGCTGATCATGACGTTCTTGCGCAACGCGATTGCCATTTCCCGCACGGGCATCGCGCGCGGCCACCAGTATGAGACGGCGCAGGTCGTGTTACGCATGGCCGTCGAGGACTTCTCCCAGGTCGAGCCTGCTCCGCCCCGCGTGGACGGCGACAGCTCGGCCATGGCGTTTTCCGTCCGGCAGGATTGCTGGGGCCGCCAGGTCATCATGTTTACGCGCGCCTTCGGCGAAGAACTCACCACCAAGGGCGGCTATGACGCCGGGCGCGGCAGCCCCCAGGCCGGGTACTCCAGCCCTTACACCGGGCGCAACGTGAACGACTACTGGATGCCGACGGGCGGCAGCGTCGAGGTCGTTTACATGTTTGAGCCCCTGTCCTTCGGCACGCGTCTCTATCGGGCTGTGCAGTCCCCGGCGGGAGCCGGGGGCCTGATCGACGAAGTGAACGCCTGGATCAACCAGTTTCCCTCGGCCAACATGGACGACTTTGCGCCCTCGGCCTGGTGGGCGCAGCGCAACTTCGACATGCGCTTTGAACTGGTGGCGGAAAACGTCCTGGCTTTCAACGTTGAACTGTGGGACGAGCAGACCCGCAGCTGGGACCCCGGGCCCAGCGGACCCAGGACTGCCTGGAGTTTCAGCCAGCGCGCGTCCCAGGGGCTCCCCGCGCTTCCTTATGCCGTGCGCCTGACCGTCATCGTCGCCGCCGCCGATCCCATTCTGGCGGAGTCGCTCATCACACGTCCCCTGAGCGCCTCAGACACCATGGTCGACGTGGAGAGCACGGCCAACTTTGCCGATGCCGGCGACCCAAGCGCCTATGTGCGGCTCAACGGCGAGCTGCTGGCCTATGGCGGCAAGAGCGACGGCGGCTTTGGCTCCTGCGTGCGCGGCGCCCTTGGCACCCGGGCCCAGGCCCACCCCATCGGTACCCGGGCCCGCGGCGGTGAAGCTTTCCGGCGCGTCATTCAGCTTCCTGCGACCAAATAACCCATGACCCGCGCCCACTCCAGATCTCGCAGTCATGCCAGGCGCGGCTTCACCGTGCTGGAAATCCTGATCGCCTTCACCATCCTGCTCGTTGGCTGCGTCAGCGTGTACGCGCTGTTCGGGCGCGGTCTCATCTCCCACAAGCGCGCCGTGGACAACACCAACGCCTCGGTGCTGGCCGGCGCGGTGTTTGACGACATCTCGGCGAACTACGACGCCTACTACTACGACCGCAACCGCAACGGCACGCCGGATCTCGGGGAAGATCGCAACAGCAACGGCGTGGCGGACTGGTTTGAACTCGACGCCGGCGGCCGGCCCCGCCAACCGGTTCCATTCCGCGCGGGTTACCGCTACACGATTCAGTACCAGCGCCCCGCAGACCCCGAGTTGCGCCAGTGCCTGTTTGTTACCGTCGTCATCTTCTGGGGCGAGGGTACGGAACAGGTCCGCACCGAGACCTTCTACCGCACGCTTTACATCAAAGACCTGCCGGACCTTCGCGGCTGATTCAACGCCGGCCGGAATCGTGGAACCGCGCGCGCCATGGCCGCGTCAAAGCTCCGACATTCAATTCGAGGAAAACTCCATGAACTACTGTTCTCGCTGGCTTTGGGCCCTGATGCTGGCCGTGCTGGCCGCTCCGGCGCTGCAAGCCAAGGAAGAGCTGGTGACGCTGCCCAAGCGCGACACGGTGCAGCTCACGATCTACAACTCGGTGGACCTGACGCTGGTGCAGGAAACCCGGACGCTGAGTTTCAAGAAAGGCAACAATCGCCTGCAGTTCTCATGGGCCCAGACGCTGATCGACCCCACGAGCGTCGAATTTCGCGCCCTTACGCAGGGCGACAAGCTGGAAGTGCTGGACACCAGCTATCCCGCTGAATCCAATGAAATGCTGATCTGGACCATCTCGGCCGAGGCGGACGTTTCCGCCCGAGTCGAGATCAGCTATTTCACCAGCGGCCTGACCTGGAGCGCTCAATACGTCGGCATGCTGGCCGCAGACGAGGCTTCCATGACACTGACGGCCTACGTCAGCGTGACCAACCGCTCGGGCGAGGAGTACGAAAACGCCCAGGTAAGGCTGGTGGTAGGCAGCATCAACCTCGTCGAGAAAATCAATCAGCTCGCCGGCGGTGAGCGCGAGCGCTACAAGCGCGATGCGGAAGGTGAAATGCGCCGCGCCACCAGGGAAAGCGCGGGCAAGAAGGACATCGTCAAGGAAGGCCTCAGCGAGTACTACATCTACACCGTGGGCGGCACAGAGACCATTCCGCACGGCTGGTCCAAGCGCCTGGAGAGCTTTGTGCAGGCGGGAGTGCCCGTCAGCACGGTCTACACCTATGACGCCCGCAAGTACGGCGCCGGCCTGACCAAGCTGCTGACCTTCAAGAACAACGTCGAACACAAGCTCGGCAAAGAGCCCCTGCCCGAGGGCACCGTGCGCCTCTATCGCACCATGGGCGGTAACGCCTTGAGCTATGTCGGCGAAGTGGCCACGCCCTACATCGCCAAGAATGACGAAATCAAGGTGAATGCCGGAGCCGACGCCGAAGTCACCATGAAGCTGACGCGCCTGGGCCTGGAGAAGAAGGACCTGGCCTTCCGCCGCTGGGGCGGTCGAGCCGAAGACCAGTCGCTCGAGGGCTGGACCACCGTCGAAGACTTCAAACTCGAGGTCAAGAACTTCCGCAACAAGGACGTGCGCTTTGAAATCAACCTGGTGTTCGGCGGCGACTTTGACTTCGACAGCTCCGCTGAGGCCTCCAAGGTGGACTTCCAGACGCGCCGCTTCGCCCAGGAACTCAAGGCGGGCTCCTCCACCCAGATCACATTCAAACTGACCACTCGCAACGGCACGAACGTCAAGAACAGGTAGTCGGTCGTCGGTGGCCGGTAGTCGGTAGTCGGGAACTGCCGCGCCACCTTCAACACGATCCCGACGACTTTGACCGACGACTGAACACCGCCATCCAAGGACAAACCCATGAAACTCCGTCTCTTTGCCGCTGCCCTGCCCACCGCGCTGGCCTGCGCCATCATCGGCCTCTCCAGCCCCACGCCGGCCGAGGCCCGCATCAAGCTGGCGACTTTGCCCGACCGTGAGGCCGTGGCCGTGCGCTTTGACCACCCCAACCAGGTACTGGTGGAGGAAGAGCGCACCATCGCGCTGCAGGCCGGTGTGAACAACATCGACTTCTCCTGGGCCGGCACCAACATCGACAAAGGCAGCATCGTGTTCCGCCCCGCCGCCGCGGACTCCAAGGTGGAGATTCTCTCCACCAGCTACCCGCCCGGCGAAAACGCCCTGACCTGGGCCGTCTCCAGTCCTGATGCCCGCAGCGAGAAGTTCCGCATCAGCTACCTGATGGGAAACATCCAGCGCGAGACCAGTTATCAGGCCATGGTCAGCAAGGACGAGACCACCTGCAGCTTCAAGCATTACTTCAAGATCCGCAACTGGAGCGGCGAGAGCTTTGCCGAGGCCGACTTCATCACCCGCGACGGCAAGAAGTTTGAAAAGGCCCTGAGCCAGGGCGAGGCCAAGCGCGTGCTCGTCAACAAGTGGGACAACGTCAAGATCAAGAAGGAGTATGTCTATGACTTGACGCGTCAATATGAGGGCAAGGTGCTGACCGACTACGTGCTGGTGAACAGCAAGGACATCGGCCTGGGCCAGATTCCCCTGGAGTTCGGCAAGGTCCGCATCTACCAGGACGACGGCAAGGGCACCGCGGCCTTCACCGGCGAGGACTGGGGCCGCTTCACCCCCATCGGCGACGAAATGCGCCTCAACATCGGAACCGCCCAGGACATCAAGGTCGAGTTCAAGAAGATGGTCAACGATGTGACCAACCGGCGCGGCAACGTCTACGACACCGACGAGCTGGACCAGTACGAGATCAAGAACTTCAAGGACAGCGAAGTCATTCTCACCCTGGTCCTGCGCGTGGACGGCGAATGGGAGATGATGAAGGACGCTTCCGGCTTTGAGAGCTTTGAGCGCATGGACAACGAGACGGTCAAGTTCCGCGTCAAGTGCCCGCCCAAGGGCGCCCCGGTATTGCTCAAGTTCCATTACCAGCGCAAGGACGTGTGGTAGGCAAGGCCTTGCCTTGACCACATCAGGGTTCGGGTTGCAGGTTTCAAGAAGCCTGCAACCACGACCTGAGGTCTGACACCCGTGTCCCAAAACCTCGGAATACCCATGCGTCCTGTTGCCTTCATCTGTCTCACGCTGCTGGCCTGCGCGCCGCTGTGCGCGAAAGAAGAGCTGGTGACGCTGCCCAAACGCGACGGGGTGCAGCTCACGATCTACAACAGTGAAGACCTGACGCTGGTGCGCGAGACCCGCACCCTCAGCTTCAAGGCCGGTGAGAACCGCCTGCAATTCTCCTGGGCCAACACGCTGATTGATCCGACAAGCGTGGAGTTTCAGGCCCTGGCCGACAAAGAGGGCAACCTGGAAGTCTCAGATACAAGCTACCCCGCCGAGAGCCACGAGATGCTGATCTGGACCATCACGGCGAAGAAGGCGGCCAGCCACCAGGTCCAGATCACCTACTTCACCAGCGGCATCTCCTGGAGCGCCGAGTACACCGGCCTTGTGGCCGCCGACGAAAGCGCCATGGACCTCACGGCCTACGTCACCGTCCACAACCGCAGCGGCGAAGACTACGAAGATGCGGAAGTCCGCCTTGTCGTAGGCGTCATCCATCTCGTCGAGAAGGTCATCAACCTGGCACAGCCGGCGACCAGCCGCGCCATGGATCGCAAAGAAATGGAAGATTGGGCGCGCGATGCTCCCAACAAGTCACCCTCAGGCCCCGGTCGCGGCGGGGGCGGCGGCATGTCCAAGCCAAAGCAGATCGACAAGGCCGGCCTGAGCGAGTACTACATCTATTCGGTGGAGGGCACGGAGACCATTTTGACCAACTGGAGCAAGCGTCTGCGCAGCTTCAGCGTCGCGGGCGTGCCGCTCAAGACGGTCTATCACCTCAACCCGGCCAAGTTCGGGCCCGAATTCACCAAGGTGCTGGAGTTCAAGAACAACGAAGAGTGCAAGCTCGGCAAGGAGCCCCTGCCTGACGGCCTCATTCGCCTCTTCAGACAGAGCGCGTCTGGCATGGGCTACATGGGTGCCCTTGCCAGCAAGTACATCGCCAAGAACGACGAAGTGAAGATCAGCGTGGGGCCGGACGCCGAGGTCACCCTGAAAGAGAAGCGCATGTCCTTCCAGAAGAAGGACCTGACCTTCAATCAGCGCTGGCTGGAAGGTTGGACCGGTGTGGAGACCTTTGAACTGGAAGTGCGGAACTTCCGCTCCAAGGCCATTGAAGTCGAGATCCATCGCAGCTTCGGTGGTGACTTCGACTTCAACAGCGAGGACAAGGCGGAAGTCGAGAATTTCAATACGCGCAAGTTCATTCTCAGCCTGGCCCCCAACACCTCGCGCACCCTTGTGTTCAGTGTGACCACTCGCTACGGCTCCAACGTAAAGCCAAAGTAGACAGGACCTTGCCATGAAGAACCTGCTGCCTGCCCTGCTGCTCTCCTTGCTTGCCGCGCCGCTGTGCGCGAAGGAAGAGCTGGTGACGCTGCCCAAACGCGACGGGGTGCAGCTCACGATCTACAACAGTGAAGACCTGACGCTGGTGCGCGAGACCCGCACCCTCAGCTTCAAGGCCGGTGAGAACCGCCTGCAATTCTCCTGGGCCAACACGCTGATTGATCCGACAAGCGTGGAGTTTCAGGCCCTGGCCGACAAAGAGGGCAACCTGGAAGTCTCAGATACAAGCTACCCCGCCGAGAGCCACGAGATGCTGATCTGGACCATCACGGCGAAGAAGGCGGCCAGCCACCAGGTCCAGATCACCTACTTCACCAGCGGCATCTCCTGGAGCGCCGAGTACACCGGCCTTGTGGCCGCCGACGAAAGCGCCATGGACCTCACGGCCTACGTCACCGTCCACAACCGCAGCGGCGAAGACTACGAAGATGCGGAAGTCCGCCTTGTCGTAGGCGTCATCCATCTCGTCGAGAAGGTCATCAACCTGGCACAGCCGGCGACCAGCCGCGCCATGGATCGCAAAGAAATGGAAGATTGGGCGCGCGATGCTCCCAACAAGTCACCCTCAGGCCCCGGTCGCGGCGGGGGCGGCGGCATGTCCAAGCCAAAGCAGATCGACAAGGCCGGCCTGAGCGAGTACTACATCTATTCGGTGGAGGGCACGGAGACCATTTTGACCAACTGGAGCAAGCGTCTGCGCAGCTTCAGCGTCGCGGGCGTGCCGCTCAAGACGGTCTATCACCTCAACCCGGCCAAGTTCGGGCCCGAATTCACCAAGGTGCTGGAGTTCAAGAACAACGAAGAGTGCAAGCTCGGCAAGGAGCCCCTGCCTGACGGACTCATTCGCCTCTTCAGGCAGAGCGCGTCTGGTACGGGCTATATGGGTGCCCTCGCCAGCAAGTACATCGCCAAGAACGACGAAGTGAAGATCAGCGTGGGGTCGGACCCCGAAGTCACCCTGAAGGAGAAGCGCAAGAGCTTCGCCAAGCAGGACCTGGTGTTTCAGCAGCGCGGCAACAACCGCGTCGTTTCCGGCTGGACTACGCTGGAGGAGTTCGAGATTGAAGTGAAGAACTTCCGTGGCCGGGAGATTGCCGTCGAGATTCATCGCAGCGCAGCAGGTGACCACGACTTCGACAGCGAGGACAAGCCGGAGGTTGAGAATTTCAATACCCGCAAGTTCCGCTTCGCTCTTGCGGCCAATTCATCGCGCAAGCTGGTTTTCCGCATTACCACTCGGTTCGGCGAAAACGTCAGGGCCAAGTAGGCAGGCTCCGCGCAACTGACCCAGCGCCAGAAAGGCGCCTGCCGGGCGGCAAGCCTCCACTTGACCCGGAGCCATGCCCGGGCTTATCTTTCCTCAATGCGCGGTGAGCGCGCCCTTTCCGGCCGTCGCCCGGCCAGTTGGATGAGGCGGTTCGCCCCGGGCCAGCTTGCAGCCGCGCGGCAGGATCTATGGCCGCCGTCCCCTGGCTCTTTGTGCGGGGAGACGGAGTGACAGGGCGAAGCGACGGAGCAGCCCGACATGCTTTGGGCCGCCATTCCTGTCGCGCGGTAATATGCTGACGCAGGGCGGCGCAAAATGATGGTGCAGCACGACTGAGATGATGGCGCTGGACGAGTGACTTGATAGAGCAGCACGACTGAGATGATGGCGCTGGACGAGTGACTTGATAGAGCAGTACGACGGAGATGATGGCGCTGGACGAGTGACTTGATAGAGCAGTACGATGGAGATGATAACGTTGGACGAGTGACTTGTTGGAGCAGTACGACTGAGATCATGGCGTAGGACGAGTGACTTGATGGAGCAGTACGACGGAGTGTCGTACTCCCTAGCCAGCCTTCGGCGAAGCCCCGGACAGCAACGCATCAAAGATGGCAGAGTTGCCGGCAGTGCCGCCAGAGGAGATAAATGCGGGCGTAGCTCAGTGGTAGAGCTCCTGCTTCCCAAGCAGGTGGTCGTGGGTTCGAGCCCCATCGCCCGCTCCAAATGAAACCCGCCTCCAGAGCCAATCCGGAGGCGGGTTCGCTTTTTGGCCGAACGTCGAAAACCCAACTGTACCGTGAATTGTACCGAAAATGATTTCGGCTTTGAATCGAAGAAGTCCGTGACACGGTGTCACGCGCGAACAGCACAGGCTAAGGGTTGCTCGGCGGACAACGGGCCCCGCGATGCCGTAGAGCGAACGGAACCCTTGGACGTCCAGAAAGGTATCGCAATGTGATGAAAACGGCTCCATAATGACCCAAAGTAGGAATTCACCTGCTTTTTCTTGGATGGGCACCTGGAGGCGAGGGCTTGCGCTTCATTGACTTGTTTGCGGGCTTAGGTGGTTTCCACTTGGCGCTTGAGGCACTCGGCCACAAGTGTGTCTTTGCGTCAGAAATCAACCAAGACCTGGCAGACCTCTACAAAAAAAACTTCGGCATGCGCCCGCACGGCGACATCAGAGGCCTCGCGCTCGCGGAAATCCCCCCCCACGACATCCTGTGCGCCGGTTTTCCTTGCCAGCCTTTCTCGAAAGCTGGCGAGCAGCGCGGCCTCAAATGCCCTCAATGGGGCGACCTAATCGACTACGTGGTCCGCATTCTGCGGCACCACGAGCCTCAGTTCTTCCTCATTGAGAACGTTCCGAACTTGGTTCGTCATCGCAAGGGGAAGACATGGCGAAGCATCCAGCATCGCTTACGGTTAGCTGTGTAAACGGCGGTTGAAAAGTGAAGCACCCCAAAGGGAGGGAAAGGGCG
>JABARW010000076.1:1257-14236 GCA_019186845.1 Planctomycetota bacterium | reverse complement strand
TCTTCCGATCTTCAAGGCGAGCAACCAGCTTGAGGGTTTGAGCGAGCAGACGATCAAGGACATCAAGTGGGAGAACCTGACCATCAAGGTGCTCTCCGACGTGACTCCGGGCAACACTGCGCTGATGGTGGGCGCCGGCATTCCCGGCAAGCCTTTCCTCCAGGATACTCTGGGCGATCGCACCAAGCTGGACAAGCGGTTCTTTGCTCCCTTCCGGGTGCAGGTCACGCTGAGGCTGGACTCCATCGAGCCTCCGCCGGCGGAAGCAACGAAGCAGTAATCCGGACTTTTCCTGAAGCGGCAAACAGGAGTTGGACTCATGAAGGACTCACTGCATTTCATCATCTTCGGCGTGCTCGGCTTTCTGGGCCTCGTCATGACGGGGGTCGGAGTCATGGTCAAGTCCGGCGCCGAAAGCGACCTGACGACGGCAGCCAACAAGCTCCAGGCTGCGGCCAAGCAGAGTGTTCCCACAGCCGGAGACGTCAAGGACATCCAGGCCCGCCAGGCCCGCTTCGTCAAGGACGTGGAGGACTTCCGCACAGAATGGGAAAGCAAGCAGGGCAAGGAATTGCTGCGCTCCGAGAAAACCTACGCCACGCCCGACGATTTCAACAACGACGCCTCGCGGACCATTTCCGCGCTTCAGATGCGCTTTCAGGCGCTGGAGACCGAGTGGCCCCTGCCCGAGATCCTCGTCAATCTGGGTCGCAGGATGCAGGCCGAGGAAAACGAGGCCGCGCGTTTCTGGGAGCAGACAGCCTCGGACATGCGCCGTATCCAGCAGCAGGAAATCGTGATGATGCAGGCGCGCCTGCGAGTGATGTCCGAAGTGCTGGTGGCATGCGAGTGCCTCAAGAGCATGCCTGAGTACGCCTCGGCACCCTTCAGCTTCAAGAAGTTCGAGTTCGGAAGCTTCAACAACGAACCCCAGGCCGATGACAAGGAGCCGTGGCTGCGGCATGAGTTCCAGTTTGTGTTCAACGCCTCGCCGAGCCTGGCCCTGGCCATAACGAACAGTCTGCTGGTGCCTTCAGACGCCACGCTGGCTTCGCGCTCCGGCAAGCGCGACGGACTGCCGCTGGAGTTGGTGTCCCTGACCGGTTTCCAGTCGCAGCGGGCCCATGACACCGGCTACGAGATTCTGGCTCAAGAGCGTGCCAAGTGGGAAATTCCGCCGGACGTAACCGATGAGCAGTGGGACAACAGCAAGCGCGCCGAGGTGGCCCGCAAACTCGAATCCGACACGGTTTACGGCGTGTCCATGCGTTTTGAGCTCAAGTTGTCGGCGCTGCGCTCCAATCCGCGCTGGGCGCCAGGCATCAAGGCCGAAGCCGCAGCGGCCGCCCAATAGGCCCGACGCAGCCCGCAAGAACTAACGCAACATCAAGCCCCGCAGGAGGGCCGGACATGGCAGAACTCAACAAGAGCAGCGCCCTTATCAAGCACGGTCCCATGGGTGCTCCGATTCTGGGCGCCGTACTCATGGTTATCTTCATCGTGGCGGTCTTCCTGGTCGGAGACACCGACAAGCCCGCCCGGACCATCGCCGACACCGTCGCCCAGGTCAACAGCAAGCTCAATGACCCCAAAGTGACCGGTAATGTCAAGTTCAACGCCCATGGCATCGACGGCGCGGCGGCGGGTTTGGGTCCTGCCGGCAAATTGCCGGTGCCTGGTCCTGTTGCGAGCGAGCGCAAGGCTCTGGATTTGCCCCTGCAGTTCCGCGTGGTGCTTGGCGCTACGGAAGGGCTGGATTTTGCCGACGCCGATGAAAACCGCGATGGCAAACTCTCACGTGATGAGTTTGACAAGACGAGAAAGGCACGCCAGGGGCGGACCTTCGACGAGTTGGACAAGCGCGCGCCCATTGGTTCGCTCGATGAAGATGAATACAGCGAACGCGAGGTGGACCCCCGCCGCAAGCAGTTTGACGATCTCGACCGCAACAAGGACGGGAAGCTGACCGAGCCCGAGTATGCAGCCTCGGGCAAGAGCGATTTCAAGTCCAAGGATGCCAACGGCGACGGCTTCCTGAGTTACGAGGAGTTCATCGCAGGCGCCGCGCCCACCGTGACGGAGTTTGACCTCGGGGCGCCGGACAACGTTGTGGCGGTGGCGGACGCCAGGAACTTCAAGATTACGATTACCTGGAACGCGCCCAGCCTCAAGGATGCCCCGTCGGACCTCGCCTACTGGGTCGAGCGCTACAGTCCCACGGACGCAGATGCCCGCAAGACGCGCTACAACCGCGAGGATTTGCCCCGCTACCGCGACGCTGAAGGCAAGTGGCGTGCGCGCTTCACGGCCTGGCAGAAGACCGAAGGCAACAAGAGCAAGTCGGAGCGGGACTACGAACTCGAAACGAAGGACACCAGGCCCACGCGTCCGCCTGAACCCTCGGACTGGGAGCTGATCACGCTTTCGCCCGTGACGGAGACCAGCTTTGTGGACACCACATTCAATACGGAAACGACCTACCGTTACGCGGTGCGCGCCACGACTAAGGAGAAGCTGAAGGCCGGCGTGAAGTCGGACGAAAAGTTCGTGGAAGGCAGCAAGACCTCCGACCGCGCCGAGCAGGCACACCGCCCGGTAGTGATCTACAACCGCGTCTACCTTTCCTGGCAGTCCAAGGGCACCCAGGACGCCAAGGTTCGCCTCTCGCGCTTTGCCCAGGTGGGGGGGGAGTGGCGTCGCGTTGAAATTGTCGAGTCCCTGGTGCTGGACGGAGCCAACCAGTTGGGCGGCCGCTACAACTTTGCGGCCCTCAAGGAACGTGAAGTGAGGGTCCTCGACGCCGAGGGCAAGCCCGGAGCCGACCTGCTCAAGACCCTTTCCTCCATGAAGGACACACTGGACTTCACGACGCCCTGGGCTTTGTCGGGCTTCTCGGGTTCAGACCTTGAACTGTCCGATCGTTCCGGTATGCGCTTTGTGCTGCCCCGCGATACCAAGGATGCGCCCACCATCGAGAACACCGATCCTGCGGGCATGAACAACCCCATCGCCATCCGCACCTATGCCGCCAACGGCAAGGCTGGCAACGCCCGCTTTGAGCTGACAATCTGGAAGCAGGTTGATAACCGCTGGTATCGCATCGTGGTCATGCACGACGTCAAGAAAGGCGAGGCCATCGGCCTGGATGCCGCGGGCATCAAGAAACTGGCGGGCACGGCCGGCATGGTCCAGTGCTTCACCGACGGCGGTGTGGCCGTGAGAACGGCCGATGTCACCCGGCTGGCTTTGCTGGACATTTCCAGCGAGACAGGTCTCACGTTTGACGGGGTGGACAAGCGCATCATCAAGCTGGGTTCGGCTCAGATGGACATCTTTGGCGTCCACTACGTCGACCGTTGATTGCCATGGCCCTTGTATGAGGATGGGGGGCCCCGGTTAGCCGGGGCCCCTTCCGTTTCGCCCCATGACGCATCAATGACGCGCAATGCCATGCAGGTTGTTGACAGGCCATCCCCCGCAGCTACATTGAAGGCCCCCAGAGAAACTCTATCCCCTCACGCTGCGTCCCCGGGTTCCCCGACGCTGTGGAGCAATTATGAAGAAGCTTAGGCTTCAGAAGCGCTTGGCGTACGTTGCCGTAGCCGCGTCATTTGGCTTCATTGCCGCCTGTGCCTCCTCGACCAAGCCGGTCGACAACGTCTCGGTGAATCCGACGACGGACGACTACGTCGCGAAGTTCGACGATGGCAAGGAGAACGGTGCCGATCGCGCGGGTCGCAAGGAAGCCCGCGAAGAGGCGTCCAAGCCTGCCGCGTCAGGCGAAGGCGAGGCCCGCGAAGTTCAGGGCGGCCGCGGCAGCCGGGCGAGCAGCGGCAAGTTCAACGAGGGTGAACTCAAAGCCCTGGCCGACCACTACGCTCAGGAAGCCTACACGTACTACCGCGAGGCGAACTACGACAAGGCGCGTGCGCTGGCCAACGATGCTCTGGACATGGATCCGGGCAACGCAAAGGCCGCTCAGGTGCGTGACGACGTCGAGCGCGTGCTGGGCCTTTCGCGTGGCGAGTCCTCGAACGTGGCGCGCGCCCGCAGCAGCGAAGACCAGGCACTGCGCGCCGAGGCCATCTACGAGATTGACGCCGGCCTTGATCGCGCGGACCGTCTCATGCGTGACGGCGAGTACAACAAGGCGATTGCGGAGCTGGAGAAGGTCCTCGATGTCATCCGTTGGACCGGCTACATGCTTGATACCGAGGCCAAGGAGCGCGAGGCCCGCCTGATGATCGAAGAGGCGCGGCAGAAGCGCGAAGAGGCCCGCGTCAAGGATTACGTCACGACGCAGGAGCAGGAGCGTCGCATCCGCGAACTCGAGATGCAGGAAGAGCTCGACCGTTACCGCGAGCAGATTCGCAACCTGTATTCCAAGGCCAAGGAATTCTTTGACCGCCGCGAATACGGCGAGACCATTCTGGTGCTCAACCAGATTCTGCGTGAAGACCCCTACAACGCCGAGGTCGCCCGCTTGAAGAACATCGCCCGCGACCTCGAGCGCGGCAAGGCGGATCGCGACACCTGGGAGGCCTTCAACCAGAACTGGAAGCAGGTGATGGCCCAGATCGTGCACACCAACGTGTTCCCCAAGAGCACGGTGGAACTGCCCGACTATGAGGATTGGCAGCGCACGGAGCAGCGTGCGGACCGTCTGGAGCGTTCGCGCAAGACACCGCTGTCGAAGGAAGACTTGGCCGTTCGCAGCGCCCTGGAAACCGTGGACCTGCTGCTGAGCTTTGAAGAGCAGACGCTTGATGACGTCATCAAGAAGCTGAAGGCGGACGGCAAGATCAACATTCTTCGCGCCCGCGACGTGCCGGGCGAAACTCCGGTGACCATTGATGTGGGTCGCGTGAAGCTGCGCCAGGCCCTGAACCTGATCTGTGACTCCATTGAGCTTTCGTGGCGCGTGGAAAACGGCGCGGTCATCATCGGCGCCAAGGGTTCAGACGAAGGCCGTAACGTGGCGCGCCGCGTGTTCAACGTGGCCGACTTGCTGGTGAACCTGCGCACCTTCAAGGGCGACGAGCCCCGCCTGCGCACGGACGCCAACGACACGGATCGCTTCACCCAGGACCAGGACCGGCCCGAGGCCGACCCCCTGACGATCGAGGACCTGCAGGGCGTGATTGAAGAGTCGATCGACCCCGACAGCTGGAGCAAAGAAGGCCACGGCATCTCCACGCGCCAGCAGGAACTGATCATCCTGAACAACCCCGACAACATCGAGAAGGTGGCCCAGTTGCTCAACGACCTGCGCCGCTCGCAGGGTTTGACCGTCAGCGTGGAATCGCGCTTCATCACGATCCGCGACGACTTCCTCGAGGACATCGGCCTCGACTTCCGCGGCGTGGGCGGCAGCCCGCAGATTCCCGCGCCGGGCAACCCGCCGGTTCCCGCCGCGCTGGACGACATCCAGTTCGGTAACAACGCCAACCCCGCCGGTCCCGGCGGTACGGGCAATGACGCCGGCTTCTTCTTTCAGGACATGCCACCCTCGGGCAACGTGCGCATTGACCAGCGCGCCCGCGTCGAGAACCTGTTCGACAAAGCCCTGGGCGGCACCCGCGGCGGCTTTGGCCTGACCAACTCGGGCGGCGCTTCGTTCCAGCTTGCCTTCGTGGACAACCCTGAGATCAACGCCATCATTCGCGCCGTGCGCAAGCGCGAGCGTGCTACGCTGCTTACGGCTCCGCGCATCACGGTGCACAACACCCAGCGTGCTCACGTCAGCGTGCTCAACGAGGTGGCCTACATCTCGGACTTCAACACCAGCCAGGCCACTGGTATCGCCGTGGCGGATCCCGTCGTCAGCATCATCCGCGACGGCATCGTGCTGGACGTCCGGCCCACCGTCAGCGCTGACCGCCGCTACATCACTCTGGAACTGAGGCCGACTCTGGCGCTGCTGCTGCGCCCGATTCCGACCTTTGTGACTTCGCTGGGCGTCGGTTCGCCCGTCGCCATCCAGACGCCGCAGCTCACCCTGCAGCGCATCCGCACCACGGTCACCGTGCCCGATGGCGGCAGCTTCGTCATCGGCGGCATGCGCACCATGAGCGAGACCGATGTGGAAAGCGGCATTCCGATCCTTTCTGATTTGCCGCTGATTGGCTCGCTCTTCAAGCGTAAGGGCAAGAGCACCGTCCGTCAGGACATCATCATCGTCGTGACGGCCCGAATCATCGACCTCGAAGAGGAGATTGAGCGGGACCGTCCCTCGGGCCAGAACGCGCCGCGCGATCGCTGATTTTCCATAACAGACGCACAGGCCGGGCTTTTGCCCGGCCTGTCTGCTTTCCGCCTTGGTCACCAATTCGTCAGGGCCCCTGAACCTTGGGTTGTTTCAGCCGTTTGGGATGCTATACCGAACGCCCCCCAAAGGCGTTCGACTGGGCCCTACCGAGGTTAGCTACCTCGCACAACTCCGAGGCAACACGGAGACGTTTCCATGTTCACACGCGGCAATTACCGGCTGTTCTTCTCCACGCTGGCCCTGATTCTGGCGCTTGGCGCATGCGCGGGCCAGGCCAAGGCTCGGGATCTTTCTGACTACGGCTATTACCTGGGCGTGCGCCTCAAGATGTACGACGAGGCTGAGAGGCTTTTACGCCGTCAGATGGACCGCGGCAGCGACGACGAGAAGGCCCGTGCCCGCTCCGCGCTTGCTCGCGTTTTCAAAGCCAAGGCCGACGACGATTTCTCGCGTAGCGGCGACCTCGATGCTCGCAGCAAGGGCTACGAAAGCGCGGAGGAAGTCTACGGCAATCCGGAGGACCAGGATGGCCGCATTGAGCTGGCCATCCTGCGCATTGAACTGGCCAGGGCCAAGGCTCGCCTCAACGCCGAAGGTGCGCGTGCGCTGGCCGACAAGGCCCTGGGCACGCTGAAGGAGGAGCGTGCCGCGCTTGAGACCAAGCGCAACGAACTGGGCACGGCCTTCTGGGACAACAACAAGCTGGCTCACAACTATCGCCAGGCATTCCTGAACATCTGCATCGCTCTTTACGTGAAGGGTTTGACCTATTCCGAGGGCAGCAGTGAGCGCGCGGGCTTCTTCCGCCAGGCATCCAATGAAGTCAGCGAGCTGCAGTTCAGCTTCGACATCAGCGTGGAATGGATTGATGCCGTGCTGCTGCTGGGCGACATTGAACTGGCCCTGCGCAACCCTGAAGGCGCGGTCGCCAAGTACCTCGAGATTCCGAGCTTGCTGGCCGACTACCCGGCGGGGCCTGACGTCGGTTCCCAGGCCCTGCGCGGCTGGCTGCGCGCGGCTGAACTCCAGACGGGTGACCTGGGTTATGAGAAGCGCTTTCTGCAGCAGTGCATCGACCAGTACCAGAAGGCCTTCACCCAGTACGGGGCCATTCGCGAACTGGCGACGGACTTCAAGCGCTTCAACCTGTTCCGCATCAGCGCCCAGATTCGTCTGGGGGCCAATGTCAACCAGGCGCTGGATGAACTGTTCAAGCTGGCGGCGGACAACGACCTGATCTTCAAGCGCCAGGCGCTTTCCGTGCTGGCGGACATCGGCGCGGGTGATGGCGTCTCGCCGGAGCTGCGCCTGCGTTGCGGCAAGGCCGTGATCAAGGACGCGGTGATTGTGGGATACGGCCCGATCCTGAAGGTGCTGCGTGCCTACCAGCTGCTGCTGGCGGAGTGCACCAGTGTGCAGACCTTTGAAATGTACGCGCCCGAGTGTTTCTCGAAGATTGCCTCCATCTACTCCGACCTGCTGCACCGCTATGTCGACGGCGCCATGGCCTACCGCGAGGCCTGCCTGCGCACCTGGTACTTCATCTACAAGTTTGGCAAGGACAACGGCGATACTGCACCTGAAGCCGGCCAGCCCGTGCCGGACCACATGAAAAACATGTGCGACCTGATCACCGACACCAAGTCGGCCTACGACTTCCCCGGCGAGATGGCCAAGGCCTACTCGAAGGTGGCCGGCTGGCTGGTAAGCAGCAAGTTTGGTGAACCGGGCAACAAGACCTTCGAAGGTCTCAAGACGGAAGCTGACGACTATAAGGCCAAGCTTGGCGGCGAGGATGCCATCAACGATCTCGCATTTGCCAATGCCGGCAAGCTCTACAACGCCAAGAAGTTCTCCCAGGCTGCCGTGCGCTATGCCTCGCTGCCGGTGCGCTACAAGAAGTTCCGCATCGCCATGTATTTCGCGGCCACGGCCTACGCCAACCAGATTGAGGACCCGGCGGCCCGCCACCCCAGCCGCTCCGGCGAGGCCAACGAGCAGGAAACATCGGAGTTCTTTGCCGAGCAGAAGGCCCGCCACGCCCGTGACTTCGAGGGTCTGCCCAAGCAGATCTGGGAGAAGCAGGAGGAGGCCCACTTCGCCGCGATGGCAGACACTTCGCTCAAGGTGGATGTCGCCATGTGGCACAAGGCGATCTACTACTTCAAGAAGTACATGCTGGTGGTGGTGCTGCGCAACTGGGACGACATCAAGGAGCGCGTCAACCCGGACAAGGACAACCTTGTGCAGTGCTTCCTGGCCGTCGCGGAAATCATGCAGGAGCGCTGGAAGCAGCAGCCGGAGCGCTCGCGTCAGCCCAGCGATGAGATGGAAATGATGGGCCGTGCGGCCTACTGGTACGCCTTTCTGATGCGCAATCCGGCCAAGTCAGACGTCAAGCGCGACGAGTTGCGCAACGCCAACCGCGCCACGGCGCTCACCATCCTCAAGCGCCACTGGGACCTCTTTGGCTCCCACTTCGCGTCGGCGGCGGAAGTGCAGCGCGCGGTGATCGAGCTCTCCTTCTGGGGCCTCGCTGAAGAGCAGGACGGCGACGGTGCGGAGGCGCTGCTGCGCGCCTATGAGGCGGCCTTCCCCGACCAGAAGAAGAAGATCGCGGACATGATCGCCCGCATCTACACCATCTTCATCGACACCCTCAACCCGCGCACGCAGGCGCTGACCAATGCTTCCACCAATCTGCGCTCACTTTTCAATCAGCTCAAGATCGGCCTGTTCAAGGCCGAGGGAAGCTTTGGTTCCAACAAGGAAAAGCTCGACAAGTACAACGCGGCCAAGACCACGCTTGAAAAGCATCGTCTGCTCGCCCAGCACTTCTGGGATGAGTGGCTGGTCAAGGTGGCCCTGGGCACCGACAAGAACGTAACGACGCTGGTGACCCCTGAACTTCTGCCCATTCTGGAGAAGCGCTGGAACGAGTATGCGGAGTCATATCCCAAGCGTTGGGGCGACGCCGTGCGCGCCGAATTTGACGCGCTGATCAAGGACAAGGCTTACGATTCCATCCGTTCCGATGCCCAGAAGCTCACGACGGGTAGCAACACGGAACTCCTTGACCGGCTGGATGCTCAGGCCCGCGACACCAAGCTGCCTGCGGACAAGGCCGGCCTCTATGCCACGCTGAACACCCAGGTCAGCCTGAACACGGCGCACCTGGCTTATTTCGTGGGTACGACCTTCATCTATGACTTCGGCGGGTTTCTTGAGGAGACTTCGGCCAGCCTCGATGAGCGCATGCGCCCCATGCTCACCAAGGTTCTCACCTACTACGAGCGCTGGCGTGAAACGCGCGGTACCGGCAACACCGATCTGCCGGCCGCGGACCTGCTCATCCTCGGCAAGAACTACTTCCGCGTCCGCGACTGGAAGCGCGCTATCCAGTACTTGCAGCAGTGCCTCGACCTGCACCAGAAGAGCAAGTACTTCGGCAACGAACTGCTGATTCCCACCAACCGACAGGCCAAGCCTCCGGTGTGCGGCGGCACCAAGAGCGGCGAGGAACTGGAACTGAAGTACCAGCTCGGGCGCGCCTACTTTGAGCAGTACAGGGAGAGCCGCAATGTGGAAGACTTGAAGAAGGCGGCCGTGCTGATGAGGCGCGCCTACTGCTTCGTCATCGTTCGCAACGTCAACGAAATGGCCAAGAGCCAGCGCGGCGGCGTTTTGTTCGACCTGACTTTCAAGTCGCAGATTGAGCTGTATTACCTTGACACGATCGACACGCTGATCGCCATTTTCCTTGAACTGCATGCCCTCAAGGGCCCTGCCGTCGAGTATCCGCCCTTTGTCGACCAGTTCAACGTGTGGCTCGAAGCGGATCCCAAGAAGGTTCAGGCTCTGCCCAAGACCGAGGCCGACTATCTGTGGCGCGCGCGCCGTATTCACCTCGACCAGTGGACGAGTTTTGCCCAGCTTGACGACCATCCGTATCGTCCCGAGTACCGCAAGAGTCTGCTGGCCTGGGGACAACTCACCACCGACTGGCTGCGCAAGTACGGCAAGCAGGCCATGGGCATCGAAGAGATCGCCAGCGAGGCCCAGGTCAAGCGCGAGGTCGACGACACGTTGACGCTGCTTCGCAACAAGGCCTTGCCGAATATCGGCTTTGAGGACGCTGAAACCAAGAAGTTCAAAGGCGAATTGACCAAGGCCGCCGATGCGCTCGAGGCCGAGGCCAAGAAGCTCAAGATGCGTTGATCGGGGTAACGCGGGAACCAAAACGGGAGAGACACATGAACAGGTTTGCACTCACCGCAATTTGCGCGATTGCCCTGGCTCCTGCCCTCTGGGCGGCTGAAGGCACAGTTTTGCGCAAGGACGGCAGCACCACGCCATTTCGTTCCATCGAAGCGGAGACGCTATCCGGCATTGAGTGGAAAGACGCCAACAGGCAGCCGGGTTCGCGTATCGACATCTGGGATGTCGAACAGGTGCGCTACACGCTCAACGGCATGGACCAGTTCAACGGTCTTACCAAGAAACTGCAGGCTGGCCGCGGCGATGCCCTCGAGAAGGACGCCCAGGGCTACCTTGACAACCCGCCCAAGGGCTTGACAGACGAAGGCGACAAGCTTCGCGTCAAGCTTTGCTCCCTTTACTTCGTGGCCCGCGGCAAGCTGCTGCAGGGCATGTTCGCGGACGCGGCAGTTTCGTTTCTGGCCTACCTGAAGGAGGCCGAGGCGGCGGCGGCGTTGGGGCCCAACAAGCCCAACATCCCTTCGAATGCGGTGCGCGGCGTGGCCTTTGCCTCGCCCACGGGCGCCGCGGTCAAGGAAGCCGGGGCGCTGCACCGGCTCTATCTGGATGCACTGGAAGGTCTGGGCGATGCCCTGGCCCGTGACGGCAAGAACGACGAAGCTTTCTCAAAAGGTTACGGCAAGCTCGAGGAGTTGACGTTGGCGCTCAATGCCAAGTCAGCCCGTGCGGAGTACATCGACTGGTCAATTCGCGCCCTGCGCGCGGCCGGCGCGCTGGCCGAGTCGAGCAAGGATGGCGTCAAGCGCGCCCGTGAAATCTATGAGAAGCTCTCTTCGGCCGCGCTCAAGCGCAACGGCGGCCGCCCCAGTCGTGACTCCATTCAGGCGGGCCTGAAGGTGGGCTTTCTGCTGGTGCAGGAGGGCAACCCCTCGGGTGCCCAGTCGCGCTTCTCGGCTCCCATTCGTGAATGGGAAGCCGAGCAGAAGTCCGTCAAGAGCCCGCCCAAGAACAACTGGATTACCCAGGATGCGGCCTATCAGGTCTGCGGATCGTACCTCGGCATGGGCATGGTGCGCTCAGCCAATGCCAAGACGTCCGAAGACTGGGCGCTGGCGCTGCAGAGTTATTCGAACTCTCTGTCCGTGTTTGCGGGTGATGCGGACTTCCGCAGCCTGGCCTTGCTGGGCGCGGCCAACGCCTGCGTGGAAATGGCCAAGCTGACGAAGGACAAAGAAGTGGCCAAGCGCCATGCCGAATCGGCGGAGCGCTACATGTTTGAGCTGCGAACGACGTTGGGCAACAGCAACGCCGCCAATGACCCGAAAGTGGCGGAAATCACGAAAGCGGTCGACCGCTACAAGTCCTAGGGCCCGGTGCGGCCCTGGCTATGGCAGTTCAAGGCAGTTTTTTTGAACCGCGTGTGGCCAGGGCCGTTTGTCATCTCAATCCCTGATTCTGCCCGGCTACGGCGTCCGTATTCGGGCGAGTTTCAACCCTGCCTGAGAGGTTCACATGTTCCAGAAGCACAAGCACGCGTTGTTCGTCATTGCCGCGTTTGGCCTGGCGTCGGCCTTTGCGCCCGCCCTGCTCGCGGAAGAGATGCCCAGCTACTCACTGGGCGAGAAGCTGCTCGGCATTCCGTCGGGCTGGTTCGGCATTTTGACGCAGGCCATGATTCTTCTGACGTCAATTTTTCTGTTCGGCTGGATCATCGAGTGCTTCGTGAACGTGCGCCGCGACAAGCTGGTGGCGCCGGAGTGCATTGCGGCGCTGCAGAACTACATTGACGAAGGCGACCTCGAGGGCGCGCTGCAGTACTGCGAGGCGACCCCGAACATGCTGACGCGCTCCATCGCTGCCGCCCTGAACAAGGTTTCGGCCGGCCCGGACGCCGCCAAGGACGCCGCTTCGTTCCAGTTCGGCATTGAGGCTGAAAAGCTGGACCGCCACCTGGGTCCCATCTCGGTGTGTGTGGCCATTGGCCCCATGATGGGTCTGTTCGGCACGGTGACGGGCATGGTGGATACGTTTGCGACGATTGAGAACGCGCCTGGCGGCCAGGTGAACCCGAAAATGGTGTCCGGCGGTATCGCGCTGGCGCTGCTTTCAACGGTCGTCGGCCTCTGCATCGCGATTCCGGGGATCGTGGCCTACTGGTACTTCAAGAACAAGGCCAACGACATCGTGAACTCCGTGGCGCTGGTGGTGGACGAGATGCTGACCACGATCTCGGGTTACGCGGCCCAGCAGCAGGGCTAATTCAACAGCTCACAGAAAGCGGAGTAACCCATGGCTCTGAATCGCAAGAAGAACGAGAACCCGCCCATCGGCTTTGACATGACGCCGATGATCGACTGCGTGTTCCAGCTGCTCATCTTCTTCATCGTCTGCACGCAGATCACGCAGCAGGAAAACGTTCAGCTGCGTCTGCCGGATGCGCTGTCGGCTGTGGCCGAAGAGAAGGCTGCGCCGAAGCTCTTCACCATCCACGTG
>JABARW010000076.1:0-1247 GCA_019186845.1 Planctomycetota bacterium | reverse complement strand
CAGGGGTCGTACGAAGCACTGCCCAAGGATTTTGGCTGGTTCAGCTACGGCGCACCCACACCCAAGTCGCCTGACGAAATGAAGGCGATTCTCAACCAGGAAGCCCGCCGGGTGGATACGACGCGCAAGCTTCCCGGCTGGAGCGAGGCCGACAATCGCAGCGAAAACCTCATTGCCGTGCGCGTGGACGCCCGCGCACCGGCTGGGGAGTTCGCCAAGCTGATCGAGCTGATGGTGGAAGTGCGCATGTACAAGATCAAAGTTTACGTCCTGAAGGATATGAACGAGTAGTTCACGTCCCTCAGACCCGGAGCAGAACATGGCACTCAAACGCAGAAAGCGCGACGACAAGACACCCTCGTTCGACATGACGCCCATGATCGACTGCGTGTTCCAGTTGCTGATCTTCTTCATCGTGTGTACCCGCTTCAAACAGGAGGAGCGCTCCATGCGCGCCGACCTGCCCACCGATGAAGGTCTCAGCGCGGCAGCGGCTTTGCCCAAAGAGCAGATCACGGTGTACTGCGACTGGGATGAGGCCACGGCCACAAACCAGTACGTCGTCGCCATCGGCGCCCGCGGCCGCAAGGTGGTTGAAGGCACCCGCATGGGCCTGCTGGATATCGTGGTGATGGACGGCGATGGTATGGGGAGCATCGCCGAAAAGAAGAACCGTTATCGCACGGTACACAAGGCCCTCGTGGATGCCGTCGAGAACTACATCGAGCGCAGTGGCGCCAAGATTGAGAAGCTGGAAATCAGCTTCGCCAAGAACGCCGTGGCGGGCGTCTCTTCGGGCACGGCGCCCTGGATGTTCGTTTCCATGGCCATTGATGCCTCCTCCGAGATCAACACCAAGCGCAAGGCGGCCAACAAGCCGGAACTCAGTGTGACCTTCAAGTTCGCTGACGCCTACGGGCGCACCGCTGGCATGAAGCCAGGTGGTGGCGGCGCGGCCAAGTAGGTCATGCAGTCAGGGATGGCACGGGCGCGAGAGCATCGCGCCCGTGCTGCTTTTTCTGAACGGGCTGGCGGTGGTTCCGTTTGCAGCATTTCCCGGGGAGGCCTTCCACATGGAGACTTCCCATGCTCAATCGCAGGAGACGACGCAGCGAAAACCATCCAACCTTTGACATGACTCCGATGATCGACTGTGTGTTCCAGCTGCTCATCTTTTTCATCGTCTGCACTCACTTCAAACCCGAAGAGTTTGTCTTGAGGCCGAACCTGAGTTCGAAGGACGGGCT
>JABARW010000049.1 GCA_019186845.1 Planctomycetota bacterium | reverse complement strand
CAAGAATGGAAGATGGTTCGGATGACGCTCTTTGGAACTTGCGGTATGAGTGTTCTTGGTTCCAAGCTCTTTGGGCCTCGTCAAAGACGACTATTCTCTCGTAAGGTATTCCTAATTGATTCCGATTCAAATACTCATCCAACCACGTGTGGATGTTTCGAATGAAGGTACTTGCCTCCCTACGAGACGCGGCAATTGGTTCATTTCGGTTGAGGCTTCGGTCTCGTGCAAGGGCTTCGACCAGCACCCTCACAAGAGGGCCGTTTCCTGAAAAGAACGCCGCGTGCTCACTTGGGTATCCATGGGCTACATCCAGCCCTGCAAGCGTTTTGCCGGCGCCGGGGATGCCCGTCACGAATATGATTGTCTTTTGGTTGTTCTCTCGCGCCCAATCTACAGCCGAGTCAATCGCTTCTCTCGTACTGCGCAGTTGTTCTTCTCCTGCTCTTGTAGTTCCGATTTCCACGACGGAATGCCCGCCGTAAAGGCTCCTCGCTGCCTCTATGATCGTTGGGGTCGGACAGTACTCGCCGTCAATCCACTTCGACGCGCCCTGCGTGGTTCCCGCAAGGCTGGGTCGCCCGGACGTAACTTCGATCAATGCGTCGGTTAGGTGCCTGGCATTGGTCTCAATCGGACTTGCAGTCCAAGGCGTTAGCATTTGGACCGTCGCAGTAGAGATGAGATCGCCTTCTTGAATGACAAGCATCGGATAAAGCGTTCTATTCCTGCTACCTTCGTGGAAGTCCTGAAGCTCCAGCGCATAATCAACCACTTGGCGAGTTGCATTGTCACCTCCAAGAGTGGACTTCCACTCCATCACGAACAAGAACTCATCGGCAATCAATACAACGTCAATCCGCCCACCTCGACGGGGAATCAAGAACTCAAGTGCAATCGACCACGATCCTGTGGCAGGCATTCGTTCGATTAGGGCACTCAAGGAGGTCTTGATCAAAGGCAGAATGCCGACCCAGACCCGGACTTGGGCGGAGGAAGTGTCGAAACCCAAACTGGCGAGGTGTTGCGTAAGCTTGCCGAGAATTGAAGCGTCTGATTCCTTTAGGAACTGGAGCACGAAGGCGAAGTAACCGGCGCGAGATGTCATCGTTGACCCATTCAGCTATCTTCCCCTGCCCTTGAGTGTCCAGGCGCCGAGCACGGCTACGCCGACTCCTGCGCCTAACAAACCCCAGCGTTCGGGTGGCCATTTGCTGAATGAGGTGAAGCCGAGGTCGAGGTTGATGCCTTGGCTCATTTTGAAAACGTCCATGAGCGCGCACACGATCAGCGCGACTCCGACCAGCACGAGGATCATTCCGGGTTTCATAATTGGCCTTTCGGTGCTTTGGAAGCCCGCGCAGTAATGCGCGGGCACCCTGAAGCCTCGATTCGGGGTGCCCGGCCATAACTGGCCGGGCTGCCATTGTCTAACGTCTGCTAATACGCTCCGCCGCCTTGGGGCCTGTACTTTGCGTTGTACGCGTTCGTGGTTCGATTGATCACGGCCCAGATTTCCGGGAAGAACGCCATGTTGCTGTTCTTCTCCAGCGCGCTGGCCGGGATGCCTTTCAAACTCATCACGGCGTCGCCGATGATTCGCTTTACGAGCTGGAAGTGGCGATAGCGCCAGTGCATCAGCTCTTGATCGAGCTCGCTCATCGCAATCGTGAGTTCAAACAGGTCGGGTAGCCCGTGCGGGTCCTGATGGATCTCGTCGATCGTCTTCTTGTGCTTCTTCAACGCAGCCGCGTAGGCTTCCCAGAGTTTTTCGGGCGTCTCCAGCAGTTTATTGAAGCCGGGGCTTTCCTGGCCGCTGCCTTTGCCCAGGCCCATGCGAATCTTGTGGTAGTCCCAGGGCGCGAGCGACATCGGGAACTTCAGGCTGTCGCCCAAAAACTCGATCATGCTGGCGCTGCGCTTGATGAATCGCGTGGCATCGCGCAGCTTGTCGGCCTTGACCCATGCCACGGACTGCTCGAGATGCTGGATCACCACCTTGAGCCAGAGTTCCATGGCCTGGTGAATGGTCTGGAACAGCAGCTCCTCTTCATTGGCCCATTCGCCGGGCCCCTTCTGGAGCCGGTAAAGTTCCTGCGTGCGGATGTACTTCTCGTAGTCCGTGCTGCCGTCGCCGTAAATCACCGGGTTCGCCATGTTGTCCCCTGTAGGGACGCGGCTCTGCCGCGTCCGGGCGAGTCGTGCTCGCCCCTACACAAGTCCGCTCGGCGGGCATACTATCGCGCGCGGCAGAAAGGGGAATCGCCATGCCTGTTGGAATCGGCTATGACATCCACCGGCTCGTTGAGGGCCGCAAGCTCATGCTCGGCGGAGTGCATGTGCCCTATGAGCGCGGCTGCCTGGGTCACAGCGATGCGGACCCCCTGCTGCATGCCATCACCGACGCGCTTCTGGGCGCCGCCGGCAAGGGCGATATTGGCGAGCACTTCCCGGACACGGACCCCAAGTGGAAGGATGCCGACAGCACCAAACTGCTGAAGACGGTGGGGGAACTGATCAAGGAAGCCGGCTTCGAGATCGAGAACATCGATGCCAACGTGATTGCGGAGGCGCCCAAGCTGGGCAAGTTCAAGCGCAAGATGGAAGCCCGCATCGCCGATGTGCTTGAGATCCGCACCGCCCAGGTCAACGTCAAGGCGCGCACGAACGAGGGTTGCGACTCGCTGGGGCGCAAAGAAGCGATTGCGGCTCAGGCCGTGGTCAGTTTGGTCAAGAGGTAAGGCTGTGTTGGGTTATGGGTGTTGGGAGCAGCCGGAACCTGAAACCCAAGACCCGACACCTCGGACCGCGCTGATGCGCCACATTGTTGAGAACGCAGGCAAAAACCCTATGTCCGTACTGAAGCTCAAGAACAGCTACACCCGCCAGATCGAGGTCTTCGAGCCCCTCTTTCCCGGTCGCGCGCTCATGTACTCCTGCGGGCCGACGGTCTACTCCTTTGCCCACATCGGCAACTTCCGGAGCTTCCTGTTCTCGGACGTGCTCAGGCGCGTGCTGGAGCGCAACGGGTACGAGGTCCGGCATGTCATGAACATTACGGACGTCGGCCACATGACCGAGGACCACCTCGCTGACGCCCAAGGCGAGGACAAGCTCGCCAAAGCCGCGCGCGAACTGGGCAGCGATCCGTTCAAGGTCGCCCAGCACTTCGAGAAGGCGTTCGTTGAAGACGCGCGGGCCCTGCGCCTGAAGCTCTACCTTGGCGGAGAGGCGGCTGAGCCCGGCCAGCACCCCCGCGCCACTGAGCACATCCCAGAGATGCTGGCCATGATCCAGAAACTGCTGGAGCGCGGCTACGCGTATATCGACAGCGCCGGACAGGTTTATTTCGAGGTGGCCAAGTTCCCCGAGTATGGGCAACTGAGCGGAAAAAAGGTGGAAGAACTGGAGGCTGGCGCGCGCGTGGAAGTGCGCGAAGAGAAGAAGGCGCCCGAGGATTTTGCCCTCTGGAAAGTGGATGCCAAACACCTCATGCAATGGGATCCGCACAGTGAAAAAGGCTGGCGCCCCGAAGACTGGAAGCGTTATCGCGAACTCGCCCCCGGAGGCGTGGACGCGCGGGTCAGGCCGGGCTTTCCCGGCTGGCATATCGAGTGCAGCGCGATGAGCCGCGCCCACCTCGGCGCCACAATCGACATTCACACGGGTGGCGAGGACAACATGTTCCCGCACCATGAGTGCGAGATTGCGCAGAGTTACGGCGCCTATGGCTTTACCGTGCCCGGCCCGCACGGCGCCGCGGACGAGCATCATGCGCGCAAGACGTTCGCGCGTTACTGGCTGCATGGCCGCCATCTGCTGGTGGACAACCGCAAGATGAGCAAGCGCGACGGCACTTTTTTCACAGCCCGTGACCTGTTCAACCCCGCATTCAACGGACGCGCCGATCTGGCGGCCCGGCTTGAAGCTCTGGGGTTCAAGGGGGGCCGGGTGCTGCCTGCGGTGCTGCGTTACGCCCTGATTTCCAACCAGTACACCCAGCCCATGAATTTCACGCTCGACCTGCTGGCGCAGGCCAAGGCCAGCGTGGAGCGTATCCAGCGCTGCTTTGAGCGCCTGCGCGAGATCGTGGGGCCTGCCACGGACGCCGACATTGAGGGCCCGGCCGGTGATCGCATGCTGTCCCTGGTGGACGCCCAGGAGCGTGCCTTTGACGATGCGCTCAACGACAACCTCAACATGCCTAACGCGCTGGCCGCGGTCTTCAAGGCCGTGAGCGAACTTAACAGCATGGAGCTGGGTAAGGCCGAGGCTGTCGAAGGGCTCCGCCTGCTGGAGAGCTTTGATGAGGTGCTGGACGTGCTGGATCGGCGCGAGCGCTCAGGCCTGCTCACGCGCCAGGAAATTGACGCAAGGCTGGAACGGCCCCTCCCGGAATTCGAGAGCCTCGCCGCGGCTGAGATGGACGCCCTGTCCGTGGCCGGTTTTGTGGCGCTGCGACAGGCGGCGCGCAAGGCCAAGGACTTCAAGCGGGGCGATGCCATCCGCGACGGCCTGAAGGCGCGGGGTGTGCTGATCGAGGACACCTCGCAGGGCGTGCGCTGGAAACTGGAGTGATCAGCGTTCCCAGGGCGCGGCGTTGGGGTTTACGCGCTTGGGCAGTGGCTTATAGGGCACGGTAGAACCTGGCGGGCTGACGGGCGCCGCATATCCCGGGGGCAGGTGGGCAGGCGGCGGACCCCAGCGTGTGCCGGGCATGTAGCCGCCGGGCAGCGTGAACTCAGCCGCGGAGGCCCTTTTCAGGTTCCACCAGCCGCTGCCCACAAGCACAAGCCCCACGAGGGCTCCCACACCCAGAAACGACATGGCCGAGAATTCCTTGTCTGCGATCTGACCTTTGACCACTTCCTGCAGAGTGAACCTGGAGGGATCGTTGTACGAACAGAGCACCGTGGCCGCGCGGGGGCTCTGCACGGTAGCGTTGCAGAACCTCGCGTAACCCTCGTGATTGACCTTTATTTCGTCGACGACATCGGTGCCGCCGGGATGCCGGTAGTGCACGGCCAGGTAGTAGTAAGTTGTGGTGCTGCTGCGGCGGGAGCGGCGGGTTTCCGTGCGAGCCGACACCACCTCGCCCTGCACGGGCTGTCCATGGTCACGAAGGTCTTCCAGGTCGCTCTGGCCCAGCAGAATGACTGCGGCTGCGATGGCGGCGCAAGCCAGAATGATGGCGCCGATGACGAGCTGGACCTTTGCTCCGGCCTTGGTAGGGGGGCCGCTTCTTCGAACTGACCAGCGAAAGGGCATGTCGTTCTCCTGACTCCATGAACATAGCCCGCAGCCCGCGCCGCCGCCGTTACTTTTCAATCCGGGAATTGGAACGCTTCACTTGCCGATGCAGAAGCGCGTGAAAATGAAGTCGAGCACGTCGCCGGGCGCCTGCTGCAGCAGGGCTTCGTCCAGTTCGCGCAGGGCGCGGCGCACCAACGCGGCCGTTGCTTCCGGCGGGTCCTGCCGCATGCCCTGGGCCGCGCGACTCAGCGTTTCGAGGGAGCGGCTGGCCCCTTCGCGCAACGTGGAATGGGGCGCCGTTCCGGCGGCGGCCAGGCGCGCTTCGATAGCGCGGGCCAGGGCAGCCAGGCCCGCGCCCGTGTGTGCTGAAACTGCCAGGCACTCGACTGGCGTCTGAACCATGGTTGCATCAGGCGCGAGGTCGCTCTTGGTCCATACCCAGAGACAGCGGCCCGGCAAACTCCGGTCCTCGCGTGAAAGTACTTCAAACTCAGACTCCAGCTCAGCGCTCTGTCCGGGTGCGCACAGCAGGAGCAAGACGTCGGCCTTCAGCGCGGCGTCGCGCGCGCGCCGGGCGAAGCGGCCGCGGTCGCTGTCGGAGGCTCCCACACCGCTGAGGTCCACGAGTTCCGCGGCGATTTCGCCGAGCTTTGCTGCGGCCACGACAGGGTCCCGCGTCGTGCCCGGGACGTCACTGACCAGCGAGCGGCGCCGGCCCAAGAGAGCGTTGAACAACGAAGACTTCCCGGCGTTGGGTACGCCGAAGAGGGCTACCTGGGGAATGGTATGGCGCTGTCGGGGACTGGGCATGGCGCAGAGATTCGCCAGGTCGTTACGGATGTGGGCCAGCCCCTGCGCCAGCGACAGAAAGGGGGCGGTCTCAATTTCATCCTCGCTGAAGTCAAAGGCGACTTCGTAGGAGGCGCTGAGGGCGCGCAGCGTTTCGGCCAGGGCGGCGAGGGCGCGCGCAAAGTCGCCCCGCATGTCGCCCAGGGCCTCGCGGCGCTGTGCATCCGACTGCGCATTGATCAGGGCGTTGATGGCTTCGGCGCGGGAGAGGTCGAGTTTGCCGGCTTCCAGGGCGCGGCGCGTGAACTCGCCGGCCACAGCGGGTCGAAGCCCCCGAGCCGCCAGCCATCGCTCCACGACAGCAACCAGTACGGGGCTGCCGGGAAATGCCAGCTCGAGAGTGTCCTGACCGGTGTAGCTGTGGGGTGCTCGGGCTATCCACAGGCGCAGGGGCAAAGGGCCCAGTTCGGTATCCAGCGTGGCGGCTGCCGTGGCTGGGCCAAAGGTCAGGCCCAGGCCCTGAGCCAATGCGGCGCAGGCCGGGCCACTGACGCGCATCCACGCCAGCGGCGCGGGCTGCAACGGAGTGGCCAGGGCGAAGATCGTGTCCACGTGCGGATTGTCAGGAGCTGCGCCGGAAGTGTCGATGCTACTTTGACACGTGATAGGCCGGCTTGATCTCCCCCGCCCCCGACTTGGGCTTGGGCGGATCAACGATGCCCTTGGCAATGAGATAGCGCTTGATGATCTTGGTTTCGGCCAGGGAGTAGAGGCTTGACACGATGAAATACAGGGCAAAGCCCGAAGCAAACGAATAGAACATCAGACCCATGATGGGGAAAATGCACCCCATCTGCTTCTGCATGGCCGCCTGCTGCGGATCATCGGGCTTGGGCTGCATTTTCATCTGAATCACGGACAACGCAATCCAGGCCATCGGCAGCAGGTTGATGGTGAAGATGCCGTTGTGCGTCAGGAATCCCTGCAGGAAGCCCGGAAGCCAATGCATGGCCAGCGAGAAGGGAATGGTGGCGTCGGGCAGGCTGAGATCGTGCAACCAGGCAAATCCCGCCTGGCGCAGAAAGAAGCTGTTGGCAAATGTCTGATACAGGCCGATAAAGATCGGCATCTGCATCAGCACGGGCAGACAGCCCCCGAAGGGGAAGAACCCCACGTTCTCGCTGCGCATGATGTCGCGCGTTTCCTGAAGCATGGCGAGCTGGCCGTCGCGGTCCTTGCGCGAGGCGTACTTTTCCTTCAGGGCGTCCAGGCGCGGCTTTACCACCTTCATCTTCTTCGTGTAGATGGCCATGGACTTCTGGCCCTTGAAACTCAGCGGACTGAGCAGCATGCGCACGATGAGCGTCAGCACGATGACGGCAAGCCCCGGCCCCATCACGCCGGACATGGACTTGAGCAGCCACGCGAGGGGCGCGGTGACAATCCACGGCCAGCCGGGAGGGGCCAGTTCGGCCCAGTGATTGGGCTGCTCGTCATCCTGGGCGGGGGCGACATCCCAAGCCTGCTCCAGCGCAGCCTTGTCGCGCGGGCCGGCATAGAACATCAGGCGCGCCTTTGCCTTGCCGGGGGCGCCGCCCGCGGCCTTGCCTACGTCCAGCTTGGGCGCCATGAGCGAGCAGGCGGCCACGTTCTCGCCGCCGACGCGCCAGGGCTTGATGTGTCCGGAGTGCTGCGTGCTGAGGACGTCGGGGTCGCTAGCAAAGAAGGCCAGGAAGTAGCGGGTGCGCAGGCCATGCGCAATCAGGAACATGCCGTCTTTGTCCGCGCTGTCCTGCCACACGCTGTCCACGGCATCGAGCGCGGACTTGCCCTCATCAGCGCGATCTTCATTGTAGTCGCCCAGGGTGCTCTGGAAGCCGTGCACGCTGGCGCCGCCCTTGTCCTTGGTCCAGCGCTTGTTTTCCGTGCTGCCGTAGAGCGCCACGCGGGAGTAGTCGCCGCTGTTCTTGATGTTGTCGTTGGTGATGCCGGGCGGCCCCCACAGGCCCACCACCTTCTCCAGGGACTTATCGCTGTGGTTCTCGATTTCGACTTCGGCATCAATGCGGTAGCTGCCCTTGCGCAGTGTGAAGCGCTTGACGACGGCTGTGCCGTCACTCTCCAGCTTGCCGGCGGGCGGAAAACGGAAGGTTACGCTCTGGTGGCCCTCGCTGTCCGTGGTCACGGCCCCTGCTTCCCAGCGCGAAGTGTTGCGCAGGGCGTCGTTATCGTCGAGTTTGAGCGCAAAGGCGGCCACCCACTTGGGGTCGTCGCTGGGCGAGATCAACTCCAGACCCTCGGATGGGTGAATCGTGGGATCGTCCGGCGTCTTGAGGAACACCGGCTCGCCTTGCGCGTTGATGAACGTCAGGCTGTCCAGGGCACCGCCGCGCTCGCTGAAAACCGCGGTCAGCCTTTCGTTGGCCAGGGTCCTCGTGGCGGCCTGGCTGCGGCGCATGGGGTCAAAGCCGCGTTCCTTCTCGGCGGCCGTGGGCTCGCTGGTGCGCTGTGATCCGGGCGAAGGATCACTGACCTTGGGCGGGTCCTTGGCCTCGGCGGGGGTGTTGGCAGGCGCCTTGGCCGTGCTGTCGGCGGGTGCTCGCTTCGGGGCCAGCCAGGTCTGCAGAGCAAAGAAGGCCGCCAGCACGACCGCAATCGTGACAATCATCTGTATCCACGACTTGCGATCCATGAACTCTCCGGCTGTCCTCGACGCGGCTTGTGGGCCTGCTAAAACGGGGCAAAGGTTTAGTCTGTCAGGCGGCCCCCGTCAATGCAGAGCCTCGAACTCGAAGTCTCACACCCGCCGCTGGGCGCCACCCTTTTCCTGCCTTCGCAGCCACGCGCGGCTGCGCTGATCCTGCAAGGCAGCGGCGTCCATGACCGCGATGGCGCCATGACCGCCTTCAATTTTCCCAGCACGCTCTACAAGCGGCTGGCACGCGACCTGGCCGAGCGCTGCGGCCTGGCGGTCTTGCGCTACGACAAGCGCGGCGCTCGCGACACGGCCGATGCCCTGCGCGACTATTCCGTTGCTTCGCGCCTGGCCGACGCTGAAGCCGCGCTCATGGTTCTGGGCGGCAGCCCTGATCTTGCAGGGCTGCCCCGTTTTCTGGTGGGGCACAGCGAGGGGGCGATGCTGGCGGCCCGGCTTGCGCATAGCCGGCCGGGGATGGTGGACGGTGTCATCTCGCTGGCGGCACCCTTTGGCAACGTGTTTGAGCTGAATCGATTCCGGGCCCGGAAGCTGGCCCAGGGGCGTACGCCGGAGGTCCGGGCGCGGGGCGAGGCGGCGCTCGACTTCTATGGAAAGCTGGAAGCGTTGTTCAAGTCCGGCCGCTCGCTGAGCCCCGCCGAGTTTCGCCAGTTCGCCTTGCCTTGGCGGGACTTGGGCTACTCTGGCTGGGAGAGCTATGAGTGGCTGCGGCAGCACTGGCAGGGTGTGCTGGACAGCGACCCGACGCTTGAGGGCCTGGCCATGCTGGTCGTGCAGGGCGGTCGGGACAATCGCCTGTGGGACCACAACTTGGAGCGCTGGCGGCAGTGGTGCGAGGTGCGGCCCCTGGCAAGCTTCCTTGAACTGCCGGACATGGGCCATGATCTCAACGACGCGCGGCGCAAGGCCTTTGTCATCCACGAAGAACTGGTGCCGGCCATAGCCCGCTGGCTGGAAAACAGAGCGGGGCGCGCCTGAGGCACGCCCCGCAGTTCGATGGCGGATGGCTTACTTTGCCGGTGCCTTGGCCACGGGCTTGGCCGCCTGCTTGAACTCAGGGAACAGGTTCTGCAGATACTCGCTCATGGTGTTGAACGTGGGGCCATAGCCGCCCTTGTAGATGTAATACTCGAGGTCCGTCGCGGCTTCTCCCGCGTCCTGGTAGCGCTTGGACTTGTCGCGCTCGAGCATCTTGTCGATTACGCGCTGCAGGTCGTCATCGACGTTGGGGTTGTAGTGCGAGATCGGCGGAATGGGCTTCTTCTGGACATTCTCGATGCAGACCAGGGTGTCGTCGTCGGCGAAGATGTTGCGCCCCGCCAGCAATTCATAGAGCACGACGCCCAGCGAGAAGATGTCCGAGCGGCCGTCCGTCTGTTCGAAGGCCGCCTGCTCGGGGCTCATGTACTGGACCTTGCCCATGAGCACGTCGCCTTCGCGGTCACGCATCAGGTTGCGGGCCTTGGCAATGCCGAAGTCGGTCAGCTTCACCACGCCTTCGGCCTCGATCATGATGTTCTTGGGGCTGATGTCGCGATGCACCACGCCCAGCAGTTCTCCGTCGCGGTTGCGCTTCTTGTGGGCGTACTCGAGCGCGCGGGCCACGCGGCTGATGATGTAGACGCACAGCTCGGTGGGAATGCGCTTGCGGTACTGCTGGTGGCGCTCAATGAACTGCTCGAGGTTCACGCCGTGGATGAACTCCATGGCCATGTAGTACTGCCGGCCGGACTTGCCCAGCTGGTAGATCTGCACGATGTGCTGGTGGATCAAGTCAGCGACGAGCTTGGCCTCTCCGATGAACATCTCGACGAATTCCGTGTTGTTCGTGAAGTCCTCGAGAATGGTCTTGATGGCCATTCGCTTCTCAAAGCCCTCGGCTCCGAGCTGATAGGCTTCGTACACTGCGCCCATGCCGCCCTCGGCGAGCTTGCGCACGAGGCGAAACGAGTTCTGGTCCGTGATCGTGCCCAGTTCAGACAGCGACTTCTCAGTCTTCTTGAAGAGGCCCAAAGCGCCCCCCATTTTCTTGAATTGGACGCAACTGCGCGCCCTGACAGTGATCGGCCCGCCCAAAAACGCCCGAACACTATTCCAGAGTGGACGTTAATGTTCAAGGCACCTCGACCGGAAGTCGGGGCCGGACAAAATCTTGAGCATGGCGCAACTTCCACATCCCTCGGCACCCTCCAAGCCCCTGGTGCTGCCCAAGCCCAGGCCAGACGCCGCGCCCGAGGCCATCAGGCCCGCCTTTGCCGTGCGCTACAAGTTTCTGCTGCGCCTGATTCGGGCAGGCCTGACCCTGACAGTTCTGGGCCTCATGGCCTTTGCCTGGCTGAACTACACCTATTTCACGGTTCCCGGAGAGCGCAACTCGCAGCCGGTGCTGTTCGACATTTCCCGGGGCGACGCCCTGATACTGGCGCGCTATCGCCCCTGGCGCCCGCCCATGGTCGGGGACATTGTCTTCTATCGCGCGCCGGGCAGTGCTGATGACGCCGCTCTCCTCATCGGCCGTGTCGAAGGCGTGCCGGGAGAGACTGTGCGGCGCCGCGGACCCACCATGACCGTGGGCGGGCGCGAGCCCCTGGCCATCGGCTTTGAGCTGAGCCCGGACGCACCCATCAAGGACGGCGACATCATCGCCGAGAGTCGCTACCTCATCCTGGTTGATTCGGATGCCGTGGCCTACACGGACAGCCGCATCCACGGCTACATCGGGCGCGATCAGATTGAGTATCGCCTCGCCCTCAACCTGGCCCACTACTGGTCGAAGTAGACCTCGCACCGCGAAGTTCGCCCCCATGGACATCGTACCGTGGTTTTTCGCTGTTTCGTTTGCCGCGCCGGTTACTAGTCTCGCCCGCCATGTTCACCAAGTACGGACTGCGCGAGTTTGCGATTTACGGCTTTGGGGTGCCGGGCTGCGGCTTCATGCTGGCCTATCTGGCCTGGACCTGGCTGCCGCGCTTTGTGCCGGGCCCTGCGGGGCTGATCGTGGCCGGTGTGCTGGGCGCTTTGAGCCTGGGTTGGATGTTGTTCAACCTCAATTTTTTCCGCGATCCGCCAAGGACCATCCCCGGCGACGAGTTCACGGTGGTCAGCCCCGCTGACGGCACGGTGACCGACGTGGGCGAGCGCGAGGAACCGGAGTACTTCAAGGCAAAGGTCCAGAGCCTGGGCATCTTCCTGAGCGTGTTTGACGTTCACGTCAATCGCGCCCCGCTTGAAGGCACGGTGGATTATCTTCAGCACAAGGACGGCAAGTACCTCGATGCCCGCCACCCCGATTGCAGCACGCTTAACGAATCACAGAACATCGGCTTCAAGAGCATCTGGGGCCCGCGCTTTCTGGTGCGCCAGATTACGGGCCTGATCGCCAGGCGTATCGTATGCCCCCTGAAGGAAGGCGACAAATGCGGGCGCGGCGAGCGATTTGGCATGATCAAATTCGGCAGCCGCACGGAACTGTATCTTGACGCGGCATTTGAGGTCGAGTGGAAGGTGAAAGTCGGAGACAAGGTCAAAGGCGGGGCTACGGTCGTGGCTGTGATCAAGAAGGCGGGCAACGTGGTGTCCAAGCACGACCTGCCTGTGACCTCCTCTGCCCTTCCTTGGAAGTAGAACCGGGAGATGCCATGAGAACTGCGATGGCCGTTGCGCTGGCAATTTCGTTGCTTTGCGTGCCCACTGAGGCCCAGGACAAGCCGGAATCCATGAAGATCACCCTGCGCAGTTACGGGGACTCTTCCCAGACGGCGTTGGAGGCCTTTGCGGCCAAACTTGGATACGGGGTGATACTGCCCAGCGAGGGCGACGACGTTGGCGGTTCGATCGAGGATGCCTGCTGGTTCTCTATCAAGGATGCCAGCGTGGAGCAGGCGTCGGCGGTGCTTTCGAGGGCCTTTGGACTGCGCGTGACGGTACATCACGACCGCAAGAAGGTCTCCGCTCACAGCTACATGACCACCACCCGGCGCGTGACACGCGGCTATGACGTCAGCCTGCTCTGCGCGCGCTATGTGGATTATGTGAACCGCTTCAACGGTGCCAAGCCGGCCAAGGGGTTCGTGGAGCGCCCGGCATCTTCCCACCTGCTGGATCACATGCTTGGGGTCATGGAGGCCACGGGCCTGCGCGGCGACAGCGGCAGCGCCGTGGGCCAGCGCTTGCTCTTCACACTGGAAGAGGGGGAGCACGCCCAGATCAAGGAGTTGCTCAATCTGCTCATGAACGAGAAGGGGGGTGCCAGCGTGGCCTGCGTGGCGCAACGCCAGACGCTGGAGGCGCTCGGCAAGGTGACTTGGGACGAAGAAGTCACCGAGCGCCCCGTGGCCAGCTTGCTGGCCGCGCTCTTCGCCAAGGCGGGGCGCGACTTTGTCATCACTTACGGCATGGCGAGGGAACTGGGAGAGGCCCACGTCACCCGCGCGGAGGCCAAGGGCCAAAACGGCGCCGCGCTGCTTGCGGACCTGACGGAGGCCCATCAGTTTGGCTTGGGCGCGGTGGCCGGTGTGGCCCTGCTGGGCGACATGACAACGGCGAGTTGGGGAAGCTATCGCGTGTTCGAGCTGAAGCCGCTGCTGGAGCGCCTGGCGCAGGACTATGTCAACCAGCGCACCAAGCCGCGCGACGGCGGCTTTGAAGGGGACATCAGCAACATGGGTGGTTTGGCCGTGATTACCTCGGCCCTGCAAGAGCAGGGAGAGGGCCGGGAACTGCCCTGCACGCTGAAGAGCTTCGGCACAAGACTGGTGGCGCTGGGATCTGCGCAGACTCTGGACGAGCTGGCGGCTATACTGAAGGAAATGGGCTTTGAGGAGCCCAAGGAAGACTGAACGTGGCGGATCACGCCCAGGACCAGCCCGGCCAGCCCCCCGCGCCTTCGGCGCGTCAGGACGGTATCACCACAACATCCGGGGCTTTGGAGCCCGCAGTACAGGCCACCGGGTTTACAGCTTCGGGCCGCATGCTGCCGGCGGTGCCCGGGAGTGCTTCAGTTTCGCAGGGGGTCACGCGCCGCCGCCGCCGCACCCGCATGCAGGCGCTGTCAATGCTGCCGTCCATGCTCACGCTGGGCAACGGAGTGTGCGGCATTTCGGCGGTCATTGAGCTGTTCAAGGCCTATCTGGCCATGAACCTCTCGCACATCGACCAGGCGCTCTGGCACATGAACCTCGCTGCCGTGCTCATTGGCGGGGGCATGGTGTTTGACGCGCTGGACGGCAAAGTGGCGCGGCTGACCAACACTTCGGGAAAATTCGGGGCGGAACTGGACAGTCTCTGTGACGCCGTCAGCTTCGGCCTTGCCCCCGCCATGCTGACTTGGACCTTCGGCCAGTACCTCTACGGCAGCGGCGACTACCAGACCAAGGGGCTATGGACGGCTGCCGTTCTCTATGCCTGCTGCGCCATTTTGCGGCTGGCGCGCTTCAACGCCGAAACGGAGCCCGACGACGACCACATGACTTTCTCCGGCCTGCCCTCTCCCGGGGCGGCTTGCGGAGTCGTTTCAATGTTCCTGGCCCTGTCGTGGTTTTCCGCCCGCTTTGACTGGATGCAAGACGCCTGGGCCACCACGCTGCTGGCCATTGCCCTGCCCGTGCTGACCGGCGCCTATGGCCTGCTCATGGTCACGCGCATCCGCTATGTTCACTTCATGAACCGCCTGTTAAATCGCCGCCAGAGTTTCCGTGCCCTGATTTTTGTGCTGCTGGTCGTCGCCCTGCTGGCGATTTTCGCGGACTACTGGCAACTGATTGTTCCGGCCGGCGTCATCATCTACACATTGTCCGGCCCGGTTTACCTGGCCTATCGCTGGCTGCGCGGGCGCGGCGTACTGGGTCGCCGCATGCAGTTTGCCGAGCGCCAGAAGCAGCACCGTGAACGCCTCGCCCGCATGGAACGCGAGGCCGCCCGTGAAGCCACCGCCTGACAGGAAGCCCATGAGAATTGCCATTGCAAGTGATCACGCCGCCGTGGAGATGCGCCAACATCTCGTGAAGTTCCTGAGAGACCATGGCCACGAAGTTGAGGATTGCGGACCCGCGCAGGGAGAAAGCGTGGACTACCCGGACTTCGCGGCCGAGGTGGCGCGCCGCGTCGCCAATGGGCAGGCCGGCAAGGGTGTGCTGTGCTGCGGTTCGGGGATTGGCATGGCCATGGCAGCCAACAA
>JABARW010000069.1 GCA_019186845.1 Planctomycetota bacterium | reverse complement strand
GGCTCGACCCAGCAATCGTACAGGCGCTCCCACCCGATCCAGGTGATGAAGAGCTTGCCGTCTTTGGCATCGAGAATCTTGACTTTGTACCAGGTGCCCGCTTCCTCGCCCTCGCAGCGCTCGCCGACGCGGGCGGCCTTTTTGCCCGATGCCTGCGCCATCACTGTGTCGCTGCGCCATCTCCCGCTAGTTGCGCTGCATGAGAGCTGCTGCTCGCAAAAGCTCATTTCCTCCTCGCAGTAGCGCGCGGCTTCCTGAAAGGTGACCTGGCCGTTGTTGTCGAGGTCCAGCAGGGGGTTGCCCTCGAACATGTCCACGAGGCACTGGGTGAAGGTCCAGTTGCCGGTGCTGCGTGAGGTGGCGTGGGCGCTGGTGAGCACGCCATAGCTTACGCGGGCACTGCGCTTGGGGGCCTCGTCGGCCAGGGCGCCGGAGTGGCAGCAGTCCGCGGTCAGCAGCACGCGCGAGCCCTTGAAGTTTTTGTCGAGGGAGTCAAAGACCTCGCTGACCTTCCAGTAGGAATCGGGCTTCTTGGGCCGGCTGTCGTAGCAGAGCAGGGTTACGGTGCGTTCGTCGTGGTTCTGGTCACGGCCGCCATGCCCGGCGTAATAGAAGAGCAGGGTGTCGCCCTCAGCGGTTTTGGCGAGCAGTTCATTGAACTTCTTCACCAGGGCCTCCTTGGTGGCGTCGGCATTCTTGATGAAGACGATCCGGTCTTCCTTCACGCCGCGCTTCTTCAGGGCGTCGATCATGACCTGGTCAACGCGGCCTTCGTCGGGCCAGGTACCGAGCTTTTTGTCCTCCCAGTTGAGGATGCCCGCGGCAAAGACCCAGGTCTTCTCGGGTTCAAAGACATCAGCGGCATGGAGGGGCACGAGGCAGAACAGCGCCAGCAGCGCGTAGATTTTCATGGCATTCCTTGGATGGCCCGGGCCAATGCTAGCACGGCGGAGCCTGGAGTTCAGCCGAGCGGCGGCATCCCATCAGTGGGGCGCTCCGTCCTGCACTCTGAATTCACAGGGTAGAGCCCCGCGGCCTGCCCCCAAGACCGTGTGCGAGGCTGATCGCCCTTGGGCGACTGGTCGGAAACAAGATTGAAGGGTCGTTGAAGCACGCGCTCATCCAGACGCGCTCGGCTGCGGATTCATGCCACTTTCAGAGCCGGTCCGCTACCGGACCGGCTCTGAACGATGGCTGGCTACATGAACGCGCTAAGGCCGGTAATGGCTTCGCCAATCGCCAGCGAGTGCACGTCGTTGGTGCCTTCGTAGGTCTTCACGCTCTCGAGGTTGCACATGTGGCGGATCACGTGGTACTCGTACATGATGCCGTTGGCGCCGAGGATTTCCCTGGCCACGCGCGCGCAGTCGAGCGCGATATCCACGTTATTCAGCTTGGCCATGCTGACCTGCGTGTGATTCATCTTGCCTTCGTCCTTGAGGCGGCCGAGGCGGTAGCTCAGCAACTGGCCCTTGGTGATTTCCAGCGCCATCTGTGCGAGCTTGTGCTGCGTCGTTTGAAATTGCGCCAGCGGCTTGCCTAACACGATGCGCGACTTCGAATACTGCTTGGCCATGTCAAAGCACGCCATCGCCGCGCCGAGCGCCCCCCAGGTGATGCCGTAGCGCGCCTGCGTCAGGCAGCTCAGCGGGCCTTTGAGTCCTTCGGCCTTGGGCAGCATGGCGTCGTCGCCGACCTTCACGTCCGTAAAGAAGAGTTCGCTGGTGTTGCTGGCGCGCAGTGAGCCTTTGCCCTTCTGCTCGCGCACTTCAAAGCCCGCGGCCTTGGTGGGTACGATGAAGCCGCGGATGCTCTTGGGATCGTCGCCTTTGGTCTTCGCCCACACGATGGCGATGTCAGACATGTTGCCGTTGGTGATCCACATCTTGGCGCCGTTGATGATCCACTCTTTGCCCTTCTTTTCCGCACGCGTGATCAGGCCGCCGGGGTTGGAGCCGAAATCAGGCTCGGTCAGGCCAAAGCAGGCAATGATGTTGGCCTTGGCCATCTCGGGCAGATACTTCTTCTTCTGTTCGTCGGAGCCGTAGGTGTAGATCGGCCACATGCACAGGGAGCTCTGCACGGACACAAACGAGCGCACACCCGAATCGCCGCGCTCGAGTTCCTGGTTGATCAAACCGTAGGCCACGTTGTTCATGCCCGCGCAGCCGTATTCCTCCGGCAGTGAGGCACCCAGCACACCCAGTTCCGCGAGTTTGGGAATCAGCTCCTTGGGGAACTTGCCCTCTTCGTAGCACTCCGTAATCACGGGCATGACGTGGTCATCAACGAAGCCGCGCACGGTATCGCGCACGTTCTTCTCGTCGTCAGAGAGCATCGCATCAATGTTGTAGAAGTCGGGGCTTTCGAACCGGGCCATGTTCAGTCTCTCGCTGGAAATCCTTGTCCGCTCAGGCAGGCACGATAGCAGCGCCGCAGGGCACGTGAAAGCGGACTTTGGGACCGCGTCGCGGCCGCGCCCTGCCCCTTGGGCGCGCCCCTGCTATAGTGCAGTCATGACCGACCGACACTCCGTGCTCAGCGCCGTGACAGACGTTCTGGAAGACTTCCGCCAGGGCAAGCCCGTCATCATGGTGGACGACGAGGACCGTGAAAACGAGGGCGACCTCGTGATCGCGGCCGAGAAGATCACCCCCGAAGGCATCAACTTCATGGCCCGCGAAGCGCGGGGCCTGATCTGCCTTTCGCTGACCAACGAGAAGGCGGACGCGCTGGACTTGCCGCTCATGACGCGCCACAACGAGTCCGGCTTTGGCACGGCCTTCACCGTCAGCATCGAGGCCCGCAGCGGCGTCACCACCGGCATCAGCGCGGCCGACCGCGCCCACACCATCCTCACGGCCATCAAGCCCGACGCCAAAGCCCGTGACCTGGTGCGGCCGGGCCACGTATTTCCGCTGCGTGCGCGCGACGGCGGCACCCTGGTTCGCACCGGCCAGACCGAGGGCAGCGTGGACCTGTGCAAGATCGCGGGCATGCAGCCCGCGGCGGTCATCTGCGAAGTCATGAAGGATGACGGCACGATGGCCCGCCTGCCGGACCTGGTGCAATTCGCCAGGAAGCACGGGCTGAGAATCGTCAGCGTGGCGGACATCGCGCGCTTTCGCCTCCTGCACGAGCGCATCATCAAGCGGGTGGCCGGCGCGCGCATGCCGACATTCGCCGGCTACTTCGACGTCCACGTTTACCACTCCCTGGCCGACGGCGGCGAACACCTCGCCCTTTGCCACAACGTCCAGCCCAGCGACCTGCGACGCCCTGAAGAGGATTACTCGGCCGATCCCATCCTGGTCCGCGTGCACAGCGAGTGCCTGACGGGCGACGTCTTCGGCAGCGCCCGCTGCGACTGCGGCAGCCAGCTTCATGCCGCCATGCAGCAGATTCAGAAGGAGAAACGCGGCGCCATCGTCTACCTGCGGCAGGAAGGGCGCGGCATCGGGCTGGTGGAGAAACTCAAGGCCTACGCCCTGCAGGATCAGGGTTACGACACGGTGGAAGCCAACGTGCTGCTGGGGCACAAGCCCGACAAACGCGAATACGGCACCGGCAGCCAGATTCTGGCCGACCTGGGCATCCGCAAGCTGAGGCTTCTGACCAACAACCCGGCCAAGCGCAACGCCATTTCGGCCTACGGGCTGGAGATTGTGGAGCGCGTGCCCATCGAGGTTCCACCGACTGAAGAGAACAACTTCTACATGCGCACCAAGCGCGAGAAGATGGGCCACATCCTCGCCCTGCCCAAGGATTCCGGCCGGCACCGCAAACAGTCCTGAGGCGGCGAGCACGCCCGGTTTCAGGTCTCGTCGTCGAGGTCCGGCATTTCCGCCAGATTGCGGCTCAGGCGGCGCTGCACCAACTGCCGCAGATGCCCCAGGCGCCGCGTGAGCTCTTCCACCTGCGGCGCATCGGCCACGCCCACGCGCATGGCCACGACGACCAGGGCCTCCAGCTCGTCGGCAAGGCCGCTTGTTTCATCCAGCGCATCAAGCTGGTGATCGGGATTGAGATCGACGTCGGCACGCGCAAATGCGGCCGCCAGCCTGAGCGAAGTGCGCCTCAACTCCGAGCGCAGTTCGGCATCGTGGCTCCAGCCGCGGCTGGTAAGGTGCACAAAAGTGGCGATGTCCGAGCCCAGGTAGCGTTCGACGCGGCCTGCGAGTGTGCTTTCGTCCATGGTAGTGTCCGCCAAGATGCCGTGAGTGTAGCGGACCCTGCGACAGCCTTTGGGCGGGCGCGAATGTGCGGCATTGACAAGGACAGGGGCGGCCGCGGGCCGCCCCTGATGGTTGCCTTCAAGACTGCTTCAGGCCGGCAGTCTGCGACGCATCAGCACGACAAGCGCTGCCAGCAGGGCCAGCCACACCCACGAGGCCTGCTCCCCTGATGTGCAGCCTCCGTCGCTGCCCGAGCCTCCGCTCCCACCCCCGCCGCCGCCCGCAACAAACTGCCACTGAACCTCGGTAGCACCGGTGCCGTCATTGTCGCCGTCCGCCTCGGCCGTAAACGCACTGATGGTGTAGGTTCCCAGTCCGAAGTCGTCACTGCCGGTAGCCTGGAAGGTCAACGGGTTGTTGCCCGAAGCAAAGACCAGATAACCGCCGCCCGCCACACTAACATTGACGCTGTTGTCGAACTGGTTGCCCGGGCAGTTTAGCCGCGTGGTGTTGGACAGGCCGTTGAGCGTGATGTGATTGCCGTTGAACGTTCCGTTCTGGAACGTGCAGCCGGAAAGCGCCGTCAGTGTGGATCCCGCGCCAATCTCAAGCCCGTTGGCGTTGCCATTGCTGAACGAGGTGTTCACGAAACTCAGGCTGGAGCCGCTGAGAGTCAGCGTCGTGGTTCCACCCGTGGCAGACAACGTGCAGTTATTGAACGAAACCAGGGCAGTGGCTCCCGCCGAGGTCATGGTCCAGCCGCCGCCTGTCGAGCCGGCCGACGTCCCGTTCATGTTCAGCGTGGCGTACGGCGTGAGCCCGAGCGCACGGCTGCCGCCGGAGAACGTGAGCGTGGCACCAGTCAACGTAATCTTCGCGCCGGAGTGGCTGTCCGTGGTTGAGGCGATGTTCGTGGTCGTCAGCGAGTCCGTCAGTGTGAGGGAGCCTCCGCTGACTTCCAGCTGAGCGCCCTGACCGCCAAGGGTCGCGTTGCCGCCGTAAACAGTGGTCGCGCTCAAGTTACCGACAATGTTGTTCAGGCGAACGACGCAACCGTTGCTCTCCTGGCCCGCCACGGTGTCGGTGCCGTCACCAAAGAGCATGAAACTAGTGGTGAGAATGCCCGTCGCGGCAGCGAGGCGCGCAAACACCAGCTCAAGGCGGTCGCTGGCCGTCACTTCGCCCGACGTTCCGCAACGGAAGCGGAAAGTGACGAGGTCGCGGTCTCCCACCGTGACCGTCCTGGTGCCGATGCCGCCGACAACGATCTGGCTGCCGGGCGCGTTCCAGGCGGGGGCGGTGCTGCCGCCCGCGGCGGCAGAGAGATTGAAGTCTCCCGCCAGCCGCCAATCACCCGAAGACGTCACGCGCGTACCGGCCAGCACGCTGGTCACAAAAAACTTAGTGTTACTGCCGCCGAAATTGAACGTCACGTTGCCGCCCGTGAGGTGAATCTGCGGGGCTTCATTGTTCGCCAGTACAGGCAGGGCGATAATGTCGTCAGAGACTGCGGCGAAGCCGAAGTCCACGTTCATGCCAAAGATGTGGGAACCCTCACCCAGCACATAGCCGCCTGTAGGGTCAATGCGCACATTGCCGTTGAATGTGAGCGTCGCGCGGCCGCTGGCCGTGGCACCGTCTTCATCGGCACCGATGCTTCCGCCCGCAACAAAGCAGGAACCGGCCACCGTCAAGCTGCTGCCCGTGGCTATGCGCCAGGCGCCAGCCTGCACAAGCAACTGCCCGCCCAACGACCATGCGCCAGTGATGAACTGGGAACCTGCCATGCCGTTGTTCAGCGTCACGACCCCGGGCACAGCACCCATGTTGAACGTTCCGGCGGGCTGCAGCGTGATGCTGAACAAGAACACCACAGAGTTGGAACCGAGGTTCAATGTGCCGGCGATGTTCAACGTACTGACAAAGCTGATGGTGCCCAAGCCCGGGGTGAAAACAAGGCTGCGGGTCGCGGCAATGGTCGTGGCCCCAAAGGCCGGCGTGGTCAACCAGCTTCCGCCGGCGACGGAATTGGTGAAGTTCGCAGTTCCATTGATCGTGTTGGTGCTGGCGCTGAAATCGGCCAGGAAGTTGTTCTGGCCGTTACGGTCGATGGTGCAGTTATTGAAACTGATGTTCATCACCACGCCGCCGCTGATGCCGGACAGCGCCGCCATGCCCCGAATCGTGCCGTTGAAGGCGATGCCGGGCGTACCGCTGACCGTCACGAGCTGAAGCACGGCATGCAGATCCACATTGAAAAGACTGGCCCCCGCGCCGCTGTGCATCCTGAGGTTGGTGTCGAGCCGGACATCCAGCAGGCCGTTGATCGTGAGGATCGCATTGGACTTGACCACAATTTCCGGCGTGCCCGTGGCCAGCAGCAGTGTTACCGAAGAAAGGAAGGTGACCTGGGTCAGGGCACCTTCGAGCTGCACGTCATCGGCGCACGAAATCGTGCGCGTGCCGCCCACGCCCTGAAACATCGCGCTTTCACCTACATCGACAAAAATGCTCGTCCCGCCATTGCCAGTCAGCGCCAGCGCGCCGATCAGGTTGAAGGTCAGCGCCTGGCTGCCCGAAGGACGCGCCACCACGACGCGCTGGAACGTGCCTGTCACGTTGGTGATGTTCGTGGCTGTGGCCGTGCCGTCGAACAGCAATTCGTCGCCGGCTGTCGGCAGCGTTAGGCCGCTCCAGTTCGCGGGCAGGCTGAAGTCGCCGCTGGAGCCGCCTGTGCCTCCGGTGAAAGTCTTGGTGGCCGCTTGGGCCGCCGCCGCGCCGAGTGAGCAAAGCACCAGAAGTATCCATGCCAATCTGGGCATACGTTCTCTCCTCCGTGGCCTGTATTTGGGGCCAAGGTGGGTTAATACAATGGAAACTCACTCCGCGTTACGAGAGATCTCGTCGTCTTCGTTTTTCCTGTCAAGACCGGCCTTCTTCATCAGTTCCCGAACCTGCTTCTCCAGCTCCCGCACCCGCTCCTGCGTCTCGGGCAGGCGGCGCGCCGCAGCCTCGCGCTTCATGTAGACGCGGCCTTCATCAGCAGGGAAGCCGACCATGGTCTTGCCGGGTGCCACGTCCTTCATGATGCCGGAACCCGCCCCTACCTTGCTGCCCATGCCGATAGTGATGTGGTCAGCGATGCCCACGCCACCTGCCAGAATCACGTAATCCTTCAGCGTGACGCTGCCGGAAAGGCCGCACTGGCCGGCGATGACCACGTTGGAGCCGATCTCGCAGTTATGGGCAATCTGCACCAGGTTGTCGATTTTGGCGCCGCGCTTGACCAGCGTGACGTCAAAGCGGGCACGGTCAATTGTCGTGTTGGCCCCGACTTCAACATCGTCCTCGATCACGACGATGCCGCGTTGGGGGGCTTTCTCGAACTTGCCCGCCACGAAATGAAAGCCAAAACCGTCCGCACCGATGACGGCGCCGGGGTGAATCACGCAGCGACGCCCAACCTTGCAGCGCTCTAGAATGGTGACATGGGGAAACACGACGGTGTCATCGCCGATTTCCACTTCATCGCCCAGCACGACATGGGGGTGCAGCACGACGTTCTTGCCCAGACGCACGCCATCGCCCATGACCACAAAGGCGCCGATGCTGGCTCCCTCGCCGATGGTCGGGCGCTTGCCTACAACGGCATGCTGGGAGATGCCGGGAAGCGGCCTGGGCGCGGGACCGCGCAGCGCGGTAATGGCCCTGGAAAAGGCCAGATCCGGGTCGTCATGGCGCATCACCGTCATGCCCTGGGGCGCGGCGATGCCGGGCTTGGTAATGACAGCGCCGGCGCGGGACTTCTCAAGCTGGGCGACGTATTCGGCCCCGGTCACGAACACGACATGCTCGCGCGCGGCTTTGGCCAGCGTGGCCACGTCCTTGATCTCGAGATTGGCGTCGCCTTCTAGTTTGCACTGACAGACCTGGGCGAGTTCGGAAGCCTTCATGGCACTCCTCGGGCATGAAGCGCCCCGCGAGGTCGCGGGGCGCCGATGACTGCGGCCTACTTGTTCTCCTTGGGCGGAGGCAGCACGCGGATGCGCACCGTCTTGCCCTTGGCGCGGGCCTTCTGGGGCGCGACTTCGATGGTGATGATGGCGCCTTTGGCCGCGTCGGCGCCGGGCGGCAGGTTGTCCGGCGCGACATAGAGCGCCGTGCCGTCTTCCTGGGGCTCGATGGTGCCGGTGCCAAAGCTGGGGAGGTCCCACACCGGGTTGGCGTCCTTGGCGGCCATGGGCACGCGCTTGCTGCTGGCGCGATCGAGGTCGCTGAACACGCCGGCGAGTTTGAACTTGCCCTTGAGGGCAATCTCGTAATCGATTGAGTCAGGGTTGGTGGCTTCGTCACGGGCCTTGGGCGCCAGCTTCTCACCCTTGTCGTTGTAGACCTCGACGGCGTCGCACTCTTCGTTGGACATGTCGAGCCGGGCGCGCTTCTCCACTTCATCGGTGATGTCATAGGCCGGGTCCCAGTGCAGCACCGGGCTGACCATGAGCTGGCGCTGCAGCTCGGTGAAGTCGAGGTTTTCGGCGGGGGCACGGGAGATAACCATGACCTCCGTGGCGCCGCGCCTGGACGCAATCTCGATGGCATAGCCGCGAATCTGCTGATAGCGGATCTTGGCCTCACGCGCAAAGTCGCTCTGGAGCGTGACCTCAGCCTTGATTTTCTTGCGGTTGAAGTCGGCCTGCAGGGCGATGAGATCCTCAGTGGCCTGGCGATACTTGGCCGTGTTGGGCTTGTGCTCCTTGCGCTCCTTTTCGCGGGCTTCAATGCGCTTCTGGTAGCTCTCGGCCTCGCGGCGCAGGTAGGCCTCAATGCCCTGGGCAATTTCAATCTGCTTGCCCAGCAGCACGGTGTCCTCCTTCAAGAGCTTGATGAAATCGACGTAGCAGGTCTTGGCGGGCTCGATTGCCGCTGAGGGCTGGGCGTCGGCCTGGCCCTTCTGCGCAATCAACGTGGTCAGCGCGGCGCCGGCCGCCAGTCCCACCATCAGTGCCGCGACGGTCAGGCAATTCTGCTTCCAGGGATTCAGCATGCATCCTCTCCAATGACCCCAACTCAGAAACCAGCCGGGCCAAAGCCCGGCTCGCCGCTTCGATGTTGCCAAGCGGGGCGCGCGGTGTCACGCGCGGATTGCCGCGCCGGCCCATGGTTCAAGGTGCAACTCGTACCTTGCGCTGCCTTGACGCTTGGGGTTTGCGTGCTACCTTTCCCCGTCCCTGGCCCTTGGTGTAATTGGTAACACACCAGACTCTGGATCTGGGTTTCGGGGTTCGAGTCCCTGAGGGCCAGCCAACGAGACACCTGATTGCAGGTGTCTCGTTGGCATTTTGTGCATGCTTGCTCGCGGCGCACGGGCCGCCTCGCCTGCGCTTGGCCCTGTGGTCGAGCTGCCTGGATGTGCCAAGTTTATGGGCGGCGTTTTCATCACGTGAACCACACTCCCCCCACGGCCCCAAGTTTCTCTCGCGGGCACGGCTGCTTGAATGCTATGCTCTTCAACAGATTATCCCCGGGAGTCGCTATGCCCATGTATTCAGTCACCGCGCGCGACGCGGAAGGCAAGACCATCAGCCAGGTCAAGGATGCCCCCAGTGTCGGTGAGCTCGTGGCCGAACTGCGCAAGGCCGGTCTTACCGTTATTGGCGTGAAGTCCGAGGGCGGCGGCGGCGTCACCGGCCCCGTCAACGCGCCCACGGAGGCCCAAGCCAAGCCCAAGAGCCAGGGCGGCATGTTCCAGAAGGGCATCAAAGTCTCCGAGATGGCGGCCTTCTGCCGCCAGATGGCGACCATGCTCAAGGCCGGCCTCTCCCTCATGGATTCGCTGGAGACCATCGCCGACGAAACCGAAAACCCAGTCTTCAAGACAGCCCTGCAGGATGTCGTGCGCGACATCGAGGCGGGCTCCAAGCTCTCGGCCGCCCTGGGCAAGCATCCCCACATCTTCCAGCAACTGATGGTAAGCATGGTCGAGGCCGGCGAAGTGTCCGGCTCGCTCGACACAATCCTCGAGCAGCTGGGCCTGTTCTTCAAGCGCCGCGACAAGCTGCTCAAGCAGATCAAGGCCGCCACCAGCTACCCGAAATTTGTAGGCGGCTTCTTTGTGCTCATCGTGACGGGCATCTTCGCCTTCCTCATTCCGCAGTTCGAACTCGTGTTCACCAAGTTCGGCGCGGACCTTCCCGTCCTCACCAAGACCCTCATCTTCTTCAGCAAGATGATCACCAAGTTCTGGTGGATCGTCATTCCCGTCATTGTCGGCGCCGTGCTGGCCTTCATCTACTGGCGCAAAACGCCGCAGGGCGCGGAAAGCTGGGACCGCATCGTCATGAGAACGCCGCTGTTCGGGCCCCTCATGCTCAAGTCCGGCGTGTCGCGCTTCACCATGACGCTGTCCACCCTGATCAAGAACGGCATCACGCTGGACCAGTCGCTCGAAATCGTCAGCCGCACCCTGGGTAACATCGTGCTGGAGCAGGCGGTGATGGACGCCCGGCAGAAGCTGATTCAGGGCTACTCGCTGCACCAGGCCATGGCGGAAAGCCGCCTCTTCCCGGGCCTCATGATCAAGATGATCAAGGTCGGCGAGGATTCGGGTTCGCTGCCGGACATGCTCGCAGACGTAACCGAATACTACGAAGATGAAGTCCAGAGTTCGGTCCAGGGCCTCACCTCCATGATCGAGCCCGCGCTGATTGTCGGCCTCGGCGGCGTGGTGCTGGTCGTGATTCTGGGCATCTATCTGCCCATCTTCGGTCTGTCCAAGAACGCGGCCAAGGCGGCGGCCAAACATTGACGCCCCCGGGGCACGGGAAAGGGGCGACGCCTGCGTCGCCCCTTTTGCTTTGTACGGGAACAAGCACCCAAGACCGCCTGTTATCAAGCTGGAGGCTGCACCATGCTTTGAGTTCTGGAGTCCGGCATCCGTTGGATGATCCGCAAAGCGACAGGTTCCACCCAAGGCGGCGACTACTGCTGGTCGGTCTTTGTCGCCCCGCCCAAGCAGACCCAGGGCTCCGGGCGCCGGGAGGCCGTTGAAGAATCCGACAAGGGCCAGGCCCCGCCCAAATCCCGGCTGCCCGAAGCCAAAGCGCAGTAGCGCGTCATTGCCCCTTGGCGTATGGTGGGCCGGACTTGAACATCCGGCCCTCATTACATTTGGCGCGGCCATGCCGCGAAGTGAAGCATGAAACTCGCACTCAATGGTTGTCTGGGAAAGATGGGGCGACGCATAGCCGAGATCGCCCTGGCGCAGGGGCACAGCCTGGTGGCCCTGATCGATGCCCAGGGCGGCGGCAAAAGCTACCAGGAACTTACAGGCATCAAGGCGGCCGCGCCGGTGACGGCGCAATACGAAGGCGGCGCTGACGCGCTGATCGACTTCTCACTGCCCGAGGGGTTCTCGCGAAGCCTTGCGGCCTGCGTAAAACACAAGACGCCCTTCGTCAGCGGTACCACGGGCCTCAATGCCGCCCACTTCGCAGAACGCGACGCGGCCTGCCGGGTCATTCCGTTGCTCAGCGCGTACAACATGAGCCTGGGGGTGAACCTGCTGCTTTCACTCGTCAAGCAGGCCGCCCAGAAACTGGGCCCGGACTACGACATCGAGATCGTGGAGATGCACCACCGCCTCAAGGTAGACGCGCCCAGCGGCACGGCCGTGGCGCTGTTCAACGCAGTCTGCGAAGCCACCGGCCGCGACCCCAAAGAGGTCGCCCGCCACGGGCGTGAAGGCATGGTCGGCAAGCGCACCCAGCCCGAAATCGGCCTTCATGCGGTGCGCGGGGGCGATGTCGTGGGCGACCATACCGTCATGTTCGCCGGCGAGGGTGAACGCATCGAGCTCGTACACAAGGCCTCCAATCGCGATACATTCGCGCGCGGCGCCGTGCGCGCGGCGCAGTGGCTGGTCGACAAGCCCGCGGGGCTTTACACCATGGCGCAGGTACTGGGGCTCTGATCATGGCTCAGAAAAAACGGCTTTCGCGCGAGGCAAGGCGCGTCCAGCTTCTGGACGCGGCGGCGAAGCTGTTCTGTAAGAGCAGCTACGGCCAGGTAACCACGGCAGACCTCGCAGAGGCCGCAGGCGTGACCGAGCCCGTGCTCTACCAGCACTTCGAGACGAAACTCGACCTTTACGTGGCGCTGGTCAAGCGCGCCCGCGAGGTCACTTTTGCCAAGTACGAAGAGCTGACCCGGGTCATGCCCACCCCCATGCTCAAAGTGCTGGCCATCATTCGCGCCCATGGCGGGGTCATGCGCGAGTTTGACCCTTATTTCCGCCTGCACCTGCGCGCCCTGGCCGCCAGCGACATGCCCCGCGTGCGCCAGGCCCTGCGCGAGAATTACCTCGCCTATGTGGACTACTTTGCCACGTTGATCCGGCAGGCACAGCTTCAGGGCGAGATTGACAAGGCCGTAGACCCCGTCGGCATCTCCTGGTTCATCATGAGCCAGGGCCTGCTGCTGAACCTCTGCAACCAGCTTGGGCTCAACGAACTGCAGGAGAAGGGCTACATTGACGGCCTGCTCAAGGATGCTCTTGGGCACATTTCCCTGATTGATGAGCCTCTGGCGCGGCTGGCCAAGCTGTTTCCCAGGGCTCCCGAAGCTGCGGCCAACCCCATTGCGGAGCCTCCGGCGGCTGAATAAAGTGCGCCTCCTGCTTTAGGTTTCAAACACGGACAAGCCATGGCCGCAGCCACGTTTCAGGAACTGCTTTCCAACACGATGTTCCAGTATTTCCTGGTCTTCGTGTTCACGGCCTTTGGCGTGGTATTCGTGATTCTGAACGTTGATGTCCTGGGCAAGCTTCTTTTCCGCCCGGTGATGCCTGACCCGTTGAAGCTGACGACCTACGAGTGCGGCGAGCCCACCATTGGCTCGTCCTGGGTCCAGTTTGATATTCGCTTCTATACGGTTGCGCTGATTTTCATCGTGTTCGACGTTGAAGTGGTCTTCCTTTTCCCTTGGGCGGCGGTGTTCGCAAAACTGGGGGCTCCGGCCTTCACCAAGGTGATGATCTTCGTGGGCGTGCTCGCGGTCGGTTTCATCAACGCCTGGAAGAAGGGCGACCTTGACTGGGTGACGAGCATCGCCGCCCATGACCTGGCCGCACAGAAGGATGCACGCCTGGCCCGGGCACGCCAGCGCGCCCTGGAAACAGAGGAACGCCGGGCGGCATAGGCTGAACGAGACATGGCAAACAAGCCCGATCTGACCGATTTTGTCCCCGGTGTCCTGCTGACCAAGCTGGATTGGGTCATCAACTGGGGCCGTCGCAACTCTATCTGGCCCATGGGCTTTGGCCTGGCCTGCTGTGCCATCGAGATGATGGCCACAGCGGCCACCAAGTTCGACCTCGACCGCTTCGGCGCCGGCGTTTTCCGCGGCTCGCCCCGCCAGAGTGACCTCATGATCGTCAGTGGCACCGTGACCCACAAAATGGGTCCGCGGGTGCGCACGCTTTACGAGCAGATGCCGGAGCCCCGCTACGTGATTGCGCACGGCGCCTGCGCCACCAACGGCGGGCCCTACTACGAATACGGTTATCACGTGATGAAGGGCGTAGACCTGATCGTGCCCGTGGACCTTTACATTCCCGGTTGCCCGCCGCGCCCCGAGGCCCTGATTGACGGCATCATGAAGCTTCAGGAGATGATCAAGCGCGAAAGCGTCGCCAATCGCCATCGCCGCCTTGATTACTGGGAAGAGAACAGGGAAGGGCTGCTCAAGGAACTCGACAGCCACAAGAACACCTTCTTCGAGAACCCCGAAGAGCAGGAAAGCATCAAGGCGTGGGAAGAGAAGGTGCGCATGTTCCGCGAGAAATACCTGCCCAAGGAAGCCCTGGCCGGCGCCTGACCATGACTCCCAGCGAAATCAACAAGCTCATCAAGGAGAAGTTCCCCGAGGCGGTCGTGGAGCGCGCTGCCCTGCCCGAGATCAAACCCCAGCCCGCGCTGGAGCGCCCAAAGCCCCTGGTGCGCAGCGCCCAGATTCTGCGCGAAGAGATCCAGATCAAGCCCGAGTGTCTGCGCGATGTCGTGCTCTTCTGCAAGAACGATTCGCGCCTGGCCTTTGACATCCTGCACCTGGTGTCCGGTATCGACTACAAGGCGGGCGAGCCGCTGGGCGTCACCTATCACCTGGCCAGCATCCGCCACAAACACTGGGTCGCCGTCAACTCACGCGTCGCGCGTGACAAGCCCGTCATCGCCTCGCTCATTGACATCTACCCCGCGGCGGACTGGCTCGAGCGGGAAACCTTCGACCTCGTCGGTATCATCTTCGAGGGCCATCCCAACCTCAAACGCATCCTCTGCGCTGACGACTGGGAAGGTCACCCGCTGCGCAAGGACTACGTCTTCCCGCAGTATTACCACGGCATCCCCACGGCCAAAGAGCTGCGCTGGAACAGCTAGCTCCGCAGCGCCGCTTTGCCAGCCTGCTAGAATGCCCTTATGCCAACGACAGGGCAGAGGACACTTCACGCCAGAGCACGCGTGCTGATTCTGATTGCGCCCTCGCCGGCGCCCTTGAGCGCCGCTGTCCTGGCTCAGGCGCACGATTCGAAACTTGAGGGTCAACGGCATCTGGCTATGCCCGCCGGACCCTATCGCTACCCCTACGCCTTTGCCCTTGAGTTGGCCCGCCTGTTCCACGGACATGACGGTGCCCCCGTCCCCGAGGAGCGGGGTCTGCGACGTGCCGACCTGGCCCATTGCCTGAGGCCGCTCGTGCTCAGTCCCACTCTCATCTCCGTGCCGCGCCTTGACTGGCTCGACGGACCCAGCCAATCCATCCTGTCCGACCTGACAAAAATGGCCGCTTTAGTCGAGCAGCAGGGTCTGAACGCGCCCCTGCGGGTGATCGCGGGGCTGCCGGTGGACGCGGCCGCACCCGGCTGCGAATTCCTGATCAAGACCGCCACGATTCTGCGTGTGGAATCGCCCGCGATGCGGCAGCCCTCATTGAAGGCGCCCCAGCGGCTGGCGCTGTCAATACTGCTCGCGTCTCCTGCGCCCCTGAGTCTGGCCGCCCTGGAAGCGGCGTCGGGCCTGACGCCACGGGCCGTGAACTCGGCGGTGGCCGCGCTGGCGGCGGCGGGCCTGGCAGACGAA
>JABARW010000080.1 GCA_019186845.1 Planctomycetota bacterium | reverse complement strand
TCTTGAGGTCCACTTCCGCCGCGGCCTCAATACACAGATAGGCCACGCGACGGCGCTCCAGCGTGAGATCCTTGAGCCGCTCACAGGCCTGGCGCCCGCCGCGGATCAGGGCAATCAGTTCGGAGTTCTTGAGGGCCTGCAGCCGCGCTACACGCACGCGCACCGGCTTCACGGGCGCAGGTTCAGGGTCAGCGTCCTCGTGAGGCTCAACGGGCACAGGTTCAGGCGTCGCGTCCTCGTGAGCCTCGACGGGCGCGGGCTCGGGCGCGGGCTCAGGCGCAGCGTCCTCGTGAGCCTCGACGGGCTCGGGTTTTGGCGAAGCGTCTTCGTGAGCCTCGACGGGCGCAGGTTCAGGCATCGCGTCTTCGTGAGCCTCAACGGGCGCAGGTTCAGGCATCGCGTCTTCGTGGGGCTCAACGGGCGCAGGTTCCGGCGTCTTGGCGACCGGGGATTCAAGCTGGGCCTGCCGCGCTTCGAGTTCGTCCATGGCGCGCATGCCCAGTTCCATTTCGCGGCGGCAATAATCGCGGGCGAAGTCGAGGTCGGCCAGGGTCACGCGTTCGACGGCTTCCTGCATCTGTTCGCGGGGCACGTTGTCTTGGGGCACGGATTCGTGCAGCGGCAATTCTGACCATTCGCAGACGGTGCCGGGCGGCGGGTTATGCAGCGAGCCGCACTGGGGGTGATAGGTCTGCTGTTCGAGCTGGCGCTTGGCGGTCTTCTCGATGAGCGAGGGGCCGGGAATGGGACGCGGCCAGGGCCTCAATAGCACCTTGGAGAGCCAGGGCGCGGCGCGGCCGGCGCGCAGCGCTTCATAGGAATAGTCAGATTCCTGGGGCATGACGCGCGCGGCGTTGGCCGCGGCGGCGTTGGCGTTGGGCGAGTTGGGCGCGGTGTGGCCCGCGACGGGCTCACCCGTGCCGGGCGTGTGGCCGGGTTGGGGTGCGTGGCGATTATCGGCGTGGCTGCCCATCACCCTTTGAAACAAATGGACACAGTTGCGGCCCCAAAAAACAGTTGCGCCCAAAAAAACATCGCCCGGCCCCGCCCCGCGTGCCAACGCCGGGCTGTTCAGGGCCCGTTTGCAGGTTTGCTCCCGCGGGTCGCCCCGCGGGGCTGTGGCGGAGTCGCTATGGGGGCCCAATGGAGAGGGCCGGGAGAAACTCTCCCGGCCCCTCTGGATGACTCCTCAAGCTATCGGCCGCAACAAACGCCTGACGTTTTTGGCTACTTGCCGCGGTACTTTTCCGGAGCGGTGCCCTGCCAGCCGTAGGCGACGAGCTTGATCTTCACGCTGAGCTCTTCCTTGCCGCGCTTGATCTTGAGGGTGAACTCGCTGCCCGGGTCCTGAAGGCAGGCCCAGACGACGAACTGGCCAAAGCCGCGCACCTTGGCGTCGCCCTTGACGCCCTTTTCGTCGGGCTCGCCCTCACCGACGATGGCGGTGATGATGTCGCCTTCCTTGAGGCCGGCTTTCTCGGCACCGCCGCTGACGGAGGTGACCTTCATGCCGCCGTCCTTGAGGCCCAGGGACTCCCAGTCATCGAGCTTGATGCTCTCACCCTTGAACTCCACCTTGGCGGCCTTGCCCTGCCAGGTGCGAATGGCGGCCTTGCGCTGCTGTTCTTCCTGCTCGGCGGGGTCGACTTCGTTTGTTTCGTCCGCGGCATAGGGCTCGAGCTTGACGAGTTTGCTTTCGCCGTCCACCGTCATGGTCTTGTAGCGCGTGGCAACGGGAATGCCGATGATACCCGCGCAATCGTTGCCCAACTGCTTGAGCTGGGCCAGCACGCCGCTGAGGTCCATGATGCTGCAGCTCGGCTCATGAATTGTCAGGTTGCTGATCTTGATCGAATCAAGCACCGATTCGCTGGCTTCGGCTTCGCCCACGCCCTTGACCGGGTAGCTGTAAGAGGGTGTGAGGCGCAGGGCGTCGGCCGCGGCCTTGTCCAGCACGCAGAGGGTTGAGGCACCGGTGTCAAAGAACATGGTGTGCTTCTTGCCGTTGACCTCGGCCTCCATGAACCAGAGCGCCACATCAACCAGGCCGCCCATGGCCTTGAAATGGTCATACTTGAACTGCATGGCCTCGAGCTTGCTGCGCGTCTGGGTTTTCTTGTCGTCGCCAAGCCAGGCGGCTTCGCCGCTGAGGGGCTTGATGCTGAAGCCTTCTTCCTTGCCGTCATCTTCCTTCTTGGGGTCCTTCTTGGGGTCCTTGCGGGGCTCCTTCTTGTCGCCCTCGCCGGGCATGCCGGGCAGTTTGCCGCCGCGCTTGAGCATCATCTTGAGCATGGACTCCTGAAGGTCCATCTGAGGGCCTTCGCCCTTCTTGTAGCGCGTCAGGCTCATCTCGCCTGTCGAGAAGTCGATGTGGATCTTCTTCATGTACTTGATCATGTTCTGGCCGACGATGCCGTGCATGTGCTTGCCGAGCTCACCGGAGATGTGGTCGAGGTTCATCACGCCCACGAGCAGGTCGTCACGGGAGAACTCGCCGACTTTCACGTTCTCGGCAATCGCCATCTTCATTTCCTGGGTGCTCACGCCCTGGGCGGGCATGGGGCTGTCATAGAGGGTGATGGCCAGTTCTTCGGCCAGCTTCTCGCCCAGGATGGTCATGGAGGCGCCGCTGTCGAAGAGGAAGTTGTAGGGACCCTTGCCGTTGACCGTGGCGTCCACGAACATCAGGCCCTCATAGCGCATCTTCACCGTGCTGGTGAATGCATCGGCTTCCTTCTTTTCGGGCCTGGCGTCGGGGTTGTCCTGCGCGCGTGTGAGCGTTGCCGGCGTCAGCAGAAGGGCCAGCGCCAGCAGGGAAAACAGGCCCTTTGTGATTCGTCCAAAAGACATCATCTCTTTCTCCAGTCGATGTGCTGTGCCCCTGAGCCAGTCAGCGCGGCACCAAGATTTCGGTCCCGTTAGTCAGGCTCGCGTCGAATTCCTCACGGCCAAAGCGCGGAGCGCGCGATTTTGTGCCGTCCGGGGCGCGCAGGCCAAGCACCCCCGGGCGAGGCGCCACTTGTTTTTCCACGCATTCCTTGGATGCTGGCGCTTCAGGCCAAGTCTGGCAAACCCGGGCGCTGCCATGTCTCGCTGGTCGGACACGTTCAAGCACACTCAGCATCGGCCCTATCCGCTGCCCGCGCGCGCCTGGGCCATGCACATGAGCTGGCAAGAGCTGCTGTTCGCCCATTGGCCCCTGCCCGCGGCCCTGGTGCGCGAGCGCATCGCGGCGACCTTTGGCGGCGTTCCGGCGGGGCTCGAAGTCGACACGTTTGAGGGGTCGTGCTACCTGGGCATCGTGCCCTTCCGCATGGCGCGCACGGGCCTGCGCTGGTGGCCCACGCTGCTTGGTCCCCACACTTTCTGCGAGCTCAACGTGCGCACCTATGTGCGCCATCAGGACCGGCGAGGCGTGCTGTTCTTTTCACTGGACGCCGCGAGCCGCCTGGCCGTGTTCACGGCGCGGCGCTGGTTTTACCTGCCCTACTACAACGCGCGCATGGCCCTCGACGCGGGCGACGCCGTGCATTACCGCAGCCGGCGCACCCATGGCGGCGCACCGGAGGCCGCGTTTGAGGCGCGCTATGGCCCCGCGGGTCCGGTGTATCGGGCCGCGCCGGGGTCGCTGGAACGCTGGCTGACCGAGCGTTACTGCCTTTACTCCATAGGACCCGGCCTGTCGCTCTGGCGAGGCGAGATTCACCACGAACTCTGGCCGCTTCAAGGCGCGCAGGCCGAGATCACGCTGAACTCCATGGCGGCCTGCCACGGCTTTGCCCTGCCCGATGTGAATCCACTGCTGCACTACGTGAAGAACATCGACGTTGTGGCCTTTGCGCCGGAGCGCCTGTGAACTTGCCCGCCGAGCTGCTCAACTTGGCCGCCGCGTCCGCCAGAAAGCGCGGCCTGCGAGACACCATGCTCGCGCTGGTCGAATGCATGGCGCGGGCGCGGGGCCTGGAGTTCGGCTCCTCAGCCGCCCTGCCGCGTGACGAGGCTCTGGCCAGGGTGGTTCAGAAACCCGAGCTCGCGCCCGTTGAATGGATCGGCCAGGTCTATGAGACGCTGCTGGCCGCCGGCACGCGCCGCGCGCAAGGCGTTCACTTCACGCCTCCCGAGGTGGCGGCCGAGGTGGTGGAGGCCGCGCTGTCGCCCCTTTGTGGCGGCCTGCGCATCATCGACCCGGCCATGGGCTGCGGGGCCTTTCTGCTGGCGGCGCTGCGGTTTGGCCGGGGCCGCGCGGGCGAAAGGGGCGCGTTTGCCGCGGCCAGCTCCGCGGGCGCGCCCGGCCGCGCTCCTGCGATTTTCGGCTACGACACCGACTTGCTGGCCGTGGAGCTGGCGCGCTGGTCGCTGGCCCTGGAAACCGGGCTTGCGCCGCAAACGTTTGAGGGCCTGCGCGCAGGCGATGCCCTGCTGGAGGCGCGGGGCGAGTATGACGCGGTCATCGGCAATCCGCCCTTTGGCAACGCCATTGAAAGGCGCACGGCGCGCAGCGCCGGATACGCCGCGGAGATGCGCAGGCTTTACCCCGAGTTCGCGCGGGGCGCCTACGACTATTGCCTGCTGTTCTTCGCGCTGGCTGCGCGCCTGCTGGCGCCTGAGGGGCGCTATGGGCTCATCGGACCCACGGCCCTGTTGAGCGATGCCAAGCCCTGGCAGCGTTTCATGCATGAGCAAATGCGGCCACGCCTGCTGTTTCTGTATCCGGTGGACCGCTTTGGCGAGGCGCGCATCCGCACCACGGCCTTTGTCGGCGCGCGCGGTCCCTGCGAACAGGTGGAGGTGCGCGACTACGACGGGGGCCAAGCGCCCAAGACGCGGCGCTGGAGCGAGGGGGCAGGCACCTGGTTTGAGGACGCGCGCGAAGCCCTGACCATCACGGGGGCTCAGCGGCTGCGCGACGTGGCGGAGGTGTTTGCGGGCTGCACCACGGGCGCGGCCTACAGGCTGGCACCCTTCGTGACGGAGGCAAGGCAGGCGGGGGACCGCGGCGGCGCCCTGAGGCTGGTGACCACGGGCGCGCTGGATCGCTATCGCTGCAAATGGGGCGATGAGCCCATTCGTTTTCTGGGGCGGGACTTTGCAAGGCCCCTGTGGCCGCAGGAGGGGCCGCGCGACGTTCTGGCGGCTGTGGCGCGGCAGCGGCGGCCGAAGATTCTGCTGGGCGGGCTGACCAGCGTGCTCGAAGCCTGGTTCGACGTTGAAGGCGAGGCCGGGGGCGTGGTCTCCACCTGGGTGATTCTGCCCAGGCCGGAGGCAGACACCTGGGCGCTGCTGGCCCTGCTCAACAGCGCCACGCTGTCACGGCTGTACATGGCGCGGCACGGCGCGAAGTCCATGAGCGGGCGCCAGACCACGATCGGCAAACCGGCCCTGCTCGACTTGCCCCTGCCGGATTTGGCGCGCTGCCGCGAACTGGGCCTGCGGGCTCGCGCCCTGCAGGAACAGGCGTTGGACGACTCCGCAGACCATGAACTGCATCTGGCGACGGCGCGGCTGCTGGGTCGCAGCCAAGCGCAGGCGCAGGAAGACCTGGCCTGGTGGCGCGAGCGGTCGGCGCGGACGAGAGCTACTCGACGCGCTTGATGATGTGCCAGCCGTAGGGCCCCTTGGCGGAGAGCGCAATCTGCCCCACGCCCAGGGTCAGGGCGAGGTCCTTGAATTCCTTGACGAGTGCGGCCTCGGGCGCCACGAGGTATCTGTAGTGTTCGTGTACTCCGCCGTCGCCGCTGTCCTCGTTGTACTTCTTTTGCAGCGCCGACCAGTCCGCGCCCTTGCGGCGGGCTTCACGCAGCACCTGCCGGGCCAGCGCCAGGGCTTCGGCTTCGCTGCGTGTTGCGGCGTTCTTGAGCGGAACGTTGCAGCCGTCAAAGGAAATCAGGATGTGCTGGACGATGACTTCCTTCGGTACGGGGTCCTGCTTCGTGGGCAGGGTTGACGCGTCAATGCCGGGGAACCAGCCGCCGCTGGGGCAGTCGTAGATCAGGCCGTGGCCGCCCTGGCGCGTGAAACGCCCGTTCTTGACGCCGGGCACGGTGTAGAAATCCTCGCCGTCGAGGTCGAGCAGCAGCGAGATGTCGTTGTTGTGGCCCGCGCCGATGGAGCCCGCGCCGGGGCAGGCGTGGGAGTCATTGCCGGCGCAATCCAGCAGGATGCCGACGGAGAAGTTCAGGCCCTGGCCCTGCCCGCCGCCCTGGTAAAGGTCGTTGCCGGCGCGGTCAATGAGCCAGCCCACGGCGTAGTCATGGGCGCCGCCCAGACCCACTCCCCAGGGGTCTGTGTAGGTATCGTTGCCCTTGAGGTTGACCAGGATGCCCGTCGAGAGGTGGATGCCGCCGCCAAGCCCGTACTGATAAAGCACGTGGTTGTCGTTGCCGCCTTCGTCCACCAGCATGCCCAGCGAGTACCAGTAACTGGAGCCCTGGCCGTAGATGTCGGCGATGTAATTGTCGTTGCCGTCGCCCTGGTCAAGCAACAGGGCCACGCCGCCGCCTGTGCCCATGGCGGGGTTGGCATCACTGCGGTTGCCGATGGAAAAACCCTGGCTCAGGCTCTGGTAGTGATCGTTGTGCAGCGGCTTGTGCAGATATTTGCCGCCGGCGTAGTACAGGTCGTTGCCGCCGCCGTCGGTCAGCACGGCTACGCCTCCCACCAGCGCGCAGGCCTGCACATAACGCGCGCCCCGATAGGTGTCGTTGCCGCCCGCGTCAATCAGGTGGCCATAGCCAAAGCAAGCCGCGCCCTGGCTGCCGGAATCGGTGAAGTACTGGTCGTCGCCGCCATCGTCAAAGAGTTCGCCATAGCCGAGCAGTCCGCAGGCCTGGGAGCAGAAGCGCGACCTGTAGTAGTCGTTGCCCGCGCCGAGGTCCCAGAGAATGCCCACACCGTTGAAGCCAAAGCCCTGCGTGAAGTCTTCGCCCTCGTAGCGGTCGTTGCCGCCAAGGTCGAGCACAAATGAAAGGGGCGCGCGCCCCGGAAGGCCGATGCCGCTGGCGACGCGGCCGCGATAGGTGTCGTTGCCGCCGAGGTCGATGATGGCGACGAAATCGTCGCCTTCGTAGGTGTTGTCGCCGGTGCCGCCGATGATAATGCGGCCGTGGGGGCCGCGCACGACGCCGAGTATGCCGCCGTGGACACCCTGCTCGCGCGAGGGCTGGCCGGCGAGCCACAGGGGCGGGTTCTTCACGCCGCGATACAGGTTCAGCGCCTGAGCCACTCCTTCAAGGATGGGGCCCAGGCGAGCCGCGGCCACCAGCGGCCCCGTGCCGGCCGCCCTGGAGGCGGGGCCGAAAGGATCGCCCGGCGGGACAGCCGCGGCGGCGCCGGGCAGGCGGATGTCATCATCGCAGAACACCCCGGAAAGCTGGGCGGCCACCGCCGCCATGGATGCCGGCGGGGTGCCGGTGTCATCAAACGAGAGCGACATCAGGGGGGTGTACAGCCATTGGGCCAGGAACTGGTCCAGGCCCGCCGTTCCCCACAGCGCACTGTATTCCTCGCCTGCCGGCTGGGCCGCGACTTCAAACTTCGCGCCCAGCATCAGGGTCATGCCGTCGGAGATGGTTTCCTTCCAGGAGGCGTCCACCTCGGCCTTGAGGCTTTTCCAGCCGGCATCGTTCCTGACTTCCTTGAGGTTGCCCTTGTCCAGCAGCCAGCGACGCTCGAACTCGGAGAGCTTGCGGCTGGCCTCGGCCCAGATTATCCAGCCCACGGCCTCCTTGCGCAGTTCCTCGGGCTCAAAACGCTTGAGGTCGCGTTGCAGCACCTCGGCGGCGCGCCGCGCGCGGAAGGGCGCCGGGCTGGCTGCACTGAAGTCTCCTGCCGCGTCTTCCGCAATGCGGGGCACGCTCAGCGGGTTATCAAGACACTGGGCGCAGATGGGCAGCACAAAGCGCTGGTTGAGTGCGACCTTCTTCTCAAAAGTCAGGTCTTTGGGTTTGAGCTCGACACAGCGCAGCGCCTCGACGATGTGCTCGTAGTCTTCCTGTGTCAGGAAACTACCTGCCTTGAACTCAAACTCCCGTCCTGCCCCTGCCATAGCGGCCTTGGGCGCGTCCTGGGCTGACACCACCAGCGTCCCGAGCAGCCAGGCTGCCGCAATCAACCCGAGCACAGGTTTGCTCATCGCCCACATCCTTCCTAGACTCTTTTGGCCCTACGACTTATAAGGGTCCCGCTGGACCTTGATTGCTTCTTGGGTTATATCGCGTTTTGGCCCGCAATGAAGCAGGCCTCCACGCTTTGAACCACGCTTAGGCTGCAGACATGTTCGATTTCGCCGGAAAAAAGGCCTTCATCACGGGCGGCACGCGCGGCATCGGCCTTGCCATTGCCACGAAAATGGCCCGCGCGGGCGCGGACGTCGCCCTGAACTACCTGCGTAACAAGAAGGCGGCCGAGGAGGCCGTGGCCAGGATCAAGGCCATCTCCGGCAAAGAGCCCCTGCTGCTCAAGGGCAATGTCGCCAAGGACGAAGACATCGACGAGATGTTCAAGGTGCTGCGCGACAAGTGGGGCGGCATCAGCTTCCTCGTCAGCAACGCCGCCTCGGGCGTTCTCAAGCCCAGCAAGGAACTGACCTACCACCACTGGCAGTGGACGATGGACATCAACGCCTATGCGTTGCTGGCCCTGTCGCGCTCAGCCGTTCCGATGATGAAGGGCAACGGCCGCATTGTCGCCGTTTCCAGCCTGGGCGCTACCCACGCCTTCAACAACTATGCCGCTGTGGGCTCTTCCAAGGCCGCGCTGGAAAGCCTGGTGCGCCACCTCTGCGTCGAGTACGCCGAGCACGGCATCAACGTCAATGCGGTCTCGGCCAGCGTCGTGGATACTGAGGCCCTGACCCACTTCCCCAACCGCGACACCATGCTCAACGACAGCCTGGTGTGGACGCCGGCCAAGAAGCTGGTCGAGCCTGATGACGTCGCTGACGGCGTGATGATCCTCTGTTCGGACCTCACGCGCATGGTGCACGGCCACACCTTCATCATCGACGGCGGCCTCTCCATCAAGCTGCCGGGCTGACTTCCGATTCCCGCCGCAAGCCACGTTCGCGTGGCTTGTTTCGTTTAGCGGGCCGCTGAAAAAGTCGAAAGGGTCGACTTTTCCAGCGGAAGGCCAAAGCCGGAGTGCCGGGCAAAGCCCGCCATTTCGCCGGCGGGCTTGCAACGCGCCGCGCCCGCGCCTTAGCATCCGTACTTCCCTTGGGGGCTGCCATGGACGAAAGCGAACCTCAGGTCACGCTGGCCGCCATAGTGCTGTGCGCGGGTTCCAGTTCCCGCATGGGCCGGCCCAAGGCGCTGCTGGACTTCGGCGGCAAGCCCGCCCTGACGCGCATCCTTGAAACGGCGCGCAAGGCCAACATCCACAAGCTGCTTGTTGTGCTGGGCCGCCAGGCCGCCGAAATCCGCGCCGGCGCCGACCTCGCCGGCTGCCAGGTGCTCATCAACCAGGAACCCGAGCGAGGGCAGCTTTCAAGCATCCAGCTCGGCATGAGCAAACTCGATTTCGCGACCGATGCCGCGCTGGTCTGGCCCGTGGACTGCCCCCTGGTTGAAGCCTCGGACCTGGAGGCTCTGCGGGCGGCCTACGTCAAGGGGCGGCGCTCGCTGATGCGCATCTTCGTGCCCGTGTACGGGGGCAAGCGCGGGCACCCCATGCTCGTGGACATCGGCTTTCGCCAGCCCTTCATGGAACTGAAGGCCGGGCAGTCGGCCCGCAACGTGATGGAGGCCAACCCCACGCAGGTCATGGAGGTGCCGGTCAGCCACACGGGCGTGCTGCTGGACATCGACACGCCTGAAGAGTACGTCACGGCGCGCAAACTGTGGGAAACACGCCCGCGCTGACCCATGCTCATCTCCGTCTTCGAAAAGGCCGCTGAACTCGCCCGCGCCAACCGCCGGTTTGCCCTGCTGCACCTCGTCAAGGTGCGGGGCTCCAGCCCCGGCAAGCACGGCTTCCTCATGCTGGTCACGGAGGATTTCACGCTGGGAACCATTGGCGGCGGCGATGCCGAGCGCAAGATGACGCAGCAGGCCCGCGAGGCTCTGGCCGAGGGCCGCTCCCGCACCGTCAGTTACGAGCTTTCCCGCAAGCCCGGCAACATCGTCCAGTCGCTCTGCGGCGGCACCAATGAAGTCTTCATCGAGGTGTTCATGGAAAAGCCCTGCCTGCTGCTGCTGGGCGGCGGCCACGTGTCCCGCGCGCTCGCCCGCCTCTGTGCCCAGCTGGAGTATCCCTACGTCGTGGTCGATGACCGCGACGAATACTCGCGCCCGGCCGACTTTCCCGGCGCCCTGCAGGTAGCCTGCATGCGGCCCGGTCCTTACCTCCAGCAGCCGGGCCTGCCGCGCTTCAGCCACGTGATGGGTCTGGGTTACAACGCCGAATTCGACCTCGAGGGGATCTTTGCCGCACTGCCCAGCCTGGGGCCGGCCGTGCGCTACGGCGCCATTGCCAGCAAAGCCAAGCACCTGCGCATGGGCGAAATCGCCAAAGAACGCGGCATCGCGCAGGCCCAATGGGCGCGCGTGAAATGCCCCGTGGGGCTGGACATCGGGGCCCAGACGCCGGCCGAAATTGCGGTGTCCATCATGGCCGAGGTGATTGCATCCATTGAGGGGCGCCACAGCGCGGGCTGGTCGGCCGAGGCGAGTTAACTTCTACCGCGGTCAATGGCTTGGCCGGACCAAGCTGGCTAAACCACGCCATGACTGGCGCGCTCGGCCAGTTCGCAGGCGGCGTAGGTCAAAATCATGTCCGCCCCGGCCCGCTTGAAGGCATAAACACTCTCGCGCAGCACGCGCTCGCCGTCCAGCCAGCCGTTTTGCGCCGCCGCCTTCAGCATCGCGTACTCCCCGCTGACCTGATACACGGCCAGGGGCAATTGGGTCTGCTCGCGCAGCTTCGCCAGGATGTCCAGGTAGGCCATGCCGGGCTTGACCATGAGCATGTCAGCGCCCTGTTGCTCATCCAGCAAGGCTTCGCGCAGGGCCTCCCGCCCGTTGCGGAAGTCCATCTGGTAGCCCTGGCGGTCGCCCTTGCCGGGGGCGCTCTGGGCGGCGTCGCGGAAGGGGCCGTAGAAGGCGCTGGCGTACTTCACGGCGTAGCTGAGGATGGCGATGTGGTCAAAGCC
>JABARW010000079.1 GCA_019186845.1 Planctomycetota bacterium | reverse complement strand
TCAAAGCCCTCGCCGTCGAGGGCCTGGCGCAGCGCGGCCACGGTGCCGTCCATCATGCCGGAGGGGGCGATGACGTCAAAGCCCGCGCGCGCGTGGTTCACGGCCTGGGCGCCCAGCATCTCGAGCGTGGCATCGTTGTCGACCACCAGGCGCTCGTCGTCGCAGAGCTTGCCGCAGTGCCCGTGGCTGGTGTATTCGCAGAAGCAGAGGTCGGAGATGGCGACCATGTCGATGCCGGCGTCTTTGGCGCGCCGCACGGCCGTGCATACCTCGTTGTCGGGGGCGTGGGCGTGGCGGCCCAGCTCGTCCTTGGCCTGAGCGGGAGTGACGCCGAACAGGATGTAGCCGCGCACGCCGAGCTTTTCGGCGCGCTTGAGTTCCTTGACGGCGAGGTCGGGCGTGAGCTGGCTTACGCCGGGCATGGACTTGACGGGCCGGCTCTTGCCCCTGCCGGGAATGATGAAGAGCGGGAGAATGAAATCGGCGGGCGTGACGACGGTCTGTGCAACGAGGTCGCGCAGGGCCTGGCCGCGCCGAAGGCGTCGAGGTCTGTGGATCATGGCGCCCTTATATCAGGGCCAGGCCGCCGGTCTCCAGGGTGGCGGCCCGTTTTGCCCCGTGAGGCCGGCGCCGATTCCTGTTCGACAGCAGGCCCCGACCATCGGACAATCCCCCCATGCGTTCCAAGCCGCGTTTGATCCGTGCCTGGCTGCACTACCTGCGCAAGCCCACGCTGCAGTTTCTGCCGATTTTGAGCGGGCTGGTGGTCCTGCTGCTGCTGGGCGGGTTGGCGTTTACCCAGTTTTATGAAGAGCAGCTGAGCTTTGGCAAGTCCACCTATCTGGTTTACACGCTGCTGTTCGGCGAGCAGATCAGTCCCGCGCCCGAACACTGGCTGCTGGAGATCATCTGCTTTCTCACGCCGCTGCTGGGGCTGGTTGTCATCCTCGACGGCGTGGTGCGCTTTTCGTATCACATCCTGCGGCGAGACGAAGCTTCCCCCGAATGGGTCCAGGCCATGGCCAAGACACTCAAGGATCACGTCATTCTCTTCGGCCTGGGCAAGGTCGGTGTGCGCATCCTGCAGCAGCTGCTCAAGCTGGGCGAAGTCGTCATCGTGCTCGAGAAGGACAGCAACTGCATCAACCTGACCTACGCGCGCAAGCACGGCATTCCGGTGCGCGTGGGCCACGGGCGCGAAGACGGCGTGCTGGAAGAGCTCAACGCCGCCCAGGCCAAGTCCATCATCTGCGTGACGGATGACGACCTCGCCAACATCGAGCTGGCCCTTGATGCGCGCAAGATCCGCCCCGACATCCGTGTCGTGCTGCGTATGTTCGACCAGGAACTGGCCGGCAAGATCCGCGAGAGCTTCGGCATGTCGCTGGCCTTTTCCACGGCCGAGCTGGCCGCGCCGCTGTTCGCGACTGCCAGCGCCGACCCCAGCATCGTCAACGCCTTCTACGTGGACGGCAAGCTGCTGGTCGTGGCCAACGTCTACGTCTGCGGCGGCTCGGCCCTGCGCGGCCTCTCCATCCGCGATCTGGCCAAGGACCTGCCTCTGTTCATCCTCAACCACCGGCGTGGAGATGTTCACACGCTGTATCCCGGCGGCGATGTCGTGCTGGCCGAAGGCGACGAGATTACCCTCCAGACGGAGCCGGCCACGCTCAAGCGCGTGCACGAGAAGAACGGCGGCAAGCCCAGCACCATGCGCCTGGACAAGGCTCACGCAAAGGTGATGTAAAGGAAGTACAGCGCAAAGCCGCTCAGGAAGAAGATGCCCGCCAGGCTCAGCCAGCGCATGCGCTCGCCGGGCCTCAACTCCGGCGCCACCCAGGGCGCAAACACCGCGCGGTGGTTCAGCACGGCGAAGAACGGCGCACTCAGGAAGCTCAACGTCGTGGCCAGGTCCACCAGAAACTTGAACTGGCCCGCCGGCACCGCCGCCAGGATTCCCAGGCTGCCCAGCGCCATCACCGCCATGGCCCCCCGATACACCCGCGGCTGAAGTGTGGCCAGCCCGTCTTCGCGCTCGGCTTCGCCAAAGCGCTTGACCAGCGTGGCCAAGGCCCGGGGAAAGCCGTCCACCACCGTGAGGGTGGTCGAAAACATGACCGAGAGCGCGCACAGCCCCAGCAGGGGCCGGCTCCACTCGCCGAGGCTGGCGGCGTAGAGGTTGACCACCTGGGCGCCAAAGCGCGCCGCGTTATCCTCGAACTTCGCCCCGGAGTGGAACATCACGCCCGCGCCCATGGCCATGAAGCACAGCGCCAGCAGCGCCGTGCCGTAGTAACCCACGTTGAAGTCCAGCAGGGCCTGCCGCACCGAGGGCCGGTGCCCGGTGTCGTCGCGGCGCGCCAGGGTCCAGAGGGAATGCCAGATGGAGACGTCAAAGGCGCTGGGCATCCAGCCCACGAGTGCCGTGATACGCACGAGGTGGGCGCGGTCGGTCAGGGCGTCCTTCGGCGGCAGCCATCCGGGCTGCGACCACTCGATCTGCGGCAGCACCAGCAGCGTCGCCGCCAGCGTCGAAACCGTGAGCCCGGCCACCAGCAGCTTGTTGGCGCGGTCCAGCCACTTGAAGCGGCCCGCCGCGAGCATCAGGGCCGAGGCCAGCATCAGCAGCGCCGACATGGCCACAGGCGCCGAAAGGTTCAGGCCCGCGACCTTGGGCGGCTCGTAACTGAAGCCCAGCACGGCGCAGGCTATGCCCGCCGTGACCACCGTGACCACGGCCTGCACCGTGAAGCAGGTGCAAAGCGTCAGGGCCAGGTAGACCCACAGCGCCCAGCGACCCTGCCGCCGGTAACCCTCCAGCAGGCTGGTGCCCGTGGCCGCCGCGTAATGGGGACCAAAGGCAAACGCCGGATACTTGAGCAGGTTGGCGAGCACGATCACCGCCAGCAGGCCAAAGCCGAAGTCGGCGCCGGCCCGCGTGCTCTGCACGAAGTGCGACACGCCAACGGCCGCGCCGGCAAACAGGAGTCCCGGCCCCAGCGCCCTCATGAAGGTGCGCGGAGGCGGCAAGGCGCCCTGGATGCTCTGAGCCATGGGCGGATTGTGAAAATGCGCACGCGACAATCAAGCGGCCCTGCGGCCTTGCATCGAGCGGGGGAAAGGATAATTTGACCACGCGTTCAAACGGCGGCCCTGCGGGGGCGAGGCCGCCCGGAGAGACCCATGAAGCCCGCAAGCGGCGGCGCCGAAGAAGTCCGGGCGCGCGCCTTTCTCGCCGCACTGAGAGAAGAAATCCTGCGGCACCCCGGCGTAGGCCATTCGCTGCTGGGTCGCATGAACACCGACCCCCGCTCGCGCTTTGACTTCAAGATTCTTGCCTCGCAGCACTTCGCGCTCGTGGGCAACTTCACCCGCTACATGGAACTGCTGCTGCTCAACGCGCCGGACAGCGAGGCCAAGTGCTGGCTCGCCAAAGTGCTCGTCGATGAATACGGCGAGCGCAGCGAGGGCGAAGATCACGCCCAGCTTTACATGCACTTCATGCACGCGGCGGGCATTGCGCCCGGCACCGAGTACGACCACCCGCTGCACCCGGAAGTCGTGGGCTTCATACGCGAGCATTTCAGAATCTGCACGCAGGAGCCCTTCCTCGTGGGCCTGGGTGCGCTGGGCCCGGGCCACGAATGGGCCATTCCCACCATGTTCACGCACGCCGTGGCGGGCCTGCGCAAGGCCGGCTTCAAGGAAGAAGAAATCCTTTACTGGACCTGCCACCAGGAACAGGACCAGGACCACGGCGCCTGGCTGGAGGAAGCATTGGCCAAACTGTGCAACAGCGACGAAGCCCGCGAACAGATCCGCAAGGGCGCGCTTTTGAGCCTCAACGCGCGCGAGCGCTTCTGGTGGGGCGTGCTGGACAAAATCGCCACGGAGAAAACACGGGCGGCCCTGCCCTTTGTTCAGCCCAGCACCGCCGGCAGCGAGACTTCGCAGCCGACACTGCGCGAACTGCGCGCGAGATGGAAGGTCGTCGCCGAGCTGCGTGAAAGCTAGTGGCCAACTGCGAATGTCGAATGTCGAATTTCTTCTAAATGCCAGGTTTAACTGAGTGAGCGTTGGGAGCGGGACCCGGACATCGTTGAACGGACCTACCGGTTCGGACTGGCAATCACAGTGTTTCACACGGGCCAGACTTGGAGCAGAACATACGAAGCCTCGTTCGAACAGCTTCGCCAATTGCTTCGTTCTGGAACCGCGGTCGGCGCGCAGATTGAAGAAGCTCAAGGGGCGCAATCGAAGGCCGATTTCATCAGCAAGATGAGCATCGCCCACAAGGAGGCGCGCGAAACACGGTTTTGGTTGCGCCTGATCGGAGAATCAGGCCTGTTGCGAGAGCCGCCCGCGAGCGCTCCAAAGGGCGTCCTAAAGGCCACACCCAAACTAGCGGAACTCAGACAAGAGGCGGCTGATCTGGTAAAAATCCTCGGCTCAATTGTCGCCAGCGCGCGCAATAACAAGTAGTTAGGAAATCCATTCGCAATTCGACATTCGCAATTCGGGATTGACTCCATGATCGACACGCTCTTCATCGCAGGCTTCGGCGGCCCCACCAAGGGCTGCTGCAAGAAGTTCGACCCCTGCCCCGGCGAGGCTTACTGCTTTGTCTCCGGCATCTATGGCCACAACCCCGCGCGCAAGGCACGCATCGATGAAGTCGCCGCCCATTACAAGGAGCTGGGCGGCTTCTCCAGGTTCAACGAAATCACCGAGGCCCAGGGCCAAGCCGTCATCGCTGAACTCAAAAAGCGCGG
>JABARW010000065.1 GCA_019186845.1 Planctomycetota bacterium | reverse complement strand
CCAGCCGCGCAACGCGACGGTGAAAACCCTGGCAGACCTGATGGAGGAGGCGGAGAAATGTGAGAAGGCAGACGAGCTGCGCGAGCAACTGAGAATGTGGCATGCGCAAAAACGCGCCCCACCGTGATATGAGGATACGAATGTAAGCACCCCCGCGTTCACACCCGCGTGTTCGCGCCCGCACGTTCACGCCGCCCCACGGAGCGTTCACAGACCCCGCGTGTCAACGCGGGGTGCCGTTGCCGTCGTTCGCGAAATGCACCCCGTGTTGACACAGGGGGCAGTTGGGGCACAGAAAGGCAATCTACTAATAAGCCGCCACGCGGGTGATGGCGGAGAGGATGTCGTCGCTTTGCGGGAGGATGGCTTTTTCCAGAATCGTGCTGAAGGGGACGGGAGTCAGCTTCGCGCCCACGCGTTCGACGGGCGCGTCGAGATACTCAAAGGCCTTCTTGGCAATCAGCGCGGCGACTTCGCCGCCGAAGCCGCCGAATTCCGGGCCCTCATGGGCCACAACCACACGGCCGCACTTGCGCACCAGCTCCAGGATGGCTTCTTCGTCCAGCGGGATGAGGCTGCGCAAGTCAAGCACGGCGACGGAAACACGTCCGGCGGGCTCAGCGCTGGCCGCCTCGGCGGCCTTGAGCGCCATGTGCGTCGTGTTGCCGTAGGTAATCACGGCCACGTCGTGGCCGTCGCGCCGCAGCCGCGCCTTGCCGAAGGGAACGTGGAGGGCCTCGGGCACCTTGGTGCGGGTGGAGGGTGCGTTGTAGAGGGCCTTGGGCTCCATGTAGATGGTAGGGCCGTCGCTCTTCATGGCGGTGCGCATGAGTCCGTAGGCGTCGTCGGCGAAGCTGGGGTAGACGATGCGCACGCCGGGGATATTGGCCAGGGAGCCTTCAATGGTCTGGGAGTGATAGAGGCCGCCGCCGATGAAGCCGCCGCTGGCCAGCCTCATGATGACGTTGGGCGTGAACTGGCCGCGCGTGCGGTAATACTCGTGGCCGCACTCGACGTACTGGTCCATGGCGGGCCAGAAATAGTCGGCGAACTCGGCACCCTCGACGACGACGCGGATCTTGCGGTTGAAGCGGGAAAAGCCGTTGGCCGTGCCGACGATGAAATTCTCGGCGATGGGGGCGTTGAAGACCCGCGCCTTGCCGAACTCGGGCTGCATGCCCTTGCTGACAAGGAAGATGCCTTCCTTCTCCTTGTTGGCGATGTCCTGCCCCCAGAGGAAGGTGTCAGGATTGTCGCGGAACTCGCGCTTGAGCGCGGCATTGATGCCAAGGCGCAGGGTCAGAAGCTCGCCGGACTGCCAGTTGTAAACGGGGCCCGTGACGGTCTCGGGCTGAATCTCGGCGGGCTTTGGCTGGTAGGCTCCGGGGTAGGCGAACTCGGCGGCGGTCCTGGGGTCGGGCAGGGGCGCGGCTTCGCCGTAAGTGCGGGCCTCTTCGAACTCGCGGCGGGCGTCGTTTTCGATGGCCGCGAGGTCGGCCTCGCTGAGGTGGCCCTCGCTGATGAGCCAGCGGCGGAAGAGGGGCAGGGGATCTCTGGCCCGGGCCTCGGCGAGTTCCTTTTCGTCGCGGTAGAGGATGTGGTTGTCGGAGTTGCTGTGGGAGCCGATGCGGGCGCAGAAGGCGTAAACGATGGCGCAGCCCTTGTGGGCGGCGGCGAAGGCCGCCGCTTCCTCCATGGCGGCAAAGCAGGCAAGGGTGTCGCGCCCGTCCACCTTCCAGATGCGGGTGTCCTTGAGGCCGGCAAAGTTGTCGGCGAGGCATTCGTTGCCGCTCTGGTCTTCCTTGGGCACGGAGATGCCGTAGCCGTTGTCCTGCATCACGGTGACGACGGGGAGCTTCTCCTTGCTGATGCCGTTGAGGCCTTCGAAGACGTAGCCCTCGGAGCTGCTGCTTTCGCCGAAGCTGCAATAGACGACGGCGTCGGACTTGTAGTACTTGACGGCGCGGCCCAGGCCCGCGGCGTGCTGGATGTGGTTGGACACGCAGCTTGAGACGTTCTGGATGCCGAGGCTGATCTTGGGGAAGGGGTTGCTCATGTGGCGGCCGCCGCCTGCGACGTCTTCATCGCGGGAGAGGCCGTTGAGGATGATCTCGCGGGCGGAGATACCGCCGGCGAGGCAGGAGGTGAGGTCGCGGTAATAGGGAAAGAAGAAGTCCTGGCCGGGGCGGAAGGTGCAGCCCAGGGCAAGCTGGATGGCGTCGTGGCCGGCGTTGGGGGCGTGGTAGCTCCAGCCCATGGCCTTGCGCAGGAAGTTGGGGGCTTCGTCGTCGATGAGGCGGCCAAGGAACATCAGGCGGTAGGCCTGGGCGTGGCCGGGATAGCGGGCGGGCAGTTTCATTTCAGTGCGGGTGCGTCCGTTTCCTGAGGCCTTGGCTTGGGGCATGGTTTCACCGGCTAGTGAGCGCTAATCGAGCAAAGCATGGTGAATCAATGGCAGCCCGCCGTCAATGGCGGCGGCGCGGCCGCGCCGCGCAAAGCGAAGGCCGCCGCCCTGAGGCGGCGGCCGGGGAGAGAGCGATGGGCTTACTCTTCTTCGCTGCCGGTACCGGCTTCGCCGTCAGCGTAGGCGTCAATGACGCGCTGGACGAGTTCGTGGCGAACGATGTCGGAGTTGTGCAGGCGGCAGATGGAGATGCCCTCGACATCGGTCAGGCGCTTGACGGCATCGGCGAGGCCGCTGCGCTGGCCGCGGGGCAGGTCCGTCTGGCTCATGTCGCCGGTGATCACGGCCTTGCTGGCGCGGCCGAGCCGGGTGAGGAACATGAGCATCTGCTTGGGCGTGGTGTTCTGGGCTTCGTCAAGGATGATGAAGGCGCGGTCCAGGGTGCGGCCGCGCATGTAGGCCAGTGGCGCGATCTCGATGACGTCGCGCTCCATGTAACGCTGGACCTGCTGCATGGGCAGGAGAGAGCCGATGGCGTCAAGGATGGGGCGCAGGTAAGGGTTGATCTTGGCCTGGAGGTCGCCGGGCAGAAAGCCCAGACGCTCGCCGGCCTCGACGGCGGGCCGTACGAGGACGAGCTTGCTGACGTGGCCATGGATCAGGGCCGAGACGCCCATGGCCGTGGCGAGATAGGTCTTGCCCGTGCCGGCGGGTCCGATGCCAAAGACGATGGAGCGCTGGCGGATGGCGTCAACGTAGCGGGCCTGGCCCTCGGTGCGGGGCTTGGCGCCCTCGATGCCAAGGGGGGTGACTTCCTCGGGGACGTCGCCTTTGGGCGTCTCGCGGAGCAGAACTGCCTCGACGTCCGCCGTGCGGATCTGGCCGTATTTGCGAACTTTCTCGAGCAGCGTGAGGAGCGCGACGTAGGCGTCGAGGACGCCCTGCTCCTCGCCGGCGATGCGCAGGTTGGCATCGCGGGCGAAAATCTTCACGTCGAAGTGGCTGCGGATGATCTTGAGGTGCCGGTCGCGATCGCCGAAGAGGGCGTAGGCTTCGTCGTTGTCGCGCAGCCGAATGGTCTTTTCCATGTACGCCTTGATGGTTCCGGTAGTCGTAGCAGGCCTCCTGTCGGTTTTGCTGCCCGTTTGCTGGAACCCCCAGCTTGCCCGAAGTTTACCACATGGGGCCGATACTGCCACACCCGGCGCGGCATGTTGAGCCCTGGTGGAAAACGGGTGCAATTCCGTGCGAAGGGCCTTAGAGGCGGCCTTGGAGCCCGCCAGCCCGTCTGGTGAAGGTGAAGGTCGCGTGAAAACCGGCGCGGGAATCGCGAAAAGAGTTGGTCCCGGAATATCGTTCTATCTAGAAGCGTTTGAGCGGGCAGAACAGATCTTTCCATTTCGAGAGGGGTTCCCATGTTCAAGTACGTCATGCTTTCTGCGGTGGTTGCCGCGACTTTGTTTGTGGTGGCCTGCGGCGGCTCATCCAACGCGGCCAACACGACTCTGGGCAACGCCCAGAGCGTGCAGAAGCCTCAAGAGGGCGCCAAGGGCGCCGAGTTGAAGTTCAGCCAGGACGGCTCGAGCATCGAATTCACGGGCCGCAAAGTCACCGGCAAGCATGACGGCGGCTTTGACAAGTTCAGCGGCAGCCTGACGCTGGACAAGGACAACAAGGAAGTCCTCTACGCCGTGGTCGAGATCGAGATGGGCAACCTCTGGACTGACGAGAAGGGCAAGAGCAACGCCAAGCTCGACGGTCACCTGAAGAGCGACGATTTCTTCGCCGTGGAGAAGAACCCCAAGTCGAAGTTTGAAACCACAAAAATCGAGAAGAAGGGCGACGGCTACGAGGTCACGGGCAACCTGACCCTGCGCGGCGTGACCAAGTCGCTGACCTTTCCCGCGAAGATCTCAGTGGGCGAGAAGGACGTAAGCGTCAAGGCCGACTTCAAGTTCGACCGCCAGCCCTTTGGCGTAAGCTTCAAGGGCATGCAGGACAACCTGATCCAGGACGAAGTGGAGATGCGCCTGAACATCAGCGCCAAGCGTTGAGCGACAAAACGAGAACCGGGCGCACCAGGCGCCCGGTTCTGAATTGCCCTGCATGGCTGCCAGGCCGGCAGACAGCACCTGACCCCCTGAGTTACTTGACGGACATCTCGACCAGCTCCATCGTGCTCTCACCCCAGCTCGCACTGGACTGAGACTTGACCAGGAGGCCCGTGGCCTTGCAGGTCCAGGAGGTCGTCTTGGTGCCGTTGGAATCCATCTCGGTCTTGATGCAGTCGATCTCGCCGGCCTCGACCTTGATCTTCTCTTCGCTGGTCTTCACCTCAGGGGCGGGGGTGCCGTCCTTGGGCGTTTCGGTCTTGGTGGCCTTGAGCGGAATCTCAGTCGTGGTGCTGGCCAGTTCCTTCTTGTCCTTGTCCAGCGTGGAGACCTTGCAGGTCGCCTTTTCCTCGGTCACTTCCGTGACTTCGTACTTGGTGTAGGCCACGGACTCATAGCCCGAAACCTTGCTGACGGACTTCCAGGTCCAGGTGTTGCCCTTGGTGCGGTAGGGCTTGAGGTAGTCGACCTCGGTCTTCTTCTCTTCCTTGGCGGCTTCCTTCTTCTCGCCCGAGGCCTTTTCCTGGGCCAGGGCCGGAACGCCAAACGCGAACAGCAGGGCCAATGCCATCAAAATCTTCTTCATCTCTGTCTCCATTCGAATGAGGACCTCTAATGGGTCCCACGGGGCGAGAATTGTGCTAGCACTTGCCCCCAACGCAAGGTCAGCAAGGCGCGGCCAGGCGTGTTGGGGGAGCCGGTGGCGCCCCAGACGTGTACCGGGGCGGGGTGAAAGCGCGCAAATCGAGTGGGCACCAATGTTTGTGGAAGTACCACAAACGCACCGAGGGCACAGAGAACTGTCACATTCTGAAGTTAGTGATTACTACAAAATGATGGCCGCGCCTTGGAATAGCGGGGCCGCAGGCAGGCTGAGGGGGTGCAAGGGCCGGCTGTGAGGGACGCCCGGGGACCTGAGGGGTGGGTGCGGTGCGTGCGGCGAGGTGCTTTGTCTTGGCCGCGGCTGAGGAGGCGGAGAGACTCGCGGCACGGCGCGGAGTTCGGCGGCCCCGGGGTTTCCACTGACCGTTCAAAAACCCGTTGACCGGCAGTGGCAACACGGGTAAACCCATCCGCCCAATGAAGGTATGGACGCCATCGCCCGGTGAGGCATGGCGTGCGTTTTTGTCGTCAGGACCGCTCGATGCCGGTGCTTCTAGAAGCCTCATTCACACTGAACTCGGTGTTCCCCGAGCAGTCCATCGGGTTTCCGTTGCAGGCGGCCCTTGGCCTGGCCTGCTTCCTGTTTCCCCTGCTGGGTTTCTTCCTTCAGGTGTGCTTTGGCAAGAAGCTCTGGCGCCAGGGCGACTGGCTGCCCACGGGCGCCATGTTCGGCTCCTTCCTTTGTGCGCTGGGCATCTGCGTGCTGCACCTGGGCAAGTATGACCCCAATTACGCCGTGGAGTGGCGCGTCAACTGGATGACCATTTCGGGTGACGGCGCGGGCGTGCTGCACCAACCCTCCACCCTGGCCAAGCTGCACCTGCCCGAAGCCCTGATGGACGCCGGTGTCCTGGACGCCAAGGGCCAGCTGGCGGGGGCGGACAAAGTGGCGGCCGACAGCTATCTGGCCCTGGACATCCTGCCCTGGCTGGCCGTGACCGAGGCCGACGAAAAACAGCTCGAACGGGAACCCTCGGCCTTCTGGCGCGGCCTGCTGCTCAAGGCCTTGCACGACAGCGACGGCAAGAAGCGGGCGGCCCAGCATGCGGCCTTTGACGCCTGGTACGCGGGCAAGAGCGCAGACGCCAAGCTGGCGCGAGATGCCCTCAACGGCTGGCTGGCCAAGCCCGGGAACCAGCGCTACGCCTACATCAATGAAGGCGACACGCTCAAGAGCGCGTTTGCCATCGGCATCTACATTGACAACACGACGGCCATCACCCTGTTCATGGTGACGCTGCTGGCCTTCCTGATTCACCTTTTCAGCACGGGCTACATGCAGGGCGAGGTGCGCTATGCGCGCTTCTTTGCCACGATCAACCTGTTCACCATGGGCATGATCGGCCTGGTGCTGGCCAACAACTTCCTGTGGCTGTTCGTGTGCTGGGAAATCATGGGCCTGTGCAGCTACCTGCTCATCGGCCACTATTTCGAGAAGCCCAGCGCCCAGGCGGCCTGCGTGAAGGCGTTCATCACCACGCGCATCGGCGACTGCTTCATGTTCGTGGGCATGATGATCATCTTCCTGAACGCCCGCACCCTGCTGTTCGCGGGGCCCAACGAGTTTCAGGCCCTGTTTGCCGGCTGGCAGGAAGGCGCCCTGGACGGCATGTTCCGTTGGGGCCTGACGACCTACGGCGGCCCGGGCTCAATGTTCGCCAACATGGGCGCCCAGGCGCTGCTCGTCGGAGGCGGGGCTTTGAGCGTCATGGGCATCCTGCTCTTCATCGGCCCCGTGGGCAAGTCGGCCCAGTTCCCCCTCCACGTCTGGCTGCCCGACGCCATGGAAGGCCCCACCCCCGTCAGCGCCATGATCCATGCGGCCTGCATGGTGTCCGCCGGCGTCTACCTCACTGCCCGGCTGTTCCCGCTGTTTACGCCTGACACCCTGATGGTTGTCGCCTACATCGGCGGCTTCACGGCCCTCTTTGCCGGCACCATTGGCCTGATGCAGACCGACATCAAGAAAGTGCTGGCCTTCTCGACCATCAGCCAGCTCGGCTACATGTTCCTCGGCATCGGCGTGGGCGCCTGGGTGCCGGCTGTGTTCCACATGATCACGCACGCCTTCTTCAAGGCCCTGATGTTCCTGGGGTCTGGCTCGGTGATCCTGGGCTGCTCCCACGAGCAGGAGATGACGCGCATGGGCGGCCTGTGGAAGAAGATGCCCGTAACCACGGCCACCTTCTGGATCGGCAACCTCGCCATCACCGGCGCGCCCTTCTTCTTCTCGGGCTTCTACTCCAAGGAAGCCGTGCTCACTCAGGCCATGATTTTCGGCGTGGACACGGCGGTCATCATTCCCTACGTCTTTGGAGCCCTGGGTGCGGGCCTGACGACCTTCTACATGTTCCGCCTGGTGTGGATGACCTTCCACGGCAAGCCGCGCGACCCCTGGGTTTATGAGCACGCCAAGGAATCGCCCTGGAACGTCGTGCTGCCCCTGATTGTGATTGCGGGTTTCGCCGTCGTGGTGGGCTGGCCCCTGGCGGCCAAGTCAAGCATGGGCGAGAACCTCGGCTTCACCAACGTCGTCGAGTTCGGCCTGCTGACCCTGGTCACCATCATTGTGGCCCTGATGTCGGGCCTCTACCTGTACAACCGGCGCGACGCCGCCCACATCTCGCGGCTGGGCCGCACCTCGGCCCTGAGCGGGCTGGTGGGCCTGCCGGCGGTGCTGCTGCTCTACATTCTGGCGGCCCTGGCGGGCTTTGCCCCGAAGACCGTCAATGCCGGGCCCCACGATGAAGTCGTCGCCCGCTACAAGGACCCGGAGGCCATGAAGGACCTCCAGGCCATGCAGCAGGTGGAAAGCCGCGCCGCGCTGACGCAGCATTACCAGCAGGAAATGCTGGGCGATATCCGCAAGCGCGTCGGCGAAGCCGGCCGGCCGCTGAGCGAGTCCGAGCTGTCCAAGCTGCGCCGCGAATACGACAAGAAGATCGCGGACGCCCTTCAGAAGCAGACGCGGCCGGCCGTCACGGGCCGCCCCAACGCCGACGGCCAGAGCTGGTTCTACTACCTCGTCAACAAGCCGCGCTCGGCCTTTGACAGCCGCTTCCTCGTGGAGGAAGCGCGCTATGACGCCAAGCGTGTAGACCTGCTGTACATCGGCGCCGACGGTTATCCCCTGCTGGCCGACAGCGCGGGCATGGCGCCCAGCGCCGAGTGGGGCGGGCGCTACAACGAGTGGCGCGTCAAGAACGGGCTGGCGGCAGACGCCCGCTTTGCGGAAACGGAAAAGGCAGCCCGCGCGGCCATGGACGAAGAGCGCCGCCTCGAGTTCGAGGCTGCCATCGTCAAAGCCAACAGCGCCGAGGGCGGCCACGAACATGGGCACGACGCGCAGGGCCACGAGGGCCACGGGCATGACCCAATCACGGAAGCCTGGCATCACAAGCACCACGACGCCCACGTGAAGGTTTTCGGCGGCTCCATGGTGGCCTTCCTGATCGGCCTGGCCCTGTCGATGTTCTTCTTCTCGCCCTGGGGCCCGTTCTACCGGCGCGAGTGGGTAGGCCATGTCGGGTTCTTGGCGGCCACGCGCGCGGCCCTGAAGAAGGGCTACTTCATGGACGACCTGTACTACGGCACGGTGGTGCGCGCCCAGGGCTGGCTCATGCGCCTGTGCTCGTGGTTTGACAAGGTCATTGTGGACGGACTGGTGAACCTGGCCGGCAAGGTCACGGTGTGGCTGGGGTTTGTGGTGGCCAAGGCCGATTACTGGGGCGTGGACGGCACCGTGCGCGGCGTGAGCAACGCCACGAGCTGGGCCGGCGCCACGGCCTCCAAGGCGCCCACGGGCAAGATTTCGGACTATGTGTTCATGCTCATCGGCGCGCTGGTGCTTCTGTTCCTGTTGCTGGCGCTGATGAGCTAGGGAAGATGCAGGTGTTGGGTAACGGGTGTCGGGTTCCAGGGCTCAATAGTTGACGGGTGACGGGCGGGTTTGGGGTCTTTTCCCTGATACCCGAGGCCTGAAACCTCTACTTCGGACGTGCGAATTATGCTGCTAACCCTGACGATCTTCACGCCGCTTCTGTTCGCGCTGATCTGCCTGTTCGTGCGCGACCTGCGCACGGTCAAGCTCCTGACCCTGACCGGCACACTCTTGACCTTCTTCCTCTCCCTGGGGCTGATTTTGCCCCTGGGTTCGCGCGGCTCCATGACCAGCCTGGCCCAGGAGTGCGAAGACACCGGCAAGATCGGCTCCCTGCTGGCCGACCTGCGCGGCAATCCCGAAACCCGGAACACGTCCTACACCGAAAACCTGGCGCGCGAAGTGGAAGTAATGCAGCGCGCCTCCCAGAGCGAATACTCCTCCAGCCTGCACCACATCGAGTTCGTGCCCTGGATCAAGAGCTTCAACGTCAACTACTTCCTGGGCGTTGACGGCCTGGGCGTGGCCCTCATCGTGCTTACCACATTCCTTTGCCTCGTCAGCCTCGGCGCGGCATGGAACATGGACAAGTCTCTGGACCACCACACCCACAAGCCCAAGTACCAGGGCATGAGGGCGTTTTTCATCCTCTACCTGATCCTGGAGACGGGCATCATCGGCGTTTTCTGCTCGATGGATTACCTGTTGTTCTACGTCTTCTGGGAGGTGGTCCTGCTGCCGATGTACTTCCTCGTCGGCATCTGGGGCGGGCCGCGCCGCATTTACGCGGCCATCAAGTTCTTCATCTATACACTGGCCGGCTCGCTGCTCATGTTCATTGCCATGCTGTACTACTACCTGGCGACAGACGGCGGCCACGGCGGCACCTTTAACGTGGTGGCGCTCACGGAGTTGCTGCCGCGCCATTTTGCCCTGGCGCCGACGGCGGGCGCGCTGTGCTTCATTGGCCTGTTCGTGGCCTTTGCCGTGAAGGTGCCGGTGTGGCCCTTCCACACCTGGCTGCCGGACGCGCACGTGGAAGCGCCGACGCCGATTTCGATGCTGCTGGCCGGCATCCTGCTGAAGATGGGCGGCTACGGCCTGTTCCGCTTCAGCTACATGTTCATGCCGCAGCAGGCCTACGACATGACCACGGTGGTGCTGGTGCTGGGCTCGATATCCATCGTATATGGCGCCTACTGCGCCCTGGGCCAGACGGACTTCAAGCGCATGGTGGCCTATTCATCGGTTTCGCACATGGGCTATGTGCTGCTGGGCATGGCGGCCATGACGAAGCTGGGCCTGATTGGCGCGTCATTCCAGATGATCAACCACGGCATCTCCTCGCCCATGATGTTCGCCCTGGTGGGCGTCATCTATGAGCGCGCGCACCACCGCGACCTCAACCGCTTTGGCGGCATTGCCAACCAGATGCCCAAGTACGCGGGCATGGCCCTGGTGGGCTTCTTTGCCAGCATCGGCCTGCCCGGTCTCAACGGCTTCATCTCCGAGGCGCTGGTGTTCTTTGGCGCCTTCCAGAGCAACCTGGGCAACGCCGGCGACGGAGCCTGGTGGATGGTGTGGACCTCCGTTCGCTTCTGGACGGTGATCTGCACCCTGGGCATCGTGCTGACGGCGGCCTACCTGCTCTGGGGTTATCAGCGCGTGTTCTACGGCAAGATGAAGGACCCGCACTACAAAGACTTCAAGGACCTCAACGCCACGGAGTGGGCCACCCTGGTGCCCTTGGCCATCTTCTGTGTGGTGCTGGGCATCTTCCCGCAGCTGGGCATCAAGTATCTCGACGGTCCCATGCGCGTGCTCCAGAACAACATGGCGCGCCACGTGCCCGAGTTCGCCCGCCAGATCGAGGAGGACCGCCTCGAAAACCTGAACAGGCCCGCGGGCAAAGAAATCGCCATGCTCAACGGCGTATACACGAAGTAGCCCCTCAGGACCGCGCCCGACATGCTGCTCGAAGCCACAGAAGCCGCCCACTCCGCTACCCAGGCCGTCCTTGGCCTGCCGCGCGGTCCCTATTTCAAGATGGCCGAGGAAATCGGCGGCCACACCCTGGGCTACTTTATGCCGGAGCTGATTGTCTGCTTCACGCTCTGCCTGATGCTGCTGGTGGACGTCTCGGACAAGCTGCGCAGTCCGCGCAACCTGCTGAGCCTGGCCTTTGTGGGCATGCTGGCACCCCTGCTGCTGATTTTGGGCAAGTGGGGCACGGCGCTGTTCATCTACCCGGACTGGGGCAACCTGGCTCAGGCCGCCCACTTCTTCAAGGACCACGGCTACGTCGAGGTGGCCGGGGCTTCCATGCTGGCCTTTGACGGCTTTGCCAACTTCTTCAAGATATTCGCCCTGGCCAGCGGCCTGATCACCCTGGCCATGCTGCACTATGACCGTTCCCTGCCGCGCAAGAGTTTCGGCGAAATGCTCACGCTGGTGCTGGGCAGCGTGCTGGGCATGATGCTGCTGGCCAGCAGCACCAACCTCCTGATGGCCTACCTGAGCATCGAGCTGATGTCGCTGGCCTCCTTCGTGCTGGTGGCCTTCAAGCGCAGTGACCGCAAGGGCACGGAAGGCGCGCTGAAGTACATGCTGTTTGGCGCCGTGAGTTCGGGCGTGATGATTTACGGTATCTCGCTTCTCTACGGCATGGCCGGCACACTCGACATCGCCCTGATGGGCCAGCGCCTGCGCGACGTCAACGACCCCCTGGCCATTGGCCTGGCTTTGCTCATGGTGACCGTGGGCTTTGGTTACAAGATGAGCATTGCCCCCGCGCACTTCTGGGCGCCGGACGCCTACGAAGGCGCGCCCACGCCGGTGACTGCGTTCCTGAGTGTGGCCTCCAAGGCGGCGGGCTTTGCCGGCTTCATCCGCTTCATGGATGCCATGGCCTTCCAGAGCACGGGCAACGCCCTGCCCATCATCAACTGGGTCAGTTTCGTGGCCGTGCTGGGCGCCCTGACCATGACGATTGGCAACCTGACGGCCCTGTGGCAGCGCAACGCCAAGCGCATGCTCGCCTACAGCTCCATTGCCCACGCCGGCTACCTGCTGATCGGCGTTGCGGCCGTGGCCGTGGGCGGCGAGCTGGGCGGTGACAGCGGACGGGCCATTGCCGACATGGGCGCTTCGGCCACGGCGTTCTACATGATCGCCTACTGCATCATGAACTTCGGCGCCTTTGCCGTGGTCATGGCTGTAGCCCACGAAACCGGCAGCGAGGAGATGAGCGCCTTTGACGGCCTGGCCAAGCGCAACATGGGCCTGGCCGTGATGATGACCATCCTGCTGTTGAGCCTCGTCGGCATTCCGCCCACCTTCGGCTTTCTGGGCAAGATGAACCTGTTCATCGCGGGCCTGGAAGCCGCGCAGGCGGGCTACCCCATCATGGCGGTGCTGCTGGTGGTGGCTGCGGTGAACACGGCGATTTCCTGCTACTACTACTTCCGGTTCCTGCGCGCGATGTTCATTGCGCCCGGCGAGCCCGCGCTGGTGTCCCGCCCTCTGATTGTCTCCAACACGGGCTGGCTGTTGGTGGGTGGTTCGGCGCTGCTGACCGTGGGGCTGTTCCTGTGGGGTTCGCTGTTTACGGCCCCGACGGACGAAGCCACCATGTTGCGCCGCACACCAGCGCCCGCGGCCGCGGAGGCCCAGGACGCTTCGAAAGGCCACGCAGGCCACGGACATTGACCATGGACAAGGCCCTTCGCATCGAGCTGCTGCGCCGCTGGCTGCTGGTGGTGTTTCCCGGCTACCTGCGCTACCTCAGCATGCTCGACAAGAACCGCGTCTGGCTGGACCGCTTTCCGCTGGACCGCCGCACCCTGGTGCAGCGCGTGCTGGACGAAGAAACCGCCTATTGCCAGCGCCTGGCCGATGAGCTGGAGGCGCTGGGCGAGTATCCCGAACTGGCCAGCTATCCCGAGGATGCCGGGCGCCTGAACTACCTCGAGATGGCTGTGGCCCTGCAGAAAACGGTCGAGCGCCTTGAGATCAACGTGCGGCGGCTGAGCGCAGACCGCGCCGAGGCCGCCCAGGATCAGGCCCTGGCCGAGCTCCTCGAAGACGGCATTGCCCTGCTGCAGAGGCACATCGAGGAACTGAAGCCCTTTGCGCTGCAGTGGTCGAGCAACGCCTCGGCCTCCTGAGTACCCCGCCGATGTTCCTGGTGCAATTGGCGCAATCCTGTCTATTCTGCCCCTCCTTGAAGGCCAAGCGCCCTTTGAGCGACTTTCCGGACTGCAAACATGCCTGAACACTTCACCTACAAGAACGGCCAGCTCTACTGCGAAAACGTGCCCGTCAAAGCCCTGGCCGACAAGCTGGGCACGCCCCTTTACGTGTACTCGCAAAGCCACTTCACGGGACAGGTGGAGGCCATCAAGCAGGCCTTCGCCGAGGTGGACCCGCTCATCTGCTATTCGGTCAAGGCCAACGCCTGCCTGGGCCTGCTGCGGGCCATGGCGCGCGTGGGTTGCGGCTTTGACGCCGTAAGCAAGGGCGAGATTTATCGAGCCCTGCGCGCCGGGGCCGACCCGCGCATGATCGTGTTCGCCGGCGTGGGCAAGCGCGACGATGAAATCGACTACGCCCTCGAAAAGGGCATCCTGATGTTCAACGTCGAGAGCGAGAGCGAGCTCACGGCCATTTCACGCGTGGCCGCGCGCCGCGGCGTTGAGGCCGGCATTGCGCTTCGCCTGAACCCCGACGTCGACCCCAAGACGCACAAGCACATCTCCACGGGCAAGCGCGAGAGCAAGTTCGGCATCGACATCGAGCGGGCCAAGGCCTCGCTCAAGCGCATCCGCGAGCTCAAGAACCTGCGGCTCAAGGGCGTGCACCTGCACATCGGCTCCCAGATCACGGAGAACGACCGCCACGCCGAGGCCATCGCCAAGGTCGTGCCCTTCATCAAGGAAGTGAAGGCGGCGGACTTCCCGCTGGAGTACATCAACGTGGGCGGCGGCTACGGCATCTCCTACCGCGGCAGCGAGGGGCTGAACATCACCGATTTTGCGGCCAAGATGCTTCCCCACATCAAGGAAACCGGCCTCAAGATGGCCTGTGAGCCCGGCCGTTACGTCAGCGGCAACGGCGGCATCCTGCTTACCCGCGTCATCTTCGACAAACCCTCGGGCGACAAGAACTTCCTGATCGTGGACGCGGCCATGAACGACCTGATTCGGCCCGCCATCTACGACGCCTACCACAAGATCTGGCCCGTGCAGAGTGAGTTCGCGCCGGACGCCGAAATTGCCGGCGATGCCGGGCGGGTCTATGACGTGGTGGGCCCGGTGTGCGAAAGCACCGACGTGTTCGCCAAGGCCCGCCGCCTGCCGGCCACGAACGAGGGCGAGCTGCTGGCCATCTTCAGCGCCGGCGCCTACGGCATGGCCATGAGCAGCACCTACAACCAGCGTCCGCGCGCGGCTGAAGTGATCGTGCAGGGCGACAAGTTCTGGGTTGCGCGCGAGCGCGAGAGCATCGAGGACCTGATCCGTGGCGAACGCCTCACGCCCAGGGAAGTCTTCAGCGCCGCGGACCTCTAGGCTTTCGCGCCAGGGCGCGCTGGAACTCGAGGTCGCCCTGGTGGCCGGCGAACACGACCTGGGCGTGCGGGCCGCCCGCGGCCTGCTGCGCCTGCGCCAGGCCCAGCTCACGGCCATGCAGGGCGCCAAAGGCGCGCTGGTGCGGCTGGAGCTGGACGGTCCACGCCCGGATTTCCGCGCCAGCGCCCTGCGCTCTCCGCTGCTGCGCGACTTCTTCACCCTCATTGCCCTGCAGTTGATTGACGACTTTCCCGGGCAGGCACGGGCCATTCGCTCCCTGCTGGCTTCGCTGCGCAAACAGGGCGGGCTGCCCGCGCCAGGCGATGACCTGGCGGGCCTCATGCTCGAGGTCGCCCTCATGCCCGTAGCCCAGGCCATCGAGCAGGGGTGGGCGCGTCACGCGCCCAGGCCAGGGCGCCGCCCTGGGCCGGACTACGGGCCTCTCGTGCGCCTGGTCCGGAAACTCGACGGCGCCGGCTAGAAAAAGTCGGGCAGCCAGGGAGCAGGGCCCGCAAAGGCCTGCGCCAGAGCCGCCTGGTCGGCAACCCCGGCTTTGAGGTACCCCAGCCGCGCCAGATCGGAGGGGCCCAGCGCCGACGAATAGAGGGCAGCCAGCCCCCGTATGTCCAGCTTGACGCGGCCCGAGCCTCCGCGCGTGACGCGGCCTTTACCCTTCTCGAGCGCCAGGCGCCAGCGGCCCTGGTTGTCCGCCAGCACGTCGTCGGTGATATCCAGTTCTATTTCAAGCTCGGCCATGACGGGGTAGCCGCGCGCCTGGAGGGCCGCCGGAAGATGGACGATGCGGGTCATCCACTCCCAGCGGGTATCGACCTTCCACTTCTGCTCGGGCAGGCAAAACAGCAGGGGCTCCATGGGGGCGCCGAAAATCTGCACGTTGGCGCCCACGGACCGGTGCTCGCCGAAGAAGGCCAGCAGGCGGCGCGCAGCTTTGTCGTTGGCCGCCCACCAGTCGGCCACGAGGAGGTCCTGCAGCGGAAACTCCGTGCGCTTGGTGCGGTAGATGAGGAACCCGGCGGGCTTGCCCTCAACTTCGATGATGTAGCGGAAGGCGGTGTCGTCGCCCTTGCCCCAAAGGCGGCGCCAGAAGAAGCCGTTGCGTTCGAGGTGGCCGTTGGCCTGCTTTGCGCGTTCGCGGGCCAGGGAGTCAAACAGTTGCTCTTCTTCCGGCGCGGGGCGCAGCGTGCCCGGCTGCCGCTTGAGTTCGCAGGCGCCCACCGGCACCCGATAGCCCGTGCGCACGCCGGCAAGTTCATAGCCCAGCCGCCGGTAAATGGGCTGCGTGGCGGGATAAAGGGTTGAAAGGGCGACGCCCTCGGCGTGGAGCTCGCGCAGCAAAGCCGTCATGGCCTTGCTGCCCGCGCCCGTGGCTCGGGCGTGGGGCGTAACGACGACTCCGGCAACACCCGACATGGGAACGGGCCGTCCGACGAAGTACTGCCCGATGCGATAGGCCACGACCCCGGCCGTC
>JABARW010000043.1 GCA_019186845.1 Planctomycetota bacterium | reverse complement strand
TTTTGCCGTGAGTATACCCCCCCCCCATTCGCACGATGTCAACCACAAGTCGCAGAAAAGATGCTTGCGTATGACACCTGCGGTGGTCTGCGGTTGTCAACGTCAACCGGGTCACTCCAGCCCCCGAACTGAGTGACTCGCTGAAAGCTGCGGCTGACCGCAGCCTGCTCCAAGACGCCGGCAGCATGCGGCGCTGGTGAGGTGCGGCATCGGTGGGGGTTGCGGCTTGGCCTGGTTCAGCGCGTGGTGGAGGCCACGGGCGTGGGGTCCGTGGCTTTGGCCTTCTCGTCGAACTCCGACCACACGGCGGCGTCCCTTTCAAGTTCGCGGTTGTAGACCGACCACTCGCCCTCCAGCGTGTCATTCTCGGGCACCAGCCTGCGGCCCCGCGAGAGAATGAACCAGACCAGCGGCAGCACACCGCCCACCGCGAAGATTGTGCCGCCAATGCTGCGCAGATACACCAGCCGCGACCAGATGGAGCCCTGTATGATTTCCTGCGAGCGCGCGTGCCACAGCCCGTCTTCGAGCACGACGATAAGCTGATAGACGCCCAGGGGGAACAGGGCCAGGAACATCATCAATACCAGCCCCACCTGGAACGACCAGAACACGAAGCGAATCAGCTTCGCGTTCCAGGATGCGCGCGCAAACAGGTGCTGGCAGCAATACAGCATGCCGCCAATGGCCACGTTGCCCTTGACGCCGAACATGGCGGCGTGGGCGTGATTGCCCGTCAGATACGTGCCGTGTTCGTAGTAGTTCACAATGGGCAGATTGATCAGCGAGCCGAAAACGCCCGCGCCGAACACGTTCCAGAAGTTCACAGCCAGAATGAACAGCCACACGCCGTCCATCACCACTTTCTGTTTGCCCTGGCCCACAAGGCCCTTGGCGCGGCGCAGCTCAAGGCGCGTGCGCCAGGCGTCAAGCGTGAGCAGCAGCAGGGGCAGGACCTGCAGCGTGGAAAACACGCTTCCCAGCGCGATGATCGACGTCGGCTTGGCAATCCAGTAGAAGTTGTGCGAAATGCCGATCAGCGCCGTGAGCAGGAACAGCATCACGGCCAGAAATATCACGCGCTCGGCCATGGCGCGGTGCACCACGCCCATCTGCACCAGCATGTAGGCAATCACGACCGTCGTGAACACCTCAAAGGTGGCCTCGACCCACATGTGAACCACCATCCAGCGCCAGAAATCGGAGATGGCGAAGTTCATCTTGGGCGACACCAGCAGCCCGAAGAACAGGAAGGCCACCATGATGCCGCTACCGTAGAGCAGCCACGAAGGCACCGACCACACGTTGTGCCAGTTGAGCCAGGGGCGCACGGCGCGATAAATAATCACAATCCAGAGCACAAACGCCGCCAGCATCATGTACTGCCAGAAGCGGCCCAGCTCCATGAACTCCCAGCCCTGGCTGCCAAACCAGTAGGCCAGCGTGTCGTTGAGCATCGACTTGGGGCCAAGATAGATGCCGAACACCACCCCCGCGCCCACCAGAACGCCCATCCAGAACAGCAGGTTGATCAGGAACGTCTGGCCGCGCGGCACCTTCGAGAGCACGGGCAGGAAGAAGACGGTGTAGCCGATCCAGCAGATGAAGAACCAGAAGATCTGCAAAAGCACGTGCCAGCTGCGCACGACCGTAATGGGGAAAATCTGCGCGATGTCAAAGCCCAGCAGCCTGTCCGTGCGCACGAAGTCGTTGGCGCAGAGAATGCCCGCAAAAACCTGCATCAGGAACACAATCATGGCAAAGGCGAAGAACTTGTAGACGAGGCGCTGGGTGGGCCGCACATGCTGCTCGTCGGCCTCAAGTTCGGGCGTGGTGAGAATGCCCTTCTTGCCGTGCTGGTCAAAGGGGTCGCCTATCGTTTTCAGCTGGCCGTAGACGTAGAGCACCGCCCCGATGCCCAGAAACAGCGCCAGGATCGAAAGCGTGCTCCACACCAGGGTGGCCTGCGTCGGCGTATTGCCGACCATGGGGTCGTAAGGCCAGTTGTGGGTGTAGCTGTAGGGCTCGCCCGGCCGCTCCGCCGCAGAAACCCAGCCGCCCCAGAAGAAGAAGGCCGTGAGCGCCTCGAGGTCCGCGGGATCGGAGATGTAACCCGTAGGATGAAAGGCCTCTCCATAGCCGGGGTCGTTGAACATCCGCGTGTAGTGCCCGATCAGCTCCCGGTAGCCCTGGGCCTGCGCCGCCGTGATCGTGATTTTCTCGCTGCGGGCGTCATAGCCGTTTTGCCGCGCTTCGCGCCTGACGCGCGCGGCTATGGCGTCGTGGTCCTCCTGCGTGAGGGGGCCGGCCTTGGCTTTCTCGGCTTCGTAGAAGCGGGTCATGGAGACGGCAGTGCGATGCAGGGCGTCGGCCGTGAAGTCCGGGCCGCGCTCTGCGCCGTCGCCCCAGAACGAGCCATAGCTCATGAGGCCGCGCAGGTGGAAGACCTCCTTGCCGCGGTTGATCTGGGCGACGGTGACGACGGTCTTGCCGTCCTGGGTGACGAAGTCCGCGAGCGGCGGCGCGCCCTTGTAGGTCTCAAGGCCGAGATAGGCGACACCGATGATGCTGATGGCGGCGACGATGGCGGCATGCAGCTTCCAGTACCTCTTCTGGACGAGGATGCGCGCAAAACCGATGGACTTGGCGCCGGGCGCGGCTTCAGACTTCATGCTGGGACTCCGGAAGGGGCGATTCAGGATAAAGATGTCCGATTAGGATAATGAAGCATCGCGCAGCGCCCGGCGCCAGAAAAACCCCGGGGCCGATGCCCGCAAACCCGCCTGGAAAGGGGACTCCGCGTTCAAATTTCTCGTGAAAAGGGAGAGGGTTATGCAACGGTGCGCGGAACTGAGAGCACCACCCACAGCGAGCGGCAGAAATTCACACTCGCCACAACCCGACTATGAAGAAGCCGCACTTTGTGAGGCCGTCTTTTCAACTCTCGCCGCTAAGTGGGCCGTCAGGATCACGCCTGCTCTTCTCCATTCAGCGGATGAACTCGTCCAGAGTCTCATACCGGACCTCCAATGTGATAGAACGCGGGTTGCCGACATCGACGACTTTGCAATGCAGTCTACCCTGGCTGAATCGAGTGCCCTCACGGAGCCACAGAACACGGTTGCTCGCAAGTGTTCTGGCGATTCCGACGTACTGTCCGACTTTCCACCATCCAGCCCAAATGAGCTCCGTCAGGCATTGCCAAGGCAAGGGCGTCCCATCCGCTGATTTCACAATGATTGAGAAGGGTTCAAGCGACACGATCACGGCGCCAGTCGGCGAAACTCCAGTTAAATCGCAGGCCAGGCCGTCGCTACCGTGTGCGAGGGCAAACATATTCACAGGTGTCCGTGAAAGTGGCTGAAAGTACCAAGTAATCCAATAGTCAATGGAGTACCGCGGCAGGGGAATAGAGTCGTCCTGCACAAGACGCCACGGGGCCGGACTCGATACAATCGAACGTACCGAGAACGCTATCTCACTGCGCGGCGGCAGTTTGGACAGTGCTTTCGAGATGTCGTGCCGCTCGTTTCGAAGTGTGACCGATGACCAAATTTCCCCTTGATACTTTACGCTCCAGTCCTCAATGGCGATACCGGCGACCGGTGTGGTCGCCGCGATCTTACGTGTCATCGGGTTCTCGACATTTTCAGCGAACATCTGAAACAGCGGCAGGGGCAACTCCGCAGGCATCGCGAACCGGTGGATCGCCAGAGGCGACGACTTCAGGCGAATAAGCAGTTCTCGGTCCGAGTCGGCCAGCGAGGCATCTATGTGGTCGCTCTCTACGAACGAGCACCGCGGCGCACTGGACCGTCCGTGCTGTGTGCAGCCGCACAATAACAATATCATGGCTGCCAGACACAGCTCTCCAACAGGCCACTGACATAGTCGATAAGTTGACTTTCTCAGCAATCTGCTAGATTGATTCGGCAGGCGGAAGGCAGAAGACATCGAACACAATTTCATAGGCAAAACTCACACTTATCCGCACCACGGCCACATACTGGACTTCGCGGCCACCGGTGACCGGATTGATATGCTCACCTTTCACCACACCCGCCTGCGGACGGGAAATGACGGGTGAGCGAAAGTTCCACGCGATGAGTCTGCGTTGGAGCACGCATCCTCTGGGACATGAGAAGCCCAGGGTAGCCAACGCGATGACCGCCTCAATCACGTCTGCGGGTATGCCAAACCGCCCGATCAGGATGTCAATCGCTTGTTGAGCACTGTCGCTCTCCAGCTGTATCAACGCAAGGCGAGCCTCCGACTCGAGACTGCTTTGCATGTCGGCATTCTCATGCTCGACAATCACAGATTTGGTCCATAGAGGAATCTGGAATGTGCGAAACCCCTGTTTGCGATATCTTAACGATTGATGGCAGTCCTCCAAACGCTGGGGCGACGGCTCATCCCAATGGCCGAGTTCCCCCAATTCTCCCCCCGAGTCGCCAAGCCAACGCGGATGGAGTCGTTGCAGGAGTAGCAACAGCCAGTCCCAGAAACTCCTTTTGTCTCGTGTTTCCTTGTACTCAGGCGGGACCCATTCGGGTGAGAGTAAATGCGCGTTGGGGTGTATCTGTGGCGCGCTGAGCGTCAACAATGTTGGCGATTGTGGAAGCTCTTGCTTGAAATTGGGCGATTCAGTTCGACTGATTGGTGCGTAAGGATCATTTCCTACCGCCGGGCGCGTCAGATGATTATCTGAATAGGAGTGGCTCGGAGCGGGCGGCAGCGTGCTCAGGCGCGCCATGTGCTCGGGCTCAATGCCGGTCATGTCGCGGTAGACCGTGGGGCCGCGCTCGCCCATAGGCTTGAAGGCCATGAGGCGGCTGCCGCCGCCGCTGATAGGCGCGGCTTTGTCGGTGCAGCCGGGGCAATTTTCGCCGTTTGCCATGGGCACTCCTTGATTCAACGGTCCGGTCAAGGGAAGTTTCAACCAAAACCCGAAATCCGCAGACCCGCCTTTGCCCGGTCGCGGCTTGCCGCGCCCCTGCGACGGGACAATCCGTCCGGCGCGCCTGGCGTCGGGGACTCCCCGCTACGTGGTCGCCAGGTTGGCGACGAGGCTGAAGCCTTTGAGAATGCTCAGGGAGCCCTGCGCGCCCATCGCCATGCCGCAAGGCCAGCTCACCCAGTTCGTGGTCACCGCGTTCAGGCTCGGCGTGATGGTCGCCCCGTCTACGGTGATCGTGGTCGGCACATCCGGCACCAGCACCTGCTGCGAAGGCACCACGATGTCGCCCATCACCCCGTCCACCTGCCGCTTGATGAACATGTTACGTTCGCGCCCCTTGGGAACGATACCTGAAATCCCGCGGAAGTGCCCGGGACCCCTGTCGTCGCCCAGCACCATGAAGAACACGATGCCGCGCGCGGACGCCTGGTCGTCAATCAGGTCGTTGATGTACCACGGCGTGCCGTTGAAGCATGTGATGGGCGCCGAGACTCTGCCTTTGACGGGGTCGGTCCAGGTTTCCGTCACGGTCGGCGGCTCGATGCCGTGTGTTGCGACAAACAGGTTGCGGTAAGTGCGCAGCGCCCGGCTGTTGGACATGATGGCATTGGGGCGGCCGTTGTTTTCGCTGATCAGATGGTAGGCCTGGTCCAGCGCGGCAAAGGTCAGTGCGGCGCCGCCCATGTCGATGGTTTGTCCGGCGCCGACAACGTCCTGTAGAGATGGAAAGTTGAACGAACCCGTGGCGGCGAGCCCCAGTTGCCGGAAGTAGCGGTAAATCAGGCGCTGGACGGCCAGCACATACTCTGTGTGGTCCAGATTGTTTGGAGAACTGAAATTTGTCCTGATCGTCAAAGCAGACGGAGTAACGCGTGATGATATTGGCCAATCCGAAGACGACTTCGGGGTCCGTCGGCTGGCTGGTGCGATCGGTGACGGGGCCGCACTCTGAGTTGAGATTGGCGAGGTCAGTTTCGTCGAACCGGGCAGTGCGCGCCACCCGGAGAGACCCGCCATCGATTCCCATGAATGGCCAGTGATGGGCGATCTGGATCTTCCAGGGGAAGTTCTCAACCAGCCAGGGCCAAAGGTCGCGCCTGGTCAGAAGATCGGCGTTGGCAAGCTGTGCCATGATTCCCTCATCAAGGAATTTGGCACAAGCTTACCCCCCCCCTGTGTCACGCCGTTGTCATACATGCGTATACTTTTCAAAAAAGTTTCGCGCATATCTCTCGGCGGAGCGAATCAGGGCTTCGACGCCCGCGGTCAGGCCTTCTTGCCGCGCGTGAGCCAGGAGAAGAACTGGTCTGTCTCAAACGTGTTGGTGTCGTTGGCCAGGCGCACAATCGTCAGGCCCGCGTCGCGCGAGATCATGAGCCTTTGCTTGCCCTTGCCGGCCGCATAGACCAGATCCTTCGGCACGCCGGCGTCCGTCGTGGCGACTTTGCCTTCGCTCTCGCCGTCTTCATCGGCGCCGCCGCCGAGCCACCATGTAAGCCCATAGTTCTTGTTGGCCTTGCCTGGCTTGAAGCACTCGTCCAGAAGTTCCTGCTTCAATAGCTGTTTGTCGCCGAGTTTGCCGCCCAGCCGCACCCATTCGCCGAATTTGGCCCACTCATTGGCCGTGATGAACACGCCGTGGGGCACGTGGGGGTTGTTGGCGGCGTCGGTGCGCCAGGTCAGCTTCATGCCCAGGGGCTCGCCCACTTTGCGCATGAAGTAGCTCTTGATGTCTTCCTTTTTCTCTGTGAGCTTGCGTTTGACGATCTCGCCAAAGGCATAGAACTGGGCGGGGCCGTACTCAAACTTCCTGCCCGGTTCGTGCTTGCACTTCAGGGCAATGGCGTAGGCGTATTTGTCTTTGGTGGCGGGGCCCTGCAAGGCGTCCTGCTCCGGCGGCAGGCCCGCGCAGAGCGAAAGTAACATGCGGATTGTGATTTTCTCGCGGGCGTCGCCCTTCCATTCCGTGAGCGTTTCACAGGCCAGCTCGTCCCACTTCATCAGGCCATCCTCGACCATGAGTGCCGCGACGATACCAGAAAAACTCTTGGTGCCGCTGGCCAGTTCATGCTCGCGCTTGGCGTCGTAGCCGTTGTCAGTGCAATCAAGCAGGACTTTGCCATCCTTCAGGATCAGCAGGGCTTCGCCGTTGGTGGCGGCGTTGTAGTCGCGCGCGGCTTGCAAAAACAGGCCGCTTTGTTCGTCGCGCCTGTAATCGGACTTCATCAGCTTGCCGATGTCTCGCCTGGTGTTTTTGCCCTTTTCGCGGGGCTGGGCGTTGGCGACAGCTTCGGCGGCCTTGTTGAGTTCGTCGCCGGCGATGAAACCGTCGCCGTTTTGGTCAAAGTTCCTGAAGGAGGCGCGTGCGCGTTCAGGAAGTTCGTTCTCGGAGAGCTTGCCGTCCTGGTCGGTGTCGAAGCGCTCAAGGAGCGACTGGCCGCCTTCGGTCAGCTCGGCGGGTTTTGCGGCGTCCTGTGCGGTTGCAACCAGCGAGAGCCAACTTAGGGCAAGAAGCGAGAACGCAAGACGCAACATGGCCACCTCCGTGATGGCCATGAAACCCTGCACAGCTGCAAAGGTATCGCGGCATCAGGCCGCGGCGGAGGAGCGTTTGCGGCCGCGGCGGGGCGGGGGCGGGGTGTCGAGCTTGTGAGGAACAACGCCGACGTGAACGAGCGAACGCATGGCCAGCAGGCTGCCAAAGCAGAGCAGCACGTCGTTGGCCAGCAGTTGCCGGGTGCTCTTGGGGTTGGGGATGTTCAGCGTGCCGCGCTGGATGTTGAGCACGAGGATGTCCTTTTCGCGCAGGCCGCTCTCGCGCAGGGTCTTGCCGCAGATGGAGCTTTCGCGCGAAAGCTGGAACTCGGCCACGCCGTACTCCTTCTGCAGGGTCAGCTTCTGGCGGATGTCGATATCAGGGAACAGCACCTGCTGCTCGATGTGCTGGATGATGGCATCGCCGATATCGACGTGGGTGGCGCGCTCGATGCCTTCGAGGCCCGGCGAGGAATTGACTTCCATGACCATGGGGCCGTCTTTGCCCTCCAGCATGTCCACGCCGGCGCAGTGCAGGCCCAGCACCTGGGAGGCGCGAATGGCGGTGCTTTCGTAGAGCGCGTCAAGCTTGATGCCCTCGACGCTGGCGCCGCGGTGCACATTGCTGCGGAACTCGTCGCCCTTGGCCTTGCGCCGCATGGCGGCCACAACGCGCCCGCCCACAACAAAGGCGCGGATGTCCTTGCCGCGGCTCTCGCGCACGAAGGACTGAATCAGCACGTTCTGCTTGGTGGTCTGCAAAGTCTCGATGATGGCTTCCGCGATCTTGGTGTTGTCGGCGAGGATCACGCCGATGCCCTGGGTGCCTTCGAGCAGCTTGATGATCACGGGCGCGCCGCCGACATCCTCGATGGCCTTCAGCACGCTCTTCTTCTGCCGCACAAAGGCCGTCTTGGGCATGCCGATGGGGTGGCGTGAGAGATGCTGGATGCAGCGCAGCTTGTCGCGGCTGACCTGGATGCTGTAGGCACTGTTGAGGCAGAACACGCCCATCTGCTCGAACTGGCGCACGACGGCGGTGCCGAAGAACGTGATGGACGTTCCAATGCGCGGGATGACGGCGTCAAACTTGTCGATGGGCTTGTTGTTGTAGTGCAGCGTGGGGTTGTTGCTCTCGACGAGAATCGAGAAGTTCATCGGGTGCATGACCTTGTAGGTGTGCCCCCGTGAGACAATCGCCTCGCAGATGCGGCGCGTGGAGTAGAGGTTGGCGTTGCTGGACAAAATCGCGATGTGCATGGATGGACGGCGCAGGCGCCGGGGCAGGATGAGCGGAAGGGCGAGTCTAGGCTTTGTATGCCGCCTGTCAAAGCACCGCAGGCAAAGCCGACTCGCCCTGTCCGTTTTCTCACGTCAGCCATCACCGGCCGCGCCGCCGGGCATCAGAACACGGGCATGCCGCAGGTGGCCTTGCCGATGAACTCGTACAGCGCGTCAGCCACCGGCGCCATGACCGTGGCCGCGCGACTGTCGCGGAAGAAGCGCTCCACGCCGACTTCCTTGCGATAGGCGGCGCCGCCGCAGATACGCATGGCGAGGTCGTGGACTTCGAGAGAGGCTTCAGAGCCGATGACCTTCGCCTGCAGCACGCGCAGCACGGCATCCGCGCGGCTGCCTTCGATGGCGTCCAGGGCGTCGAGCAGGAAGCCGCGTACCATGTCGATTCTGCAGCGCATCTTGGCCACGTGCTGGCGTACCTGCGGCAAGTCGGCGATTTTCGAGTTGTCGTAGGCGTAACCGGTGCTGGTGACATGCTTGATGGCGCGGTCGAGGGCACCTTCCATGCAGCCCACGGAGACAGCGCAGTTCTGCAGCGAGAACCAGGGCATGACGATGCCCATCATCACGTCAAAGCCCTTGCCGTCGGGGCCGAGAATGTGATCGGCGGGAATCTCGACGTTTTCGGCGGTGATGGGCGCCGAGGCGTTGCCGCGCAGGCCCATGCCCGAGTAGGGCTTGGGAATCTTCAGGCCCGCGCTCTTCGCGGGTACGGCAAAGATGCTGGAGAATCCCTCGGCTGCGGCGGGTTTGCTGGACCACACGTAGATGTCACATTCGCCGGCGCTGGTGATGAGCTGCTTGGCGGCGTTGAGCTTGAAGCCCTTGGGGGTCTTGGCCGAAGTGCTCTGCGGCAGCCAGAAGTGGCTGCGCGAGGCGTATTCGGAGAAAGCCAGCGTGGTCAAGGCGCCGTCTTTGGCAACCTGCCTGCGCAGAGCCTCCGTGCCGTGGGCCTCGAGCACGGCGGTGCCGCAGTGATGCATCTTCATGATCATGGCCGTCGAAGGGCATTCGCGGGCGTAGCGCTCGCAGACTGCGACGCCGGCGCGCAGGCCCTGGCCGTGGCCGCCCACCTTCTTGTCGCTGACCAGCGCGAGCAGGCCTTCCTTCTTCATGTCCTCGATGGCCTTGCGCGGGAAGACGGCCTTTTCGTCCGTTTCCGCCGCCATGGGCGCGATGACCTCGCGGGCGACCTTGTCCGCCTTGGCGAGCAGTTGCACGCCGTCATTATTCAGTTTCCAAGGGTTCGACATTGCTTCCTCCTGAGATGGGCCACGCAAAGGGCGTGACATCCGGTAAGTTCAAGCCTGGTGGCGCTGCCGCAGCCTGCGAGCCGCGCCCGCCAGGGCCTTCATTTTGGCCGCGGCAACGTTGCCGCTGTTGACGGGGCTGTTGCTGAAGGTGCCAAAGCCGCAGTCGGGGTTGAGCCAGATCTGCCCGGGCTCGTAGTGCTCAAGGGCGCGCTGCGCCTGGGCCAGGATTTCTTCCTCGCTCTCCACGCGCGGCGTGCGCGGATTGACGCAGCCCAGGCCCAGTTGCTGGCCTTCAAAGCGCATTACGTCTCCGGCGGGCTCGGTGGCGTACTCGAGCACGAGCTGCTTGACCTTGAGCCGCTCCAGCCAGGGCTTGAGCGGCGCGTAGTTGCCGCGCAGCAGCGTGGACTCATCCTGACTCCAGTTGCCGCGGCAGATGTGAAGCCCGGTCTGCACCTGCTCAAAGCCCTCGAGCACCTGGTTCATGAGGGTGACGGCGAACTCGAGTTCAACCTTGGGGTCGCCGCCGGCGGCAAGCGAAGCGCACATGAAGGTGCGGGTCTTGCCGCCGCTGAACACCACTTCGGTCAGCACGGGTTCGTCGAACTGGATGAAGTCCGCGCCGTCGCGCACGAGGTCGGCCATTTCCGCGCGCAGGACCCTGACCACATCGACGGAGAGTTCCTCCTTCGATGCATAGGTCGGGCGCGAGGCCTCCTTGACGAACATGGCGCGGGTCAGCAGGTAGGGCCCGGGCAGCGGAATCTTCACGGGCTTGGAGGTGTGCCGCCGCAGAAAGCGCAGTTCATCCAGGGCCAGGGGGGCTTTGCGCTCGATGCGGCCCACGCAGGTCGGGTTGCTCAGGGAGTAGGCGGGTACGTCGAGCGTTTTGAGTATCTGCTCAAAGCCGGCCTTGTCCTCGATGATGTCGAGCATCTCGGCCAGGGTCATGAGCTTGACGCCGCTGAGCTTGTCGGCCGCGAACGAATAGAAGTTGTCGCGCCGCTGTTCGCCGTCCGTCACGACGTCAACGCCGGCTTCATCCTGCAGGCGCAGTACCTCCAGTACGGCTGCGTCGGCCAGGCGGTCAAATTCGGCGGCGGAGAGCTTTCCGGCGCGCTTGGCCTTCTGGGCGCGCAACAGCTCGGCGGGGCGCGGCCAGCTTCCCACCATGGTTACGGGAAACAGCGGAAGTCTGCTCATGGGCGCCCCTCGAAGAACTTCAGTTTCTCCACGGCTTCGTTGAGGGGGCCAAAGCCCGTGGTGCGGCCGGGCTCCCACTTCTTGAGGCCTTCCATGTCCATCATCTCGCGGTGCTTGGGGTTGTCGTAGGACATCGAGTACAGGACCTTGAGCCACTGCTGCTCGGCGGCCCGGTCGAAGTCCTCCCGCACGGTGAACACGCAGTGGTCGAACTTGTCGGTCGTGGCCAGGATGGCGTACTTCTGGCTGTTGACGGTGCCGTCGCCGCTCCAGCGGTCCCAGTTCATGTCCAGCATGCAGCAGGCGTCTGCCTGGCCCGAGTCCAGGCATTTGAAGGCATCGAGTTCGCCGCCGATGTGATCGCCGTGCTTGCCCACGAGCACGTCAAAGCGCCGGATGGTCACATCCTTGCCCGGCGTGAGGCCCGCGCGCAGCAACAGCCCCTGAGGAATGAGCGTTGCCTGCGGCGAGTCCTTGGCGCCCACAGCAAGCGTCTTGCCCTTGAGGTCCTTGAGCGACTTGAAGGCCCCCTTGCGCGCGACGATGTGGGTCACGCGGTCGCGGTCCGTGTCGCGCATGGCAATGGCGCGGCAGCGACCCTTGGAGCGCCGCTGGGCATCGACCCAGGCCAGGGGCGAGTTCCAGGCCATGTCGATGTGGCCTTTGAGCAGGGCGTCCACCTGCAGTTCATAGTTGGTGTAGAACACGACATCGATGGGGCAGTGGTGCTGCTCGAAGAACTCGCGGATGATGTCCCAGATCACGGAGACCTTGGGGTCATAGAGCACTGCGCCTACCAGGATGGGTTTGGCCATGATTTTTCCTCACAGGGCGACTTTGAAACTCAGGTCAAGCTTGACGGCCGGCCTGAGCGTGTTGACCAGGGGCGAGCGCTCGAGCATTTCGGCCCACAACATCTGGATATCCGCTTCTGAGGCAAAACTGCTGATGTAGACCCGCGCGCTGATCTGCTCGATGGCCGTGGTGCCCTGCTCACCCACGACATCGAGATAGGCCAGGGGATTGTTGAGAGCGGCTTCCACGGTGGCCTCGATGGCATCGATTTCGATGCGGCGCTTCCTCGCGCGGGCCAGCAGGCCGCCCGCGAGGTCAGATCCCAGCGCGCCCAGAAACTGCTCCAGGGCCGTCACGCCGTCGTAGGCCGAGTCGAAGGAGAGGGGGACGCCTACTTCGAAGCTGCGCTTGCGCACACGCACGTCGCAGCGCCCGTCAGGGCGCGAGTTCACGCGCACAGAAAAGCGCAGGTCAGACAAGGCGGCCTCCTCCAGCGCGCCACGCGCAATGGGGCCGCTCGGCGCGCAGGGGGGCGCGGCGGTTGGGAGGAAATGCGCTCCCCGGGTGGTTCACGGGTTGCTCCTGAGGCGCCGAGGGCGCGTCAGGGCCCCAGGCTCAGATGGTAAATGGTGTGAAAGCCGAGTTCGGCACGCGAAGTCTCATTGCCGCTCAGGAGAACGGCAGGCGAGGCAGCGCCTGGCGGAAGGGTTTCATCGTGACTGAGCATGGCTCTTGGAGTACCGGGCGTCAAGCACACCCAGGTTCTTGAACAATCACAATTGCGTAACGCGGCTGCGGGGCCATACTTGCCACACCTTGGGGCAGGACCGTGGGCGCACCGACCGGCAACGTTACACTCGTCTTCACCGACATCGAAGGCAGCACCCGCCTCTGGGAGCGCTACGGCGACGCGTTTAAGGCCTCCCTCGATGCCCACAACCAGATCATCCGCAAGGCCTTGGCCGCCCACAGCGGCTACGAAGTCAAGACCGAAGGCGACGCCTTCTTTGCAGTGTTTGCAAGGCCCATCGATGCCGCGCTTTTCAGCCTGGACGTGCAGCGTGAACTGCCGGGCATCAGGCTTTCGGGCGAGGACTCCATCCGCGTGCGCATTGGCCTGCACAGCGGCGAGCCCCTGGTCGAGTTTGATCCCCAGGGCAAGGCCGATTACTTCGGGCCCGCGGTCAACCGCGCGGCGCGCATTTCCGCGGCGGGCCACGGCGGGCAGACGCTGCTTTCCGGCGCCATGGTCGAGCCCCTGCGCGAAGTGCTTTCGGGGCGCTGCGAGTTCCATGACCTCGGTGAGTTCCGCCTGCGCGGCCTGGACGAGCCCGAGCGCCTGGTGCAGATGGTGCCCGCCGACGCCGCCGTGAAACGTTTTGGGCCCTTGCGCGCTCTGGCCGACACGCCCACCAATCTGCCCGCCCAGACCACCACCTTTGTGGGCCGCGACAGGGAACTGCGCGAGCTTCGCGCCATGCTGCTGGGCGATGAAGCCCGCCGCGCCGAGGAATCCGGCCCGCTGGAGTCCATCTCCCGGCAGCCGGGCGCGCCGGACACCAACAAGGTGACGCGCGAAGTCGTGGCCAGAAACCGCGGCTCGCGCCTGATCACCCTCACGGGCCCCGGCGGCTGCGGCAAAACGCGCCTGGCGCTTGCGCTGGCCGCCAGCGTGATTCAGCACTTTCCCAGTGGCGTCTGGTTTGCCGATCTGGGCGACGCCCGCGACGAGAATGACCTCTGCCGCCTGGTCATGGAGGCCCTGGGCGGCCAGTTGCGCCCCGGCAAGGCCACGCCGGCCCAGCAGGTGGCGTGGGCCCTGGAGCAGGGTCACTGCCTGCTCGTGCTGGACACCTTCGAGCATCTTTCCAGGTTCGCGCCCGCCCTTTCCCTCTGGCTGCGCACGGCCCCGCGCCTGCGACTGATTGTCACCAGCCGCGAGCGCCTCCGCGTTGAGGGCGAGGCCGAGTACCCCGTCTCGACTCTGGCCACGCCCGCCATGGAAGCGCCCGATGTCTCCACCTCGCGCCTGAGCATGCGCATCTCCGGCTACCCTGCCGTGCAGCTTTTCCTCGAGCGCGCGAGCCAGGCCAAACCCGGTTTTGTGCTGACGCCCCAGAACGCCGGCGCCGTGGCGGAAATCTGCCACCGCCTCGACGGCATGCCCCTGGCGCTGGAACTTGCGGCCGCGCGCCTGAACGTGCTTTCGCCTCAGCAGCTTGCCGCGCGCCTGGAAAAGGGCTTTGACCTGATTGCTTCCAAGAGCCGCGACAAAAAGAGCACGCGGCAGACGAACCTGCGCAACACGATTGAATGGAGTTACTCCCTGCTCGACCCCTGGGAGAAGACGGCCTTTTTGCAGCTCTCCTATTTTGCGGGGGCCTTCTCGCTTGAGAGCGCGGAGGCCATCATTGACCTCAGCGCCCCCCTCGACGACGCCGAAGAAGCCGCCGACGACCCGCCTGAGGTCATGGATGTTGTCTTTTCCCTGCGCGACAAGAGCCTGCTGTCCCTGCGCGGTGACGACGAGAAGTACCAGTTCGAGATGCTGGGCCTGATCCGCACCTTTACGCAGGAGCGCTTTGCCAAAACCACGAGCGAGGACTTCCGCCGCTCCCTGGCCCGCCGCCACGCCGCCCATTACCTCGAACGCGCCGAGGCCATGCACAAGCTGCTTGACTCGCCCATGAGCGGCGCGCTCAAGGACCTCGAGGGCTGGGGCATGCACGAGGCGCTCAAGGCCATCGACTTCTGCCTGGCCTCGGGCGAGATGCTCAGCGCCGTGCGCCTGTTCCTTGCCGCCACCGACCTGCTGGCGCGCGCGGCGCGCTTTCGCGAGCAACTCGAAAAGGCCCTGGCCATCGTCAAGGCCCTGCGCGAGCGCGAGGGCGGCCTTGCCGCCGCGGAGGCCGACCCCCGGCTGGCCAAGGTGCTGGCCAAGATGCTGGCCTCCTACGCTTCGGCCTGTATGCGCCTTGCCCGCATTGATGAAGGCCGCGCGGCTGCCCGCGAAGCCCTCGAGGTTGCCCGCCGTCTCAATGACACCACGGCCGAGGCCGGCGCTTTGAGCGCGGCGGGCATGATTGAGCATTACGCCCAGAACACGCAGGCCGCCATCGAACTGCTCCAGCGCAGTATCGAGGTACGGCGCAAGCTGGGAGACCGCAAGGGAGAGGCCGGAGCCACGGTCAATCTGGCCATCATCCATGAGCGCCTGGGCGACTTCGAGAAGATGCGCGCCTTGCTGCAGGAGGCACTGAATACCTTCACCAAGCTTCACGACAAACGCAGCGAGTCCATGGCCATGAACAACCTGGGTGTGGCCTACGAGCGGCTGGGCGATTTCGCCCGTGCTGAAGAGCTGTATCGCGGCGCCCTGCGCATCAAGACCGCGCTGGGAGACAAGCTGGGCGCCATCCAGAGCCTGGGCAACCTCGGCACGCTGGCCACGGCGCGGCTTGACTTCAAGCTCGCCGAGGAGCACTACCTCAAGGCCCTTGACCTCGCCCGCGCGGCCGGCGATCGCCGCTCCCTGGCCCATGTGCTGATGCGGCTGGCCATCGTCAATGTGGGCAAGGGTCCCGCCCAACTGGCCCTCAAGCGCGCGGAGGAAAGCTGCGCCCTGCACGCGGAGATCGGCGACTTCCAGTCACGCGTGGTTTCGCTCTCCGCTCTTTGCGCCGCGCGCCTGGCCTGCGGCGACGAAGTGGGCGCGCGCGAATCCGCCCGTGAACTCGTCAGCGAGGCCGGCGAGCGCGACGAATCCCTGATGATCGAGGCGCGGCTGCGCGCGGCGTTGTGCGAGCCCCCGGAGCGCCGCCGCGCAGCGCTGGAAGCCCTGCCGGCCATTGATGAAAAGCAGCACGCGGACCTGGCAGCGGTGTTCAAGTGTATCTGGGCGCTGGATGAGAGTGACCGCGCCAAAGCCCGGGCGGCGATTGAATCAGCCCTGAGCATTCCGCGGCGCTGGGAGAGTCTGGCCGACGTAGCCTACCGCGCCCGGCAGAGCATGGCCCGCACTGCCTGAGAACCCGCGTCCTTTGGCAGGGGCGGCGGCCAGCAGCCAGTTCTGAGAGTGCTCTAACCAAACGCGCGGGCGCCCTGCACGCCGGCCTTGATCAGTTCCCACAGCGGGCGTTCGGTGCGCACCTGGCCCTCGAGTTCCTGCCGCGTTTCCGTGCGGGCCTGGGTGCCGGCCTGCAAGTCCAGGCTCTGGCGGCGCACGAGCAGTTCGGGGTAGTAACCGTCGAGGTCAGGGTTCTTCTCACGCCGTGCGGCTTCTTCCTCCGCGGCCTTGAGTTCGGGCCAGAGGTAGCTGTCCATGAGCATGCGCTTGTACAGGCCCAGGGTCAGCTTGCCGCTGTCCTTGATTTCCAGGGCCTTGAGGGAGATCGGAAGGGCGTCGTGTAGGG
>JABARW010000014.1 GCA_019186845.1 Planctomycetota bacterium | reverse complement strand
TGTCAAAGCTCAGGGCCACGTCGCGCATGGCGCTGACCGTGCCCAGGGAAGGCACCCGCGAAGGCCCTTCGCCCGGCGTCAGGGCCCAACGCCCGCTGTTCTGGCCGCACTTGGCCGTGAGTGCTTCGCAGGCCCAGCCGATCATGGCCGGATCTTCCAGCACCCGCCCCACGTAGGCTGCCTCCAGCAGCGTCGGATTTTCCAGCAGCGAGGCGCTCGCGCTTACCGCCTGCAGCGAGTAGTAGTCCAGACCAAACGGCACGCCGCTGTGCGCCGCGATGAGCGCCGCCGTGCGTCCCTGCATCAGCTCGAGGTGCGTGGCCAGCATGCCCGCCCTGGCGCGCTCGCGCAGGCGCGGCAGGTCGGCCTCGCCCAGCACCATGCCGGGCTCCTCGATGACCTTCTTCTGCGGCAGGACGCTGACCACGTCGTGGTCGCTGCCCTGGGCCTCGGGAATGTGGGCCACGATGCTTTCAAGGTCTGCCAGCGAGACCTTGCGGGTGTCCTTCTGCGCCGGGGGTGCCTCGGCCTTGGGCGGCTTGGGCAGGCGCTTGGTCAAGATGGCTTCGTTGAGCGTCTCGTCGTCGCTCTGGGGCTCCATGATCACCGAGTCGCCCGAAGAAGGGGGCGGCACGGGTGAGATCACGGCCTGCGATAGCGGACGCAGCGCCGGCACCTCGCCCGACGAAGGAGTCTCCGACACGCGGCTGAAGTAGGGATCGCTGGCGGGACGCTCGGTGGAGCCCGCCGTGGGGCTGAGCTGGGCTTTGTTCAGGGGCTGCACGCCGGGATACCTGCGCGCCCCCGGCGGCGCCGGCGCGACAGGCGGCGCACTCTGCGGATGCGCCGGCGGCCCGGGCGCCTTCTTTTGGGCCTCGGCCAGCTCGCGGGCAATGCGGGTGATCTCCGCTTCTTCGAGGGCTTCCTGCGGCAAGGGGAACTCGAGCCCCGTATCTTCGGAGCCGGGTTTGGGCGGCTGTGGACCCGACGTTGTCATGCATCCGTCAGGTTAACACTTTGCGCCATCAATGGCAGTCTTGTCGGGCGCCGTGACAGAGACGAGAAACAGGCGAGAAGGTTGTGCCTTTTCGCCTGAATCCGGATTCGAGAGTGCCAAAGGTCGGTCGAGAACCCACGGCTTGCGGGCCCATTCGAGTTCAGTCTTCGGCAGGGCCCTTCTTGGCGCACCAGCGGTCTTGCGTCAGGCCGCGCTTGTCGGGAGCCTGGCCGCGGGCCTTGCCGCGTCCCGGCCCCGGCCGGTCAGCGCGGCTGGCAGGACCGGGACGAACACCCTCAGGACCGGGCTCCATGAAGCCCTTGAAGACGGCGGCGTTGCCGAGGCATTCATGCCAGTTGGCATTTCTCATGGGGACTGTCCTTTCCTTCGTCGACCAGCCGCTTCGCTTTCGCTCGCGCCGCTCGCTGCGCTACGCTTTCTCGACACGCCACCGGCGTGTCTCGATATGCCAGTTCGCATTTCTAATAGGGGTGGTCCTTCGCTTTGGCGGCCCTGCGGCCCGCCACTTGAAGGGTCGAGGGTGTGGGCGGGTTTACAGTGCTTTCAGTGCATTGACCACGACCCTGGCGTTGACGCCTGCTTCCTTGCAAGCGTCCTCAATCGTCTGGTTTTCGTCAATGGCGCAATGGGAGCAGTGAATGATGCCGAATTGTGACAGCACCTCCAGGGTTCCTTCCTGGTTCTCCTTGAGGGCCTGTCCCAGCGTCGTCTTTGAGCTGATGGTTGCTTTCATGGTTCACTTGGTGGCAGCGGCCTGAGGCGCATTGGCCGGCCTTACACGGTCAATGGGGCAGCAGCCGTTGGCCTTCTGGTAGCGCCAGCGCGGCTTCTCACCCCGCAAAAGTGAGCGCAGGACTTCGCGCAGATAGCTTTCCCGGACTTCCTGGGGATTGCGGCTGTCGTCCACGCCGCCTCGATACTCCAGCTTGCCTTCACGGTTAAAGACGAAGACATCCGGGCAAACGCGTGCGCCCCAGCGATCGGCCAGCACGTTGCCCTCATCCTTTAGCACGGTCAGCTTCAAGGGGCCTTCCTTGCGCTGGAAGTGGCTGCGCAGTTCGGGCAGCTTTTCCATCTCGTCGCTGTTGACGGCCCAGAAGGCCACCTCACTTCCAAACTCGGACTTCAGGGCGTTGAGCCGCTCTTCATAGATGCCGCTGGTGGGGCAGAGCGCCGAGACCCAAACAAAAACCGTGAATTTGGCAGCCGCGTAGTCGATCTCGCGCACTTGATGGTCGAGATCCGGCAGAGAAACGGGTCCGCCGGGCTGGTGCAGCTTGATGCCGCGGACCGATTCGGGGATGGCGCCGTCTTCACGGGCCGCCTCAATCTGGGCGTGCTCGACGCCGGGGCGCTCGGAGACGCCCTCGGGAGCGAGCAGGCCAAGATACTCGCAACAGGCATCGAAATTGAATGAGACAAGCAGCACAGAAGTGGCCAGCGTGAGAGAGCAGAGGGCGACAACCAGGTACTTCATAGGCTCGACTTTCTCCGCAACTTGACACGTAAGGCGGGGTGTACTCGCCCAAGCATAATAAACAAACGACGTTCCCATAGTGATTGAGGAAAAACCATGAAGCGCGTTCTGATGTTTGCTGCGGTGCTGGGCTGCTTTGTCTTCGCGGGCGGTGTTTTTGCACAGGCCGAAGGCGAAAAGCCGGCCGGCGGTGACAAGCCCGCTGAAACTCCCGAGGCTGAAACACCCAAGAAGGACGAAAACAAGCCCGAGCGCCGCCAGGCAGGCTCCACGGCCGGGGTGCGCGAAGTTGCAAGGGTGCTGCGCGAGCGCGACAAGGACCAGGATCGCAAGATCAGTACGGAGGAGTTCGGCGGCGGGGAGGAAGGCGCAAAGGTATTCGGCGAACTGGACGCCGACAAGGACGGCTTCCTCACCATGCAGGAGCTGACCGCGGGCGTCACCAAGCTCAGCGAGGAAATGGCTCGCCAGTCCAAGGCCGCGGCCGAGGAAGAATTCAATGCCCTCGACCGTGACAGCAACAAGAAGCTGAGCAAGGAAGAGCTGGGTGAAGCTCGCGCCAAACATCTGGAACTGGGCGACAAGGACAAGGACGGCTCGCTCAGCCTCGAGGAATACATCGAAGCCAAGCCCAAGGTTGCCGCGGCGGCCGCCGAGGAAGAAGCCAAGAAGCGCTTTGACGAGGAATGGAAGAATCTCGACAAGGACGGTGACGGCAAGCTCACGGGTGACGAGATTCCGGAGCGCATGAAGCGTTCCCTGGATCGCCTTGACACCGACAAAGACGGCGCTGTCTCCAAGGCAGAATTGGAAACGCTGCGCAAGTCCATGGAAGGTCAGGGTCGCCAGCGTGGCCAGAGAGGTCAGGGCGGCGGCCGTCAGCGCCCCGGCAACGAGCCCCCGAAAAAGGACGAGAACGAGGGTTTCTAAGACCCAAGGGCCGGTGAAACTCGGGGCCAAGGGAAACCTTGGCCCGTTTTCATGCCAGGTGACGTGCAAAAACTAATAGTGATAACTTATTCATCGGGCTTGCAACGCCTTATTGCAGCCACTTGACCGTCCGGTCATAATTTTTTGTGGATTCTGGTTGAATGCGGGCTCGGTCAGGCTAAATTGTCGACGTGGACATTGGCAACGAAAGTTTGACAACGGAATAGACCATCCGGGCGCGTGACTCCGGCAGCGAACACCCCCTGCTGCCAAGGCGCACACCCCCGCGCTTGTTGCGCGCCCCTCCTCACTCGACGCCTCCGTTCATCGGAGGCGCTCCGTCCGGGGGCTGTGCCACACGTGCAAGTTCCCTGCGTGGGCCAAGCCCCTGACCTGCGGTTGGCTATCGCTCGCCAACCCTCACTTTTGCCGGAGTCTCCATGCCGCGCGTCAAAGGGCAGAGCCTGACCAAGCGAGATGTGATTCAGGCGGCCGTTTCCTGTGTAAAGCGCGAGGGTCCTGAGGCCTTGGGCATCAACCGGGTGGCCCGCGAGCTGGGCATCAGGCCTCCATCGCTTTACAACCATGTCGCGAGCCGCGAGGAACTTCAGCGTGGCGTGGCCGCCGAAGCCTGGGCGCGCCTGGCCGAGCGCTTCAAGCAGGCACGTGCCCAGGGCGGCGAGCCCGTGCAGATGCTGCGCGCCCTGCTTGACGCCTACCGCCAGTTTGCCTTGAGCAACACAGCGCTTTACGACATCATGGTGCACACCGAGCTTGACTATTCGGACCCGCAGATCGGCACGGCGGCGCGCGCCAACATTGCCGTGTTCGTGGAGGTGTTGTCGCTGTTCGGTATCTCGGGCGACGAGGCCATTCACGCTATCCGCAGCTTCCGCGCAGCTATGGACGGCTTCTTCCTGCTGGAGCGCCACGGCGGCTTTGGCACGCCGCAGTCCCGTGCCGCCACCTACGAGTGGATGCGCGAGTGCTTCATCCAGGCACTGGAGGCGCGCCGCGCCCGCTGATCAGTCCTTGACGTAGCGCGCCGGCATCCCATGCTTTGCGCCGTCTGCCGCAGCGCGGCTTGCCGGTTCTCCGCCCATGTTCTCCGCCATCGCGGATCCTTCGCTGGGCGCGCTTGCCGCCACCGCAACGGCCTTCTGCTGGGCGGTGGGGGCGTTGTTTTTCACCAGTGCTTCAAGGCGCATCGGGCAGTTCAAGGTCAACCAGATCCGGCTGGTCATGGCCATCGTGCTGCTGGTGGCGGCTTGCGCCTTCACGGGTGCGTTTGGCGCCCTGCCTCTGGGGCAGGCGGCGCTGCTGGCGCTCTCCGGATTTGCCGGCCTGACGCTGGGAGACGCGGCCTACTTCTTTGCGCTCCAGACGATCGGTCCCCGGCGCGGGGCGCTGGTCCTTTCCCTGCACCCGATTTTTGCCGCATGGCTGGGGTTCTGGCTCCTGGGTGAAGCCATGACCTGGGTGGGCGTGTGCGGCATGGCCCTGACGCTGGTCGGTGTGGCCTGGGTGGTGCTGGAGCGGGCGCAGGCGGGAGAACTGCGCGGTTCACTGTGGCTGGGCATTCTGGGCGGGGTGGGAGGCGCCGTGGGTCAGGCCGTGGGCGCGGTGCTGGCCAGGGCCGGCCTCGGCCATGCCCCGGGTTCCCTGCTGGACCAGTGGTTCCATTTCACGGACGTGCCCCGTGTCGAGGTGCATGCCCTGTTCGGAACGCTGACTCGCATGGGCGCGGGCTTTGTGCCGCTGATGTTGTTTGCGGCCGCGCGTGGCGCGGTGCCGGCGACGCTGGCTGCTCTGCGCGACAAGCGGGCCATGGGCGCGACGTTTGGCGGATCCTTCTTCGGGCCCTTTCTGGGCGTTTCGCTGAGCCTCTACGCGTTGACCAAAGTGGACTCCTATGTCGCTTCCACCCTGTTTGCCACGGCCCCGGTGCTGGTGATTCCCCTCGTGTGGATCATCTACGGCGAGCGCATCAGCCTGCGGGCCGTGCTGGGCGCACTGGTCGCCTGCGCGGGCGTGGCCGTGCTGACGCTGCGTGAGGACATCGCGCGCCGGCTATGAAGGTGTGGTGCCGCTTGACCTGAACTCGTGGCGGTCGCGCAGGCGCAGGGGCTCGAGATAGAGCTCGTCCAGCACCTGGTTGAAGAGCGATGGCTCGCGCTTGAGCACTTCGCGTACCTCCTGAAGCGCGGCGTCGTCATCGCCGCATTGAGCCAGACCGCAGGCCAGGTAGTAACGTGGTTCGACGCGGCCTGGAAACCGTGCCTGAAGGTCGCGTGCGCAGGCAACGGCATCGCGGAAATCCTCGTGCTGCAGCAGCCTGTGGCAGCGCGAGACCTCCTCGGCGAACCTGCGGGCGTCATTGGTTTCGTCCTGCTCGTCCAGGCGGCCTTCCAGCATAAGCATCCAGGCCCGCAGGCGGTAAGCCCGTTGCTCAAAAGGTGACACCGCCAGGACCACTTCGATGTGGCGGTGAGCCTCGGCCCAATTCTCGGCTTCAAACTCCGCCCGGGCCAGGTAGTAGCGGGCTTCCACGGCATCGGCCGCGCGCGGGTCCAGTTCTTCCACCACCTGGCTGAAGTCCGCCCTGGCGCCCTTGAGGTCCTTCAAGGTCAGGCGCGCGCGCCCGCGTTGCACCAGGCCAAACGTGCTCAGCTTGTCGCCCTTCAGGGGCTTGAGGGCGGCCAGGGCGCCTTTGGCGTTGGCGCGGGCGTTCTCGAGTGCAGCGTAGATTTCTGCGGCGCGGGACTCGATGTTCACGTCTACCCCCGCGTTGGCCTGGCGCACCTGTTCGAGGAGGGTGAAGGTCTCGGCGCGGTCGCCCACGGCGAGGTGGGCCTCGGCGAGGTCGAGTTTGATCTCAAGCTGTAATGCGCCTTCGGCCTCCAAACGCGAAAAGCAGGCAATGGCTTCTCCAAATCGCTGCAGGGCCAAGTAGCAGAGCCCGATGTCGCGGTTGATGCCGACATCGCCGGGGCGCTCTTCGAGCACGCGGCGGTAGCAGTCCAGGGCGCGGTGGGGCTGGCCGTGGTCGAAGTACATGTCGCCCAGGTTGAGCAGCACGCTGGGATTGTGCGGCGTAATCTCCAGCATGCGGCGATAGCAGGCCACCGCCTCGGGCAGGCGGGCGCGTTCCCCGAGGACGACGGCCTTGATCCACAGGGCGCGTACGAAATCGGGCCGCAGTGTGATGGCCTCTTCCGCCAGGGCGAGAGCTTCTTCGTCCTTGCCAAATTCATAGAACTGCAGCTCGGCCATCAATGTGAGCACCAGGGGCCGTTCAAAATCCAGCTCCTGGGCGCGCCTGAGGCAGCGGCGGCTCTGCTCGGCCTGCTTGAGTTTGTAGCGCGCGGCACCCTCAATCAGACGCGCCAGCCCCTCTTTCTCGGGGGGCGCGCCCTCCAGCAGGGTCACCAGGCGCTGCATGCGATCCTGAGCTGATTCTTCCGGTGAAGAGGGACTTTCGACATCCAGAAAATCCGGGTGCAGGCTTACCGAGCCCTCATGGCAGGCCAGGGCGCGCTCGAGGTTGCCTTCGAGCTCGGCCTTGAGAGCTTCGCGGTTGAACACGCGCGCCTTGGCTTCAAGGGCTTCGGGCGTCTTGGCGTCTTCGGCGCTTAGCGTGGCAAGCAGTTCGTGGGCATCCACAAACATGCCGAGTTGCGCCAGCAGGTCTACCTTGCGCAACTTGGCGTCCACGTCGGAGGGGTTGTTCTCGATGACCGTGTCGTAGTCCTTCAGTGCGTCATCGCCGCGCCCCATGCGCTCGAGTGTCAGGGCGCGATTGTAGTAGGCGATGTTGCGGGACAGGTCGTGCTCAATGGCCACCGTGAGGTGCTTGCGGCTTTCCTCAAGCCGGCCGAGGTCGCGCAGCAGGTTGCCATAGTCGTTGTGCAGCGATGGGTCGTCGGGCAGACGCTCCAGCCCCTTCTTGTACCAGGCCTCAGCCGAGGCGTAGTCGCCGTTGAAGCGGTAGGCGTCAGCAACCTCGTTGTACGGTCCGGCCATGTCCGGGGCGCGATCGTGGGCCTCGAGCAGGAGTTCCAGGCCTTCCTGGCGGCGGCCCAGCCGCGTGAGCGTGCGGCCCTTCCAAAGCAGGACTTCGCTCTCGTGCTCCGGGTCGTTCTCGATGAGTCCCTGGGCCGCACCAAAGGCCTCCAGCGCGCGGTCAAGCTGGCCCATCTCAAAGAGGACCAGGCCCCGCTTGAAGTGGGCCTCGGCGAGCGAGGGGTTCAGCTCGATGGCGCGATTGAAGCTGGAAATGGCGCGGCGATGCTTGCCCAGCTCAAGGAAGCAGGAGCCCTTCCAGAGCAGCAGGTCTTCGGCAAGGGGGCCGTCCGTCGAGGGAACCCGGTTGAACCAATCCAGGGCTTCTTCAGCCCGGCCCAGCTCGAACATGGCTTCACCCATGTGGATGAAGACATCGGGGTCGCTGAACTCCCGGTAGATGGCCTCTTTGAAGTACTCGACGGCGTTTTTGTAGTCACCGTGCTCGAGGTGGTCGAGCCCGCGATTGTAAAAGTCTGACGGCGTAATGAGGTTTTCGTCCATTTCCGTCCTGACACCTCTGCACCGATGTTAACGCACGTTGCCTGGGGTTACTTCATAATCCCGTCAAAGGGGGGGCAGAAAGTAGCCACTGTCGTGCCTGCCTTCAAGTCAGGGAGCTGATGGAGAAATGACATCATAGGCCCGAATGTTGGAAATTGCTGACGTGGTGAAAATGTGGATAAGTGATGGCTTTATCTGGATTTATGCCAGCAGACACTGGCCATTGTTCTTGGGATTATTATCGTTTTTCGGCATGGCACGACGCAGCTCACTCTCCACAGGCGACATCGCCCGGCACTGTCAAGTCACCCCGGCCACCGTAGTGAACTGGATCAAGGCCGGCAAGCTGAAGGTCTACACCACGCCGGGCGGGCAGTACCGCATGGAGGTGAAGGAGTTCCTCAAGTTCCTCGATGAGAACAAGTTTCCCGTGCCCGAGGAGCTGTCACCTGCCAACGAACGCCGGATTCTCGTGGTGGATGACGACCAGCAGATCCTGGATCTTGCGACGGAGGCTTTGGGTGAGTACATGCCCATCGCGACCATCGAGACTTCCGCCGACGGCTACGATGCGCTGCTCAAGATCGGGTCTTTCAAGCCCCACGCCGTGGTGCTTGACCTCATGATGCCGCGCCTCGACGGTGCGGAGGTCTGCCGCCGCCTGCGCGCCAATCAGGAGACACGCAATATCTTTATCGTTGCGGTGTCAGGCCTGGCTACGGACAACGAACTCGTCCGCAAGGTAAAGCGTATTGGCGTCGATGAGTTCTTCGCAAAGCCGCTCAACTACGAAGACGTGGCCAAGGCCCTCAAGAAGCTGCTCAAGGTCGTCGGCTAGCGCTGTCTTGCCTGCTCTCGCGGGTCCTTGCCGCGCATCCTTCTGCCCGTCTCTGGCAACTGGCCGCGCAAGTCGAAGCGCGCCGCTTTGGGGCCTCACCCCAGCAGCCACGCCAGATGCTCTTGCGTGAGCGTGAAGTCCGCTTGCCCAAGGCGCGAGAGTTTGAAGCCCTGCGTCAGCTCGCCCAGCGTGGCTTGGCGCAACTCTCCGAGCAAGCCGCACGAGTATGCGCAGAGGCCCAGCATGCGCGCCGGCGCCACACCTTGGTCCCGTAAAGCTTTGAGCGAGAGGTCTCCGTCTCGCTTGGCCAGGCGGCGCTCGTCTTGGGAGAGCAGCAGCGGCACATGGGCCCATTGGGTCGGCGCCTTGAGACCCAGCGCCTCGTACAGGGCCAACTGGCGCGCGGTGCTCAACAGCAGATCCTTGCCGCGCAGTACCTGGCTGATTCCCATGGCCGCGTCGTCGACGGTGACGGCGATCTGGTAGCTGGGCAGGCCGTCTTTGCGCCACAAGACAAAATCACCCAGGTCGCGGGGATGGGCCAGCACCGGGCCCTGCAGCCCGTCGTGGAACGAGATGGGCTTGTCGCCGAAGGCGAATCTCCAGGCGGGCGTGGTACCTGACCGCTCTGCGGCCTCGGCGAAGGTGGCAAAGCGGCCCCGGCAGGTGCCGGGATAGACGGCGCCCTCATCGCCGTGGGGCGCACGTGTGGCCTCTTCGATGTCCTTGCGTGAGCACACGCAGGGGTAAGCGCGGCCGGCCTGCACCAGCTGGTCCAGAGCGAGCCGATACTGCTCAAAGCGGGTGCTCTGGTCGAAGGGGCCGGGCAAGTCGTCGGGCCTTGGGCCGGCGTCCCAGTCGAGGCCGAGCCATAGCAGGTCCGAAAGGGCCTGCCGGCGGAACATGGGCCGGCAGCGCGGAAGATCAATATCCTCGACGCGCATGATCACGCGCCCGCCTGCGCTGCGCGCCCAGAGCCAGGCCAGCAGGAAGCTGCGGGCATTGCCGAGATGCAGAAAGCCGCTGGGGGTGGGCGCAAGTCGTCCGGTGGGGGGCGGCATGTTCAGGCCAGGCGCTCCAGGGCGATGCGCTCGGCCACTTCTGCGGGGGGCCTGCCTTCAGCTTTGGCGCGGTCGAGTACGGCCTGTGTGCTTTCACCCACGCGATCTACGACATCAAAGCCGAGTTCCTTGCCGGCTTGATGCTCCAGCACGCCCTTGATCAGGGCGCCGGCGTTGGCCACAAAGTCGGGCACATAGACGATGCCCCGTGCCTGCAACGCCTTGCCCGCGGCGGGCGAGGCAAGCTGGTTGTTGGCGCTGCCGGCGACTACTTGGCAGCGCAGGGACTTCACGGCCGAAGGGGTCAGTATTCCGCCCAGCGCACAGGGCGCCAGCGCATCGCAACTGACGGAGAGGATCCCCCCAGGCTTTACTACCTCGGCGCCGATTTCCCGTGCGGCGCTCTGCGCCGCCTCTTCTTGAATGTCGGCGACCAGGACCCTCGCCTGTGCCTGGGCCAGCATGCGCGCCAATTCACGGCCCACACTGCCCAGTCCCTGTACGGCAACGGTTTTGCCCCTCAGGCCCGGCTGCCCCAGGTGTTCAAAGGCGGCCTTCAAAGCGGCCATGCAGCCGCGGGCCGTGGCCCTGCCGAAGTCGAGGTGGGAGGCGACTTGGGCCGTGCCCTTGGCCACGTTTTCAAGGTCTTCGTAAGTGGTGCCGACGTCCAGGCCCGTGAAGAAGCTGCCGCCCAGGCGGTCGATGGCCCGCCCCAGTGCGACGAAGGCCAGGTTGCGGTCCAGCCTGTCCGTCTTCATTACGACAATCTTTCCGCCTCCGGCCTTCAGGTCGGCCAGGGCCGCCTTGTAGCTCATGTGCTGGGCCAGGCGCAGTGCATCGGTCAGCGCGGCATTTACGCCGGAGTAACTGAGGGTGCGGATGCCCCCGAAGGCGGGCCCGCGCCGCGTGCTGTGTACGGCGATGATGGCATGGAGGCCCCGCGCTTCGTCGCTCACGAACTGGACGGATTCGGCGCCGAACTGGGCCAGCAGGTCGAAGCTGTTCATGAAGGGCAGAGTTTGCCACGCGCCGGTCGTCGTTGAAATGGGGCAAGGTCTGCTGCCCCTATCCCCGGCCGCTTTGCCTTCGCATAGTGCGCCCCGTGAAAACGCTTCCGCTGGTTGCCACGGTCATCGGCGTGTTTGCGGTGTCCATGGCGGCCCCCTACATCCTGCTTTCCGAGGTTCAGCCCTACGCGCTGGCGGCCTGGCGCCTGCTGAGCGTGGCCCTGATTCTCTCCCCCTTTGCCCTGGCGCCGCTGCTGACGGACCTCGCCAGACTCGGCGCGGGAGAGCGGATCAAGCTGCTGGCGTCGGGGCTTACCTACGGCGCTCACTTTGCCTTCTTTGCCCTGGCTTTTGGTTACACCAGCAAGGAAAGCGTTGTGGTGCTGATTGGCGCCCAGCCGCTCATGGCTATGGCCATTGGCCGCGTATTTCTCGGGGAAGCCATCACACGCTCGATGCTGGGGGCCACGGCCCTGTCGCTGTTGGGGCTTGGCCTGTTCGTCTGGAACGATTACTCGTTTGATCCGGGGCATCTGTGGGGCGATGCCATGGTGCTGATCTGCGGCCTGCTCATTGTCATCTCCTACGCTATCGGCCGCAGGCTCAGGCCGCGCATGAAACTGACCAGCTATCTGTTTTCGCTCTACCTGCTGGGCGGCTTGGGCTGCCTGGCCGCAGCGCTGGTGGCGGGCAACGCGCTGTGGGGCTTCCACTGGGTCAACTGGTACTACCTGGGCTGCGCCATAATCATCCCAACGTTGATCGGCCATTCCATGTTTCACTACGTGGTGAAGTACGTGCCGGTGTTCTACGTAAACCTGGCCATACTGGCCGAGCCCGTGATTGCCATTATCGTCATGCTGTTGTTCCGTGAGCGCTTTGAAGTTTTCAGGGCGTCGGAGCTGACGGGGCTCCAGGCGTTGGGCGGCGCCTTGTTGCTGGCGGGCGTGGCAATGGGCCTGGGCGTTGCGCGCAAGGCCAAAGGAGATGGATATGAGCAAGACCACAAGCCTGCTGCTGGCGGCCGCGGCCCTGATGCTGACCCTCAGCAGCCAGAGCGCGCAGGAAAACCCGCCGCCTCAGAATCCTGATTTCAAGGACGCGCCGGTCTCCGACGTTCTCAAGTGGGCCCAGGCCGAGCTGGGCTGCGGCTTCATTTACGAAGGCCAGGACCTGTTTGAGGGAGGAAAGCCGCTCAGCATCAGCAGCGCCTCGCTCAAGCCTGGCAACAAGGCTGAACGCACGCTGGCGCTGTTCGAGTTGCTGCGGCGTGTGGGGCTGGTGGCTTTCCAGGTTGAGGGCCTGCCCGGCCCCGTCTACCAGATCGTCAAGGGCCCCCAGGCCGCGCGCTTTGCCACCGTGGTGCGCACGCCGCAGGAGGCCGCCCGCTACTACTTCGCGGCTCTGGCCATCAAGCTCAGCCGCGCCAGCCCGCAGGCCGTTGCTACGGCCATGAAGGAAAAACTCACGCCCGGCGTAGGCTCGATCGAGGTGTTCGAGGCGACGCACACGCTGGTCGTTTGCGATTTCTCGGACCGCCTGCTGGCCGCCCACGCCCTGGCCCTGGCCGCCGATACTCCGGCCATGCGTGACGACGATCTGGTGGTGGCCGATTTTGTGCCACGCTCCCTGCCGGCCAAGCGCCTGAGCGCGGCGGTGGAGCGCCTGCGCGCGCGAGGCGAGACGTGGCAGTCCAGTGTGAACGAGCATTCAAATCTGCTGCTCATCAGCGGCCGGCGTGACGAAGTGGCGCGAGTGAGTGAGCGCATGTCACGCTTGGACAGCAAGCCGCAGGACCCCGCCTTTGCCGAAACGGTGGAAACATTCAAGGTCAGTAACGGCTCGGCCGAGGAAGCGGCCCGCACTCTCAAGCAGATGTTCGAACTCGAGATCGCCTCCGGCAGCGTGCAGGTGGGTGCCTTTGAGCGAGCCCGGAAAATCGTGTTTCGCGGCAGCCGCGCTGACGTGCTCAGGGCCCAGGAGGCGCTCAAGCAGGTGGACGTGGCGCCTGATGGTGCACCCAAGGACAAATGACCGCGGCCCGGGGCCCTGCTAGACTGACGGCCATGCGCGGCCTGCCCGCAACTTCCGCAGCCTTGGTGCTGAGCCTCTGCCTGGGGGCTTGCGCGAGCCCGCCGTCTGAACCCCCGGAAGTGCGCGATGTGACCACGCTGCATCGCTTCGACGGCGCGCCGCTGAAGCGCAGGGACATCGAGGCGCGCAAGCCCTCGGCGCTGGCCCTGTCCCGTGCGCTGATGCGGCTGGAGCGGGAGTTGCGCGAACCCTGGGCCGAAGACCGCGACGCCACGGTGCTTATGGAGCAGGCCGACCGTGGCGGAGAAATGCGGGTGGCCCGCGAGCTTTGGCGCCTGGCCGAGCCGCTGCCCCGAGGCCTGAGGCGCAGCCAATTTGGTGAACTCGGCTTCTACGCCGACGCCAGCCCTTCACGCCGGTTTCTGCCCCCGATAACTCCAGCCGATCTCGAAGGCATGGCAGCTGCGATGCTCGCCGGGCATCATGACCGCACCCAAGCCGCCCTGCTGCTGGCGGCCTGGCGGCGGTTCTCACCGGAGATTTCGGGCCGCCGCGACGGCTATCTTGCCTCGCGCTGGAGCTTTGCCTGTGGCGGCGCCGAACTGGTGCTCAATGAAAGCCTGCTGGGGCCCCATAGCCGCAGCAGCGTAGGAGAAAGCAGCCGCGCATTTCTGGCGGGCCCCGCCTCCGTGGTGGAGGGCTACAGCGCCCCTGAGGGAATCCTGGCGCTGGTTGCGCCCGGAGCGCCGTCGCCCGTGCAGGCCGCCATTGACGCCCTGGCGGCGCAGGGCAACGCGCGAATTCCCGTGGAGATTGAGGGGGCTGGCCTGCGCGTGGAACTTTCGGAGGATGATCGCCGCTTTCTGGCGGCGGCGCTCAATGGCTTGAAGGGCGGCTGCTGCGAAGTGGCGGCGCTGCCCCTGGGCTGCACCCAGGTCGAGGTTGAGTTCGACTATCTTGTGGGCAACGCCGAAGCACGATCGACCCTGCGCTTCACGCGGCGGGAGTCTCGCTGGGTGCTGGACAAATTGGTCTATGAACCCGCTGCCGCCGCGGTGGTGGGGCGTGAAGGTGCGACGCTGGACCTGATTTCATTGCTGCGCGACGAGCGCAGTTCCGTAACGCGCCCCCGATAACTCGAAAAGCAAACCGGGCGCCCTGAGGGCGCCCGGGTTTCCTTTGATGATGCATCAGGCCCTGCGGCGGATGAGCCGTGTCAAGGTCAGTGCGGCCAGTGCCGCCATAACCAGCAGGAAGCCCAACCCCTGGCTCTGCTCGGTGCTGCAGCCGGAGCCGCCGGGTCCGCTGAGGCCGGGGGCGTTGCCGATGGCCATGGAGTAAGCCTGGTCATAGGTGCCGCCCGTCGAGTCCGTCACGCGGATGGTGAAGTTGAAAGCGCCGCCCACCGTGGGCGTACCGGACAGCGTGCCGGCGGAAGACAGAGTGAGCCCCGCAGGCAGCGTTGAGTTCCTGAGCGACCAGCTGTAGGGGCCGGTGCCCTGCACCGCCGTGAAGTCAAAAGGCGTGTAGGGCTGGCCGCGCTGGCCGCCGGGGATCGACGTGGTGGTGATGATGACGCCCGTGGGCGAGGTGCCGGTACCGACAATCGGGATCACGTAAGGCGAAGGCGTGCCCGAAGTGTCATTGTGGGTGAAGGTGACTTCGGCTTCCTTAATGCCCACGGCGCTGGGGTCAAACACGACGGTGAACGACCAGTTGCCGCCGGCGGCCACCGTTCCGGTGAAGCCCGCGGTGTTCAGGCCGAACTGCGAGGCGTGGGTGCCCGAGAGCGAAGGAAGCGAGATGGTCAAGGCCTGCGTACCCTGGTTGACGACGACTAGAGTCTTGGCCGAGGAAGGACCGGCCGCCACATCGCGCGAGCCTAGGTCTCGGTAGCCTGCAAAAGCCGCAGGCGAACCACTGACGACGATAGTGCCCGTGGAAGTGGCCTCACGTACCTGGGCAATGGGACCCGGGGGCACCCCCGTGCCCGTGACGTTGATGATGAAGTTGGTGGGACTGCCGTTGGTGGTGAGGCTGACCTGGGCGTTCTTGACGCCGGTGGTGCTTGGGTCAAAGGCGATGGTGAATGAGGTGTTGCCGCCCGGCGCCACCGAGGCCGCGAGGGTCGAGCTGTTCAGGATGAACTGGCTTGAACCGCTGCCGCCCAGGACGGGGTTGTTGATGGAGAGGTTCGCGTTGCCGGTGTTCTCGATGTAGATCTGCAGCGGCGTGGAGGCGCCGGCCGTGATGTCACGCACGCCGAAGTCGAGCGGGCCTGTGGCCGCCGCAGGACTGGTCAGGGTCGTGCCCGTGGAACCGCCCGCCTTGACGACCAGCACCGGCGCCGTGATGACGCCCAGACCGGTGACATTGATAAGGAAGGGGCTGGGTTCGTTGGTCGAGTTGTGGGTGATGCGGATGACGGCATCCTTCTGGCCGGCCGAACTCGGGTCAAAGGCCACCGTGAAACTGGTTCCGGCGCCGGCAGCCAGGGAGGTCTGGAAGCCCGTGGTGCCCAGCACGAACTGAGTGGGATCGGTGCCGGCCAGGGTGGGGTTGCTCACGGTCAGCGTCTGGCCGCCCTGGTTTTCAACCCAGATGGTGATGGTGGCCGTGGGGCCCGCCGTCACGACCTGTGAACCAAAGTCGCGCGAGGTGCCGAACACGGGGCCGTTGTGAGGAATCAGGGCGCCCGCAGCGCTGTTTTCCTTCACGCCGATAGAGGGTGTGACCGGCGGCTGGAAGCCGGTACCCAATACCGGTACCGAGAAGTAGCTGGGGTTACTGCCCTGGCCGTTGTAGGCGCTGTCAGTATTGGGGATGCGGACTTCCGCGTCTTTGACGCCTATGGTGTTGGGGTCAAACGCGACCAGGAATGATGTCGATGCACCGGCCGCTACCGACTGCGTGAAGCCGGTGTTGTCCACCACGAACTCCGTGTACCAGGTTCCGCCGAGGTCCGGGGGCGTCATGTACAGCGTGCCGGTGCCGATGTTCTTGACGAAAATCTGGATGGAGGCCGTCGGTCCGGAGTTGATGTCCTGCTGGCCGAAGTCGCGAGGCGTGCCTGCGGCGGACTGTCCGTGATTGATGACCGGGCCCGTGGCGCTGCCCAGGCGCAATTCAATGGTGCCGCCCGCCGGCGGAATCACTTCCGCCTGTACGTTGATCTCGAATATCTGGGTGCCGCCGCCGCCCGCGTTGTGATAGAGGCGGTACTGGCAGGTTTGAATACCCGGCGACGTGCCCGAAGGCGTGTTGAACTGAATGGTCCATGTAGCTGTCTGACCCGGTGGCAACGGATTGATGAAGGTCGCGGCCGGGGCGTTGAAGTAGAAGTTGCCGTTGAATGAACCGCTGGGATTCTCGTCAATGGAGGGGGCGGGGAACGTCAGGTTGGCCGAACCGTTGTTGGTAATGGCGATGGTCAGCAAAGCTGAGTTGCGGCCCGCCGGAACCTGGCCGAAGTTGCGCAGACCGCCGACGGCCTGGTTGTCGGTAATGATCGTGCCGGTCGCGCCGCCCT
>JABARW010000031.1 GCA_019186845.1 Planctomycetota bacterium | reverse complement strand
GGTTTGGCCGTTTCTGCAAACGATCCGGTTGGCAAAGACGATTTCGCGAAGGCAGCGAAGAAGGCAACGGGAACTGTCCTAATCTTTGGCTGTAAAGGGTGCGACCTGAAATTCGAAAACGCCAAATGTGTTATTTGCTACGACGATGAACCCACGCTAAGAAAAGCGGCGGCCGACATGGAGGCGATGGCTACAATAATCGATGGCATGAAAGCCGGGCAATGCAAGACATGGACTCAAATCGCCAACGCTGCAACTCAGGAAGGGGGTAAGAAGATTGGTGCCATCAAAGGTGGCGACGCGGCAACCCTCAAGCCATCACCGGGATGCGCAAATGCAAAGGTCTGCAAATGACATTAGGGCATATCGCGGGTCTGTATAAAGATTCTCGATCAACGCGAGTCCTGAACGCTGTGGCTTATGTGATTTGTCCGGTTCTAATGTTGGCACTGTCTGAATTCACGATTGAGAGGGTTTCGCCAGCCATTGTCCTGAGCGGCCAAGGAGACATTGCTCGCGACTCATTCTCGTGCCAGTTCATGCTGAGGATGCTGCTTGTGGTGTTTACCTTGCATGTGGTTAGGCATGAGCGTCCGGGCCCAGTCGCTGCAACGGTTTGCCTGGCCAATCTGAGTATCCTCCAAGTTTGGTTGATAGAGAATACCGCGTGGCATGAAGCATGGACTTATCGGTTGGCCCCACTCGCGATCTGTGTCGGCGTTGCAGTTGGAGCCCTCATTGTTGACGTATTGTGTAGAGGTCCTGTAGCAGATGCCATCCTTACTCTCGTTAGTGCTGGCGCCCTCCTTTTATCTCATTATGTCACTCGATGGAACACTTTAATGATCGGATTTACACCCTCACCCGTTGGTCAATGGTGGTCGGTGCTTTTGGTCTATTTAGGAGTTGTGCTCTATCTTGGAGTTCTATTTTGGAAGCGGGCGGGTCGTGGTCTGTCCACTGGAAACTAGTAGCCTTCTCACAAATGGCGTAGCAGGATCATGATGCAGGCGAGTTGGACGAAGGCAAGGAAGAGTGCGGCATGGTACTCATTGCGGGCAACCACGCGCCGGAGGTTCTGGAGCCAGGCGTTCACGCGCTTGATCTTCCAGCGCCGTTTGTAGCACCTCAGCGCGCGCCAGTCCTGGGTTTTGCTGCGCTTTTCACGGTTGGGCGCGACGAGGATGATGCCGCGCGCGGCACCTGGCAGACAGACCCGCACAAGGGCGGCACGCGCTACCTGTGGGCGGGTTACCGCTACCAGCCGCCGCAGATGGGTTTCTGGGTGGACCCGCCCGGCGCGGCAGGCCTCGGCGTCTACGGCGCTGCCACCGGCACCAACCGCCTGGACCAGTACTATTGCCTCAACAGGATTTACGACATTGCCACAGGCCGCTTCACAAGCCCTGACCCGGCTGCCACGCCTTTCTGGAATCTGTTTGACTACTGCCACAGCCAACCCACGCAGTTGACTGACCCAACCGGCCTATTTGTGCCGATAACAAGTCCTTGGGGCTATTTGCCAAGGTCGGACGGGCCACAGCTAAAGATGCGCACTAGCTTCTTCAATATCGGCCAGTGTGGGCAGATTGCCTGGAGTACAAATTGGGAGTTGTCGGAAGCGGCTGGCTCGACTTCCGGGTCAGGTATGGAGAAGACTTGGGTTGTCCAGATTGTTGCGCGGACAGAATCGAAAGGCCCGTGCGGCGGCCCCGAAACCTCTTCGACCATCTGGTACACAGAAGCGTGGGAAGTTGAACCGGGGCAAACGAAGACGGCGATGTGGAAGCGAGTTAAGAAGATGTACGACGACAAGGGTAGGGACGGAGAGAAAAATGCCTATGACGATATGTGGCAGGGTGGCTACAACCCGAAGACGCACGGCTCCACAACGGTCTCTGGCTGGGCGTTCCTCATGCGCGGGCATCAGCTTCCGTCCTTTTTCAAGCCCGACCCGACCCGCTCACAAGGTGGTATGTGGGGCGAACTTCATGGGGCAATGGGGGCCTACCCGCCAATAGTTCTCCTGATGATGGGTGGAGGTTCATACGCCTCAAGCATGATTACGCGCTCGTTGAAGGTTAGTTGGAACTGCTGCGATGATGCCGAGAAGACCGGCCCTACAAGCGTGGATTCTTGCACGGGCGTTCCTCTAGAAACTGAGGGAAAACTAAAAGGTGGCCCAAAAGCTGGCGAAACCGTGGGACATGGTTGTCCCCCTGTCGAGTCCCCTAAAGATGGAGGAAAGTAATGCATTTGTTTTCAAGGACGTTGTTGGGGATGCTTCTTGGCGGGTCACTCGCGCTCTTTGGCTGTCAGAGCGAACGAACCCAGAATGAAGATAGTGCTGAACCCCAAACCACATTGAAAATGCTGTTCGATGAGGCTGCTGATGGCACACGGCCTCAAGCTGGCCGTGTAAAAGCGTTTCGCAAACTTCTTTGCGAAGCTGCCGCCAAAAGGGCACATCTCTCCGAATTGGCCGCGCTGGGTAACTGGGAGAAGCTCGTTCCAAGCGGGAACATAGGCGATGCTTCTCGTAATTCGATTCTGCCTCCTTTCGTGTTGTTCAGAGGTAGCGTGATGGTTTTGGTTCTCGACACTGGGGGCGAGTCGGACGCATCCAAGCGGGCTGTGTATGTGCAGCTTGGTGAGACTGTAGAGAAAGAGCAATTTGAGGATTGCCTCTTTGGACGAGTTCAACCGACTCCAACACCGACCATTCTGGATGCCGGATGGTTGACAGAGTAACGAACTCGTTCACGCCGTTTGCAGCCTGCGCTTGTGGGTTTTGAGGACGGAGCGCAGGCTTGAGCGGTTCCAGCGTGACGACAGCTTGGCGGGCGTGTTGGTTGCGTTGAGTTCGTCCACGACGGCCTGCTGGGTCAGGCCGCAATCCATCAGCCGCTCGATGCGCGCCAGCACGGCCTGCTCGGCCTGGTCTTCCTCAAGGTTCACGCCGTCAGCGCACAGCCGGAATCCAAAGGGCAGCGCGCCCACGCGCTCGCCCTTGGCGCGTTTGGGGCAGTCTGGCGAGCACGTCGCACAGCTACTCGTAGGGGTTGGCGCCGCAGCGTTTGGCTGACTCGATCAGCCTGTAGATCACTGCGGCGTTCTTGCCGCCCTGGTCGGAGCCCGCGAAAAGCCAGTTGCGCCTCCCTATGACCACGTTCTTCAACGCGCGCTCCGCAGCGTTGTTGTCGATGTTCAAGTAGCCGCGCATGGTGTAGCGCGTCAACGCTCTGTAATTGCGACTGGCGTAGGTGATCGCCTCGCCCAAGGCGCTCTTGGGCAAAATCCCGGTTCTGGCGTCAATGCGCTTGTCGAGCCAGATGCGAAAGGCCTTGAGCACGGGCATGGCGTGCATGCGCCTGAACGCGGACAAGGCGCGGCCTTCGAGCATGAGTTCCTTTGCGTCGCGCTCGACGTGATACAAAGTGAGCGTACGGACCAGCACGTATTGCGTTCGTCGTGGGTGAAAGGATCGTGCTTTGCCTTTCGGAGGTGGCGCATGTCTGATTCTGAACAGGCTGTCGAGGTGAAACCGGCCAGGCGCAGCCCGTTCAAACGACCACACAGCCTACCGTGCCGTGTGCAGAAGGGCACGTTTGGGGCGCTCTGGGCCCTTGCCGCGCTCGCCATCGCCTACCTCCACAAAAGGAAGCCCCGCGTGAACGCCAGTCAGCTTCAAACCAAGGTGTCCTTCCTCGTACGAGTTCGTAGACGCCAAGGCGGTGCCGACGGCGCCAAAGCAGGGTGGAGGTGCGGTGCCACGCACCCCCACTCACATAAACACAAGGCCCGCCCTCCTGCCGGCCTTGTGTTTGCGTTCATCAGGCGCTGAGCCTGGCCTTCTGATCGCTCCAGTATGCGGCCATGCGCTCGTCGCCACTGTGCTCTGCAGATGTTTCAGCTTGGAGTTGGCTGACATCGCGCCCAATCAGCAGAGCGCCCAGGCGGGCAGAAGCGCCGTCAACGATTCCCACTTCGCGCACGAAATTCGGCGGGTTGCGAAAGGTGCCGAACAGCAAATCCCACAGGGGAAGGTCGGAATAATTGTACCTGTGCACGCCGCGGGCGTGGTGCACTGAGTGGCTCTCCGGGCGCTGAATGATGTAGCCAAGCCAACGCGGCGTCTTGATGTTGGCGTGCTGGAACATCGCGTTGAACATCAGGAACGCGTTGAGCAAGGCTCCGGCCACGGGCGAGAGCCCCAGCAGCGGAAAGGCCACCAGGATGCCGATGCTTGTGAAGGCCAGCGCATCCAGCGGCGACTGGTACAGCGCGCTGTAGGCGTCAAGGCGTTCTGGCGCGTGGTGCATCTGGTGGAACCAGCGCCACGTGAACCCAAAGCTGTGTACACCGCGGTGGTACCAGTAGTGGAAGAACTCGTAAACGAGAATGCCCACCACCGCGCCCAGGGCGCCAAGCGCCGAAAAGTCAAACAGCGAGGGAAACACCAGCACCTGTTCCCACAACATGCCGACGCCCAGCGAGACGGCCACCACGGCCAGAGTGACGGCTGCTGCGCGCAGCTTCCAATAGCGTGTGGCCTGATAATTCTGTGCGTGCGGCAACAGGTCCAGCAGGAGGAACACGGGGATCAAGGCCAAAGGTCCAAAGGCCAGCAACAGGGGCAGATAGTCGTCCATTTCAGTCTCCAAAGTCCGCTCGGCATGCGCCGTATTTATACCGACTAGTTTGTATAACATGAAGCCGGCGGCGGCAACCGGATTTGCATAAAAGGTGCAAGTCTATCGAGTACTGAGCTTTGCGAAGCCCTTGCACAACTAGACCGTTTGGTATAGACTCTCGGCATGCCCAAGGACGGCAGCAAAACCCGCACACTTCTGCTGGACACGGCGCTTGAGCTCGCGCTCGAAAACGGACTGGCGTCAACCTCGATTGACGAGATCCTGGAGAAGGCGAAGCTGACCAAGGGCACGTTTTTCTATCACTTCAAGAGCAAGGACGAGCTGGCGCTGGAGCTGGTCAAGCGTTTCGTCGAGCAGGACCATGCGCTGTACCTTGACGCCATCGCGCGCGTGGAATCGCTCTCACGCGACGCGCTGCAGCAGGTGCTGCTACTCTGCGGGCTTGCCGCCGAGATGTTCAAAGACGGCCCCGAGAACCCCGGCTGTCTGATGGCCAGCTACTGCTACGAGGGGCAACTGTTCAACGAGGAATCGCGCAAGGCCTGCGAAACGCAGCTTCGCCAATGGGCGGACTGGATCGAAGACAAGCTGAAAGAGGCGGCCAAAACGCGCAAGCCCGCGCCCGCCAACCTCAGGCAGGTGGCCGAGATGTTCCAGGTCATCTTCGAGGGTGCATTCATACTCGCGCGCACCTACAAAGAACCCGACATCATCGCTAAGCAGGTGCTCGCCTACCGCGACCTGGTGGAAGCGCTGTTCAACGCAGGCCCAGCGCCCAGAAGCAGGCGCAAGGGATGACCGCCAGCGCAGCGATTGGATGTCGCAGCTATGCCACGAATCCTGAGCGGCGACATAATGGGCGGAGCCGCGCGCACTGAAGCCTATCGCGAGGCGGTACACCGCGCAAAGCGGGCGGGAGTGATTCCGCCCAAGAACCGCCGCCCGTTTTGCAACGCCCGATGCCGCGACTCCCACCGCTGCCGCGCGAGGGCCTGTTTCAATATCCGCCGTTGGCGCATGAGCCGCCGCTGCCGCCTTCACGGCGGGCACAGTAGCGGGCCAACATCAGCAAGCGGCAAGAAGCGCGCCCTGGAAGCCCTCGCCCGTGGCCGCGCTACGCTCGCCAAACGCCGGGCCGAAAACCGGCGCTGACCCAAGCCGCAACTTTCTGGGATTGTCACCTTGGGGCCTACGTGCGTCATGGGGTACAATCCCCGCAAGTGATTCTAAGCGAAGGGGAGGCGATGAATCGTTCCGCCGTCACAGTCTTCGCGTTGTGTTCTCTGGTTTGCTGTCTCTCTGCATGTTCCAAAAGTGAACTCTCGCTAAAGACCGAACAGCGCGTCGTGGTTCTTGATTGGCGCGACTTCAACGCCCCCCTTGAGGAAGTGGCTTTCATTGACCCTGCGGCGCTGGCGAAAGAGAAAGCTAGGTCACCCGAACTTGTAGGGATAAACACAGACGCGGATTGGATTGCGGCGGTCGAAATCAGCGAACTCGTGGAGGCGAAATACAACGCTAAGCGCATCGAAGCCTTGAAACGCTTTGTTGCGCGAGTAGAGGCTGATCCCGACGCGAAGAAGAACCCGGAAGAACAATGGCGTATCGCGCGCGAATTGGGATTGGAATATGGCACGATTTCATACGCGGACGCGAAAGCAGAGCTTGCGGAACTCAACGCAAAGCAAGTTGACGACGTTGCCACGGTGCTGCGAAGACAAGCCCGGCGGAAGATCGCGAGGGACTATCTGGGCAGAAAGTCCACGCCGAGCAAGGAACACCAGAACGCCGTGAACGCCTTGCTTGTGGACGGCTGGAAGATACAGAACTCAACATCGGAAAAGACTTTCCTGCCCCAGTCCGAAACCTTTGACGTGAAATACTCTGTCACCCTCACGCTGCAACGCGAAGTCGCCAGTCCTGCCCCATGAGGGTATAGCTGCCCTTCGCTGGGGTGCGCCCCCGTTTGACTGCCCCCGCCGTCCGCCGCTGGTAGAGTGGCGGCATTCCCCATCGGAGAACCCCATGCGCAACTTCCTGCTTGGCGTTTCACTGTCAGTTTGTGTGGCGCTTGCCGCGCTGCTGCTGCAATCCGAGAAACCCGTGGCCGCTGACACCCGTTCGGATTGGAGCGTCCTTGGCTACATCTACGCCGTGGACAACATTGACTCATTCAAGAAGTCGATTCCGCCTTACAAGAAAGCAACGCAGGACGGCTACGACGCCGAATTGATCTACAAAACGCACCTGGTTTACGAGCGCGGCAACAACGACGCGCAAAAACGAATGGCTTTCCAGCGCATCATGGCTGCCGCCATCAAAGAGGGCTGGGTTATCCTAAGCGTGAACGATTCCGACATGAGCGCGGTTATCGGGCACCCCAAGATCAGCCTGAACGACTACTGCCTCGCCCCCACAAAACGGCTCACAGACCGTTGACCAAAGGCCGGCAAAACCTGAAAGCGGGGTGCCGTGCAGGGTGCCGCGCAACTCTTCTGCAAGAAAAATTGAAAAGTGCCAATCGGCTGTAAGTCCGCTTGGCACTTGGGTTTGAGGCTGGAGCCGCCTGTCGGATTTGAACCGACGACCTATGCTTTACGAAAGCATTGCTCTACCGCTGAGCTAAGGCGGCCCTAGGCCGATGCCTGGCCTCTGTCCCGGCCAAGCGGGGCGCAATGGTGTAATCCAACCGCGTTGCCGTCAAGCGGGTGAGCGCTGAACCTGGATGATCCGGTAGGCGCAGCGCCGCGCTCCTTTCACGATGTGCTCCGTGCGCTCCACCTCCACGCCTTCGCCCAACAACTGGCGGAACACCTCGATCTCGCCCTCGCACAGGTTCTCGCAGCTCGAAGCGGCGGCGCAGATTGGGCAGTTGTTCTCCACGAGCCAGAGCGTGCCGTCTTCGTCCCGGCTCCACTCGGCCATGTAACCCTCGGCCTTGCGCTGGGCGCACAGGGCCGCCACTTTGCGCTCCAGGGGACCTTCGCTTGCCACGGCCCGGTAGCGCTGGATCTGCGCGCGAGTGCGCTCGCTCACCAGTTTCGCGAGCCCCTTGTCTCCGAAGGCCTGCCGCACGGCGTCGATGATGCCGACAGCGAGTTCGCCGTGGCTGTCCGGGAAAAGGGTTCCGGCCCGCGCTGTCAGCCGCCAGATGCGTGCGGGACGGCCCACCTTGCGGCGCTCGTCGTGGTAATCAACGAGCGATTCCTGCTCCAGCGTGTAAAGGTGCTGGCGCACCGCCATGGGCGTGACAGACAGTCGCCGCGCCAGCTGTGCGGCAGTCTGAGGGCCCTTGGTCTTGAGGTAGAAGAGCACCTTGTCGCGCGCGCGAGCGGATTCGTCGGGCTTCATGGCGCCAGTTTAGGCGCGACACCCAATAAGGCAAGCAACGGCTTGACTAATGCCCGGTCCGCGCTTGTATCCGTGCCTGCGGCCTGCAAAACTGCCGCGCCTATGGCCAGGGTCGCTTTTGCCAGGCATCTGTACCGCTTTTTCCCCGCCCTTGAAGGCCGGGAGATCCGCGTGAAGGCCGCCACGGTGGCGCAGGCCGTGGCTGAACTCGAGCGGCAGTTTCCGGGGCTCGCGTTCTACCTGGTCGACGAGCAGGGAAAACTTCGCCAGCACGTCAACATCTTCATTGAGGAAGAGCTGGTCGTGGACCGCGAACGGCTCTCTGACTCCATACAACCCGAAACGCGCCTGTACGTCATGCAGGCGCTCTCGGGCGGCTGACCCCGAAAGGACCCCCATGCCACAGCGCAAACCCCAGAGGAAACCCTCCCGTTCCAAATCCCCCGGCAGCGGCCCTTCGCGCATCATCCTCGGCACGCGCAAGGGCACAATCATCCTTGAGCGGGGCCGCACCGGCTGGAAGGCGGGCAAGCTCGCGCACGGGGGCGTGGCTGTTTCCTATGCCGCGCGCGATGAACGAACCGGCACCTGGTGGGCGGCTCTGGAACACGGGCACTGGGGCCCCAAGCTCTCGCGCTCGGCAGACGGAGAGAAGTGGGAGGACGCACCCCAAATCAAGTACCCCGAAGGGACGCGCTACATTGACGGCTACTTGAACGACGACGGAAGCGCGGCGGGGGTGGAAGCGGCCATGGCCAGCGCCAAGCCGCTGAGGCCCAAGCTGGTCAAGGCCTCGCTGAAGAAGATCTGGTATCTGGGCTTTGGGGCCTCCGACCAGCCCGGCCGCATTTGCGCGGGAACGATGCCGGGGGGAGTATTCGTCAGCAACGACAATGGCGACACGTTTGAGCTGAACATGCCGCTGTGGAATCACTCGTCGCGGGGCGGCGACCTGAGCCAGGGGGAGTGCCTGGGCGCCAAGACCTTCTGGTTTGGCGGCGGAGCGGGGGTGAACGGCGAGCACACGCCGGGCATACACTCGATCTTCTTCGACCCACGCAATTCGCGGCGCTGGTTTGTGGCGCTGTCCTGCGCGGGCGTGCTGGAGACCAGCGACGACGGCAAGACGTGGCAGGGGCGCAACAAGGGCCTGCTGGCGACGTTTCTGCCCAAGCCCGATGTGGAGTGGGGCCACGACCCCCACTATGTGATGCTCTCGAAGAATGCCCCTAACCACGTGTGGATGCAGAACCACTGCGGCATTTTCTATTCAGCGGACGGGGCGCAGAGCTGGAAGATGGTGAGCAAGGAAGGCCGAACGGCGCACTTTGGCTTTCCCGTGGCGGCCGATGAAAACGACGGCAAGACGGCCTGGGTGGTGCCCGGCATCGCCGACGACAAGCGCATGGCCGTGGGAGGCGCATTGTGCGTGGCACATACACAGGACGGCGGCAAGACCTGGGAAGAGCTGCGCAAAGGACTGCCTCAGGAGAACGCCTTTGACGTGGTCTACCGCCACGCGCTGGACATCAAGGGCGACGCCCTGGCCTTTGGCAGCACGACGGGCAACGTTTACTTCAGCGCAAACCGCGGCAAGGACTGGATTTCCCTGGGCTACAACTTTCCGCCGGTGTATTCGGTCAGATTTGCGTAGTGGCCCAAGCTCGCCAACCAAACTGTTCAATCGCCCGGACCCGAGAACACTGACGATGGAAGATTGGGACTACTACATCTGCGACCTCGACGGTGAAACGGCGGGGGTGTTTTTGAATCTCGCCCTGGCGGGCCAGGCGCCAGACGTTGAGCGGCGCGTGTCCCTGCGCATCGCCACGCCCCTCATCGACCCCGACGAGAACGGGCTCACGGACGGGCAGTCCGACCACGCCGACCGCCTCGAGGACGACCTCGAAGAAACTCTCCGGGCGCGCATGGATGCCGTCTATGTCGGCCGCATCACGCACAGCGGCCTGCGCGAGTTCTACTTCTACGCCTCGGGCTCGCAGGGCGTTTTGCAGGCAGCGCGGGAGGTCGAGCAGCGTCACCCGGAATACAAACTCGAAGCGGGCAGCGCCCAAGACCCGAAGTGGGAGCAGTACCTCCAAGTGATGTACCCCACCCCCGAAGTCCTGCGCAGCATGCGCAACCACAAAGTGCTCGCCGCGCTCATGGAACAAGGCGACGAACTCGCGAAGCCGCGCCCCGTGGACCACTTCATATACTTCGGCAGCCCGGAGGCCCGGCACGAATTCAGGCGCAAGGCGGCCGAACTGGGCTTTGCCGTGCGGCGCGAACTCAACGCCGAGGACGAAGAGGACATCGAGCAGCCCTTTGGCCTGATCCTATGGCGTCAGCAGCCCGTGGACCCAGCCAGCATAGACGCGGCCACAGCCCAACTGGATCGCCTGGCGGCCGAGGTGCACGGTAGCTACGACGGCTGGGAGTGCCCCGTCGCCAAGTGAGCCTAATGAAACCGGGCGAGGCCAAGCCTCGCCCGGGAGCAGGCTTTCCTTCCGCTACTTCTTCTTCTTGTTGTCTTCCTTGGCGATGCCGCTGGCATCAATGAGGGCGCGGATTTCGTCAAAGAAACGAAGGGGATCCTCCGCCCAGGGGGTGCGGGCCGCGTTCTCGTAGATTGAGACGGTAGGCTTGGCAAAGGCCTGGGAGATGACCTTCTGGTCTTCCTTCACGAACATCCAGTCCTGGGCGCCCCAGATAATCAGGGCGGGTACCTTCAGAGCCCCGAGGCGCGAGTCAAACTTGAAGTCGAAGTCACTGGGTGCCAGCGCAATCTGCCCCTGACCCTGACGGGCATGGTAGCCCTGATCCAAACCGTAGAGCAGCATATCCACGGAGTAGGGATCGGCCGCCATGTACTTCTCACCGCCAATCCGGGCAAACAGGTTCTGCTGCTCGTCCATGGAGCCCGTTCCTTCACGGCTGCCGGGCGGCGAGTTCAGGTGCGCCTCACCAAAGTAACGGATGACGCTGTTCTTGTTGCCGCGCATCTGCTCAATGGCCTTGCGGAATGACTTGCCTTCGCCAGAGCCGGCCCAGGTCGAGATGATCACAATGAAGGCCAGGCTGTCGGGCTTGCGGCGCGCGTACTCCATGGCGACCCAGGCATTGACCGCATGGGCCACGAGGCCGACTTTACGCTGGCCAGACGCCTCACGGCGGGCGTCAAAGGCATCCACAAGCTGAGGAAGCGGGTAGAAATACTGGTTTGACACTTCGTTGCCGTTGCGGTCCTGCGGCCGCTTGAGCCCCTTGACCTTGCTCGCATCGGGCAGGTCCACAAAGGTGCAGGAGAACATCTTGTTCAGTTCGAACGCATAGGGCTCCCAGTACTGGGAAGAGCGGCCAAAGTCGGACAGGAAGAGCACTTCGAAGTTCTCCACCTGGCGCGGCTTCTTGCGCACGAAAGAGTGGCCCTCGATGTCAACGTCTTCCACAGTCTCCTTGGCCAGCTTGGTGGCGCGACGCGGGGTGAGGTCGCGGTCCTTGTTGTTGCCCCACCAGATGTCCCAGGCCTTGATTTCGTCGCCGTGCTCTTCGCCGGTCAGGCTTTCAAGCGCGTCGCCGACATGCCACTTGAGCAGGAGTTCGTCCTTCGTCGGCTTCTTGAGAGCGTCAAGGTCGCGCAGGATTTCAATCAGGGCCGCCACGTTGGCCTTGGCCTGGGGCTGGTCGTCGCGCCAGCGGCCGGCTTCACGCACCGCCCGGATGCGGACCTTCATGGGCTGGGCCTTCTTGGAGCCGTCGCGCGCCATCTGAAGTGCGCGCGCCCAGTTCTCGGAGGTCGCCCAGTTTTTGTTCTGAAGCAGGGCAAAGAGGACGTTTTCCTGAACCCCGCCCGCGATCTTCTTGTCGGGGATGCTCTTGGGCGTCTCCAGGGCAAAGGCTGCCAGCGCATCGAGGGTGCCCGCATCGGTTTCGTTGAGAATCTTCTCCTGAATTGCCATGGCGCGGAAGAGCCACTCCTCACTCTTCATGACCTCGATAGTCGAGGGCACGCCCAGCTCATAGCCCGTGGGCAAGAGCGAGATGGCGTCGCGCTTCTTGAGGTAGTTGGCGTCGTTCCAGCCCTTGCGGAACTCCGCGAGTTCCTTCTCCTTGGCGTCATCCTTCTTGGGTGCCGCGTGGACTGCCACGGTTATGGCGCCCACCAGGGCCAGGGCTCCCGCCCATGTCGCGGTGATTTTCCAGCTTCGCATGTCTCTTCCCCTTGGGGATCACGCTTCGATCCCGCCTGTTTCAACAAGTATGCAATACGCGCAAAGGCTCGCCAGCATCCGGGCCAACTTCTGTTGCCCATGCCAGAAACAGCGCACCCGCCCGTCCATAGGTGGAATATTCCCCACAATCCTAACGTCCCAGACCTGCAAATCCTCACAGCGGCCCCCTCGGACGGCCACTTGTCCGCGGAAGGCTTTCAAGTGCCCGCGGTTTGCGATAACTTCCCGCCGTGGAATCGACCACTGCACACCGCCTTCTCAGCCTTGCTTCGCTTGCCTTCAGCGCGGCCCTGGTTGTGGGGTTGTTCATCTCCTATCTGGTAACAGACAGCCAGCTTGCGCTGGCCCAGGCTGCGGACAGCTTTCTGGATGTATTTACCGCGACAGTACTTACGGTGGCGATTACCGTAGCCGCACGACCCCGAGACGAAAACCACCCCTTTGGCCACCACCGTGCCGAGCCTTTGGGCGCCCTGGTCACGGCCGTGGTGGCCGGCGTGCTGGCCATCGAAGTCGCGCGCAGCGCCATTACCGCCCTTTTGATGGGAAGTACGCCGGAAGTGGACTGGCGTCTGGCCGCGCTGTTTGGCGGAAAGCTGGTCATCAAGGGCGTGATTACGCTGATTGGCTGGCGCATGATGCGCAGGGGCGCGGGACCCAGCATCGGCGCCCTGACCATTGACGCGCGCAACGACGTGCTGATCAACAGTGTGGCCCTGCTGGGATTTGTGGGCGTCACCCGGGGGTGGGGGCAACTGGATGCCTGGCTGGCCCTGCCAACCGTCGCCTGGATTGCCTGGTCGGGATACAAGCTGGCCAGCGAAAACATCCGCCTGCTGATGGGTGAAGCCCCCCCCCTGGAGCGTCAGGCCAAGCTGCTAGAACTCGCGCGTTCGGTGCCCGGGGTCAAGGCGGCCCACGATCTTCGCGCCCAGCACATCGGCACCAAGCTTCAGGTGCTCGTGCATGTGGTGGTGGACGAGAACCTCACCGTCAAGCAGGGTCACGACATCGGCGAGGCCGTGCGTGACAAGCTGGAAGATGAATCGGACGTCAGCAACGTGAACGTTCACGTTGACATCCAGTGAGCGCGCGGCCGTGAACACACGCCGCTACAATAAATCTGACAACCCTCCTAAGATTGCGGCATGAACGGCAGAGGTAATCGCGAAGTTCAGGTCAAGCCCAAGCCCCCGGGTCCTGACGGGTTTCCGCTGCCCAGCGACTTTGACGGGCCCCCCGCGAATGTCTCTGGCTGCATCGATCTGCACATGCACTCCACCTGCAGTGACGGCGCCTTTGAGCCGGAGTTCCTCGTCCGCTGGGCCGCCAAGCTTGGGCTCAAGGCCATCGCCCTCACCGACCACGACACTATGAAGGGCGTGCGGCGGGCCATGACCGAGGGGGCCCGGCTCGGCATCGAGGTGATTCCCGGCTGCGAAATCAGCGTGGCCTACAGCCAGGGCACTTTTCACCTGCTGGCCTACTTCGTCGAGCCCGAGAACCGGCAGTTCACGGACCGCCTCGACGAGATCGCCCACAATCGCCACGCCCGCAACCAGAAGATCGTCGCCAAGCTGGGCGAGTTCGGCATGGCCGTGACCTACGGCGAAATCCGCGCCGAGGCGGGCGAGGCCGTCACCGGCCGGCCTCACATCGCGCGCGTGCTGCTCAAGCGCGGCTATGTCAAGTCCATCCAGGAGGCCTTTGACCTCTGGCTCGGCGATGACCGGCCCTGCTACTTCGAGAAAGAGACGTTCGGGCCGCGCGAGGCCATCGAGCACGTGCGCCGGTGCGGCGGGGTGCCGGTGATGGCGCATCCCTACTGGCTCAACCGCAAGAACGTGCAGGACCTCGAGGTCTATCTGGCCGAATTGAAGGACCTGGGGCTGATGGGTGTCGAGTGTGTTTACAGCGACCACCCGCCCGAATTCCGACGGCAGTGCATCGAGATCGCGCACAGGTTGGGCTTGGTGGTGACCGGCGGCGCCGACTTTCACGGGGGAGTGACCAAGCCCGAAGTCAGCCTGGGCAGCGGTCCCGGCGGAGGATTCAAGGTGCCGGCCGAGTTATTGGAGGGGCTCAAACGCGCCGCCGCAAAGGCCCGCGTTCAATTCTGAGTGTCAGGCTTGTCGTTGGACTCTCGAGTGCTGGAGCCCAGGTGCTTGAAGCGCGAGGCTTCCGGTGGCGCCATGGCCACTGTGGGAGCGCCGGGCCCCATCGGCGGGGGCCCCGCCGGAGCGACAGCGGGCCCGGGCCCAAGGGGCAAACCCATGGCCGCGTCAAAGTGGGGCAGGGCGTCACCGCCTTCCTGCGAGTGCTCGAGATACTCGCGAACTTTGGGCCGCGAGACGAGCAGAGCCATCAAGCCGTTGACGATCACGATGAAGAACGAGAACAGCACGACGGTGCCGTAGCCCACGCCGCGCATGAACTTCTCCATCGTCTGGCCCAACTCCTCACTCTGGCGAGAGCGGGGCCGCGGCGGCGGCACAGGCTGGGACGTTTCACCGGCCGTAGAAGAGTTCGCGGGCGCGTTGGAGGGCGTGGGCGGCGGGGCACGACGTGTTTCCGCACGGTCGATATCCGACTGGACCTGGGCGGTGATGGCGCGCATCAGGCCGCCAATCTCGCTCATCTGCGTGAAACCTTCATAACCGTAGACTGGAATGAACAGGAAGACCGCCACGGCACAACGGAGCAGGGTCCATTTGATGCCGGCCACCTTGCCCCGCAACAGGGCGACACCCGCCAGTGTGGAAAGCAAGGCCAGCAGAAGCTCAAGGCTGCCGTTGGCCCAGAAAGTCCAGCGGCCTAGGGCGCGATCTATCATCTCCTGGGTGTAGCGATCAATCTCCCTCTGGACTTCCGGGGGCACGTTGCCGGCGTTCATGGGCGGAACACCGCCGCCCATAAGACCGCTGGCCACGCTGGCAATGCCGTTGACGACGCAGAGCAGCGCCAAAATGAGCAGCACGATGCCGATGAACTTGGTAATGCCACCCCCTGAACGCTGCGCCATGGCCTCGGGCGAGAAGCGCGGCGCGGCGCCAAGGGGCGGAGGAACTGCGTTGGGTTGATGGGGCGTCATGGTCACAGATGATAGGCCTTGGAGGGGTCAAGATAGCGCCGAGGCCCCCAAGGGGATACGGGTTTTGGCCTGGATCAGGCCTCTATGCAGAGTGTCAGTTACAATTTATACTTGACGATTCGTGGGTGGCGAAGCTCCCCTCGTTGCCCATCCGTTGCACGAACATTAAAGAGGCGGCATGGCCGACGACGAGCACAAGAAGTACTATGCCACGCTCTCTGAAGAAGAGCGTATGCTGCTGCTCCTGCGGGACGAGCTTTATTCCGGCTCGTGGGACAAGATGGAAGAGGACCTGCGGAACCGCCTCAAGGGTCGGCCGTACATTTTCAAGTTGGTCAACCGCATCGAAGAAGACCTGAAAAGGATTGAAAAACTCCGCAGTTACGAGCAAAAACACAAGATCAACCTGCAGGACTACAAGGCCCCCGAGCCTTGACGCCTCCCCCCAAGGCGCGTTCTGCCTAAAACCCTTCCAAGGGGAGATGTTCGTGAAGAGCACAACTCGCGTTTCGTCGCGCCTCAATCTGGCAGGCCGCTTGGGCGTTTTCGGTATGGCCGCGCTGGCCCTGGCCGCTTTGGCCGGTTGCGGAGCCTCCCAGGCCCGGCCCAAGGTCCGCAGCAGCGTCCAACCCGACCCTACCAGCCGGCAAACCCTGAGCTATTACCAGGCGCAACTGGCGGAGCTGCCCCTTCGCCTGAAGTCCTATGACCTCGCAGGCGTTCGCAGCGCCTCGCCGGTGGTGATCCGCGAGCTGCACGTGATTCACGACGACGTGCGGCCGGAAATCCTCGTCATCGACTACGACAAAAAAGCGCACCACATGTGGTCGATTGACCCCATCAATTTCACTCTGCACTGGAAGACGCCCATCGACAAGCGCGTGGCCTTCAACCCGCTGGCCACCCGCAACTACGTCGTCCTCATGGACTCCGACGGCACCTACCAGGCCTTTGACCGGCAGTCTGGCCCCCGTGACGAGTTCTCCCGCCTGGTGGCCAAGGGCCGCTATGAGGGCGACATCTTCCCCAGCGCCCACCCCGCGGCCAATGACAGCCACGTGTTCGTACCCGCCACAAACTCCAACAGCCTGCGCGGCATCTCTCTCGCTTCCAACGCCCACGGCGTAGGCTCTGACACCTGGGGATTCCCCGGCGCGGGCACCAGCCAGGCCCGCCGCTTCGAGCAGATCAGCCTGCCGCCGGCCTGCGACCGCGAGTCGGTGGTGTTTGTCAACAACAACAACCTGCTGTACATGGTGGACGCCCAGTCCGGCGAGTATCGCGCCAGCCCTGACCTCGAGCGTAACAGCCGCACTCCGCCGCTGATCCACGAGGACATCGTTTTCTGCGGCAGCGACCGCGGCCAGATGTTCGCCTTCCTGAAGTCCGGCGAGGTGGCCTTCACCGTGCCCACGCCCGGCCTGCCCTACGGCGACATCTTCGTCGAAGACCGCTGGATGTTCGTTCGCACGCTGGAAGTCTATGACAAGGAAGTGCCCACAGACGATGGCAAGGGCAAGCGCTTGCGCGCAGATACCCGCCCGGGCCTGTTCTGTGCCTACCAGTACAAGTTCATTGACGTCCCAGGCGACCGCCCCGTGATTACCGTCGTGGACGGCGACCCCAGCACGCCCTGGATTGCCGACCCCATCTGGACGGAGCCCGACGTCGGCCAGCGCGTCTTGATGAAAAACGGCGACCACCTCTACATCCTCTATGA
>JABARW010000089.1 GCA_019186845.1 Planctomycetota bacterium | reverse complement strand
TCCAGGGCCGGGACGCTGGCGGGGCTGAGGTCAAAGTCTGCCGCCTGAGACCAGATGGCCGGCATGACCGAGTGGGGGTCCTTCTTGCGCGGCTGGAGAATCCACTCCACCAGGTAATCGGCGCTGTTCTTCTCGCCCACGCGGGAGAGATTGGCTGCCCAGGAGTAAGCCTGTTCGTTCTTGAGCAGCAGGCCGTTCTTGTCCTTGCCCGCCCGCGCCGGGTCCATTGTGGGTTTGCCGTCCGGCGTCAGGTACTTGCCGACGGGGTTAGGCACGGCTTCCTTGCCCTTGCCCACGACATCGAGGTCCGGTTTGTCCGTGTGGCAGCCCATGCAGCCGCGGGTCTCGAACAGGTCTTTGCCGCGACTTTCGGACTCTTTGTCGCCGACCTTCACGCCGTAGCTGTTGCCGCCGCCGGGCGTTGTCACGATGCCGCGCTCATTGGCCCATTTGGCGGCCTGCCAGACATAGGCGGAGATGAGCTTCAGGGCGTCCACGTACTCGCTGTTGAGCACGTGGTTGCCCCAGTCATCGAGCACGGCCTCGCCGGTCTCATCGTTCTTCTCGTAACTGAAGGGACCGTAGAAGAAGTGAGGCATTTTGGTGCTGGGTCGGAAGCCCTTGGGGTAGCGGATCCATCGGGCGAGCCAGCTCTTGTCCTCCAGCTTGACGGCAAGCTGGGCCAGGTTGGGCCCGACGTGCTTGTATTCGGTGTTCAGCTCGCCTAATCGGTTCTCGGCGGCCGCGATCTGACGCTCGACTTCATAAAGCTCGAATTGTCGGGCCTGGAGGTCGCCGGGCAGCCGGTTGTACTCGGCTTCGACGGCCTTGTTGTTCGGGTTGGCCGCGTAGGCGGCCTCTACCTCGCGGAAGCGGCGCTGCAGCTTCTCGATGGCGGCCAGCACGGCCGACTCGCGCACGCGGATGTCGCCGAGGTCCTTGGCGACCTGCATGCGCTCGTCCGCCTGGGGCTCAAAGCCATCGTACTTGTGGCAACCGTAGCAGCCGTTACGCAGGAACTGGTCCCGCGCCGCCTGAAGCTGAGGCGCGCCTTCAAGTTCGATCTGCTTGTTGTGGCACATCTGGCAGCCGGCCTCGTAGTAGCCGTCCTTGAACAACTGCCAGAGCGAGTGCTTGTAGTAGCCGTGGGCGTTATTGACGCCGTTGATGTGGCGCCCGTTACCCTCATGGCAGGTGGTGCAGCCAAACTCGCTGGGCTTATGGACGTCCAGCAGGCCGTGGGTGGCCGGGTGGCTTGCGAACATCAGCAGGTGTTCGCGCACATAGTTGCGGAAGTCCCGCGAAAGGTAGCGGAAGAGTACGCGGAACCTGCGTGCGGTCACAGCCTCGACGAACTTGGCATCATTGAGGATGGCCGCAGGGTCGTCGAAATTCTGGCCCAGTTCTCCCATGTCACCCTTGAGGAAGCCCTCAACCCGGGCCAGGGCCATGAGGCCAAAGCCGGCCTTGGTTGCGGCGTCGAACTTCTTGCCTTTGCCGTAGCGGCGCTCAAAGGGCGTCAGGTCATCGTTGCCGGTCTGTTCGTTGTACTTGAACTCGTGTGCGCCGGCCGCGTCTGCCAGGTCCTTCAGGGTGGGCAGGGGGTCGGCCGAGGGCTTGAACTTCTCAAATTCGTACTCGGCCACGGGGTAGGCCTTGCCGAAGTGCGGGCTCTCCAGCTCAAATCGCACGCGCTTGAGTTCGTCCGCCGTCAGGTCCCTGAAGAAGTCGCGCGTGGCGTTTTTCTCGATGTAGGCCGAGGCCACGAAGGCGCCCGACACGCGCCACAGCTCGGCCTGGTCCATGCCGGCCTTGTCCGTGCCGGTGTGGCAGCTTTCGCAGCGGTCGACGATGTTGTTGGCGCCCTGGTTCTGGATGAAGCGCTGCTGAATGTCGATCTTGGACGAACCAATGCCCGCAATGCGGCTGCGAATGGCGTCTAGGTCAGCCGTGAGGCGCTGCACCAGCTTGCGCTGCTCAATGCGCGGAGCCTCAAGGTCGATGCGCTCGTTGGTCAGAGCGTTGATCTCTTCGCGCAGTTGAAGCTGGGCCGGGGCGCGGCGCAGCACGCGCTCTTCGCGCGACAGGAAGGCCGGGTCGTTGACGATGTTCTTGTCGCGGCCGGAATCAAACAGGTAGAGGTCAGCCAGGTATTTGGCGCGCTGGTTCTTGAGGCCCGTCTGGTCCGTGACCAGGCCGTCAATGTCGGTGTAGGCCTTCTCACGGATCGAAATGCGATAGCCGATGCCCTGGATCGGGGCGGCCTGGCGCAGGTAGGCCTTCAGATCGCGCTCGTAGGCGCCTTCGCTCTTCAGGAGTCCCGCCGCGTCAAGGGCCAGACGCTCGGCCTGGGGCATCACGGCGCGGGCCGCCGCGATTTTCTGCTCTGCGCTTCCGGTGTTGGTTTCCTTGGTCAGGTAAAGGCGGGCGAGGGTTTCCACGATGGAGGCATCGAGGGCCCTGAGTTCCTCTTCGACTTCGGCAATTTCCTGTTCGACGTTGGCCAGGGCCGGAACTTCCTCGTTGTTGCCCAGTTCCTTGGGCAGAGGCGGGTTGACGGCCTTGAGTTTGGCGATCAGTTCGTTTTCCCAGGCCACAAAACCTTCGCGACCTTCCACTTCGAGGTAGGTCTGCTTGAACTCGTCGAGGACGATCGCCGCCTCGTTCTCGGCCGCGGTGATGGAGCCTGCGTACTTGCGGTCCAGCAGTTCGAGGCGGCGCGTCAGCAGCACACCCAGCTCCGCGCGCTGCTCGGCTTCCTGCTCCTTCACGACCCAGTAGTTGTGGGCCACCTCAAGGTAGCGGGGCTGAAAAACGTGGCGCCAGGGCTGCCGCAGGTAGAACTCATCGAAGAACATGTAGGCCAACGCGGCGACCATGATGGCGACGGTGATGGTCAGCGGCGTCAGCAACGACTGCTGAACAATGGGATCAGCCGGGTCGTCGGTGGGCTTCTTCTGGGCGAGGTTCGTCATTTTTCGGTCGTCAGTCGTGGGGCTGTGGTCGTCGGTTTGTTGGGCCCGGCTGTGCCCGGGCACCCGCTGAAGTCACCGGAAACCGACGGCCGGTGACATCGAACCGCGTCAGATGTTCAAAAGGTCCGGAATGACCCAGAGGTACTTGATGGACAACGTCAGGCGCAGAACGATCTTGACCACCACCAGCACCATGATGACCAGGTGGCCCAGGATGACCTGCTGGCGGATGAAGCCCAGCTTCTTCCACATCTCGGGCATGTACCACTTGAAGAAGCCGATCATGGCGCCGCCGATGACGCCCAGCATGCCCAACGTGACCACGCCGCCGATGACTGTCGCGGGGTGGAACAGTCGGGCGAAGTAGGGGCCGGTGGTGGGCGCCAAGGCCCACTCGGGCTTGTTGAGCCAGTGGGCGATCAGTTCGCTGGCGTCGACGTTCACTTCAAAGATCACGCGGTGGGGGTCCCAGTACTCCCAGGGCAGGAAGAGCTGCCAGCCCGGGCCGCGGATGTAGGTACCCAAGATGATCAGAGCGACCCAGAGCACGATCCAGCCGAACTGGAAAACCGAGATGGCGAACTTGCGCTGGGTCCAGGTGTAGTAGCCGTTGCCGTAGGGGTTGAGGTCCACGTAGGGAATGGCCATGAGGCCCGAGATGATCATGCCCGGCAGCACCACGCCGGCAATCCAGGGGTCGAAATACACCAGCAGTTCCTGCAGGCCCAGGAAGTACCAGGGGGCCTTGGAGGGGTTGGGCGTGAAGGCCGGGTTAGCCGGCTCTTCCAGGGGGGCATTGAGGAAAATGGACCAGATCAGCAGGAACGTAAACAGCGCCAGGCAGCCCACCAGTTCGATGCGCAGCAGATAGGGCCACACGTGCAGGCGCTTGGCCCAACTCTTGTGGTAGGGCTCCCACTTGCGGTGGTGCTTGGCGGCCAGGGCCGGGTTGGCTTCGAGGCGCTTGATGATGCGGTCGTTGCGGAACGCCTGGCGGAAAGAAAGCCAGGTGAAGAACACGACCATCACGATCAGGATGGGGAGCGGGACGTTGTCCGGCTTGGAGAACTGTAACCAGAAGTGTTCCATGACTTAGTGTCTCGTCGCGCCTGTCTCAAGTCCCGCGTCCGCAGCCAGCTTCCTGCGCGCGCCACGAGACACGGGACTCGTGACGCCTGATTGCCGCTACTTGCCTTCGTACACTTCGGCGTTCTCCGCGTGCACGAGCTTGACCATGGTCTGCTTGGGCTTGGCCTGCTCAACATCCGAGCGCAGCTTGAAGGGCGCCGGGCCCGAGATGTTGCCGTCCTTGCGGATACGCCAGAAGTGCACAATCAGGAAGATGGAGAGCACGATGGGAATGCCTATGCAGTGCCAGATGTAGGCACGAAGCAGCGCGTTGCTGTCCACGATGGAGCCGCCCAGCAGGGCAAAGCGCACGTCGTTGAAGGCCGTGGCGCCGATCTGCGGACCCAGGGGCCCTTCATGGCCAACCACGGGCGTGGCGCGCGCCATGTTGGTGCCCACGGTGACGGCCCACATGCCCAGCTGGTCGTCCGGCAGGAGGTAGCCGGTGAAGGAGAGCAGCAGGGTAAACTTGAGCAGGATCACGCCCACGCACCAGTTGAACTCGCGGGGCGGCTTGTAGCTGCCGGTCATGAACACGCGCAACATGTGCATCCAGACGAAGATCACCATCAGGTGCGCTGCCCAGCGGTGCATGTTGCGCAGGATCTTGCCAAAGGGCACCTCGTTGGCGAGGTACATGATGTCATTGAAAGCGTCAGCCTTGGTGGGGCGGTAGTAGAACATCAGCCAGACGCCGGTGATCGTAAGAATGATGAACAGCCAGAACGTGAGGCCGCCCATGCCCCAGGTGTAGTTGTAGCGGACGGCATCGCGGTTGATGGTCGGAGGGTGCAGGTGCAGAAACACGTTGCCCACGACGGCGAGCGTGCGGTTGCGCGGGCTCTGGTCAAGCTTGTGGCGGATGATCGACTTGAAGACGACGTTGTCCTTGGGATCGATCTTGGGCAGGGGCGGCAGGAATCCGCGCCGCACCTTGGGCGTGCCGCCCTCCGCTTGGGACTTGGTCTTTTCTGCCTGTGCCTGATCTTCTGGGCTCATGATTTCTCTCGTGCATCCCGTTTCGTGTTCGTGCCAAGCATTCTGCCCGCCGCGATGTACCTTGCTCCGCAACGCGAAGCATGCCGCACGGCTGCCTACAACGCGATGTAGGCGCCGCCCTGCGGACCGCCCTGCGTCCACTCGCCCTTCTCCTTGCGGTAGGTCCTGCCCTTGTCCACGACGACCTGGCCGTCGGAGGGATCGATGGACACGTCACAATGCTCCATGGGGCGGGGGGCCGGGCCCTCAAAGTTCACGCCATCAACGTAATAGCCTGAGCCGTGGCAGGGACACTTGAACTTGTTCTCCGACTCCTTCCAGTCCGGCGTGCAGCCGAGGTGCGTGCACAGCAGCAGGCCCACGTAGAGCTTGCTGGGTTCGCGCACGACCCAGATGCGGTACTTTGTCTGCCAGCGCGTGTCCACTTTGCCGACCATATACTCGTCGACGGTCCCGATCTTGAAGCGCGTCGGGGGCTCGAACAGCACGTTCTTGCTGCCGATGCTGAAATAGGGTCCATTGCGCGTGAACCCCACCTGGAAGCCGCCGGGAAAGAAGAACGCGGCCACGGCGCCGGAGATCAACGCAATGCCGCCATAGGTGCCGGCCTGCACAAAGCGCCTGCGCGAAATCTCGCCGGCGGTGAACTTCTTTTCAAACGTGCGCGCCGGGGCCACAGTGGCCTTGTAGGGCAGCAGATTGGCCTTGGCTTCGGGCTTGGGGCGCACCGAGCCGGGTTGCTTGGCATTGGTGACGGCCGCCTTGACGTTGCCCGCCGACGCGCCGGCCGCCGCCGCGCCCTTGGTGCGGGAAGCAGGGTCGATGCCTTTGACGCGGTCGGCGTCGTCGTGGGTCATGCGCGGGATATAGGGCTGCTTGGGCATCTCACCGCTGACGCGCTTGGCGAAGTCATGGCCCCATTTCCGGCAGAAGTTGAGGGAGTGCTCGTTGTGTTCGAGTTCCACCTTGACGCCCTGCTGCATGATCTCGGCGCCGCACTCCATGAGACGGTCTTCAATCATGTCCACGGCATTGCCGAAAATGCTGTAGGCGCGGTCGCAGCCGGCGAAAGCCGCGGCCTGCTTGCCGGCCAGCTTCTTGCCGGGGGCCAGCTTCTCCTTCATGGCCTTGTCGAAGGGCAGGAAGTCGTCGTAGTGCTCGCCGTCGCCCCACGTGGGCTCACCCATCAGGATGCAGTCGGCCCGGGTCAGCTCCTCGACGGAAATCTCCGTGACGTTCTTGACGCCGATCAGGTTGCCGCCCGCCTGCTTTACGCCCTCGGCTATGGCCTCGGCCGAGTTCTTGGTGTTGCCGCCGCCTGTCGAGTAGACAATCAATATGCTCTTAGCCATCGCTTCCCCTGCTGCGGACCGCATCGGGACCAAAGCCCAAACAGGGCCAACGGGGCCCCTCTTCGGCCACCCGTCCTGCCCCGGCTTCTTGAGCCAAACAAGCGCTCAAAAATTGACCAGCCCGTAGAAAATTCAAGCTGTAAATTATGCGAGGTTTCAAGCAGTGTCAAACGCTTTCCATCAACGCCTGAACCCGCGCCGAACCAGCCTTTGGGCGAGAAGTCATACTCGGTGAGAAAGGGCATTGGAAGCCCCTTGGCGCTCGACCGCGAACTTTTCAATTCGGTGTCAGCCTGTCTGTTTAGGCTTCGTCAGTATGCCCGTGGGGCCTTGCAGGCCGGGCTCCCCTGAGATGTCCACCACCGTACCGCTGAAAGCCACGGCTTCACCCGTTTTGGGGTGGCAGATGGCGCGGCTGACCAGCAGGCAGGGAAAGACGGTGCCGTCGCGGCGCACGAGGCGCACGCGCGCCGTCATGGTCTGGCGTGTTGAGAGGAGGGACTCGGCAAAGGCGTCGATGGTCTCGAGATCTTCGGGGTGGGCCACGCTGGCCGCGAAAACCTTTGCGTTATCGATGAACTCGTCGGCTTGGTAGCCCAGGGTCAGCAGAATGGAACTGCTGATGTAACGCATCGTGTAGAACTCGTCATTCTCGCAGATGTAGGACACCGTCGGCATCTCAGCCAACAGGCTCTCTGCGTTGAACGAGAAGTCAGTGCGTGGAGGTTTGCGCGCCATGGGCTCAATGAATGACAGAAATTGCTCATCTATCAATCATGGGCGCGAATGCAAGAAACACTGAGAGCCCCGCGGGGCAATCACGGGGCTCTCGCACTACTCCCCTCCCGGGCTAAGAGGGGTGGGGCATTTGTGGCGCCTTTCGGGGACACATTCCCCGTGGCGCTGGACCCAACATATCCAGAATGACCGGGTGTTCAAGCGCAATCAGGATAAACTTTGTCCACTACTATCATAAGTGTAAACTACTGGTAGGACTGAAGATACACGCGCAGCACCGTCAAGTCCCCTGGGCCAATGCCCGGAACGCGGGAGGCCTGGCCTAAGTCCATTGGCTGCACCAAGGACAGCTTCTCCCGGGCCTCTTTGCGCAGGGCATGGATGGCCGAATAGTTCAGGTCCGCGGGCAGCCGGAAACGCTCCAAATCGCGCATGCGTTCCACTTCCTGGTCTTCCAGCGCCACGTAGCCGGCATAGCGCGCGTCGGTTTCCAGTGTGGCGGCGCTTGACGCGTCAAGACTTGCAGCCTCGGGGCAGCGGGCGCAGGCCTCGCCCCATGAGAAGTCGGGCGAGCGGAGCCGCTCCCACAGGCTGCGGCCCTGGTGGCGCACAGCGCTGAGGGCATGCCTCGCCGCCTCAATGGCCCGGGCTTTGCGCTCAAAGGCGAGTTGGCGCTGGGCGTCGACGCAGCCCAAGGCAATGCCCAGGGGCGTGAGGCGGCGGTCGGCATTGTCCGTGCGCAGCTTGAGGCGGTGCTCGGCCAGACTGGTGAACATGCGATAGGGCTCGTCGGTGCCGCGCGTGGTCAGGTCGTCAATGAGAACGCCGATGTAGGCCTGATCGCGGGCCAGAATGAAGGGGTCCAGGCCCTTAAGCTTCAGCGCGGCGTTGAGCCCGGCCATGAGGCCCTGGGCCGCGGCTTCTTCGTAGCCGGTGGTGCCGTTGATTTGCCCGGCGAGATAGAGCCCGCTTACGACCTTGGTCTCCAGCGTCGGGAATACCTGGGTAGGGGGCACGAAGTCGTACTCGACGGCGTAGCCGTAGCGAAGTATGCGTGCCTTTGCCAGGCCAGGAATGCTGGCTACCAGAGCGTCTTGAACGTCGCGCGGCAGGCTGGTGGAAATGCCGTTGGGGTAGACCTCGCGCGTGTCCAGGCCCTCGGGCTCCAGAAAAATATTGTGCTCCGTCTTGTCGGCGAAGCGCTTGATCTTGTCCTCAATGCTGGGGCAGTAGCGGGGGCCTCGCCCCTGAATTTGGCCCGAATAGAGCGGAGAGCGGTGCAGGTTCGCTGCGATCAGGGCGTGGGTCTGGGGGGTCGTGCGCGTTATGAAGCAACTGACCTGGGGCCGGGAGATGGCCCCGGTCATGAAGGAGAACGGCACAGGCGGGTCGTCGCCTTTCTGTTCCTGCGTTGCGGACCAGTCAATACTGTCGCCATCCAGGCGCGGCGGCGTTCCAGTTTTCAGGCGCCCCATACGCAGGCCCAGAGCCTGCAGTTGTTCGGAGAGGTGTACAGCCGCGCGTTCTCCCACCCGGCCGCCCACCGTCTTCTCTTCGCCGCAGTGCATCAACCCGCCCAGGAAGGTGCCGGTGGTGAGGATGACGCACGGGGCGTTGAGGCTGTGCCCATCGGCCAGGGTGATGCCTGCGACAGCGGCCCGCGGCGCGGGCGCGTTCGTTGTCGTTTGTTCCCCGGCGCGCGTGATCAGCGCGACGGCTTCGCCCTCGATCACCGTAATGCCCGGGCTGCCTTCAACCCACTCGCGCGCGGCCCGGGCGTAGCCGGCCTTGTCAGCCTGGGCGCGCGGGCTGACCACGGCGGCTCCCTTGCTTGTGTTCAGCATGCGGAACTGAATGCCCGTGGCGTCAATGAGTCGCCCCATGGCTCCGCCCAGGGCGTCGATCTCGCGCACCATCTGACCCTTGGCGACGCCGCCAATGGCCGGGTTGCAGCTCATGCGGCCAATCCCCTCGCGCTCGAAGGTTACCAGCGCGACGCGGGCGCCCAGGCGGGAAGCTGCCAGCGCGGCCTCGATGCCGGCATGGCCGCCCCCCACGACGATGATCTCGAACTGCGCCATGGCAGAAGTGTAGCGCCGAGACTGGCGTGAAACAGGCGGGGGAAGATGCCGCGTCAGCGCGGCGGCATGACGCCGAACTGGGGCGCCGTGCGCTCAAGGTCGATGAGCCATACGCCGCTCTTCTTGACGTAGAAGACCTTGCCGCGGGGGATGTTCAGCCTGCCGCCGCTGATGAAGCTGACCTGGCCGTGCGCGACGATGGAGACTTCAATGACGTACTCCTCGGCGCCGGCCGGCACGATCAGCGGCCCTTGGGGCAAAACGGAGTCAATCACGATGGCGTTGGCCTGCCGCGGCACGCTATTGACCCACTGCCTGCGGCGCTCAGGCGTGTTGGGATCCACCCAGCAGTAGCGCAGGGCGTCTTCCCAGTCGTGGTCGTTGAACTCCGCCATGGCGCGGTCGGTTACACGGCGGATCTGGGCTTCGTCGCTGCCTTGGCCCTCGAAGAGGCCGAAGTACCAGGCCGCCAGGCCCATGAGCAGGAGCAGGACCGCCCCGGCCACGATGTTCCGAACCTGACGTTGGTTGAGCTTCATGCCTCTGCCTGACGTGCCGCCCCATGGCGGCGCTGATGGACCGAATCGGCGAGAAGGAGAGGCTTGCCCGGCTATTTCACAACGGCAAGGGGAAGGTAGGTGCCGCCGTGGTCTTTGGCGAGCTTGCCGAGAAACCAGCCGTCCTGCCGTCCCACGCCCACCGTGTTGATGGTGATGCGCGCAACGCGGTTGCGATCGGCCACCTCTTTGAGAAAGTCGGTCATGATGGAGCGATACATGGCCGCGACGTCACCACCATTGGCCATTTTCTTGAGTTCATCGCTGCTGCCGCCCCACTTGCCGGTGGTGGAGTAACCATCGCTGTAGAAGAAGATTGTGTCGGGGACGAATTCGTCGGGGTGTTTGCCCGTGACGACGCCCTTTTCCTTCTTCTTCAGTTTTTCGGGGTCGATGCCCGCCAGCCGCTCGCTCAGGTCAAAGGCGGCGTCCAGCGCCCCACCTACGTTGGTTTTGCGAGCGCCTTTGAGGCCGCGCAGCCACTTGGCGGCGTCCTCGACGTTGGCCTTGTCGCAGGGCTTGAGTTCGTCGCTCCAGGTGGCGATGTCATCGGCGAACGAAATGATGGTGAAGTGGGTCTGCTTGGGGTCGAGCACTTCAAGCGAACGGATCATTTCTTCGCGGGCGAGGTCGAGCTTGCAGTTGATCTTGGACCAGTCAAGGGGACGCCGCTTGTCCGGGTCGTTGGGGTCCTTGGTCAGGGTCTTCTTGAGCTGCTCCAGCTCTTCGGGCGGAATCTTTTCGGTCATGGAGACCGAGGCGTCGATCACGAATATGTAGCGGTCGGAAAACGTGTCCGCGCCGAAAATGCGCCGCGCCCGCGTGGCGCCCTTGTCGCCGCCCTTCTTGGGCGGCAGGCCCTGTTCGGCGCGCTTGGCTTCTTTGTACCAGTCAATCCAGGCATCTGCGTCGGTGCCCAGATCCTGGTTGGTCAGCTTCTTGAGCGCCTTGGACAGGTTCAGCCGCAGCTTGCCTTCCTCAACGGAAAGCCGGTTGATCAAGGCCAGGATGGCCCTGTCCTTGTCCATGGAGGCGCACTCCACCACAAGGTCGATCGCTACGTCGCGCACACGCCAGCTCTTGTCATTGAGCGAGTTCAGTGCGAGGTCGAAGACGCCTTCGCGCTGGGTGTGGGGCAGCAGGGCGGTGAAGGCCAGCACGCGCATATCCGTGTCCGTACCTTCCCGCGCCAGCGAGAGCACATACTTGATGCTCTCTTCGTGGTCCGAGTTGCCGGCGATAGCGTCCAGCATGGCCATGCGCACGCGCAAAGGCCATTGCTTGCGGTTGGTGATGTCGGCCTTGAACTTAAGGGCCTCTTCGGGCTCGCCCATGTTCTTGACGAGCGTGAGGATCTGCATGGCAATCTTGTAGGCTTCCTTCGGGCGGGGCTCCTTTTCTCCCTTCTTGGGGTTGCCTTTGGCGTCCTTCTCGACAATGCCGGCCTTGTCGCACTCCTGCCAGTAAGCCAGCAGCTTGATGGCGTGTTCGTAGTCCAGAAGTCCGCTCATGGCCTTGACGGCGTCGAGCTGGCTGGGCACGTCAGCCTTGGTGTCCTTGAGCAGGCGCTCGCATACGGCCCAGTTGCGGGCTTGGGCAGCCTTGTCGATCTTGGCCTGGGCCGGAACGACGCACAGGGCCAGCAGCCCAAGGGCCAACAGGGTCTGACAGATCTTCGCGCACATGTTCATTTCTCCGGATGTCCCTTGTGCCAGCAGGCCGTGATCCACGTCGCCTGAGGTAGTGTAACGAATCCGTTGCGCCCTACACGCTTCTGAAGCCTCAAAATCGGCCCTGTCATCGCAGTTTCACGGCAGCCTGTGGTTCCACACCGCTGCCCGCTTCTCCTGGAAGGCCCTGACCCCCTCTGCCGCGTCGTCCATCGCCAGCACACGCTCCAGGTAGACACTTTCAAGGGCGCCAATCTGGGCGCGAAAACGCTCGGCAGCGCCGGGGCGCAGCAACCTTGTTGCCTCGCACAGCGCCGCCCTCGACAATGAAGCATAGCGTGCACAGAGTTCATTGACTCGCACCGTCCACATAGAAGCCGGCACTGCCACAATTCCGGCGCGGGCTGCCAGTTCGGCCCCGGTCAATGCCGCGCCGGATGTGATCAGCTCTGCGCACAGCGAGGCCGGCCACTTCATGGGGGCCAGCACCATGGCAGCGGGAGGCAGGCAGGCCAGGCGGATTTCCGGCAGGCCAAGCCTGGCATCTTCGGCAGTCAAAAGCATGTCGCAGGCGAGAGCCAGTTCAAGCGCACCACCCAGGCAGTGCCCGCGCACGGCTGCCAGCGTGGGAACCGGGCAGGCCAGGAGATTTTCGATGAGGCCATGGGCCGCTTTGAGCATGGCGCCGACTTTCTCGCGCCCGATGTGTTCCGACACGTCGGCTCCGGCGGAGAAGTGAGCCAGGGCGCTTTCGACAACCAGCAGGTTGAAATCATCGCGCTTGTTCAGTGCCGCTACTTCGCGCGACAGGCTATCCTGTAGCGCGGCGGTCAGGATGTTCAGTGGCGCGGAGTCCAGGGTGACGCGCGCGATGCGGCCTTGAACGCTGATTCGGTAACTCACGGAGTCTCCATGGCGGGGCCCAGGGGTATTGTGGCGGGCGAGCTTCGGGCGCTCAAGCCGCTGGCCTGGTTGCTGGCGGCGGCCTTCGTGTTGCTGGGGGGCAGCCTCCTCTGGCTGGAGCTGAGAGAGCGGCCCCAGCCACCTAGACCCGCGCACCTTGTAATTGACGCAAAGGAGAAACTGAGTGCAGACGACATCCTGTTCACGGAAACGCGTCCCAGCGTGCCCTACGCGCAGGGCGACTTTACCCCGCTGGTGATATACGAAGTGGCCCTCAAGGAGCCTTCAAAGCGCTTCAGCCACCCATTCATGCTCAACTTCTTTGGGGAGCGCGAGGAGGGCCTTGCCCTGGCCCGCAAGGACAAAGAAGGCTGGCTCAGGCTCATGGGCGCTGTGCCTGGACCCCATCCTGAAGTTGCCCTAAGCGTCAAGGCCGACCAGCCCGGCGTTTATGCCATGGGCCGCTTCAGCAGGTAGCGGCGGTTACGACGTCGGCGGGATGTACTCAGCATAGAGGACTTTGCCCGTCTTCGCCAGTTCCAGCTTCCAGACGCTGCCCTTCTTGCACTTCTCCCACTTCACGCCCAGGGCGTCGAGGGTGGCAGGGATATTGTCGCCGTGGGAGCAAAGGGCATAGGCGCCCTCGCCTGTGGGCAGCTTCAACACGCCGCTACCTTCGAAGAGGTCATTGTCCACGAGCAGTTCCACGCCCAAGGCCGTGGCCAGGGGCACCACCGTCTCACGGCAGCGGTGGGCCGGCGAGGTTCGCACTTCGCGAATGCCGCTCTTGCGCAGGCGCTGCGCCAGCTGGAAGGCCTGTTTGCGGCCCTTTTCGGTCAGGGGGCGGTCGCGGTCGTCCTCGCTCCAGTCTTCGCGGGCGAGGGCTTCGGCGTGGCGAATGAGGTAGACGGTGGTCATGTTTGCCGTGGGCATCTGGCCTGCGAAGTTCGTTAGTTAACCCGTAAGAGTCAGGTTAGCATCTTCTACTACATGTCCAGCAGTCCGTCGTCGGAGATACGCATGAAGCGCCTGTTCCCTTTGGCTCTGTGGTCGCTGATTCTGTTCAGCCTGGCACTGAACACCTCGTCGGCGCAGTCGGCGCCGGATATCCCGGTTGGTTCGCTCGAAGATCTCGGCAAGCTCGAGAAGAAGATCCAGGAAGTGATCGCCCGCACGCGCCCGGCCGTTGTGGGCATCCGCATGAGCAATTCTTCGGGTTCGGGCAGTTTCATCTCAGCCGATGGGTGGGTTGCGACGGCGGGGCACGTCTGTGAAATCAAGCCTGACGTCAAGTGTACCGTCATTGGCCACAACGGTGAAACCTACGAAGGCGTGGTCTATGGCAGCGACATGGCCATGGACTACGGCCTCATCAAGGTCGACACCAAGGGCAAGAAGGTCCCGTATCTTGAGCTGGGCGAGAGCGAAAAAGTCAAGAACGGACAGTGGCTCATTGCCATGGGCCATCCCCTGGGCGTCGAAAAGAACCGCGACGGCGTGGTGCGCGCCGGCCGCGTCCTGCTGGCCAAGAATCGCCAGGGCTTCATCACCATGGACGCCCCTGTCATTCACGGGGATTCCGGGGGACCCGTGGTAGACCTCGGCGGAAAGCAGGTCGCCATCAACCAGTCCATCAACGGGCTCGATGCCCGCGTGAACAACGTGACGCCCGTGGAGCTCTTCAAGAAGCAGCTCGACCAGATGAAGAACAAGGAAGTGCTGCACCGCGTCAACGGCCAGCCGCGCTTTGGCCGCGGAGTGCAGAGCGACGGGCTGAGCGACGCCGAGCGCGAGGCCTACGGCCGCGCCATGGAGCTTCACGGTCGCAAGAACTACAAAGAGGCCGGCAAGCTGGTGGAGCCCTTTGCGAACAAGAAGATCACCGATCCCGGTGTGCTGTACAATCTGTCCTGCATCTTCGCCATGCAGGCCGTGGGTGCCAAGGGCCCCGAGGCCGAGTCGCTGCAGAAGAAGGCCGTGGAGCTTCTGGTCAAGGCCATTGAGGCCGGCTGGGACGACCTCGAGCACACGCGCCGCGACAGCGACCTTGACGGCCTGCGCCAGCGCAAGGACTACGTGGCGGCCGAGAACCTGCTGGCCAAGGCCTCGGTCAAGTCGGTCCTCGGGTTGGCCGTGCGTTCTTCGGCAGGTATTCGCGTGTCAGATGTTATTCCCGGCTCGCCCGCCGACCGCGCGGGCCTGAAGAAGGACGACATCATCCAGAAGATCGGCAAGGCGCGCATCAGCGGCCCCCAGGACTACTGCGATGCCCTGTTGCTGACCGGCATGCCGGCTGACACTGAAGTCGTTGTCTCGCGCAAGAAGGAAAAGCCGGGGCCCCTCAAGCTCAGCCTGCCGCCTTTGGGCATCAAGGTGTTTACTTCCGGGGGCGCCCAGATCACCGAGATCGTCGAAGATTCCGTCGCCTACAGACTTGGCCTCAAGGTCGGAGACGTCATCACCAAGGTCGATGCCGTCAAGGTCAAGTCCACCATCGAGTTCGTCAACGCGCTGCTCTGCTCCGACGCGCGCAAGCCCGCGATACTGACCTTCAAGCGCGGCACGGACGTCGAAACCGTGGAGGTCACCTTCGCGGCTTCCGAGGCTTCGGGGGCAGCCAGTTCATCTAAGCAGGATCCCGGGTTGCTGAAACTGTGGGACAAGGTCAGCGCCCGCTACGCTGACGCCGTGTTCAGCGTCAAGCAGAAGGGCAAGCAGGTGGCATTTGCCACCGCTGTGGATGGCCGCGGCTACCTGTTATCCAAAGCCAGCGAGATTGACGCCACTGAGAAGATTGTCCTGCTCGGGCGCGGTGGAAACAGTTTTGAAGCCCAGGTGGTGGCTACGGACAGCCGCACTGATCTGGTGCTGCTCAAGGCGCCGCAGGTCCTGGTTTCGGTGGTCAAGTTTGAGGGTACAGGCCCGGCGGGCGAGTTCCCCGCTATTGGCACGCTGCTGGGTACCCTTGATGAGAAGGGCAGCGTGCTGGCCCACGGCTTTGTGGCGTTGCCGCCCTATGATTCTGATGCCAACGCCAAGCTTCTGCCGGATGATGCGGTACTCGGGGTGGGCGTAGAGGATGTAAAGGAAGGCGGCATCAGACTGACGACCGTGACGGCGGGCGCCCCCGGCGAAAAGGGCGGCCTTAAGGTCGGAGACATCATCCGGAGCATCGACGGCCGCGAAATGACCACCCGCGATGCGTTCATGGCATTGATGCGGGAGAAGAAACCCGGCGACATCATCAGCGTGGACCTGATGCGCGACGGCAAGCCTGAACAGTTGAAAGTGACCCTGGGAGCGCGCAAGGATCTCCCCGGTGGGGGTGGTGCCGCGCCTCAGCAGGGGCCCAAGGGTACCGGCAAGCCGGACCTGGGGGTGGCGCGCGTCAGCCCCGCCAACCCGGGCGTGAAGATCGAGCGCATCGTCGATGGCAGTTCGGCGGAAGTGGGCGGCTTGCAGGAGGGGGACATCATTCTCGAGGCCGGCGAAAAGCCCACCAACAGCGCCGAAGAACTGGCCGCAGCGATTAACGAGCGCAAGCCCGGAGACAAGCTGAAGCTCAAGATTTCGCGCGAGGGCAAGGCCCTTGAGCTGGAGATTGAGCTGGCCGAGCAAGAGGCCGCTCCGCCCTCGGGCGCGGGCACCCAGAACAAGGGCCCCGTGAATGTGCGCTGCGACAAATTCGGTTCGGTCATCCAGCACGACGCCCTGATTGCGCCGCGCCACATGGGTGGACCGGTCATCGACCTCAAGGGCAGCGCCGTGGGCATCAACCTGGGCCGCAGCGACCGCACGCGCAACTTCGCACTGCCTGCGGCGCGCGTGGTCGAGGTGCTGCGGAAGCTGCTCGCCGAGGCCGAGGCCAAGTAGGCTGAAAAGAGCTTGAATGAGGAAAAGCAGAGCCGGCCACCGCGGGCCGGCTCTGCAGTGTTTGGTACCCCTAACGGGATTCGAACCCGTGTCTAAGCCTTGAGAGGGCTTCGTCCTGGGCCAGCTAGACGATAGGGGCAAGATTGAAGCGCCGAAGGGCTCTCAAACCCACAGCGCCTTGATACAAGGCGACGCAGGGTAGCAAGCAACAACAAAGCGTCAAGCACTTGACAAGTCGTCCCAAGGACTTGATTTGATGCTTGGACCTAACATGTTACCGGATTACATCTTACGTTCTTATGGCGGGGCAGCACTTGACAGCCTGCGTTTGACGACTTGACACAGCCGTGCTACACTCCCTCGCTTCGATTTCGGACCGGCCTTTTGGCAGGCGCACTTTGACCGCGGCGGACGCACAGTGGGACTGATATCACGCGAAAGCATCGAGGAAGTCCGCAGGGCCAATGATGTCGTCGCAGTCATCGGGCAGTACCTCAAGCTCGAAAAGCGCGGCAAGGACTTCTGGGCCTGCTGTCCCTTCCACACTGAAAAGACGGCTTCCTTCTCGGTCTCGCCCGGGCGCGAGATGTTCTACTGCTTTGGCTGCAAGGCCCACGGCAGCGTGATCGACTTCGTCATGAAGTTCGAGAAGTTGAGCTTCCCCGAGGCTGTTGAAAAGCTGGCCCTGCGAGCTGGCGTCAACCTCAGCTACGAAAGCGGCGGTCCCTCGCGGCACGAGCGTTCTCTGCGCGACAAGGCCTTTGAGGTCATGAACCTGGCGCAGAAGTACTTCCTTCATGAACTCAAGCGCGCCCCGGCGGCCCAGAAATACCTGCATGACCGCGGCCTCGACGGCGATGTGGCTGAGCGCTGGGGCATTGGCTATGCACCCGACGAATGGAGCAAGCTGACGGATCTTCTTCGCGACCGTGTCCGGGACGATGAGGCCATCCTCGCCAGTGGCGTTTCGCGCGTGAACGACTCCGGCCGCTGGTACGACTTCTATCGCGGGCGCGTGACCTTTCCGATTCGCGACAGTCAGGGCCGTATCGTCGGCTTCGGCGCCCGCCTGCTGGACCCCAACGCCAAGGCCCAGAAGTACATCAACTCGCCC
>JABARW010000066.1 GCA_019186845.1 Planctomycetota bacterium | reverse complement strand
AGCGACCTGCACCTCTGGCAATGGGACGAGTCCATCCGCGGCAAACTGATGAAGGCCAGCGACTCCTTCAAGCACGGGGTGATCTCGGGCCACGAATTCTGCGGCCATGTGGTCGAAGTCGGCAAGGACGTCAAAACCATCATGGATGACCCTTCCGTCAAACTGGCGGTGGGAGACTTTGTCAGCGCGGAAAGCCACGTGGTCTGCGGCAAGTGCTACCAGTGCCTGCACGGCGAGAAGCACGTCTGCGTGAACGACAAGATTATCGGCTTTGACCGTGATGGCTGCTTTGCACGCTACATCGCGCTGGACGCTTCCTGCGTCTGGAAGAACGACGCGGACCTGCCCTTTGAAATTGCAGCCATTCAGGAGCCCCTTGGCAACGCCATGCACGCGGCTGCGCACTTTCCGCTCAAGGACCAGCGTGTGGTGATTTACGGCCTGGGCCCCATCGGCATGTTCTGCGCGGTGATTGCGGTGATTCACGGGGCCAAGAAGATCATCGCCATTGAAGCAAGCCCCACGCGCATCGGCATCGCCAAGGAAATCGGAGTCTCGAACATTATCGAAACGAAGATCATTCCCATGGCTGATGAGAAGGCCCGTGCCGAGGAGCGCGCGCGCATCGTCAAGGCCGTGAAAGATGCGGCGGGGGAAGATGGCCCCGACGTAGCACTTGAAATGAGCGGTCACGCCGATGCCATGGTCAACGCCATCAAGTGTCTGCGGCGCGGGGGCAAGCTGATTGCCTTTGGCCTGCCCAAGATCCAGGCCTTCACGTTTGACAACTACTCGGGCGACGTGATTTTCAACGGCTTGACGGTGCAGGGCATCATCGGCCGCCGCATCTACGACACCTGGTACAAAGTGCGTGACCTGGTGCGGAACAAGAAGGCGCAGGAGTTGCTGAGGAAGGTCATCAGCGAGGTCGCACCCTACGAGGAGTACCCTCGGCTGTTTGAGAAAATGATGGCGGGCAAGGCCAGCAAGTGCGTGCTGGACTGGGGCAAGGCGTAAACTGATTCCTCAACGAAAGCGGGCCGCCAGAAGGCGGCCCGCTTTGCGTGAGCAGGAACTACTCCTTGGACTCAACCAGTTCCATTTCGTAGCTGACTTCCATGCCCCCGTAGTCAGCCTTGACGGTGACCTTGGCGATGTGGCCGGGCTTGTTCTTGATGAAGTAGAAGGTGTTCGTGCTCTTGCTGCCTTCTTCTTCCTTGGTCTGGGTGTAAACCTTGCACTCGAACTCGCCACCGGCGACCTTGATCTTCTCCTCGGTCACCTTGGTGTCCGCGGAAGTGAATTCGAGGCCCTCGAACATGGCGTCCCAGGTCTTCTCTTCTTCCGTGGCGTCGCCTTCGGGCTTGCCTTCGGCGTTCAGGTTGGTGGTCTTGGCCTTGTAACCCTTGTCGCTGACTTCCAGAATTTCCTGCACCATGTATGCGACGGTTTCGGTGCCGGCCGCCTTCGTCACCGACTTGTACTTGACGGTCTGGCCCTTCTTGATGCCCTTCTTGCAGTCTTCAACGGTCCAAGGCAGGTCGAGCTTCTTGACCTCTTCCTTCTTCGGCTCTTCCTTCTTGGGCTCGTCCTTGGCGCCCATCTGAGCCGCAACCTGGCCCGCTGAAACGGCGCCAAACAGCATCATGGTCGCCGCGAACATCCAAATCGCCTTACGCATTTAGTCTCCCGTGTCCTTGAAATTGGCCCTGCTTCTGGCGTCGCATCATAGCAGCGCCCCGGGACTTCGCGAGGCCCGGGGCGCTGCGCCTCACCTGGGTCAAGTGTCTAAACCATCTTGTGGCCACAACTTCCGCAGAACTTTGTGCCGGGCTGCAGCTCCGCTTTACATTCCGGGCACTGCACTTTGCTGCCGGCCTTGTAGCCGCACTCGCCGCAGAACTTCGCCTCGGCGTGCATCTGCGCGCCGCAACTGGGGCAGCGCTTTTCCACGACGAGGGCGTTGCCGCAGTGGGCACAGAAGCGCGAGTCCTTGCGGTTGACGCCCTGGCACTTGGGGCAGGCGACGTAGTCTTCGGGTTTGCGACCGCTCTGCTGGAGGTCCTGCTGCTGGGCGGCGTTGAGCTGCTGGAACATCATGCCTGGCATGGCCATGCCCATCATGACGCCGGCCATGTTGCCCGCGCCGCCGGGGTTCTTGGCGACGTCGCGCATGGCCTGGGCGGCCTGGTATTGCATGAACGTGCCCATGTTGCCAATGGCGCCCATCTCGGCGCGCTGGTCAATGGCCTTCTGGACACTCTCAGGCAGATTGAAGCTGTTGATGAAGAAATCGACGAGCCTGAGACCGAACTTGGCGAACTCGTTCTGCAGGTCAGGCTTCATGGCCTCGGCCAGTTCTTTGTAGTGGCCGGGCAGGTCGAGGATCGACTTCATGTTCATGCCCAGCCAGTCCGTCATGCGGCTGACAATCATGTCGCGCAGAAAGTCTTCAATCTCGTCCGTGCGGAAGCTGTCGTCCTGGCCCACGATGGAGTTGATGAACACCAGCGGCTCCACCACCTGAATGGTGTAGCGGCCAAATCCCCTCACGCGCACGATGCCGAAATCCTTGTCGCGCAGGGCGACAGGCTCTTTGGTGCCCCACTTGAGATCGGTGAAAACTTTTGTGCTGACGAAATAGACTTCCGTACGGATGGGCGACTTGAACCCCCAGGGCAGGGAAAGCAGCTTCGTGATTACAGGGATGTTCAGCGTGGTCACCGTGTGGCGACCGGGGCCAAAGACGTCGCAGGCCTTGCCGCCCACGCACATCACTGCAACCTGCGATTCACGCACGATGCACTGGCCGCCGAGCTTGAACTCGGCCGAGCCCTGCTCGGGAATGCGGTGTGAAATCTCGTCGCGACGTGTTTCCTGATACTCCAGAATCTCAAGGAAGAGGCCCATGCCGGTCTCCTGCGGTTTAGTTCAGACCCGTTCAGCAGCGGGAATCCTAGCATGGCACGTCAAGCCGTGAATTCCAAAGCCGCGCAGCCTTTGGAAGCCGGCCGGCGGAGGAGTGCATGCACTGCGTTTTCCTGCGTGACGCCCTGGAGTTCCGCGACTAACCCTTCAAAGCGGCCAGCGTCTTTCCCTCCGTTCGCGTTGAAGCCGTCCGGATTCAGGACATGGACAGACGTGCCTTCCCGTCCGAGGTCAGGCTCAAACTGGGCGAGGTCCCGTTTGCTGCCACGGCTCAGTGTGCAGAATTGGCCGCGTTTGCAGCCGCGCTTTGGCCTGCCTCCGGTTGAAGTGGCCGAGTTCCATGGGGGCCATGGAAGTTGCCGCGCGAAGCGCCACGCGCGGCTGAGGGCCTGGGTTCAATCAGCTTGAGGGTGTCGCCGAAATGATCTCGATGCGGTTGCCATCGGGGTCCAGGAAGGCCGCAGCCCAGGTGCCCGGCAGGACTTCGCGACGATCCTGAACAAACGTGATGCCGCGCCGGGCCAGCTCGCTGAAGGTGGCCTCGAAATCGTTGACGCAAAAGGCGATGGTGAAGCCGCTTCGGGCGCCGGGCCTGCCGCCGGCGGAAACCATGAACGGAACGCCGAAGAGATCGACCGTGAAATCGGACTCGCTGGCCTCGAGGAGGTCGAGTTCAAGGACATCGACGTAAAAGAGGTGGGCCTGCCGGAGGTCCGTGGTCTGGAGGCTGACGTGGGCGAGGCTTCCGAGCAAATGGCCGGTCTTGGGCTTGACTGAGTCGTTCACGGGTATTCTCCAAATAAAGCGTAGAACGCAAAATACATAAAAAATGCAGTCGTGCAAGTACCTCTGGCATTGGCAGGGCCGCAGGCCGTCCATGCCCGTTGAGAATACGGAGCTGGCAAGAAAGAGCCCCGGCAAGGAGCCGGGGCTGGGTTCGCTGCTGCCCATGCGATTTCAGGGACGTGGCACTAGTTGCCGCGCTGCTCTTCCGCCTCGGCGACACGGCGAATCGCCAGCATGAAGGCCGCCGTGCGGTAACTGCACTTCTCCTTGCGGGCCAGTTCATGAACGTCAAGGAAGGCGCGGCGCATCTTGATTTCCAGTTCCTTGTTCACCTTGTCTTCGTCCCAGTAGAAGCTGGTGAGGTTCTGGGTCCACTCGAAATAGCTGACGGTCACGCCACCGGCGTTGGCCAGAATGTCGGGGATGACGACAATGCCGCGTTCATGCAGGTCTTCGTCAGCGTCGGGCTGCGTGGGGTGATTGGCGCCTTCGACAACGAGCTTGGCCTTAATGTTGTTCGCGTTGCTCGAAGTGATGACATCGCCCAGGGCAGCGGGAATGAGGCAATCCACTTCCAGACCGAAGAGGTCCTGGTTGTTCATGGGCTCCGCCCCGGGGAAGCCGGCCACGGTGCGTTTTTCAGCGAAGAACTTCTCCAAAGCCGCAATGTCGAGCCCGGCCTTGTTATAGACGCCGCCCTTGACATCCGTGATGGCGACGACTTTGCCGCCGCGCTCGGACCAGAACTTGGCCGTGAAGCTGCCGACGTTGCCGTAGCCCTGCACGGCGCAGGTCTTGCCTTTGATGCTCTCGCCGATCGCACTGTAGTAGCTGTCGGCGATGGTCACGACGCCGCGGCCTGTGGCCGCGAGGCGGCCCTTGCTGCCGCCCAGGGAAAGGGGCTTGCCGGTGACGACGGCCGGGGCATAGCCGCGACGGGAGGAATACTCGTCCATCATCCAGGACATGACCTTGCCGTCGGTGCCCATGTCGGGGGCGGGCACGTCGCGCTGGGGGCCAAGCACGATGGAGATGCGCGCTGTGAACTTGCGCGTGAGGCGTTCGAGCTCGATCTGGCTCATGTTCATGGGATCGCAGCTGACGCCGCCCTTGGCGCCGCCGAAGGGCACGTCAAGCAGTGCGGTCTTCCATGTCATGAGGCTGGCCAGGGCGCGGACCTCGTCGAGGTCGACTTCAGGGTGATAGCGGATGCCGCCCTTCCAGGGGCCGCGCGCGCCGTTGTGCTGAACGCGATAGCCCGCGTAGACGTGGATTTTGCCGCTGTCCATGCGCACCGGGACGGCCACCGTCACTTCGCGGAAAGGTGTCTTGAGGATACTGCGAAGCTGCGGGTCCATGTTCAGGCGATCCGCGGCGTTGTCGAAAAGCGCGTTGACCGCCTCATAGGCGTTGTGGCGAGGTCCGGTGGAAGTGAAGCGTCCAGTCGAGAATCGAGAAGGCATCGAGTCGTCCCGCGGGTCAGGAATGGGCGGAATCTAGAACTTGGGCAGGCGTCGTGCAAGGCGGCCAACGCCGCTGGACAAGCGCGAAAAGGCACAGCTTTGGGTCGAAAGCATCAGCTCTGGGCACCGGCCGGCTTGGGAGCGATGGCCGAAGAAGTTCCGGGCGGGAAATGGAAGTCCGCCAGGGTGTAGCTTCCGAGCACGCGCCCGATTTCTTCCTCGACCTTGTTGAAAACGCCCAGCATCAGGCAATCGTCAAGCAGGGCACATTCACTTTCGTTGGCAAAGCACTCAAAGACACGCATGGGACCATCGATTTCAACGATGATGTCCCGCATGGTGAGCTTCTTGGGGTCGGAGGCGAGAACGAAGCCGCCCGAAGGGCCCTTGAGGCTGCGCACGATTCCCTTCTTGGCCAGTTGCTGGAGTATCTTTGACAGGAAGGCCTTGGGAATCATCAGGCGCTCGGCGATTTCCGTAAGAGTCACGGGGCCGCTGGCGCGGCGCTCAGACAGAAAGATGAGCGCGCGCAAACCGTAGTCACTCTTTCGGCTGAAAATCACATCGCCTCGCGGGTCGGGACCGTCCGGTAACGATGGACCGGTCATTTTGGCTCTATTTAGTAGACTATTCGGCCTTTGCCTGTCAAGGACAGCCCGCGATGAAGACCCACACCGAGTACCTGTACTTTCATACGAAGAAGAAGCGTGAGTACATCCGCATCACAGATACGGTGGAGGAAATCGTGCGCCGCAGCGAGGTCCGCGAGGGAATGGTGCTTGTCAGCGCCATGCATATCACGGCAGGTGTTTACGTGAATGACGCCGAAAGCGGGCTCATCGACGACATTGACCAATGGCTGGAGTCGCTGACACCCTATGGGGCCTATCCCCGCGTGCAGTGGCCGCCGCCGGGCGAAACGGGCCCTGTTACGGCCACCAGCGCACCCTATCGTCACCACGAAACGGGCGAAGACAACGGCGATTCGCACCTCAAAAGCATGCTGGTGCACCACCAAGTCATCGTACCGATCACGGAGGGCCGCCTGGACCTCGGAACCTGGCAGCAGGTGTATTACGCCGAATTTGACGGCCAGCGCCGCAAGCGCATCGTGGTCAAGGTGATGGGCGCGTAACCCGGCGGCCCTACTCGTCTTCTTCGACTTCGAACTCTTCTTCACCGGAAGTGGGGGTGCCTGCCGGTGCAGCCTTGGCTTTGGCCGCCGGGGTATCTTTCTTTGCGGCGGACTCGATCTCGCGCACGGCCGTTTCCCCTGCCAGCTGCGTCAGAAGTTCCCGGGCCTGCGCGTCCGTGGGGTCAAACTCAACGAGCACTCTGGCGTGCCAGGTGGCCGCGGGCTTGTCGGCTTCTGCCAGTTCCTGGGCGAGCCTCAGGCGAGCACGGCGGAACTGGGGATCCTCTTCCAGGGCGCGGGCCAGCAATGCCAAACCCGGTTTCTTCCGCTTGAGGGCGATGAGCAGCTCGGCCACGGTGATTACGAGCAGGTGGTCGTCGCGGTGAAGCGCCAGAGCCTGCCGGAACTGCCGCAAGGCAGCTTCCAGCTTTCCGCTGAGCAGCGTGGCCGCCGCCAGATGGCGACGCGCCCAGAAACAGTCGGAGCTGACTTTCAGCGCAGCTTCGCAGTAGCCGCGCAATTCAGTTTCAGCCTTGGCGTCGATGGCGATCTCGGCCAGAACCCGCAGGGGAGTTAGCAGCGTTTTGTCGAGCTCATGTAGGCGTTGGGCCTGCTCAGCGGCCAGTCTCAGATTGCCGCCATTGAATACGCGCAAAAGTTCCAGCATGCCCCGCGCGGAATCCAGGGCGGGTTCCGGGGCCGGTGGCAGCAGGGCGGACTTGCCCTGCGGAACCATCAGCAGGCAGAGGGCGTCGTCATGCAGCCACGATTTGCGGAAGGCGGCGTAGCTGATTTCCACGGGCTCGATGTAATTGGGATCCTGGGCGATGATCAGTTCGCCCGCGTCGTCATAGCCGATGACGGCGAGCATGTGGCCGCTCAGTCCCTGGTATTCCGTCGTGACGACGGGAACTCCCTTGTCAACCATCTCCCGGATCAGATCGAGGGAGCCCTTGACGAGCCGGTAAGCGATGCCCTTTTGCTCCGACACGAAGTCCATCAAGTCGGGCCAGCGCGTGGAACCCTGGCGCAGGATGCGCGCCGCGACATCTTCCTGGGTGGCGGGCTGGCCGATGTAGCGCAGCACGTTGGCCAGAGTGTTGGGCGCGCAATAGGAGCGCTTTTGAAGCACGCGGGGAAAGTTTTCGAGGCGGCGCGTGCGCGCCCCTTTCTTGGGGGCGCCAAGTGCATTCACCCGCGCCTGAACTTCGGGCACGAGGCTTGAGCGCGGCCGGCGCTCCAGAAGCTGGCGGAAGCAGGCCAGAGCCTGCTCGGAGAATCCGGCGCGGTGCAGGGCGCGGCCTTGCAGGTAGAGCAGCTCATCGACGTTGTCGCCGTCGGGCGAGATCTCGGCTGCGTGTTTGAAGAAGGCGGCAGCCTCACGGTGTTTGTTGCGTGTGACGTGAACCTCGCCCATGAGCTGGTGCAGGGGCAGATGCTCGGCGGACTGCTCAATGGCGTAGGCCAGTACCTCCATGGCCGAATCGAGCTTGCCCTGAACGTACAGCACGCCGGCGAGGCGCTCAAAGGCATCCTCACAGGTGGCGTCAATCTGCAGGGCCTTGGCCAGCTGGACTTCCGCTTCCTTGAACGCGCCGATGCGCAGCAGGCGGTAGCCCTCATCGGCCAGCAACTGCGCGCTGACCAGCCCGAACGCGGCCGCCTTTTCGATAGCGTCCTGCGCCGACTTGTTCAGCCCCATAGCGGCGTAGGCCACGCACAGGGCGCTGAGGGCGTGGGCGCGATAAGGGACGAGGCCGTCGGCGTCATCGGCGACCCTGCGCAGGACCTCGACGCCGCGGTCAAACATGCCGCAATCCACCAACACCCTGCCCAACAGGAAGCGGGACTCCACGTGGGTGTCTTCTTCACGCGCTGCGCGGCGCAGCAGGCCCGCCGCCTCGCGCTTGCGGTGGCGGCGCCAGGCGGCATGGCCCAGCACGGTCAGCCATTCGCTGTCAAAGGAGAGGTCAGGCCATTGTTCGCAGCCTCGCGTGAGGGTCTGTTCGGCGGCGGCGTAGGCATGGTTTGCAATGTGCTCGCGGGCACGCGCAAGGCAGACCTTGCGGCTCGAGAAAGACTGAGCAGTGACGTCGCCCGGTGCCATGCCGCGCTGACCCAAAGGGAACGACCGGAAGTTGAAGTTCGAATTGTAGGCATGAGGCATTCTGTTACGCAATCTTCAAGGGTGGCTATACCCAAATTGCCGCGGCCACATTCCCTTACCTTTGTCGGGGAAGCGTTCGTAGACTGGCAGGGGTTGGGGAGGCACCCATGCGTCTGGCTTCCATTTTTTTGATGATTCTCGCCATTTGCGCGGCGCCGGCGTGGGCATGTGATAAGTGCGGTGCCGACGGCAAGAAGCAGGAAGCCGCCCGCCAGAAGCAGGACCGCGCCCGCGACGGCCATTACCGCACCCCCAAGGCGGGCAAGAAGTACGAAGTGCGCGTCACGGACATGGAGTGCCCCAACTGCATCGAGCAAGTCACGAAGGCCATCATGGGCATTGACGGCGTCGTGGGCGTGGAAGGTCAAGACAAGAGCAAAACGCTTGTGGTCACCGTGCGCGAGGGCGACGACCTCAAGGAAGAAGACGTAAAGAAGGCTGTCGAACAGGCGGGCTACACCTGGGGCGGCATGAAGGTCAAAGAAGAGCCGGCCCAGAAACCCAACGATTGATCAGGCCCTGTGGGCTAGACCCTGCAAGAAGCCGGGAAATCAGGCGGCCGTCAGGCCAGGCGCTGGGTCACCACGTTGCCGGGGCGCAATCCCAGATCCGAAATTTCCTGCAACAGCTTGAGCAACCCGGCGTCTTCTCCGGTCATGATCTGGGTGCCGGCCTTCTGCCCGGCCAGGGTCTGGACTTCGCCCCCGAGCTTCTTGGCAAAGTAATTGGCCGCCGTGAACATGCGCTCCAGCACCTTCTTGGGCTGGGGCGAAGCGGCCGGCTTGAAGCTGAACTCGACGGTCGCGGAGCTGCCTGCGGCCCCGGGGGCCAGGCTCAGCCCTTGGGCTCGCACGCCAAAGATCGTCTGGCCGTTTACCACCCAGCCAAATCCGTCTCCTTGCCGCTTGAGGCCCAGGCATAGGGCGCAGTCGGTGATCCGGGCGGCGTCAAACTGGCCCGCCAGCTTCAGGCCGTAGGTCTTGCCCAGGCTGCCCTTGAGGCCCACCAGTTTCCTGGAGCGCGCCATGGCGGCTGAAGTCGCCTCGCCTCCGGGCTGCTTGGCCCGTTCCAGCTTCTTGGCAATGCGCGAGGCCACCATGTCAAACATGGGGAACTCATCTTCGGTCAATGCCGCGCCACTGGAGGGAACAAGATCCATGGCAACGAGCATTTCACGGGTTTCGTTGTCGTTGGGGCCCAGTTCGCGGAAGGTGGCACCGGCGTCGTCGCGACCAAAGACGGCCATGTCGGAGAGCGCGGCAAAGAACTGCGTGCCCAGGATAGTACCCAGCTGCCGGGGCGCGGCACCCGGGGCCAAGTCAGCCAGCTTCACGGTGTAATAGGCGCCCTCGGCAAATGCCGTGTCGTCGGGCAGCGGGCGGATGGCCGGCAGCAGGTGAGAGGCATCCTCGCTGCCGCCTTCGTCGGCGAAGTCCGCGCCGTCGGGCTGCAGCTCAAAACCTTCGGGTTGTAGCGCGCCGGCCATAGGCTCTCCGTTTGTGCGGCGCAAAAATGCCGCAAGGCCGCCCCATCGTCAATAACTTCCGCTGCTCAGGAAAGCGCCGCGACGGACTTGTCGGCCTTGCGACGCGCCTCTTCGAGGGCAATTTCCTTCATCAGTGCGCCCACAAGTTTGTCGTTGGGCACGCGACACAGCAGCTTCTCGCCCTTGTACAGGTAACCTGCGTCCTTGGCGCCGACGATGCCGAAGTCGGCCTGGCCCGCTTCACCGGGACCATTGACGATGCAGCCCAGCACGCTGACGGTGATGTTGCCCTTGTAGCCCTTCATGGCCTCTTCTACGGCGCGGGCGAGCACTTCCACGCCGCCATCGACTTCGTCGCGGCCGCAGCTCGGGCAGCTCACGATGTCGACGTTCTTCTTGCGCAGGCGCAGGCTTGCCAGCAGGTCCAGCCCGATGCGGACTTCGTCTACGGGATTGCCCGTGATCGAAATGCGAATCGTGTCGCCAATGCCTTCGCTCAGCAGCGTGCCCAGGCCCACGCAGGACTTCACCGTGCTGGCCTCAAGCGTGCCGGCCTCAGTCACGCCCATATGCAGCGGAACGTCGGTCAGCCGGGCAAAGCGGCGGTTGGTGTAAATCGTGGTCAGCGGATCGCTCGACTTCAGGCTGACCTTGAAGTTTCTGAAGCCCCAACTCTCAAAGCGCTCGCACCACTCCACAGCCGTGTCCACCATCAGATCGGCCATTTCCAGTTCCATGTCCTTGTTGACCTGGAGGCCCTTGCGCGGCTCGATGGAACCCGCGTTGATGCCGATGCGGATGGCGCGGCCCATCTGGTGCGCACGGTCCACGATCTTCTGCATCAGGTCCAGCTTCACGTTGCCCGGGTTGAGGCGCACGCAATGCATGCCCGCGTCCAGGGCGTCCAGCGCCAGTCCGTGGGCGTAGTGAATGTCCGCAATCAGCGGGACGCGGCTTTGCCGCAGAATTTCCGGCAGGGCCTGGGCGGCTGCCTTGTCCGGCACGGCTACCCGCACGACATCCACGCCGACGTCCTGGGCCGCGTGAATCTGTCGCAGCGTGGCGGCCACGTCGTCGGTTTTCGTTTTGGTCATGGTCTGGACGGAGATCAGGTGATCGCCGCCGATAGGCAGGTGCCCGACCATGCAGGTGCGCGTCTTGCGTCGTTCAACTTTGAAGGCCACAGTTCGTCCTCGGCTTCGTCAATGCGCGGAGTATAGCTTTCAGGATGGCAGGGCGTCGGCCTCGGTCTGCTCAAACCAGAGGCGTAACCGGTCACAGACCACGTCGTCATCGCCTTCATCCGACAACAGGCTGAGGCGAATCAGGTTTTCGGCGAACCGCAGGTCTGCCTCACGGGCGACGCGAAACCAGGGCGGCAGCACCCCGCAACCCACTTCGTCGTCGCACAGCAGGTCCGTGGCCACGCTCAGGGCTTCGCCGGGCGAAACCAGCGCGGCCTCCAGCAGGGCCACTTTCAGCTTCTCGTCAAGGTCCGGTCCCAGCCCCAGCAGGTACAGGCTGCCGTCAGGACAGGGGCCAAGCACGGCGCCGTAGTCTTTCAACGAGTCCAGCGCGCCCTCCACCGAAAGCGGGGGCAGGGCCGGCACGTCGCTGAAGAACACCAGCAGCGGATCGCGGGTGGACTCCACCATGGCGCGGATCTGGGGACCGCTGACGCCGCCCGGCGAGCCCAGCAGCGAGACACCCAGCGCCGAAATCAGTTCGCGCAGGTCCTCGGCCAGTGCGGCCGTGAACTCGGACCCGGCACTCGCCGGTTGCCAGGGTGCTCGCTGCACAAGCAGCGCCTTGGCGCGGGGGCCGCGCCGGTCCTTCTTTTCACGTGGTTCGGGCATCCAGTTCTCGCGGGACAGTGTTCATCAGCCGTTGGGGCGCTCTTGAGGCAGCCAGGCATCCACACGCTTGCGCAGCAGCCTCAGCCATCCGGCCGGCACCGGTGCGGCGGCCTTCTCAAAGAGCGCGGCGGCGTCGCTGCGGCGTGTAGGAAGCTTGCGCAGCGCTACCAAATAGTCAATGAAGGGGTCGGGTGCGGCGTCCGCGCACCACCAGGGGTCGTTCTTCTTGAGCCAGTCGGCCAGCACGCGTCGCAGGGTCTGTTCGTTGGGTTCACGGCTGAAGAACTCGGCCATGGCCACAAGGGCATCCGTGGAGGGAGAACGCTCCAGGCGCGCCAGGTCCTGTGTCAGAGTGCTCCATGAGCCGGCACGCTCTTCGGCGCTGCCCTGCTGGCGTTCTTCGGCGAGCAGCAGCAACTGGGCCCTCGCCCAGAGAGCGGACTCCGAGCTTCCATACTGGCGGCAGAGCGTGAGCCAGCGGGTGGCGCGGTCGCTGTCGGCGTTCATGCGGGCCAGCCAGCTCGCGCGTACCAGGCAGGGCAGCAGTGGCTCAAAGCGCGACTGAAAGGCCGTGGCGCCCTCGGCCATCAGCTGGGCAAGCTCCAGCATTTCGTTGGCCGGTGCAAAGGGGTCGTCGGCCGGAAGCTCGGGCCTGACCTCGAATTGAGCCCGGCGCAGTTCAAACAAGCGAGCAAGGGCCGGCCCGTACACCCGCCCATAGCCGCGGTACACCTCGGATTTAATCCAGCGCAGACCCGAAATGGCCTCGCTGCGCAAAGCCTCGCCTTCGTCGGGATTCAGCGTCGCCAGCTCCAAGCGCGCGTTGGCGGCCTCAAACTGGGCCTCGCACACGGCGTAGCCGTCGCGCAGATTGTTCTGAGCCACCCAGTCAAAGTAGCGCACGGCGCGCAGCAGCGCGCTGGCGCGGCTCTCGCCGGCAACGGCGGCCAGGCCCTGGCCGAAGCTGAGGGCCTGGAGGTGAATCTGGCTCGTGAGGTCCACGTGCGTTTCGGCGTTGTTGCGCGCCGCGGCCAGCTGGATCAGGGCGTTGTCGTCACGGCCCAGACGCGCCTCCACCAGCGCGGCCTTGAGGAAGACCCGTGCCCTGAGGCGCGCGTCCTGCGCCTGGCGCTTGGCCTCGGAATACTCGCTCAAGGCCGCTTCGAGCTGGCTGTCGTCGGCGGCCAGTGCCTCGATACAACGACCGAGCATGAAATGAAGCTGGGCGCGTTCGTTTCGCCGCGCGGGGTCGGCGGGGCCGGAGATGCGGGCCAGCAGGGGGCTGCGCGCGGAGGCGTAGTTGCCTTCAAGGAAGAGCACCGTTTCGCGGCTGGTTTCGCTGCCGCGGTGGCGCACGCTCACGCCGCGCACCAACAGGCTCTTGGCGTCGGCGCTCATGGCAAAGCGGTCGTGGCCGGAGTGCAGCGTGGGATAGGCGTCGTCCAGTGTGGCCTGGGCCAGCATCAGGTCGCCGGCCAGGCTGCGCAGCTCAAATCGCAGGCTTTCACCGCTGCGCGCCACCCATGCACGCAGTTCCGTCGAAGGGCCAAAGGGCGAGCCACTGGTGGGAAGCACTCCAGCCACCAGGGGCCGGCCCATGCGGCGGATCTCAAAGCGGTTGGAGGCCTCGGCTCCGATCACGATGCGGTAGGCGGGCTCACCGCCGGCCTCGGATGCGCCAATCAGCAGGCTGACCTCGCCTTTGGCCTCGGTCGCGCTGAACTGGCACTCCAGCTCGAAGTCGCCCCAACAGATGGGCTCGCGATAGGCGAGCATGATCGGGGCCTCGCCCGAGCGCGCATAGAAGCGCTCGCTGCCCGCCGCTCGCTCCAACGTAGCGCCCTGCAGCTGCCACTTGTCGCTCAGGGCCTGCGCGGCATCGCCGGGCATGGCGCTTTCATCGCTGGGCCAGATCTTGGTGTCGTGAAGAAACTCGCCCGGCCGCGCCGTGTTGGCGTTGGGGTTCATGCTGGTGATGATGAGGCCGGCGCTGAGCGACGCGCTGACTGCAATCACCGCGGCCACGGCCGCATAACGGCGCACGCGATGCCACGCCTTGGACATCCAGGTGCGGGACCGGGCCGTCACCCAATCGCCGCGCAGGAAGCGCTCAAGGTCCTCGGCCATGGCCTTGGCGCTTTCGTAGCGCTTGGCCGGGTCATTCTGCATGGCCATTTCAACGATGGCGCGGAGGTCGGCAGGGATGCGTTCGTGCGCGTCCTTGGGCCAGGGGGGCGACTGCTGCGCGGCCACCTTGAGCATGACTTCGTAGGCGCTGCCGCCCTCCGCGGGGCGCTTGCCGGTCAACAGGGTGAACAGCGTTGCGCCCAGGGCGTAGATGTCGCTCCTCTTGCCGACACGATTGCGCTCGCCTCGCGCCTGCTCGGGCGACATGTAGGCCGGCGTGCCCATGCTGACGCCGGTCTGCGTCAGTTGGGCGGATTGTGTTACGTCCTGGGCCAGGCCGAAATCGGTAAGGACGGGCGTCTGGTCCTCTCGCACAATGACGTTGCCGGGCTTGATGTCACGGTGAACGATGCCCTTGGCGTGGGCTTCGGCTATGGCGCGGGCGATGGCCTCCATGATGCCGGCGGCGTCGTCGGGGCTCATGGGGCCGCGACGCAGCAGCGTTTCGCAGTCGTCGCCGTCGAGGTACTCCATCGAGAAGAACGGGTAGCCGGCGATTTCACCGGCCTCGAAGATGCGCACGATATTGGGGTGGCTGACGCGGGCCACGTTCTCGACTTCTCGGCGGAATCGCGACAGCGCGTCGTCGTCTGTCGCAAAACTGGGCGGCAGTATCTTGAGCGCCACGGGCCGCGAAAGGTCCATCTGCCAGGCGCGAAACACCCGTGCCTGGCCGCCGCGGGGCAGTTCGCGTTCGATGATGAATTTGCCAAGTTCCTGTCCGACCTTTGGCAGGGGTTTGATGGCGGGCTCTGCACCCTCGAAGCGATCAGATGACGCGGCTTGTGTCACAGCAATGCCATCTCCAGTCCCACCCAACCATCCTATGCACATCTGACGGCGCTTCAATCATAGTTCAGCGATGTCGTGGCGTGTTTTCACGCCGCGGGGTTTTCTTCAACCGCTGGACTTTTCGGGCGTTACAACAAGACGGTTCTTTCGGTACAGGCTCGTGCCCGTTTACGAATACAAAGCCCTCGACGCCAAGGGCAAGTCCGCCCAGGGCGTCGTCGATGCCGATACTCCGCGCGACGCGCGTGAGAAGCTGCGTTTCCAGAAGATTTACGTCACTGAAATCGTCGAGGTGCGCGGCACTGCTGCCAAGCGCGAGGTCGTGAAGGACGCCAGCGGCGAGAAGCGCGTCGTGGTATCCACGGCCCTGCCCAAGGTCATGCAGTACTGCGCCGTGCTGGCCTTTGCGGCGGCCGGCATTGAAGTCATCCAGTTGCTCATGGCCTGGTCGGCCAAAGATAGCGTAGCACTCGCGGGCCAGGCCGCAGCCGACGCCGCGCCGATTACAGGATTGACCCTGCTGGTCAAGGGTATCTCGGCGGCGGCCACGGGCATGTTTGGCTATGCCATCGCGCGCGGGCGCGCCTGGGCTTTGTGGGTCACAGCGTTGTTTGCCCTGATCAACTTTGCGCCCTCCTTTGGCAGCCTGTTGTCAGAGAACGACTACATCCAGGGCCTGTTCTCGCTGGTCTTCGGCGGGCTGGCCGCCCTCTGTGTGCTGGCCTGGGCGCAGTTCAAGGACATCGGCGCCAGCGAGGGCAGCGACAAGATCACGAACCTCAATGAGGTCAGCGCCGTGACGAGGCAACTCGCCACGTTGCTGCACTCGGGCATTCCGCTGGCGCAGGCGCTGAGCGCGGTGATTGAGCAGGCCGAGGCTCCGGGGCTGCAGAAGGTGCTGCGCCACCTGCGCGAGCAGGTGAGCCAGGGCGTCGATTTTGCGACCGCGCTCGAGACTTGCCCGGGCTACTTCAACACGCTCTACGTGAACATGGTGCGCGCCGGCCAGGCCTCGGGCCAGCTTGACGACGTACTGACGCGCGTCGCGGAGTATCTCTCGAACCAGAACCGCCTGCGCAACAAAGTGATTTCGGCCATGATGTACCCCGCGATCATGCTGACCGTCAGCGTGCTGGTGGTCATTGCGCTGATGACCTTCGTGGTCCCGAAGATCACCCAGATCCTGATTGAGCAGAAGATTCCCCTGCCGCTCCCGACCCAGATCCTGGTCACTGTCAGCGACTTCATGGCGACCTACTGGGAACTTTGCGTCAAGGTGCCCTTGATCGCCTACTTCTTCTTCCAGGGGGCCCTGCAGTCGGAAGCTTTCAGGCTCAAGTATGACCGGTTCACGCTCAGGCTGCCCCTGTTTGGCGACCTGCTGAAGAAGACGGCCGTGAGTCGCTTTTCCATCACGTTTGCCGTGCTGCTGCGCTCGGGACTGCCGGCCCTCGAGAGCCTGCGCATCGTGAAAAAGATCGTGGGCAACCGCGCCCTGCAGGATGTGATCCAGAAAATCCATGACTCGATTCTCGAGGGAACGGACATCTCCACGCCCATCAAGAAATCGGGCGTCTTTCCGCCCATGGTGGGTTACATGATTGCAGTGGGCGAGCAAACCGGCGAACTCGAGCAATTGCTGGAGCGGGTGGCTAACGCCTACAACGAAGAAGTGGACATCGCCATCTCGCGCATGACCGCCTTGATCGAGCCCCTGATGATCGTCTTCATGGCTGTGGTCGTGGGCGGCATTGTGGCGGCCGTCATCATTCCCATGCTGCAGATGTCCAGCCAGGGCGCGGCCGGCGGATAGGCCTGCCGCGGCTCGTAGATGGCAGGCTGGGACCCAGTGCGGCAAACCCGTTGTAATTGGAGCAGGGCGCTCGCTATATTCGACCGCAGCAGTCCGTAAACGCGAGAACACCGTGAGCGACCCGCACGCTGCCCCCAGCCTCGACATCCGCGCCGTGATGACCGGAGAGAAGCCCGCGCCGCGCGACGAGCGCAAGCTGAACTTCTGGGAGCGCATGTATCTGCCCGAGGTGGTCAAGGGGCTGATCAACACGCTCAAGCACATGTTCAAGCCCTCGGCCACCATCGACTACGTGGGCCCGGCTTCGCGTCCGGACCAGCGGCACATCGCGGCCGTCGGCTACCGTGGCGAGCATTACCTGAAGGTAGACGACAAGGGCAACGAGAAGTGCGTGGCCTGCTTCATGTGCAGCACGGCCTGCCCCGCCGAGTGCATCACGATTGTGGGCGAGGAAACGCCGGTCGAGCAGTTCGGCGCCCAGCGCTTCAAGCACCCCAAGGTGTTCGAAATCGACATGCTGAAGTGCATCTACTGCGGCATGTGCGTGGAAGCCTGCCCCAAAGACGCCATTGGCATGACCACGACGTTCAATCAGGTCAACACCAAGCGCAGCGCCTTTATCTACGACAAGAACCGCCTGCTGCTGAACAACGATGAGTTCATGAAGAGCCTGGGCCTTGAACGCAGCGGCAAGGACCCCAAGACCAACACCTACCCCCTCAGCCCCGATGGCTGCGGTCCGGACGTGACCCACGGCCTGGCGGATTTCCGCGTTGGTCAGCGTCAGCCGGGCGTCTAGCAGCCTGCAAGGAACTGCGGCGGCCAGCAACGGGCATGCGCCGGCGCTTGGCCGGATCAGAGTTCATCTACGATGGCGTCAATGACATCCAGGCCCAGGCGCACGAAGGCCTTGGAAAGCTCCGTGTGAAGGTCGCCGGTGCCATGCTTGATCTGCATGCGGATAACCTGACACACAAGCTTGACGGGTTCGGCGTGTTCGTGCCACTGGGCCTGAAAGGCGGCCCTGGCCCGGGTCTTGATGCCCATTTTGTCGCGGGCGTTCATGGCGGCTCCTGAATGAAATGGAAAGGGCCCGGCCTGCGCCGGGCCCCTGATTTGTAACGAGCAGTTATCAGCGCCCGCCGGCGTTGCCGGAACCGCTGGCAAAGCAGCGGAAGACATAGCCGTCGAGGGTGCCCAAGTAGAGGGCGCGGTCGTATTCCTGCATGCTGCCCTTGATGAAGGCGAAGTCCGCCATGTTGAAGATCCAGTCCGGGCGGACCAGCTTGCCGGTCTTGGTGTCCACGATCTTCATGGTGCGGGAAATGACCCGCCTTTCTTCTTCCTTCTTCACGATGCGGCCCTCGGCCTTGAGCTTGGACAGC
>JABARW010000010.1 GCA_019186845.1 Planctomycetota bacterium | reverse complement strand
CGCCGCCCGTGATGGCGATGCTGCCGGTGTAGCTGCCGGCCGTGGCCGTTGAGGCAAAGCGGACCTCGATGGTCTGGGCCGCAAAGGCACCGCCGGTGTAGGCAATCACGATGTTGCCCGTGCCAAACGTGCCCGCCGCCGTGGCGTTGCGGAACTGGATGCCGGCGGGAGTGCTGGTCAGGGCCAGGGTCACGTTGCCCGAAGCGGGCGTCAGGTTGCTGCCGCTGACCGTGAAGCTGGCGGCCGTACCTGCCGTACCCGCCGTGGTGGCGGGCACCGTAATCGTACCCGTGGGGTTGACCGTCAGAGTTGGGGTAGATGTGCCGCTGGATGTGCCGCGTACGCCAATCGAGTAGTCGTAGTAAATGGGCGGGGTGCCGCCGTCGCTAAGCTGTTCCCAGTTCAAACCAGTAAACTGTGTGCCTGTCTGATTGCCGAATGCCAAGTCGTTGCCAAGTGGTGTGCCGACACCATTGGTGCCCGCTGTCGTTGAGCAGAAGCAATTGCCAGCCATTCCCGTGCGAACAGGACGAATGCCAACAAAATAAGTGCCCGCTGTCAGAACGACGGGTGTGGTCAAGTGGGTAATCACCGTGTACTCGGTGTAGCCGAAGCCTGACTGGCCGGTTGGGTAGATGGAAACGTTCAGGCCCGTTCCACTACTCACCAGAGTACCGCCCGTTCCCGCAGCCACGCCGGTCCTGATTTCCCAGTCGGATTGATTGATGGCCGAGGGCGTATCCAAAAGGTTGTTGCTGAAAAGCTGCGTGACAGTCCAAGTCTGGCCCGCGGGGACCGTGAAGTCCTCGTAAACAAACACATCGTTGGGCAACGCGAAGCCGCGTCCATTGACCGTGCCGTCCACTGTATCCCAGTCGCCGCCGTAGAAGAGAACACTTCCGCCCAAGGCGATGCCTGAGACATCAATGTTGTAAGGGTTCTCGTTGGAGTCGTTGTTAGTGATCGTGATGCGGAAGGTGAAGAAACCCGCTGCCGTGGGTGTAACCGGTACGGTCATTACGCTTGTGGCAGAGGCGGCCGTAGAGGCCGGCAGTGTGATCGTGCCCAGAGTGCAGTTGACCGGGGCTGGGGAACCCGCGATGGCTGCTGTATGGGTGAGAGAAGAGCCACCCTGGTTGGCGATGGTCCACTGGAAGTTGGTCACAGATCCCGCCGGTGCCTGGCCGACATCACAGCGGCCGTTGTTCGGGATGGAATTCGCTACACCGGCCGGGCGCTGGACATCAATTTCAGGGCCCGAGTTGTAGTAGACCTGGATGTTGTCCACGGCCCAGTGGTAGCCATAGTTGCCGAAGTCGTTGTAGGTGAAGCGAACCTGGTTGTTGGCGTTCTTGTGAGCCGTGATGTCCAAGTTCTGCAAGTTCGGGTTGTTCCAGGCGCCAGTTGCCGTGGTCACCTGGTAAACCTGAATCCAGGACGTGCCGTTATACACCTCGACAGTGCCGACCTCGTTGATGTAGTCGTAAAAGTACTGAGCAAAGGCCAGGAAGAGGCTGCCCGAAGCTGTTGTTCCATTGAAGACCGGGCTGGTCAGTGTCGTTGTTACCGTGGCCGTGCCGCCGCCGGCGTCAGCGTCTACCAGCATCATTTGGGTTCCGTTGAGAGTTCCAGCGGACCACGTCGGACCGGTGGTGCTCAACTGCCAAATTTGCGTGCTGGTGCCGGTATTGGCGATCGTCCAGCCTGTCGATCCCGAGTTGAAGGTCTCGTTCAGGAGGTAGGTCTGCGCCAGCGCGGCAGAGGGCGCCAGCAGAGCCAACATCAGAAGGGCTACTCGTAGCATGGGGTTCTCCAAGTCAGGGAATCTTGGTTACGGCGCAACGGGCAGCCAAGTGCTACCCGCCGTCAGTCCAACCAAACAGTCGTGCTATGTTGGCTGTTCATCGTACTTCCTGCCGTTGGGCGGGCAACCCCAGCGGGGTGGATGTCGCGCTTCGTGCCAGCCCTATTGAATCCGAGCCTCCGTTGCTTCGCCCGTGCGCCCCCGTACAATCCCGCCATGCCAAAGACCCTGCTTTGCCTTGCGCTTCTGGTTCTGCTTACCCAAGGCTGCTCTACCGCCGAGGATTACTACCGCCTCGATCAATGGGGAGAGGGGTGGAAGCTTGATGTCAAGGAGGAGCGGGATCGCTTTACCGCACGCTGGGTCAAGGGCGACAACCGCAGCGTCCAGCTCGTCAACTACGACGACAGCCGCGACACCATCACCGTGATCAACACCCTCTATCTTGAACTGGCCAAGGACGGCTCAGTCGTCAGCGGGCGCCTCAAGCGTATTGTGGCCAGCAGCCTTGACCGTCGCACCTACGAAGAAAGCCACGCCAAGTGGTTTGGCGTGCTGAGCGGAAATTGCGTCCTGGATGCGACGGGCAAAGGCCATCTCGACGTCACATGCCAAGGGGGCTACCGCCTCAAGGGCGAAGTCATTCCCGCCGACAATCTCAAAGTCATCAAACCCGAGCAGCCATGAAAGTCGCCCGCAACAAGCGCAAGTCCTCCAAGAAGCCCACCCGTAAATCAGCCTCCAGCGCCCGCAAGCGCGCCTCAAAGGCCGGGAAAGTTGTCACGCGTCGCACCAAAGGCATACCCTTCGTGAAGATGGAGGGTATCGGCAACGACTACGTCTACATCGATGCTCGGGACAGTGTGCCCGAGAACTTGCCGGATCTGGCGCGCCGCATGAGCGATCGGCACTTTGGCGTAGGATCGGACGGCATCATCCTGATTCGCCGATCCAGCGTCAAAGGCGTCAAGCACCGCATGCAGATGCTTAACTCCGATGGCAGCGAGTCCGAGATGTGCGGCAATGGCCTGCGCTGCGTGGCGAAGTTCCTCTACGACCGCAAGTTCGAGAAGAACGAGAACTTCCCCGTCGAAACCGGTGCCGGCGTTCTGACCGTGACGGTGACCGAGCAGCAGAGCCACGTGGCGCGCAAGATTCGCGTGAACATGGGCCCGCCGCGCTTTCTCAGGGGTGAAATCCCCATGCAGGGAGACGCTGCGAGCAAGTGCCTGATTGAACCGTTCATGGTCGGCAACCGGGAGTTCATCATCACGGCGCTGAGCATGGGCAACCCGCACTGCGTCATCTTCCTCGACAAGCCGCCGACCGATGACCTCGTGCTGGGTTTTGGCCCGCAGATTGAGAAGCACCCCATGTTCCCAAGGCGCACGAACGTGGAGTTCGTATACAAGCAGCCCGACGGCACGCTGCTTCAGCGCACTTGGGAGCGCGGAGCAGGCGAAACGCTGGCCTGCGGCACGGGAGCCTCTGCGGTATGCGTGGCAGCCCATCTCAACGGGCTGGCGGGGCGCAAGGTCAAGATCAAGCTTCTGGGCGGCGAGCTGGACATGGAGTGGAACGAACAGGACAACTGCGTGTACAAGACGGGTCCGGCCCGTGAAGTGTTCTCCGGAGTATGGACCTGATGGGGTTCCTCGCGGTCAATTTTGCCGGCGTTGACGCCACGCACGTCGTGCTGTGCATGTTCGCCTGGTTCGCGCAAATGGGGTTCCACGAGGGCGGGCACGCCTGGGCCGCCTGGTGGTTGGGAGATGACACCGCCTATCTGCTGGGCAAACGTACGGTCAACCCGATCCGCCACGTCAACTGGAACGACCCCATGAGCGTGTTCAACAGCGTGGGGTTGCCGCTGATCACGTCAATTGCGCTGGGCTTTCCCATGGGCATGGCCTGGGTGCCCGTCGGGGTGCATAACTTCCGCCATCCGGCGCGAGACCACGCCATTGTGGCCTTTGCCGGGCCGGCGGGAGGGTTTGTCGTGGCCGTCATCTGCTTTGTGCTGCACTTCTCGTTCTTTCCGTTTTTTGCAGGTTCCGAGGTGAAGATTCTTGCCGTGTTCGAGCGCCTGTTCCTGCTCACCTATGTCACGGCCATCATCTACAGCGTGTTCAACCTGGTTCCCATTCCGCCTCTTGATGGCAGCCGCATTCTCTACTTCTTCGGAAACTGGCGCCTGCGCGAGCTGTTGTCGCGTATTGAGCCCTTTGGCTTCATGATCATCGTGCTGCTGTTCTGGATTTTGCCCGGCAGCATGCTGCTCAATCCATTCATCACCGCTTTGATGAAGCCCTACCTCGTGCTGCCGGCCATGATCTGGGGAGGAAGCTGATGCCCGAACCCCGCGTCTCCACTGATCTGTACACGGGCCCTCTGGACCTGCTGCTGTACCTTTGCCGCCGCGCCGAGGTGGACATCTACAACTTGCCCATCGCCGAGATCGCCGAGCAGTACATCAAGGAACTCGAGGCCATGCAGGTGCTGGATCTCGAGTACGCGGGCGAGTTTTTGACCATGGCAGCCTCCTTGCTCAAACTCAAGAGCGACCTCGTGCTGGCACAGAGCACCCAGACCAAGGAGGCTGAGGCCGAGCGCGCCAAACTGGTGCGGCAGCTTCTCGAGTACAAGCGGCTCAGGGACCTGGCCTATTTAATGGGTGAGCGCTTCGCGGCGCAGAGCAAGCGTCATGGCCGCCCGAACGATCTTCTGGTACCGCCCGAGGTCGACAGCAGCAACGACACCTACGTCGAGAACGTCAGTCCCGTGGATCTCTATCGGGCCTGGGCGCGGCTGGAGGGTGAAATCGTCTCGCCCCGCGCCCACCAGGTGAACCTCAACGAGCGCAGCGTACGGGACTACATTGAGCTGATCCTGGAGCAGCTGAGGCGTGACGGCCGTGTCGATTTCTCAAAGTTGGTGGGCCCCAGAAAGGACAAGGCCGAGGTGATCGGCAACTTCCTGGCGCTGCTGGAACTCGTCAAACAGCGTCAGATCACGATTGAGCAGGACGCCAACGGCGAAATCCGCGTCAGCGCCGCCAAGCCCGATCCCGAGCAGTCTCGATAGAATCTGTCTCAATAATTCGTTGATTCCTCGAAATCCTCCTTGAGGAGGAGGAGGTTGAGTATGCTTTATGCTCATGCCAATCGTGACCAATTCATGTCGTTTTGTCAGGAGGGAATACCAATGCGCCCCGTGCTGAGGATGAGTTTGCAGGTTTGCGCCGCTTTGCTTGTGATTGTGTCGGTGCTCTTGGGGACTGTTTTCGGTCTGGTGACTGCCAACGTAACAATTACTCCGATCGATTGGACGCCAGCTTCAAGCGGGAACTTCACTGCAACTTCAGCGGCTGGTGGTACCACGTCGGTATCCGTGATGGGCGACGAAACGGGACCTTTCGGCAGTGGCAGCGGAGATGCGACAGACAGCAAAGAGGTTTCAGGGTCGATCACGGGGCTCCCGCCTGGTGTTACGGGTCAATGGAGCGTGACGTTTAGTGCCGATTTGCGAATGCAAGTCAGTGTACTGAATTACCAGACTGGTTCTGGTGGCTATTGGCACGAAGCGTGGGGCGGTGTGTTTCTTGAGTGCGCCGCGGCGCCAAGTAACCTGATCGATACCAATCTCGCCCAACAGTTTGCAGAGGACCATGCTACGGTGGCTTGTCATGCACGCCTGGACTCGGTGGGATTCACTGTGAATGCGGCGGACATTTCACTCATGTATGCACTATGGGTGACCGGACAGGCCCACGTCTCGCGACCGGAAGTAACAGCCACGTCCTGGGCTGCCACTTGGTCTCCCGTTTCTGCCACGATGGTTGCATGGGACAACACGGGGACCCCCGTCTCAATTCAGGCCTTCACACTGGAGTGATGGATACTATGACCAAAAGTCGGAAGCGTGAGGCGGCGACGCTTGTCTTGCTTCTCATGTTACTGGCTGCAGCACTCCTGGTGATTGCAGTCGATAATGAGCAAGGGGCATCTCCGCCGCCGGTGGGGGATGTGCCTGAACTGCCTGTCGCATCGATCGCTGAACCAGCGGTTGTCCCCACACCTACTCCTCGGATGTCCCAACCTCAAACTGACACGAGAACAAAGTCGCTTGAAGGCCAGCAGGAAGTTGTGCCCGAACAGCCCAAGTTGGAAGTTGTGTTGACTTTTACGAATCAGGCAGGAGCACCGCAGACTGGTCTGGCATTCGAGTTCAGCCTGATCAATGAGATTACATTACGCGATTTCTTTCAGCGGGGTGTGAACACCCAGATTGAAAGATTGGACAACGTTGGCCTGACCGACTCCAACGGCAATTTCGTGGTCTCCGAAAGCTTGATCGTCCCGAAGTCGGTGGCAATTCTGTTCAGGGTGATCGATTCCCAGTTTACTGTGGTGAGAGCACCTGCGTTTCCGGCACCCTTACCTAAGGGATTTTGTGCGGGCAGGCTTAGCAACGGCAGCAATCGTATTTCCGTGATTGTGTCTTCTGCTGACTCGCGGATTATTGAGGTTTACTATGAAGACGGTCAGCCTTTTGCCGGGGAAGTGCGCGTCGTGTTCGTCAAGGCCGGGCGGGAATTACGCGGATATCAATCATTCCGTCCAAACGGAATGCCGTGGATTGAGGTAAGGAGCGTGCCGGCTGGAGTTGCTTTGCGGGTATTGTGTTTTTCTGTCAGACTAGGGTTTGAAGTGCGTCCAAGTTTCAAGTTTGCGGAGGACGGGCCACAGCCTTTGGTGTGCGTGGTGAAGAGATCAGCAAAACCCCAGGCGGGAATCCGGGTCGAAGTGCGAGGCATCGATTCGGCAGAGCCCTGTCAAGTCAACATTCGAGACGGTCGGGCGTCCTATGTCGGGGGCGAGGATCGCGTCGGTCCCGGAATCTATGAATGGGTCGGGGATGACCTGTATGGAGAGTATGCGGTACTGGTCAGATGCCGAGGAACCCGTGTTGCATTTCGGGCAGAGCGTATAAAGCTGTGCGCGGGAGAGTTTGTCACCATAGTTGCGGAGCCCAAGCCGCCGGTGACGTACAAAGTGACCGCCGTGAACGAGCAAGGTGATCCTCTCTGGCCTTCGGTGTTGACTTCCGACCTTCAATTCTGGCCGGATTTTGTTCTGGCCAGGAACAGCAGGGGAACGGCCGCGAGTGACGAGCATAACGGCCGAGCTACTGGTGACAGCCAGGGCCGCAGTGAACTCAACGGAGTAGCAAGTTCCGTAAGGGAACTCGTGCTGTGGGCGGAAGGGTATGACCCTGTCATCATCCCGGTGAGCGGAATGCCCGGCCAGACCATTGACTTGGGTGCTATTCGGCTGAACAAAGCCAGGGGCTCCATCAGTGTGGTATTGCTGAATCGTGTCGATGGCGTGGTCTATCGTTGCACGTTGCTGCGGCCTTGGGGCGGACCTGTTGTGGGGCCGCGTTCAGTGGCAGGATCTACTTCGACGTTCTATTCCCTGCCAATCAAGGAGTACTGTGTATTCATTGATGCGGGTAATGGTCTCAGGGGGGTAAGCGCGGTAGTGGCGTTATCCAACGATTCGCCATCAACAACCATCGAGATTGATGTGAGTGCCTGCCAAACCCAAAAGTGAGTGGGGTGGCGCTGCTATCCGCGCCTCCTGCCATAGCATCGGTTCGCGGCAATAGTCTCCGGCTTGCACATCGCGACGTGAGCCTTGTTACGACGGCTAACTGACAACCTCAAAATCCCACTTGCTTTGATCTCGAAGCAGCCGGATCGCCGCCACCGCCGGGTCGTGGTAAATGAACAGCAGGGTGCGGCGATCGGCGAACTGCGGGTAAAGCCGCTGCCGCGCCTTGAAGCTCTCGCCGGTGCAGTAGTCGTAGGCGCTGATCCAGGGCAGAGGCACGTGGGCGGAAGTCTCGATCAGGTCGCCCATGAAGCAGCCGTTGGCCTCACCGTCTTCGATCCAGACGACTGCGTGATTCTTGGTGTGGCCCCGCGTCAGTTCAAAGCGCAGGCCTTCGACTACGGGTCCGCTGCCCCCATGAAGCTTCAAGCGGCCTTCTTCTTTCAGCGGCACCAACGACGCCGGAACGTAGCTGGCCTTGTGAACGTTGTTGGCCGCCATGGCGGTGTCCCACTCTGCTTCCTGAACGTGGTAAGTGGCGTTGGGGAAGCAAGGTCTGTAGCGGTCCTTGACGAGCTTGCAGCAGCCGCCGGAATGATCCCAGTGCAGATGGGTAAGTACCACGTGTTTCACTTCTGCCGGGTCTACGCCCTGTGCGGCCACCTGTTCGTCCAGGGTGGGGCCCATGCGCTGGATGCCGTAGATGTCGACAAACTTGCCGGTAATGGCATCGCCCACACCACTTTCAACTACCACCGGCCCGGCGGGCGTACGCACCAGCAAGGGGCGCAGGGCCAGCTTGACGCGGTTGAGCGCATCTGCGGGCAGCTTCTTCTCCCAGAGCGTTTTGGGCACCACGCCAAACATGGCGCCGCCATCGAGCAGCAGCCAGCCGTCGAACAAGCACGTTACGCGCAGGCGGCCGAGGTGATAAGTCGGAGTAGCGATCAAGGCGGGATCAGGGGTCATGGTGTGATGTCTAAGCAAATCCTACAGTTTGGCCTGGAGGATTTTCTTGTTGTAAGCATTGATCACGTCGATCTGCGCCAGCATGCCGGCCAGTTTGCCATCCGCATCGACGACGGGAATCTCTGAAAACCCGCGGAAGTTCAATTTGCTCATGGCCGTGCGCAGGTTGTCGTCGGTCTGTACAAACACCACGTCGGTTGCGGCCACGTCAAGTGCGATGAGAAAGTCCAGGGCCTCGGGTTGGGCCAGGACTGAGCGGATGTCGGACAGGCCTACAATGCCGCGCAGGTGGCCTTCGTCGTCCACCACCGGAAAGTGAGTGTGACGGCTTTCGAGGACGCGCGCCACCAGCTGACGCAGGGGTTCTTTGATGTTTACGCGTTCCACGCGCGTGCGCATGACCTCCGCGACTGGAGTGATCACGAGGATGCGCTCCTCTTTGCCGAGGTGCATGTCCACCCGGCGCTCAGCCAGTTCGAGAGTATCAATGCTTTCGCGGTTCAGCTTGTGCGAGAGCGCTGTGCCCAGAACGCTGGCAAAGAGCACAGGCAAGACGGAATCCGCCCGGTTGGTGACCTCGAACATCAGAAAGATGCTGGTCAAAGGCGCGTGGGTGCTAGCCGACAGAAAGGCACACATGCCCACCAGGGTAAAGGGGCGAAAGTCCTGCACCGCTCCGGGAAACAGGCTCATCATGGCCAAGCCAAAGGCGGTGCCCAGTGCTGCGCCGATGAACAGGGCCGGGCCAAACACGCCGCCCGCGCCGCCGCTTCCCAACGTGGTGGCCGTGGCCAGCATCTTGAAGAGCGCCAGAGCCACCAGCCCCAGACCCATGAGCAGGTAATGGCCTCCCATGTCTCCGGGGACCCACATTTCATCGAGAATGGCCGGCAGATCGTCTGAGCTTGCAGCGAAGAGGCGGGCAATCCACTCTGCACCGTCACCAAAGACGCCAAACACAAAGACACCCAGCAGTCCCACCAGCGAGGCCCCGAGGAACGGCTTCAAGTGCTGGTTCAGCGGCAGGGCCTTCCATAACCGGCCGATGCGGTGGAACAGTGTGTTGTAAAGCCATGCCGCAAGGCCCAGCAACACGCCAAGGCCAAGGTAGAGCATCAACTGCCAGCCCGCTGGGAAATCAAGCACGGGCACCTCGCCGAAGACAGAGGGCACGTTCAACAGGCCGCGTGTCAGGGCAACGCTTGAGGCCGCCGCCACAATCAGCATGGTGAACACCTGCAACTCAAAGGCACCAATCAAGATGATCTCAATGGCAAACAGCACGCCGGCGATGGGGGCGTCGAACGCGGCCGCAATCGCGGCTGCAGCGCCACTGGCAACGAGCAGGCGCGTGCGCTCGGTGCTCATGCCCAACAGACCGGAAGCCACGCTTCCCATGGTGCCGCCAATCTGAACAACAGGACCCTCCTTGCCGACGCTGCCTCCGCTTCCCACGGTAATGGCGGCGCTCAGCATCTTGATCACGATGTTGCGAGCGGGAAGCCGGGCATCTTTCAGGTTCACGCGCTCAAGAAAGCGAGGCATGCCGTAGCCGTAAACTTCTCCGGGGAAGACGCGCGCCAGAAAGTAGAGCAGCACCACGCCCAGCCCCGGCAGCAGGGCAATCAGCCAGGCACGGCCCTCCGACAGCTGGAAATGCTGCCCCCGGGGTGTGACTGCGCCCAGTACGTCCGCAGCGATGACATGGAAGAACAAGCGATGAGCGCCCTGGATCAGCCAGTAGAAGGCGTAGTTGGCAAGGGCTGCTCCAAGTCCGATGGCGGCGGCTGTCACGATCAACAGGGTATTGGGCGAAATATGGAGGCGCTGGCCGAGGCGGTCGGCCAGTGTTGCCGGCATCGACGCGGACTGTCGCGCACTGGGTAATCGCTGAGACGCGGCTGAGGGGGAATCGGTCACGGGCATAACGGAATACCCCCGCCAGGAGCGGGGGTATTCGCGCCACGGGAGACTGAGCTATTCGTCGTGATATACAAACCAGTTCTCAAGCAGGCCGTTGCGGTAGACGAATTCAACGGTAACGCGCTCTACGGCGCCACGAGTGCTCTTGTAGGCGAGAAAGAACTGATGCGTCTCAAACGGACGATGGATGATCTTGTTGTCAGGTTCGCGGTCAAACCAGGCCAGCATTTCGGCCTTGGACTGAGCCATGAGCATGCGTTCTTCCACGACGTGCGATGTCGTGTAGTGGTTGGTGCCTTCCAGCCAGGGCTGATGGTAGACGGTTTCGCGCGAGCCGCCGCGCCGCGCTTGGAGAACCTTCTTGCCGTCCGGTCCTTCCACGGCAACAACTTCGACAGGACCTTTGTAATTGCTGTCGCTGACGCGGTCGCGCAGGGCCAGGGCCGTGTCGTCGGCGTTCTTCTTTGAGCGTGTGGCCAGCGAGCGGATCTCTTCAGGGCCCATGCCGGGCTCAAGGTAGGAGTCAAACTTGCGGATCAAGTCGAGCTCGAATTGCATCAGGCCGAGAGTGCGCTCCTGCTGTGCCAACGTGTACGTGTTCCAGCTGATCAGTTGGTCCGAGCGGAACTGCAGATAGTAGTTGGTGCGGCTTTCCGTGTTGTAGCGGCTGTAGAACAGCATGGTGTCCTGGCCGCGTTTTTCCTCGTGGTCAAGCGGATCGTTGATGCGGCGCTTGGCAGCGTCTACAGAGATGCCGCGCGCCAGGCGCTCGGCCAGTTCAGCACGGACGTCAATGCCGTTGCGGGTGAGCCAGAGGCGACGATCGGCGTCATCGATGAGGTCGAAGAACGTCATGCGCTCGCGCTCAGTCATGACCTGGATGTACTTGCTCCAGGTGCCACGCTGGGGAGAGGCGCCGCCGCCGATGGGCTGGGGGGCATTTCCCTGAACCTCGGGGCCCGACGAGCAGGCGGCCGACGTAAAAGAAGCCAGGGCCAAAGCAAAAATCAGGGCATAACGCATGCCGGATCACTCGCTTGTCGCCACGGGGGAAGCGGCAGTATAGCGCGGCAGAGGTGCCATTACCAAGGGGCAATTGCCGATTCGCGGAGCATCAGCGCCCCTTGGTCCCGTTCTCGTTGAACTCACGCCCGTCGTGGCTTACCAGCAGTTCCTTGCCATCCCTCCTGCTGGCAATGGTCACCGGCCGGCCCCAGATCTTGTAAAGGGCCTTGAGGGTCTCACGTGTGTAGCCTGGGTCAAGGTCGTAGCCGTCGTGCTGGTGAGTAAGCAACAGCTCGCCGCGGTTCTTGTAGTTGCCGTCCTCCACTCCGATGCGCGGTTCACCCATGTTAGTCAGCTGGCGCAGAAGCTTGTGGCGGACGGCTTTCACGTCGCGGCTGGAAATCTCGTATTGCCCGGTTTGCGGATTGAAGTCGTAGGCAAAGAGCTTGGAACGTCTGCAGAAATCCTCAGTCAGGAACTCGTCAATGAAGGTGAGGTCGTTGTAGATGCGCCGAACCTCGAATATCTTGCGCCGGCCCTCGCCCGTGGCGCCGGTGTCCCAGTTCTCTCGCTTGTGAATGTCGTCGCAGCGCTCGAAATCAAGGCCGTGCTGGCCCCGGTCCCAGCGGTACTCGATGTCTCGGAATAGCTCCAGACCCAGCTTGTAGGGATTCAAGGGGCCGGCGCGCCCGCCCATGGTCATGGAATGGTGGTCTGCGAAGTCCACGATTTCGGAGGCCTTGGCCGCCCGTTGCGTCATGATGGTGGAGTGCCAGTAGCTGGCCCAGCCTTCGTTCATGATCTTGGTCTGTCGCTGGGGCGCGAAGTAGTAGGCCTCGTCACGGATGATGCTGACCACATCGCGTTGCCAGTTTCGAAGGGGCGCATAGTTCATCAGGAACCAGAGCACGTCGCGGATCGGTTCTTCCGGAAACTTCGGGCGCTGGCCGCGCTTTTTCTCCAGCTCCTCGCGCTGCCTGGCCAGCGCCTCGGGCGGGTTGATGAAGCGGTCCATGTAATCTTTGGACTTGAGCTTCGTGATCTCGATATGGGTGCTTTCATCCTCGACCTGGGTAACGTCCTTCTTGACCAGAGGCCGGGTGAAGGGCAAGCCGGGGTCTATGAGGTTCTCGAGGGAAAGGCAGGCATCTATGAAGGCCTCGACGCGGTCGCGACCGTAATGGTCCATGTAGCGCCGCACCCGCGACGAGTGATTGGCCATCTGGTCAATCATGCGGCGGTTGGTCTTGCTGAACCAGAGATTGTTCTTGAAGAAGTCGCAGTGGCCGTAGACATGGGCCATGACCATCTTCTGGCTCACGAAGTCGTTGCTGACCATCAGGTAGGCGATACAGGGATTGTTGTTGATGACCAGCTCGTAGATCTTGGAGATGCCGTAGGTGTAGCTCTTGAGCAGCTCTTCGTAAGCCATGCCATGGCGCCAGTGGGGGTAGCGCGAGGGAAAGCCGCCAAAGGCCGCCACTTCGTTGAGTTCGTCGTACTCAAGAAGCTCGAAGTGCGTCTCAAAGAAATCCAGCCCGAAATCGCGGGCGTGCTTTTCGATTTCCTGCTGAGCCTGCTGAAGTTCCGCGGTCAGATTCATGGCTGAAGCTTAACGCCAAAGGCGTGACAAGGGTAGTAGAACGCCTGGTCTGCCCGGGGAGCGCAAAGCGGCAGGCAAATGACCTTGTGGGTTGCCGGAGCGGCATCAATTGTGTATATCAGGACATGTTTATCCTGAAATGGTCCGGTTTGCTCGAAAGGCAACTCATCAACATGTCTACGCACCCCAAGCATCCCAAGGGCAAGGATGCCCGCATTCTGCTGTCCAGCGTGTTTGGCCCCTATGCGCAGGACGACGAATTCGGCAGCCGTGTGATCAACCCCATGGAGCTGTACCACAACCAGGTGACGCGCGTTCAGGGCGCCTTCTCGCTGAGAATCTTTCATCGCAGCTGGGGCCTGATGATGATCCAGTGCAACCTCGACACACGCTGCAACCTGCTGGATTTCCCCACGCTTGAGCGCTTTGAGCAGGAGCTGATTGACAACGACTACGACATCGTCGGCATCAGCAGCATCCTCGTCAATGTGCTCAAAGTGAAGAAGATGTGCGAACTGATCCGCAAGCATCGCCCCAAAGCCACCATCGTGGTGGGGGGGCACCTGGCCAACCTGCCGGATCTTTCGCGCCGCATCGACGCCGATCACATCGTCAAGGGCGAGGGTGTACGCTGGTTTCGGAAGTTCCTGGGCGAAGACGAAAATCGCCCCCTCAATCATCCGGTCGTGCTCACGCCCATTAACATGCGCGCGCTGGGCGTGGATGTACCCAATGACCCCGGCGAGACGGCATCGACGCTGATTCCTTCCGTGGGCTGCCCGCTGGGCTGCAACTTCTGCTCCACTTCGCACATGTTCGGGGGCAAGGGCAAGTTCGACAACTTCTACCAGACAGGCGAGGAGCTGTTTCACATCCTCTGCGAGCTGGAGAAGCGCACGAAGTCCGTTTCGTTCTTCGTCATGGACGAGAATTTCCTGCTCTTGAAGCCGCGCGCCATGCAGCTGCTTGAGCTCATGGAGAAGCACAACAAACCCTGGACGTTCTACCTCTTTGCCTCAGCCAACGTGCTGCGCCAGTACAGCTACGACGAACTGGTGCGCATCGGGGTGTCGTGGATCTGGATGGGGCTGGAAGGCAAGGGCAGCCAGTACAACAAACTCAGGGGTGTTGACTCGGTAGCATTGATCAAGGAACTGCAGTCGCACGGCATGCGCGTGCTGGGCTCCAGCATCATCGGGCTGGAAGAGCACACGCTGGACAACATTGACGAGGCCATCGACTACGCGGTCTCGCACGCCACAGACTTCCACCAGTTCATGCTCTACACGCCCTTGCCGGGAACGGGGCTGCACAAGGAGCTGAGTGAAAAGGGTGTCCTGCTCTCGGAAGAGGAGTGTGCGCTGCCTGATGTTCACGGTCAGCACAAGTTCAACTTCCGCCATCCGCACATCAAGAACGGCGAGGAAACCGAACTCCTGCTGCGGGCCTTCCGTCGCGACTTCGAGGTCAACGGCCCCAGCCTTGTGCGCATGGTCCGGACCATGCTCAACGGCTGGCAGCGCTACAAGAATCACCCTGACGCGCGCGTCCGCGCACGCTTCAAGTGGGAGGTCGGCCAGATGGCCACCAACCACATCTCTGTGGTCACCGGCGCGGCACGCCACTACAAGAAGCATCCCGTGCTCGGACCCCAGATTGAGAAGCTGCGGCGCGACATGGTCAAGGAGTTCGGGCTCAAGGCCCGTGTGGCATCGGCTGTGGGCGGTACTTACGTATCCTACAAGCTGAAGAAGGAGGCCAAGCGCCTGGCTGCCGGCCAGACCTACGAGCCTCCCACCTACTACGAGCGAAACTATCCTGCCGGGGAATTGCCGGGCTTCAAAGGAAAGCCAACGCTGTGCAACTTCATTGTGGCCAAGCCCATGGCAAAGGCGCTCAAGAAAGAAGAGTCTGATCCGGCCCTGAGCCGCGCTGCCAGTTTGGTAGGTGGCGAAGGCGCGTAACTCCAGCCCAAGTCAATAGTTGTGCGTTCCGCCTGGCATGTGCTAAGGCCGGCGGAGTCTTCGTAAAGTATTGAACCATTTGGGTAGCATAACGTTTGGAAGGCTGGGGGCAGGGAAGTCCCTTGCCTATGTTCTTTGACATTTCGGATTCGAGTGGAGGCACCATGCGGCCTTATTCCGCGTTGGTACTTGTGGCTTTGGCGTTCGGCGCAACGGGACTGTTCTTGAACAGTGTGCCGGAGAAAGTGCAGAGCCAGAAGGCGCAGCGGGGCGGCTTTGAGAAAAGCAGCCTCGACATCGGGATGCCCTTTGACCCGGTGGCGCAACAGAACTTCGAATCTGGGCTTAGTAATGAAGAACGGGCTTCGCTCATTCGGTTGAAGTCACGATACATCCTCGCAGATCCATCGCGCCCGTTACCGACTCTCGATCCAACACAACCGTTTTACCTGTCGCTGTCTTCGGACATGACGGCGGCGCTCAAAGCCGACCTGGAGGCTGCCGGGGCCTCCGTGGTTGGATATGCCTTTTTGCGGACCTACATGATCCGGGCCCGCGACCAGGCCGCCCTGGAGCGTGTTTCGCGCGTTCTGGCCAACAGCGCGCTGGTTCTTGGCACGCGCCTGAGGCAGGAAATGGACGCCTGCGCCGATGATCTGTGGCGTACGCTCCAGTCAGGCGAAGAGTTCAGCCGGCCCCTGCGCGTCAACTTCTGGCCCGACGCCGAACCCTTGCAGGCCGCAGCCTTGCTGAGCGCGCTCGAGTGCGCGATTAGATCGGCCTCGACCGAACCCAGCGGTGCCCTGAATCTGGAAACGCCCTATGTAGACGTGCATGGTTCTCGGGGTAAGGCGTTGGCGCTGGTCCGCCATCCCCTGGTCCAGCATGTCGAATTTGAGCCCACACTCGCGTTGCACAACCAGACGAGCGTGAACCTGGCCAAGGCAAATCAGGTCATTGCTGCTCCCTACAACCTGACCGGCGCCGGGGAGATTGCCGCCATCTGGGACGGAGGGCCGGTCCAGCTTCACACGGACTATGGCGGGCGGGTGACCAACGCCGAGACCGGAACCACCAGCAGCCACGCTACCCACGTCTTTGGCACCATTCTGGGCAGCGGCGCGGGCAACAGCTCAGCGCGTGGATTTGCGCCTCAGGCCACGGGCTTTGCCTACAGCTTTGGCGGAGATGTGCCCTCTGAACGCCGGCTGCGCCGCCACAACAGCCAGCACAGCGCGGACAACCACAGCTACGGCAATACCAGTGGTTATGGCGGCTATGACAGCTACGCAAGCATCATGGACGTGGACAACCGCGACCTGCTCATGCTCATGTGCAAGAGCGCCGGCAACGATGGTTCGGGAAACACGACGATTACCCACGACTCGGGCATCAAGAACGGATTCTGCGTCGGTTCGCTCTCGGACTCCGGGTTGGTTTCGGGCTTTTCCAGCCGCGGGCCCATGAATGACGGGCGGCTCCTTCCCACCATTTGCGCCAACGGCGAGCAGCTCACCAGCACGGTGCCCACGAATGCCTACGCTGCCTACTCGGGCACCAGCATGAGCGGACCTTCGTTCTGCGGCTCAGTCATCCTGCTATCTCAGCTTTGGAAGCGGGAACACGGGAACATGCCCCTGGCGCCGGACATGGCCCGGGCCATCATCGCCCAGACGGCCGTGGATGTCGCCTACACCTCCGGGTCCGTCACGATTCCAGCGGGGCCGGATTACGCCACGGGCTTTGGCCTGGTGGACGTCAACGCCGCCGCGGACCTGATACTGGCTGACAGCGCGGGAGGCGGCAGCCAGCTCATGCGCGGCATCGCGCGCCAGGCCAGCGTTTCCAACTACTTTGTGCAGGTCAGCTCCAGTGCATCGCCCCTCAAGGTGACCCTGAGCTGGCTCGACACCCAGCCGGCCTCAGGTGCTGCGGTGATTCTTGTGAATGATCTCGATCTGGAGCTCATCGCTCCCAACGGCACGACCATTCACTACCCCTACAGCGGCCTGACCGGCACGGGCAGCCAGTACACACCCTTTGTGCAGACGGGTCCCAATCGCCGCGACAACCTCGAGCAGGCTGTCGTGGCAAACCCGGCCACCGGGACCTGGACGATCCGCGTCAAGGGCTTTTCATTGCCGGACCCGGCCACGCCCATTGGATTTGTCGTGGCCTGCAACCGCCCCATGGCGCGCCACGGGGTGATCCAACACGATCCCCTCAATTCAGGCCCCCCGGTGGCCATTCCTGACAACACGGCGCCCGGCGTGGCGCGTACATTCAACGTGACTCAGAGCAAGCTTGTGCGCCACGTTCGGGCCTACGTGAACGTCCTGCACACGCAGCGCGGCGACATCAGCATTCGTTTGCGCCATCCCGACAACACCGAGGTTCTGCTGGAGGGCAATGACACCAGCACGCGCGACGACATCTTTGGCGTGTTTCCGGACACGCGCAAATACAACGACGACGTGACGTCGCTCTACAACAAGAACGCCCAGGGCACCTGGACGATCACCGTGCGCGACAACAACGCCAACAACACAGGCAGCATCGTGTTCTGCGCCCTCGAGTTCGAGTTTGACCCGCCCGTGGCCGGCAATAATCCGCCCGCGGCCAGTGCCGGCGTTGACTTCAATGTAAACGAGGGCGCGTCAGGACAACTCAATGGCACGGCAAGTTTTGATCCCGATGGCGACCCGCTGACCTATGCGTGGACGCAGGTTGCCGGGGCGCCCACGATCGCACTCAGCGGCGCGGCCACGGCAACGCCTACGTTCACGGCGCCCTCGGTGACGGTCAACACCCAGTTCACGTTCAGGGTGACCGCCAGCGACGGGCGCGGCGGCACCAGCAACGACGACGTCGTCGTTACGGTACTGTACACCACGGCCCCCAACAATCCACCCCAGGCCAACGCCGGAACGGACCAGAACGTGCCGGAAGGCAGCACCGCCAACCTCAACGGCACCCTCAGCAGCGACCCCGACGGCGATGCTCTCAGCTTCTCCTGGGTCCAGATTGCGGGAAGCCCGACGGTCTCGCTCAGCGGCTCTTCCACGGCCACGCCATCCTTCACGGCGCCCAGTGTTTCAGCCGCGACGCCGCTGACTTTCCGCCTTACAGTCAATGACGGGCGCGGCGGCACCGACACCGACGATGTCGTCATAACGGTGCTGGATACCACGGTGCCCA
>JABARW010000024.1 GCA_019186845.1 Planctomycetota bacterium | reverse complement strand
CTAGCGCAGGAACAGCAGGGTCAACACAACGAACAACGGAACGAGTATGCCCACGCTCCACAGCATGTAGCCAATGAAGCCCGGCATGCGGATATCGTTCTGCTCGGCGATGGCCTTGACCATGAAATTCGGCGCATTGCCGATGTAGGTGTTGGCGCCCATGAACACCGCGCCGCACGAGATAGCCACAAGAATGATGTGCGGCATGTTAACCAGGGCGCTGACCGGGTCAGGGTCCAGGCCGCGCACGGCAAAGACCGACATGGGCGTAGCCTGTGCCGTCTGGAAGAACACGAGGTAGGTCGGCGCGTTGTCCAGGAAGCTCGACAGCGCGCCCGTCGCCCAGAAGTACTGCCAGGGATACTCGACGCTGTTGACGATGAAGGCCAGCGCGCCTTCCTTGCCGGCCGCCAGAATGGCGAGCGCCGGCACCATGCACACAAAGATACCCGCAAACAGTTTGGCCACTTCCTGAATCGGGGCCCAACTGAAGTTGTTCAGGTCGCGGATGGCTTTGCGTGTCGTGTATAGCGACAGGGCGGCCATGGCCAGAATCAGCAGTTCACGCGCGATGTTGCTGAACGGCAGGTGCCCCACGGAGCCAAGGTGGAGCGACTTGACCGCCTTGTCCCGGGGCACAGCCAGCACAGCGCTGGCATGGGCGCGCAGCGTCTTGGCAAAGGCAGTCCTGGCTTGGTCCAGGGACTTGGCGGCCGTCGCCGGTTCTGCGGCGGCCTGGGCCAGCAGGGCATCCACATCGCGGTACTCGGCGTCAATGTCGGCACGGAAGCGTTGAACCGCCGACCGGACCTTTTTGCGCAGTTCCGCTTCCTTGGGCGTATCCTTCGAAGCTTCATGCAGGGCGAGGTCTTCCACCTCACCGGCTTCCTCGCGCTCAAGCGTGGACGCGTAGCCCCAAATGCACTCCTGATCCTCCACTTTGGCCAGCAATGCCTTGATGCGCTCAGCTTCGGCCACGGGGTCGTCCAGCTTCTTGCCTTCGGCCTCCGCGGCGTAGCCTTCCAGCAGGGCGGACTCCGCCTTCTCGTGTTCGGAGGCTACAGAGTCATAGAAGGGCCCAGCCTTCTGGAGGCTGCCGTACCCGACCACCGCGGCCACAAGGCCGCCCAGGAAAATCAGGTTGTGTGCGCCGGCCAGGCCAAAGCGCTCTTTGGGCTGGGCGGGGTCGGAGGCGGGCAGAGCGTCACTGCGGTAGATGATGGTGTCGAAAACAAAGAAGAGCACGAGCAGAGAAATTGCGCAAAAGAGCGTCTCGGGGAGCAGGTGGAAGGTCCAGAAGAAGCTCACGCCCTTGAGGAAGCCCAGGAACAGGGGCGGGTCGCCCAGGGGCGTGAGAGAGCCGCCGATGTTCGACACCAGGAAAATGAAGAAGACAATGATATGGACCTTCTTCTTGCGAGGCTTGTTGGCGCGCAACCCGGGCTGAATCATCAGCATGGAGGCGCCGGTCGTGCCGACCCAGCTCGCGATCACTGTGCCGACAAGCAAGAACATCGTGTTGGTGAGGGGCGTGCCGCGGAAATCACCGCGAATGTAGATGCCCCCCGCGATCGTGAATAAGCCCAGCAGCAGCACAATGAACGGCACGTAATCGAGCAGGTAGACGTGGGCGGCGCTCTGCACCGTGGGCATGAAGCCGCCGCCGTTGCTCTCTCCGATCACAATCATCAGAAGCACGGCAATAAGGCCGAAAGCCGCGGACACTTTGCCGTAGTGGTGATGCCAGAACTTGGGCGCAAACAGCGGACAGAGCGCGATTGACAGCAGGAGCCCGGCAAAGGGAATCACCAGCCATAGGCCCAGTTTGGCACCATCGACTCCGTGGTGGCCATTCTCTGCCGCGAGCAGAGGACCCGCCGCGACCGCTGCAACAATGGAAATCAGACTCGACAGCGTCAGGTTGAGGCGCATGATGGGGACTCTGTCGGGGGCGAGACTAACTGGAAACGTCTACCGCTTTGCGCGGTTCAGCGTCAAGCACAATCACGGCCCGCCGGATGGCCGCTACCGCAAACAAAAGCACTATGGCCCCAAAACCCAGGGGATAATTCATTTCCCGCATGTGAAGCGTCACGACCGCTTCATCACGGGACTGCAGCGAGCCTCCGCCCATCTCAGCCAGAGACTTCGCTATGCGGTCGCTCTCAGCCAGTGAGGCCGGGGAGTCCGTGCCCGTGGGCAGCCGCAGCTCGCTCATGGCCCGCTGCGCAGCCGCGCCGGCGATAATCTGTGCGCCAACCGAAAGCAGCAGCACCGCCCCCCCCACCAAAGCCAGCGGCCGCACCCAGCGCGCGGCCTGCCGCGCGCCATCGCAGGCGCTTGCCTTGAGAGCGCCGCCAGCCAGAAAACACTCCAAGGCAGCCCAGCCGCAAAGCACCAGCGCGGCATACGAACCGTACTTGTGCGCAAGCGTGATCAAGCCCAGACGCTGTCCACCCTCACCCCAGCCATCAAGGAAGCGCACAATCGAACTCACGGCGTCCTCAAGCTCACCCTGGCCGATGGCGGGATCCATCTCGATGTAGAAGAGCGTCACGCTCGCCAGCCCGCTGAGCCCCAGCACAAACAGCAGCCCAAAAGCCAAGCCCGACGCAAGCAGTGCTCGGCCGGCTGCCTTGCGCTCAGGCGGGACAGCTTTGGGACTCTCGGACATGGCACCAGTTTGCCATGCGCGTGCCATGCCAAGGGCGAAAAACTTGCGCAGGCGGCCTCCGGCTTCTGCCGGCGCCGCCTGCGATTGCTTCTGGTTACGCCTCAGTGACTTACTTGGATACCTGCGGACCGCTGCCGCGCTCGATGATTACGACCTTGGTGCCGACAGGAACGATGTCATAGAACTCTTCGAGGTCGGCTTTGGCCATGCGCACGCAACCCTGGGAGCATTCCGTTCCGATGGAGCCTTCTTCCTCCGGCCTGCAGCCGTGAATACCGTAGCCCTTGTGCCCCGCGTCGCTCTTGAGGCCCAGCCAGCGGTTGCCCAGGCGGTGCTTCTCGTGCCCAAAGGGGTAGCTGCCGTCTGCGGGCTCGGGAATGCGGTTCTTGACCACAAACTCGCCCAGGGGCGTGCAACCGTCCACGCCCAGACCCACGCGGTAACGGCGGATGAAGGCGCTGTCCAGCTTGAGGTCCATCACGAAGCGGTCCTTCCATACGGTGACCGTGAAGGTGCCCTTGAGCAGCTTCAGTTTCTGCCCCATGGCAATGCGTGTGCCGCTGAGCCCGTTGAGGCGCTGGATCATTTCCACCGTGGTGCCCTTGCGCTGCGCGATGGTGCTCAACGTGTCGCCGGCCACCACCTCATAGAACTCACAATCGCCCATGTCCCCCGTGCTCAGGAAGATCTTGCCGTTGATCTGCTTCAGCGCATCCAGCGCCTCGGCCTCCTCCGCCGCGGGAAGAGCGCGCGTGATGGCGATGCTCAGGGCCATGCGAGCCTTGCGCAGGTCGCCCGCGGCCAGGAACTGCATGCCGCGCTCGAGTTCGGGGTCGCGCACCGCCTTGGCCGGCATTTGCGCGGCCTCCTCACGGGGCGCGTCCTTGACTACCTCGCGCTCGAAGGTCGGGTCGCCCAGGTGTTCGCCGCGCTCGGCAGAATCGGCCTCGACAACCTTGGCAGGCTGGGGCAGCGGCGAGGTTTCCTCGTTCTGGACCACTTGTCCGGACTTGGTCACTGTGCAGCCCGTGGCAAAGAGGGCAAACGCCAGCATCAGGGATACGCGCTTCATGAAAGGACTCCTGGAGAGGGAAGTTGTAGTAGAAGGGTGTTCAGGCCCGGATCTCGACTTCGTTGCCGGGTCGGACGATGTCGTAGAGTTCGACCACGTCTTCGTCACGCATGCGGATGCAGCCCTTGGAGGTCTGGCCGGGGATGCTCTCGGGGTACTGGGTTCCGTGGAAACCAAAGCCCGTGCGGTCGTTGTACTTGTTGAGTCCAATCCAGCGCAGTTTCATTTCCGCCACGGGGTCGTTGGGCCCGCGGGCGCTCTTCTCGGGGTCAATGCCCATGTCCTTGATGGTGGTCTTGCCGACGGGGGTGTTGTTGTTCTTGCCGTGGGCCACCACGTACTGGCGCACCATCCAGTTGCCGAAATAGACGCTGGCGCAGTATTCCGTCTTGCGCACCACAATGCGCGGCGGCGCTTTGGGCAGCTTAAGATTCTGCCCCACCTGGAGGTTCTTGGCCCCCCGCGGCAGATTGTTCAGGTCCGTCAGAAGGTTCAGCGAAACGCCGGCGCCGCGGGCGATCTTCTCGTAGCTGTCGCCGCTCCTGGCCACGTAATTGACCGAGAACTCGTTGTGCACGGAGCTCAAGAACAGCTCGTCCGTGACGGGATGAAAGGCCTGGATCACCCGCTCGCGCTCGGTCACGGGCAGGGGGCCTTCCAGCAGGCTCACCAGCCGCGCATAGCCATCGCGCAGGGACTTCTCTCGGGCGTCGCCTTCACTCGCGGCGATGGAGCCCTGAACTTCAGCCAGAGCCCGGTCAATCTGGGAGATACTGACGACAGGGGCTGCCGTTCCCGGCGCTCCCTGCTCTCCGGCCGGGCCGGGAAGAGCCCCGGCGATGGAAGCGTCGGCCGTCGCCGCGTTGGGCGAACCCATGAGAAAGTAGCCGCCCAGGCAGGCGCCCGCGAGAAACACGGCGCCGCCCATCATCAGGAAGCCCCGTCCGCCCGCACCCCTTCTTCCGCTTCTGCGTGATGCCATGATCCACCCACCCGTCGAGTCAAGAAGTGAAGCGGCACTGAGCCGCCTTCGTTCTTCGGCAGGATGGGGCAAGACAGTTGAGAAAAACTGGCGGCGAGGTGCCGGGCGGGGCACAAGTATTCAAGTTACCGGACCCTGAAGGCCGAAGTCAGGAGTCCATGCCGACCGTGGAGCGGGCAATCACGGCACCCAGCACTGCCTTGGCCCCGGCCCGCTTCAGGGCCTTGGCGCAAGCGGCCAAGGTGGCGCCGGTGGTCATCACGTCGTCCACCAGCAGCAGGGACCTGTCCTCCAGACGCGCGACGGCGCGCGGGCGCACTTCAAAGGCATCCTCGACATTGCTGCGTCGCTGGGCCGCTGACAGTTCGCTTTGTGCCTGGGTTCTTCGCCGCCGCCTCAACACATTGTTCCACAGGGGCTTGCCCAAGGCGCGGGCCAGCGGCCGCGCCAGCAGTTCGGCCTGGTTGTAGCCGCGCTGAAACCGCCGCAGGGGATGCAGGGGCACGGGCACGACGGCATCCACTTTTTCGGAAAGCCCGCGGTCAAAGACCTGCTGGATGAGGTACTGGCTCAAAGGCGCGACGGCGGCGCGCTCTCCGGCGAACTTGAGCGCGAGGCAAAGGCCCTGTAACACGCCCTCATAATCGCCCACGGCGCAGACTTCGCGGGTGCCAAAACCCTCCTTGAATTCCTCGCAACGCCCGCAGGTGTGAATCACGCCGACGCCCTCACCCTGGCGGGCGCCGCAACGCGAGCAGTAGTCGCCCGAAGTCAGCTTCGCCTGGCGCAGCACCTCAGGCGCCACGCAGCCCGGTTCTTCGTGGGTCAGGGGCCGGCCGCTGATCACACAGTGGCGGGGCAGCAGCAAATCGAGCATCCCTTGCGCCAGCGTGCCGATCATGCGTCGCCCAGGTAGTTGTTGATGGGCTTGAAGCCCGAGGCCACGTCAGCCGCCAGACGCTCGGCCAGTGCCTCCGGAAAGAAGTGACGGCGCGGCAATTCATCCAGCGGGGCCCACTCAAAGCCCGTGCAGTATTTGTCCGGCGTGGGGCCCAGACGCGGCTCGTTGAGGCGTTTGCAGCGGAAGAAGACCTCGAGCTGGTGGGTGTCTTCGGTGATGCCACCGTGCAGGACTTTGGCCGAGGCGCCAAGCAACTCGCGAACGTAAACAATGTCGCCCACGTCCAGCCTGAGGCCCAGTTCCTCTTCGACTTCGCGCCTCAATCCCGCTTTGAGGGTTTCCTTCTTCTTAACGCCTCCACCGGGGGTGACGCACCAATGGCCCTGGTCGTCGCGGTAGTTCATGACCAGGAGCCGGCCGTGTTCAATGATCATGGCGCGCGCCGCCACGCGAATGGCACCGGGAACGCTGTCGGCGTGGGCGTCGAGCTTTTCCTTGGGTCGGCTCATGTCTTGGCGATGACCCTGGTGTTCCTGGTTTCCGGGGACTGCTCTTCGGCGAGGCTCTTGAAGTAGGGCAGCAGGAATTCCCGTCCCAGCGTTTTGGCCAGCGCTGTCAGAGGCACGGCCAGCAACGCGCCAAAGAGGCCGAACAGACTGCTCATCACGAACACACCCACCAGCAAGGTGACGGGGTGCAGCTCCACGGCGTCACCCAGCAGCTTGGGTGTGAGGTAGTACTGTTCAAAGGCCTGAATGGCCGAGAACAGCACCACCATGGTGATGATGGCGCCCACACTGGGCTCGGGCGCAATGGCCATCAACAGAATGGCCGGGAGCATGGAGAAGATGAAACTGAACAGGGGAATCATGATGCCCACGCCCGCGAGCAAACCGAGCACGAACGCATAACGCACGCCCAGGGCGACAAACAGTATCGTCGTCAGCACGGTAATAATGAAGATAACGATCAGGCGGCCGCGGAAGAAACCCTTGGCCATGCTGTCGATCTGGCTGAGGAGGCGGCGAATGCGCGGACGCTGGGCCGCCGGCAGATATTGGTCCACAGCGTTGACGATGCCCGGCAGCCCCAGCAGAAAGAACCACGTGTAGATGGGAATCAGGATGGTCATCACAGCAAAATAAAGCACCGTGAAGAGGCCCTCACTCACCGCCGAGAAGACGCCCTTGGCGGCGTCCTGAGCGCCGCTGGCCACCACACGCTGACCGCTGTCACTCAAAGCCCCGGCGCCGAATCGCGCGAAGTATTCCTCGGGCGAGACCCTGCCGTCGTGGTTCTTGTCCAGTTCCGTGATGGCGCCGGCTTTGAGTTCACCCGGATCGAGCGTGAGGCTCGCGTCCTTGTCCAGCTGCTGGAAACTCCCCAGAAGCGAAGCCTTGGCCGAGGCCTGCGCGGAGGCAGCCTGCCGCTCCGCCGGCGAAGTCTCGGCGCGCGGCGGGGTCACCATGTCCTTGACCCACTCCTGCAGCTTGCGGACCGTCAACTCCTCAGGGTCCACGTTGAGCCAGGGCGGAGCACTTTCGTTCCATTGGCCCACCCACTCGTCCTGCTTGCCCTCGAACTCCGAGAGCACGGCATCTGTTTCGCTGATGATGCTTCGAACGTCCTTCACGAGCGAGGCGACAAACCAGATGCCCGCGGCCGTCGAGGCCGCAACCACGGCGAGAAAGATGAGGATCACAGCCCGCATACGTGACACGCCGCGCCGCTCAAGCGACTCCACCAGCGGGTTGAGCATGTACGCCAAAGCCAGCGCGATCAGCAGCGGCACAAAGATGGAGCTGAGGTACCAGCCGAACACGAGGGCACCCACGACGGCGCTGATCACAATCAGGTAGCGCACGTTGCGCATGCGCAGCACCTGCGAGTAATCAGCATCAAGTACGGCCAGCGGAGCGGGCAGCCAGCGACCGGGCTTGGAGGGTTCATCCTTGCCAGGCTGGTGCTCCGGTGCCGTCGCCGTGGCCACCGCGCCCGGGGTCTGCACTTCGACTTTGGGCTGGGGCGAGGCGCTGCCCGCCGACTGACCCAGCGAAGGAGTCAACGGCACCGTCGGCTGAACCACCGGAGGGCCAGCCGGAGGAAAACCTGTCGATTTCTGGTTACGGCGTTTCTTGCGCGACATGAGCCGAGATACTAGCAGGCCGCTGAAAAAGTGGCACTCGCCACTTCTCCAACGGCCCGCGCGATGTCTTTCAGCCTACTTCTCTTCCTTCTTGACTCGCTTGTACGTGCGGCCGGCACGGTCCACGACTGACAGCGTCAGCGCGTTGAGGGCCGTGGCGTAAACGCGGCCGCCCGCGGCGGACCAGGCGTCCACGGCGTCCCAGCTGCCGTATTCGTCCAGGTTGGCGGCCGTGGCGGCCTTGTCCTCCGCGCGGAAGCCCCGCTGATAGGTCATCAGGGTTCTCTCCATGGCCTTGCCCCAGGCCTCCCAGTGCTTGTCGCCCAGTTGGTACATGGCCAGCGTCGCCCACCACCAGTAGACAAAGTCAATCTTGTTGGCTTCCCACGCCGGCTTGCACTCCCCCACAGCCTTGGCCTGCGAGGCGATCACCTTGTGCTTGGCATCCCAACCTTTGTCGCCCATGAACAGGCGCAGAGTGATGTTGATGGCCTCCATGGTCGGGTTCAGTTCATATTCCTGGGCCGAACGCAGGCGGGCCTGGCTACCGCCCGGTGTGTTGTAACCAGTCTTGTAGCCCTCCTTCGTCTCGACTGTCATTTCATCGAGCCACGATGCCGCGCCGGCAAAGGCCTCTTTGGTGTCGAACTCGATGCCCGCCATCTTGGCGGACTTCAAGGCCAGCACGGCCCAGCCGGTGAACGAAGTGTCGTTGTCGCCGGGCTTGACGCCATAGCGCCAGGCCTTGCCGGGGTTGCGTGCCTCCAGCAGGAACTTCACACCGCTTTCAACCACCGTCTTAAGTGCGTTGTCAGAGGACAAGCCATAGCCCTCGGCCAGGGCCATGGTGGCGGCGGCATGAGCATAGACGAACTGGTCTTCATCCTTGCTGCCAATGCAGCCATCATTGCCCTGGCAACGCCGCAAGTGCATGACGGCGCGGCGCAGCGTCTCCTTGAAATCACCGCTCTTGTGGTCATGGCCGGCGCCCGTGAAGGCAAGCATGGCCAGGCTGGTCACGCCGATTTCCAGTTCCTGCCAGCCCTTGTCGCCTCCCTCCTTGCCGGGGCCGGCAAAGTCAACGTTGTAGGTCTTCCTGGCATCCTTGCGGATGGAGTCGTCGCCGAATTGGCTTGCACTCCAGTAACCCGAGAAGTTCTGGTGATCCCGCAACCACTCAAGCGCGGCAGTGATCCTGACAGCCGTGTCCTTGGGGACCTCCTCGGGTTGTTCTTCGGGCGCTTCCTTCGGAGCCTCCTTGGGAGTCTCCGCCTTGGGCTTGGGGCGCGAGGGCGCGCCGTCGGCCCTGATCTGCGCTGCACCTGCCGTCAACAAGATGACCGTCGCAACCAACATCGCACGCATGCTCCCCCCTTGCCCCTGAGGGCATATGAGTTCCCCGGTCAGGCCCTTAACGAAATGCTCCAGCAAGCGTTCAAAACAAAGAAGGGCGGCCCCTGGGCCGCCCTTCTGTTCTCTCAGGCTGAGTTACTTCTTCTCCTTCTGAATCTTCTGGTAGCGGTAGTACACCTGCAGCGTCAGGCAGTTGATCGCTGTGGCATAGACGCGGCCACCGGAGCTGTGCCATGCGTCCACAGAGTCCCAGCTGCCGTGCTCGTCCAACGTGTCTTTCGTGCTGCCCTTGTCCTCATTGCGGAAACCGCGCTGGCTGTCGAGAAGGGTCTTGGCCATAGCCTTCTCCCAGACGTCCCAGTAGCTGCCGCCGACCTGGAAGAGCGCGAGGCTCGCGTAGTACCAATAGTAGTAGTCAATCTTGTGGTGGTCCCAGGCGGGGAGGCACTCGTTCATGGCCTTGGCCTGAGACTTGATGGTGCGGTTGTTCACGTCCCAGCCATCAGCGCCCATGAACAGGCGGGACATGACGTTGATGGCGTCCATCGAGGGGTTGGTGAGGTAATCCTGGCTGGTGCGCAAACGGGCGTTGTCGGTACCGGGGGCGTTATAGCCGGTCTTGGGGTAGCCGCTGACGTCCACCGTCACCGCATCAAACCACTTGGCCGCATCGCCGTAGACCTTGTGGCTGTCGAACTCGAGACCAGCCATCTTGCAGCTCTTGAGGGCGAGCACCATCCAGCCCGTAACCGAGCTGTCGTTCTCGCCGTACTTCACGCCATAGCGCCAGCCCATGCCGGGATTCTGCGCCGAGACGATGAACTCCACGGCGCGCTCGCTGTTGCTGCGCAGCGCCGCGTCACCGGAGAGGCCGTAAGCCTCGGCCATGGCCATGGCGCAGATGGAGTGGTTGTACACGAAGTGGTCGTCGTCTTTGGGGCCAAAGCAACCGTCATTGCCCTGCACGCGGCGCAGGTACATGATGGCGCGACGGCAGGTTTCACGATAATCGCCTTCCTTGTGGTCAAAGCCGGCGCCGACGAAGGCCAGCAGCGAGAGGCCGGTCAGGCCGATGTCCACGCTGGCTTCCCAGCCCTTGTCGCCCTCAGGCTTGCCGGGGGCGATGAACTCAAGGTTATAGGTCTTGCGGGCGTTCTTGCGGGTGCTGTCCTCGCTGAACTTCGTGGCGCTCCAGTGCCCTTCGAAGTTCTGGTGATCCTTGAGCCACTCAAGCGCGGCACGCATGCGGTCTTCGTGCTTGCGACCGCCACCGCCACGGGCGCGGCGATAGGCGAAACCACCCTTGCCGCCACGGCCGCCGCCGCCGCCCGCGCCGCCGCCAAGGCCGACTGCGCTGCTGGGGCCCTTGTTAGGGTGCGGCGATTCAGCGTTGGAGTCGTCCGCGTTGGGGTTCGGCGCCAAGTCGTTGTTCGGCTGGTCCGAGGGGTCTTCGTTGTTGTCGTCCTTGGCGTCCTCGGTGATGCGAGGATCTTCCGTGGGGTTCTCCTGCGGAGGCTCATCCTTGGGGTATTCCACCTGCTCCTGAGGCTTCATTTCAGGCTCGGGCGGAATGGGCTGGGTGTCCACCGCACTCTGGACGATGTCCACCTTCTTGGTCTCCGGCAGCACGGGGACAATGAACCAGGCAATCACCAGAAAAATCACGTGGGCCGCGAGCGCGATCGCCACCCACGGCACCGAGGCCAGAGCCGTGAGGTCTTCACCGCCCCTGCCCTGCGGAGCCTCCTGCTGCCCGTAGTACTCCTGGTCGGCAGGCTGCTCATAGTACTGCTGACCCTGCTGGTTGTTCGCAGCCACGATGGCCTCCTTGGCAGAGCGACGGTTTCCTCGCCATCGCTCTAAGTCTTAGCTCGGTCGTCCCCGGGACCCGAGTGTGGTGAACATTTCGTGAAGGAGTAGAACTACCTCCTTCGCATTCAAACGGGAAGGGGCGAAAAGAGTTCGAGGGCTGCATGAAAAATCTGTGATGACATCGTCAGGCCAAGTCCACGGGCGGTACAGGGTAGCCGAAGGACCGCATGACATCTCTGTAAGCTATTGTAATCTATATGGTTACGAAGCGTTTCTGCGCTATTGCCGACCCCGGAGTATTCACTTGCCAACTGCTCGGACGGGCCCGCGACCGCTGCAACGGAGCCTTAACCGCCACGCCCTGGCAACCATTGGGTGAGCGTGTGCAGATGATGTCAGGACCCGCGCTTGATCGCCTTCTGACTCTCCCGTACGTGCTCGGCCATGCGCTGCGTAGCCGCGCGACTGGCTTCCAGGCGTTTGAGGAGCTTCTCGTTGCCGCCTGCGGAATGCACGGCGAGATCGAGGTGGCCCAAAATGAGACTGAGGTCGTTGTTGAGTTGATGCAGCAGGTTTCGGACGTGGCCGACGGGCTGCGTGATTTCGTCTTGCATGGTGCTTGCCCCCGATCAAATGAAGCAATTATCTGCCCAGCAAGCGCTCGCGCCGTCACACGCAGCTGCTTAATGGACGAGCATTGTGCCTTCTGTCCATTAATCACGGAACAGGAAAAACGTAAAAGCCGGACACAAGGGTCGCATCAGACCTGGATGCGATCGCCCGCCTTTGCCTCGCCGCCAGCCAGCACCGGCTTGACGCAGCGCTCAAGGAACTCGCGCGCCTGGCTGGGAGCGCGCCCCACAAAACGCCGAGGGTCAAGCAGTCCGTCCAGTTCCGGGGCAATGGCCGCGAACAGACGGTCCCCCTTTAGACGGGCCAGCAGGTCGTTGTCAGAGGCGCCTTCATGCTTCATGCGGGCAATGGCGGCGTGGCTGTGCACGCGTATGGCTTCGTGTACCGCCTGGCGGTCTCCCCCGGCACGTACCGCGGCCATGATGATGGCCTCCGTGGCCATGAGCGGCAGCTCTCGCCGCAGGCGCGAGGCTATGACGGCATGATTGGCCCTAAGACCCGTGGCGATGTTGTGAAGCAGGCTGAGCACGACGTCGGCCGCGAGGAAAGTCTCGGGGATGCTCATGCGGCGGTTGGCGCTGTCATCGAGCGTGCGCTCGAGCCACTGCTCGCTGGCGGTGAAAGCCGCGTTCTGGGGCAGGTTGATCAGGTAGCGTGCGATGCTGCACAGGCGCTCGCTGCGCATGGGGTTGCGCTTGTAGGCCATGGCCGAGGAACCGATCTGCTTGCTCTCCATGGGCTCATCGAGCTCGCCAAGCCCCATCAGCAGGCGGATGTCCGTGGCGCACTTGGCGCCGGAAATGCCGATGCCCGCCACGGCGCTCAACACCATGTGGTCGTACTTTCGGGTGTAGGTCTGCCCGCTGACTTCAAACACGCTCGAAAAACTCATCCGCCTGGCCACCTTGAGGTCGAGCTCGCGCACCTTGGCTTCGTCGCCGTCAAAGAGCTCAACGAAGCTCGCTTGCGTGCCCGTAGTGCCCTTGACACCGCGCAGGGGCATCTCGCGCTCCAGGCGCGAGAGCTCGGCGAAATCGAACAGCAGGTCCTGGATCCAGAGAGTGGCACGTTTGCCGACGGTCGTGGGCTGGGCCACCTGGAAGTGCGTGTAGCCCAGGCAGGCAGTGTCGGCCTCGCGGGTTGCGAAATCGGCAAATGCCGCTAGCACTCCGCGCAGCTTGGCCAGCAGCAGCCGCAACCCCTCGCGCATGAGAATCAAGTCGGCATTGTCCGTCACGAAGCAACTGGTTGCCCCCAGATGAATGATGGGCATGGCCGCGGGACAACGCTCGCCATAGGTATGCACGTGAGCCATGACATCGTGGCGGAGCTCCGCCTCGAGTCGCGCGGCGCGTTCGAAATCGATGTCGTCAAGGTGCTCGCGCATCTGGCGCAGGGCTTCCTCCCCGATCTGCGTGAGCCCCAGTTCTTGCTCGCTTTCGGCCAGCGCCAGCCAGAGACGGCGCCACAACCCCACACGCCGCTGCTCGGAAAACAGCTCGCGCATTTCCTTTGCGGCGTAACGCCCTGTCAGAGGGTGGGCGTAGCTCAAATGGTCCTTGCTCATGTCAGCTCCACAGCGGGCCCGGCCTGTCAACTGTCGCGCGAACACGAGACACGGGACGAGGACCGTTTTCAAGGCTATACTGCCGCGATGCAGGAAGTCCTCCGCATCCTGGATGCCAACCTGAACCGCGCCCGCGAGGGACTTCGCACCGCCGAAGAATACGCGCGCTTCATCCTCAATGACAGCACAGCGCAGCAGAGCCTCAAGGCCGTACGCCGCAAGCTGGAAGAGCTGCTCAAGGCCCTGGGCCCGGCCGCGCCTGCGCTGCTTGCCGCGCGGGACGTCGCCGGTGACGTGGGGCTGGACCTGGGGGCTTCCGCCACGCGGCGGACCAGCGTGGACGTTGCCGCCGCCGGAGTCAAACGCGCGCAGGAGGCCCTGCGCGTCATTGAGGAGTACGCGCAGCTTGTGGCCGCGGCCGCCGCGGCGCCCGCCGCCCAGGCCCGATACGCCCTCTATGAAGCCGAGCAGCGCCTGTTTCACAGTGCGCCCAGCGCGCTGCTTGCCAAACTCGCCAGGCAACCGCTGATGGTGATCATTACGCGGCGGCTTTGTCACGGGTCTTGGCGCACGCTGCTGGAGGATCTGCTCGACGCCGGAGCGCGCTGCTTTCAGTTGAGGGAGAAGCGGCTGTCTGCGCGGGATTTCAGCGACTACGCGACGCAGTTCGTGGAGCGCGCCCGTCGCAGGGACGCCCTGACCATCATCAATGACCGCGCCGATGTCGCGCTTGCCTGCCAGGCCGACGGCGTGCATCTGGGCCAGGAGGACCTGCCCCTGGTTGTGGCCCGTCGCATTCTGGGGCGGGGCGCCCTGATTGGCATGAGTTGCCACAACCTGGAAGAAGCCCAGGCGGCCGCAGCCCAGGGGGCTGATTACATAGGCCTGGGGGCCATGTACGACACGCGAACCAAAAGCGTAAGCAAAGTCTCCGGACCTTCACTGCTTAAGGCGGTCACACCGGCCATGGGGCTGCCGGTCTACGCCATTGGGGGCATCAAAGCCCAGAACGTTGGCGAACTGGCGGAAGCGGGCGCCAGGCACGTAGCAGTTTGCAGCGCCATCATCCGCTCGCGAACCCCGGCGAAGGCCTATGCCGACATGGTCAACGCGCTGCTGCACGGCAAGAAGATCGAAGAACCGGAATCCCTGCCCACGACGGAGGTTTCGCCATGAAGTCCGCCCTGAGTGTTGCCCTGCTTGCGCTGCTGGCCCTGGCGCTCCCCTCCCTCGGCGCCCAGGAAGAAGTCGAGCGCGTCAAGATCGAACTCAAGTCGGGCGAAGCTGTGGAGGGCGTCCTCAAGGATGTCTCCGACTCCGGCGTCACCCTGGTGGGCAACGACGGCGTGCCCCTGTTTCTCAAGTGGGCCTACACGCGCGGCGACAAGCACTTCGAGTTGCGCAAGCGCGCCACGAACTACAAGAGCCTCTCCAGCATCGTGAAGCTCGCGGACTTCTGCCACGACTTTGCTCTGGACCGCAAGGAAGCCGAAGCCCTGACCGCCGCCCTGCAACTGGCCCCCGGCGATGAAGACCTGCGCAAGCGCCTCGATGCCCTGCCGAAATTCAGCGACCTCAAGACTCCCGACCGGCCGGGGCCGGACATCGTCAAGCCCGAGCCCAAGCCCGAACCCCAACCGGAGCCGGAACCGGAGCCCAAACCCGAGCCCGCCTCGGGCCGCAAGCCGGTTCTCAAGATCGAGTGCACCGACCCGGACGCCGTAGCCTCTCTTGCCAAAGAGATGGAAAACCTCGGCTACAAGATCAGCTCAGGCAAGGACTACGACGTCCTGGTTCGACTTGAACTCAACTTGACCCTCGTGAAAAACCCGAAGTGGATGGGCGCCGAACTCTATGCCATCTATGACGGCACCTGCGAATTCCAGGCGCTCGAAAAGGCCGCCAAGACGCCTTTTGAGTCCAAGAGTGTCGAGGTCAAGAACGTCCGCAGCAACAAGGACAAGGCCGAGGCCAAGCGCATGACCATTGACGAACTCATGGTCAAGATCCGCGGCGAACTGGACAAAGCACTCAAGAAGCGCGGCTGACGCGCCGCGCCGCCAGCGCCGCGACAAGCAGGGCCAGTATCGCCAGCCATGCGGCACCGCCCCCGGCGGTGCAACCTCCGCCCCCGTCGTCTTCCGTGTCGTTTGAAGAGCCTCCCCCGCCGCTGCCCGTACCGGTGGCTGCGGCCAAAAAGGTCAGGGTCTGGGCGCTGAGGGGCTGCGCATTGGCCGTGGCGCTGATGTTGCCCAGACCCGCCGCGGTGCCTGCCTTGAGCGTAGCCGCCCACAGCCCCAGCGCAGGGTCATAGACTCCCGCCACCGAGGCCCCCGTGGCGCTGCCGTTGTCCAGCGTTCCCAGGGTCGTTGATATGACCACCGCTGCCGCGCTGTCGGCAAAGAGGTTGTTCGCACTATCCCTCAACTGGACCTGTACCGTGCAGAAGTCGTAGCCGTTGGCGACGACGCTGGTTTCCGAGAGAATCACGCGACTATTCAAGGCTGAAAGCGTCCCGAAGTGGCTGACCTGCACCGTGGCCGCCATGTCCACGCCATTGACGCGACAGCCATAGGTCTTGGTGCCGGGCGAAGCCAGGGCCGTGACGGTAAAGTTGAAGGGAGCGCTCTGGGAGCTGAGAGTCTGGAGAATGACGGGCGAGCCGCTGCGGTCCACGAGATCGACCGTGTAGGTGTTGGGTGCTGCCAGCGAAACATCGAACTGGTTGCGCGGGTCGATGTTGATCGTGAACGTGGAAGTACCGTCGGCCGGAACGCCGGCCGCGCTGCTGGAAATCTTCGTGGCGATGTTATCTGCCGAAGTATCGGCGCCGCGCAGCTCCAGCGTCACGAGATATTGCCCCGCCGTCAAACCGGCGCGCGAAGCGACGGCAAAGAAGTAGGTGCCGGCGGCAGGCAGCGTGAAAACGATCTCGGCGTCGTAGTCCGGGCCGCTGGCGTCGAAGGCCTCGCCGTCGCGGTCATTGGCGCTGGCGAGGTAAGCCGGATGGGACGAAATGGGGCTGGCCAGCACCGTCGTCCCGTTGGTGTCCAGCAGGGTCAGGGTGGGGTTGAGCGCAAAGCCAAAGGCGTCTGAGAGTACGCGAATCACACAGGTCTGGCCGGCGGTCGCCGTGAACTTGAAGAAGTCAACGTCCGCCGCCGGGGTAATCTGGGCCACCGCCGCCTCGCCGCTGGCCAGCGTCGTAGCCTGCGCTGAAGTGTTGTTGGGTTCAAAGGGGTTTCCACCCGCAGCCGGCAGCGAAAGATTGGCGCCGGTGAACGCCTGCCCCGGGGCCACCTTGACCAGCGTCGGCGCACCCACGGTGTTGAACGCCACACCCCTCACTACCGGGTAGAAGCTCGTGAATGCGCTGGCGTAGTAGCTGCCCAGTTGGCTCGACTGAATGGGAAGGGCGAACGCGATGTAGTTGCCTGGCGGCACGCCCTGAATCAGGTAGCTGCCCAGACTGCCCGCCGGCGGCTTCTCGGTCACGTGGCCAACGACGTTCTTGCCCGTCGCCAGGTTCACGAGCACCACACCCACGCCGAACTGGCCGGCGGCCATGGCATCGGTTACGACTCCAGAGACGCTGCCCAGCGCGGGGTCACTGAGGCTGGGGTGCGGGTAGGACTGGATAATCGGGGCGATGTCATCGCGCTCAAGGCTCGCCTGGCTGAACAGGCCCGGGGATGACGCAAAATAGAGCGTGCTCTGGCTGTTGGCCGGATGGTCGAGCCCGACGAAGTGACCGATTTCGTGCGTAACGACGCTCTCAATGTAAGCGCGGCCCGGAGTCCCCGTTGTGCGCGACTGGCCCAAGGTGTCCCAGGTGAAGTCACGGTCGTTGAGCTCCATGTCAGCATCCAGGATCTCGCCCGTCGTGGTGTCAAACGTCGTGATGGTCACCGCGAACACGCCTGAAGAAATGTTGCTGCCCACAAATCGCAGCACGTTGCGGTTGTCGCTGGCGCTGGTCACGGCGTTTGTCGTGGAGCCCGCGAACTCGAAGTCCAGATCGCTTTCCCGAATGCGCCGCCAGTTATTGAAGCTGTCCTGAATGGCCTGGAACTCGTTGATGCCGCCCGTGAACAGGGCGCTGTCGGCGCAACCGGCATCACCGATCTCGTAAAGGATGCGGCGGTTCGCCACGTTGGGCCTGGCCGCGCCCAGATTCCAGCGCACCGCCTGCCCGACGGCCGAAGGCACCGGGCTGGTGGCCACGCGAATGCTCATGTAGCCGCTGGCCTGGCCGTAGCCAAGAACCAGCAAAAGCGCGGCGGCCGCCCATATGCCGAAGTGGCGCAGGCTCAATGTTTTCACTTGGCGCCCTCCGCCTTGGCCGGTTCGTTGGCTTTGACGCGCTCAGCCACGCGCCGCGCCAGCTCGCCCACCTCAAGGTCCAGGGGCTGGCGCTCGCCCTCGGGCAGGGCCTTGAGCGTCTTGGGATCGACGAGGGAAAGGCCGGCAAAGCTGTTGCGAGCGCGGGTGACGCCGTTTTCCTCACTGACCTTGAGCGCGCCCTGGACCATTCCCACAAGCTGCAGGCGCTTGTCGTCGTCGCGCCAAAGAAACAGCACGTACTCCTCGCCGGTTTCGAAGTTTCCGCTGCCGGCCACGTGCTGGCCGCGGTTGCCCACGACGCCCCCGCGCGTCACAAATTCCAGTGTCGCCTGGGCATCGCCCTTGATTGTCTGGCTCACTTTCAGTGCATGATGAGTCCAGATGCCCGTCTGCGCGGCATCCCAGCGGGCCTCCTTGCTCTCAATTTTGCCGCGGACCACGAGCACTGCGTTGTCAGTCAGCGTATCGAGGTCGAGGCGGGCTGCCACCGTGGCCCCAAGGGCCGGCGCCGACAACAGCAGGAGTATCAGGAATAGACGTGTCATGGGTGACCCTGTCCTTGAGGTCACCGAATGTAACGCCTGAGCCCGGCAAGACGCGGATTAAAAGCCTGCGGCGGGGGTGCACGAGCCTGTCCCGTTGC
>JABARW010000056.1 GCA_019186845.1 Planctomycetota bacterium | reverse complement strand
CTTTTCTGCGACTTGTGGTTAACATCGTGCGAATGGGGGGGGGGTATACTCACGGCAAAACTGTTGATGCACTTTCGGATACCATCCGTCGAGTCGTGTAGTTTCCCGTACTGGATTGACGCGATGTTGTTTGCCAGGAAATTCTCAGGAGTATTTCTGTCGCACAATTGGAGGTCAACGTATGACACACATACGGAGAGTGCTACTGGTTCTTACGCGTCTCGTCGGCATGGCCGGGGTATGTTGGTGTACGCCTTCCGTAGGTCGTACTCTTTCCCCGGGTGGTAGCACTGGGACGAGTGGCACAGGTTTCGTCACCGACAGAGACGGTAGTGCGACGACCTCTGCGATGGTTTCAGGCACACTCATCTCCTCTGGCTCACTTATTTCGGGTTCTGGAGTGGCGCTGGATTCGATGGACACAACCCTGAGCATCCACAATTTGCCAAATCGCCAGAACAACACCGAGGCAGGACGCTGGGAAGTGACCCTGCAGGCCAAGTGGAGATTTCAGTCTTCGTCAATAACTACAGCGCTGGGGACGGAATGTATTACGCTCAGGCCATAGGGTCTGCATCACTGACATAGCCACAGGGCGGAAGCTTCAGTAGCAGTGCTACAGTTGAAATATACAACGAAGGCACCCTTCAATTCCAGACCGTGTACTTCAGTGCCACTTTCACAGCGGACGCCAATGTCGTGTCGCTGGACTATTATATGTACTGTTTCGGAAATATTATTACTTCCCGTCCTCAAGTTGAGGTCAATGCGCTTTCAGAAGAGGGGACGCCTTTTGCGAGCGCAAGCTACGCCATCGCATACGACGCCACGGACACGAATTCTCCCGTGGCTCTACATACGTTTACACTCGAGTAAGGTCAGAAGCGCCATGAGCAGAAGAACAAGATTTCTGGTTGCCCTGGTACTGCTTGCCTGCCTTCTGTTGACCTTGGGGTTTTGGCTCGATTTTGGCGCCATGGAGACAAATAGCCGCCTTCGCGATACCCCATTGCAAGCGACACAGCCGCCCAACAAGAGTGCATCGTCGACTTCCAACACCCCGTACATTTCGCCCAAGGATTCTGTCCCGACCAAGCCAGATAACCTTGAATCGTCCAAGCCAAACCTGCCCGACCCAGCGCCCCCAACAACGACACTCCCAACCGAGCCTGCGAAAACACTCGAAGCCACGGCCCCGCAGCATCAGGAGAGAAGCTTGACCTTCCTCCTGCGCCTCAGCGATGGCAATGCTGTGCAGGGTGTTTCCCTTCGATGGACTTCTCTGAGCGTATCGGAATTGGCATATGCCATGAAAACCGGCATGTTTCCCGGTCAGCAGGTCTGGCGTGTCAGCTCTCCCTCCGACAGTAGCGGAAGGATCGTAGTGACTGGCGACGACGTGCCAGACGTTGGCGGGGCGGTCTGCATCTCGGCCGCAACGTCAGGCTTTGTCATCCACGTGCCGCAGTCAGCCGGGGCCATAAGGGCGGGTGGGCAGTCCCTTATACTAATCAAGGCCGCAAGGCAGGAGTGCCTGCTTGATGTAATGGTTTCGTTCTCATTTCGCGTGTTCATTGAGTTTGAAGACGGCGAGGCGTTTACAGGGGATATACGCATCTGGACCGTGTCCAACGGCAAAACAGATCATTCAGGCCTGAAAGATCTTCGTCTTTCAGGCGAGCGTGATCTCCGCGTTGATGGCATCCCGTCAGGTGCGACGCTGATGATTCGGTGCAAGTCCTTTCGGTCCGGATTTGCGCCGGAGTTCCAGTTCATATTGACGCTAGAGCAACTCAAGCTGGAACCCACATGCAGAATCCCCCGATCCGACCAACCCCACTGTGGACTCATCGTGCAGCTGGGGCAGGCTGCGTCCACTGAGACATTCGCAGTCAGGGTGTTCAAGTCGTCCGGCAGTGTCGTTGACTACGGGACTGTCTCTTCCATTGAGGAATTCAAAACTCTCAAACTCTGGTCGGGGCAGGCCTATCGAGTCCACGTACGCGGACGAGCATCGGCCTGGGAGTCCGAGGACATTTTTCTGAAGAAGGACGAAGTCAAGACCCTCACAGCCGAGCCGCTGGCCTTTGCCCACGTCCAGCTTCAGGTTGTAGACATGACCGGCAAGCCCCTTTGGCCCGCCATGCTGTCGTTCAATGTTTACCGGTACTCCCGGCTTGATTCGGCGCGCAAGCCTCGCTCCAGTGCGTCTTTTGGCGATCAAGGCTTCGCTCGAGCCGATGGGGACGGCATAATCCTGCTGCGGGATGCCGCGCCGGGAACGAGAGTGGCCCTGGTGGAGGCCTTGGGCTATGAGCCCAAACTTGATGAATTCTCCGTTGGACCAGGCAAAACCGTTGACTTGGGAAGAATGGCAGTTGAGCAGGCCCAGGGCAAAATTTCGATCAGGCTGACCAATCGCCGCGACGGAGCGAGCTACTACGTGGCGCTTCTGGAGCCCGGCGCTGGTCCACTGTGCAAGCCAGTTATGACTGACAAGGAAAGCTTGTCGTTTGAGGCCTTGGCGATGCGCAGGTATGTGATATTCGTGTACTTTGCTGAAGGACAGAAAGGCACCTCGCAACCCGTGAGCCTGACGGCGGCGCACCCAACGGCAACCGTTGAAATCGACTGTTCCAAGGTTGAGCACGGACGTTAGCCCGGACCGAGGTAAGATAGGGCGCTCACGGGAGGTTTTCATGCGCGCCCTTCATCTACTCCTGGCCGTGATGCTGCTCGCGGCCGCCGCGTCACACAGCGCCGCCAAGGACGAAGCCAAGCCCGAGCCCCGCAAGACCAGCAAGGCTGACCAGCGCAAGCTCGACAAAGAGCGTAAAGAACTGCTCAAGGCCCGCGACCAGCGCGCCAAGACCAACGCCAAGGCCAACGCGGCCCTGGGCAAGAAGCTGGAAGCCCTCATGGAGGGCTGGAAGGACAAGGGCTTTTCAGGCGCCATCCTCGTTGCCAAGGACGGCCAGCCCCTCATCAAGAAGGGCTACGGCATGGCCGACCGCGAGGCCAAACGTGCCAACGCGCCGGACACCCTCTATGACATCGGCTCGGTCACCAAGTTGTTCACGGCCGCGGGCGTGCTCAGGCTTGAGCAGGATGGCAAGCTGCGCCTCAGCGACACCCTGGGCAGGTTCTTCTCCTTCGCGCCCGCCGACAAAAAGGAGATCACTGTCGAACAACTCCTCAGCCACACCAGCGGCCTCTCGCGCATGTACGAGGACCAGCACATAGACGTTCTCAGCCGCGACAAAACCGTCAAGGGCCTGCTCTCGATTCCGCTCTCCGCCAAGCCCGGCGAGCGCTTCGAATACAGCAACACGAACTACTACCTCGCGGGGGCCATCATCGAGGTCGTGTCCGGCGAGAGCTACGAGAGCTACATGCAGCGTCAGATTCTCGAACCCGCAGGCATGAAGGACAGCGCCTTCTGCTCCAGCGAGCGCCTCGACGACAAGCGCAGCGCCATGCGCTACGAAGACAACCAGAACCGCGGCAGCGTGAGTGACTGGCCCTTTACGTGGGGGCAGCGCGGCTGCGGCTACCTCGTGAGTACTGTCGAGGATATGTGGAGGTTCAGCGAGGCCGTTGACTTCGGCGACTTTCTGGACGCGCAGGCCAAGCAGCATTGGTTCAAGGTGCGACAGGACGACTATGCCCTGGGCTGGCTGTGCAAAGAGGTGGAGGGCCTGCGCATGCAGTACCACGGCGGCGCAGCGCCCGGGGCCCGGGCCTACCTGGCCCGCTTTCCGGACAAAGACGCCATGTACGTTTTCTTCTTCAACGTGAGCGAGCAGGGCAAGGCGCCGGAGTTCCAGCTCGCCGCGGACATCGAAGCCCTGCTCCGCACCGCCGAGTGATATGCGCGAAAAATTTTTCAAAAATTACCGCTCGCATGACAAGGGCGTGACACGGGGGGGGGGTAGACTTCCGCCAGATCCCGAATCGAGGGCATCATGGCACAGCTTGCCAACGCCGATCTTCTGACCCTGCGCGACCTTTGGCCCTGGCTGGTTGAGAACTTCCCCTGGAAGATCCAGATCGCCCATCACTGGCCATTCATGGGAATCGATGGCGGGTTTCTCCGCGTGGCGCGCACCGCGCGATTCGACCAAACAGACCTCGCCAATCTCAACTCAGAGTGCGGCCCCGTCACCGATCGCACCAGCCAGCCGACAGATCCTGAAGTCGTCTTCGGATTGGCCAATATCATCACGCGTTACTCCGTCTGCTTTGACGACCAGGACAAATTCAGCAACCCCAACAACCTGGACCGCACGGAATACGTGCTGGCCGTCCAGCGGCTGGTCTACCGCTACTTCCGGCAACTGGGGCTTGGCGCCACCGGTTCCTTCAACTTTCCATCTCTACAGGACGTTGTCGGCACCGGACAGACCATCGACATGGGCGGCGCGGCTTTGACCTTTGCCGCGCTGGACCAGGCCTACCATTTGATCAGCGAAAACAACGGCCGCCCCAATGCCATCATGTCCAACAGCCGCGCCTTGCGCACCTATCGCAACCTGTTCGTCGCGACGCACGGCATTGAGCCGCCGACCGTGACGGAAACCTGGACCGACCCCGTCAAAGGCAGAGTCTCGGCCCCCATCACCTGCTTCAATGGCACACCCTGGTACATCAACGACCTGATTGACGACCAGGCCGGCGCGCGCGGCATCGTGTTCTTCATGGTGCTGGGCGACGACAGGGGTCCCGGGCACTTCCGCGGGATTTCAGGCATCGTTCCCAGGGGGCGCGAACGTAACATGTTCATCAAGCGGCAGGTCGATGGCGTAGTGGGCGACATCGTGGTGCCTTCGCAGCAGGTGTTGGTGCCGGACGTTCCGACGACCATCACCGTCAACGGGGCGACCATCACGCCGAGCCTGAACGCGGTGACCACGAACTGGGTGAGCTGGCCCTGCGGCATGGCGATGGGCGCGCAGGGCTCCCTGAGCATTCTCAAGGGTTTTGGCCTCGTCGCCAACCTGACGACCACGTAGCGGGGAGTCCCCGGCGCCAGGCGCGCCGGGCGGGTTGTCCTGTCGCAGGGGCGCGGCATGCGACCGGACAAAGGTGGGGCGGCGGATTTCGGGTTTTGGTTGAAACTTCCCTTGACCGGACCGTTGAATCAAGGAGTGCCCATGGCAAACGGCGAAAATTGCCCCGGCTGCACCGACAAAGCCGCGCCTATCAGCGGCGGCGGCAACCGCCTCGTGGCCTTCAAGCCCCTGGGCGAACGCGGCCCCACCGTCTACCGCGACATGACCGGCATCGCCCCCGAACATATGGTGCGCCTGAACGGTTTCCATGCGGCGATTCAATCCGCCGAAGTTGATTCCGAACGCTCTTCGGTATTAACTGGCCTTCTTGGTACTGTAGCGCCATCGGTCTATAATCGTAATTCGACTATTCAAGAACACACCGGGTTTGGTTGCATCGAATTTGCCGGTAGTCCCCCTTTCACCGAAGATATCCCCAAGGCGCTATTCGATCCCGCATCTGTTGGACCGCCCGGTCCAACATACGGCGACGCCCAACCTCTGAAGCGCACTGGCATCAAGGGCTCTCGCACATTCCCCGTAAGCGATACAGTCAATCCACCCCAACAAGGCGAGGCAGGTGCCGAAAGTTGCACATGGAAGCGGAGCTATGCGGGGCATGTGTCACTTCGCAAGTCCATCAGTATGGATGTGTGGTGGACTTACGAGTGGACTTTCGGCCGTGATTTTTCCAAGCAAAGCACTGCTTTGGCAGACTCGACGCAAGAGACAGTTCTTGGCGAGCAGGTAGAAAAATCCAATGTATCCGCTCAAGCGTGGTGGAACTCATTGGTGGCGTCAGGCTATCTGCCTCCCAGCGACAAGTCCATGCCTGGCAGCAGCGTCGACTGGGGTGATATTATCTTTGAAATGGAGCAGAGTGTCCAGTTTGACCGCAGTCGTCCCAATCCATGTTCCCCGCCATGCCCCAACAGAAGGGTGGAACTCGTCGACTACAGTTTTTCGCACACTGTATGGCATAGAAACATTTTGCCCTTGTCCGGCAAGTGGTCCTATTTGTTACGCCGGTCGCCGGATGGAACCCATGAATTAGTGCTTTTCCGCTCGGTCGGCAAGCGCGTAATTCTGCAACCAGAACTTCATTTTGATGTCACGTACAACTTGTGGTGCGAGTAGCATGTTGCGCCTGCTATGTCTCCTGATTCTCTGGTTCGTGGCCGCTCACGGAACACCTTGCGGCGCGGCCACCATTGAAACGCCCGATCCCACGGTTCCCCGCGACGTCGCCCCCATCGTCGTGCCCGCGTGGAAATCCTTCGAAATCCCGGACAACGGCGTTTTCGTTCGCTGGCACGGCGTCACCGACGACGATTGTGCGCGGCTGGCCGGGATTCGCACGCTGCGCTACCTGGACCTTTCGTCAAGCCCCCTGCTGTCCGACAGGGGCTTGTCCAGACTTGCCGCGCTTCAGCTTGAGGGCCTGAACCTGTCGAACACGGCCGTCGGCGCGGAGGGTCTGGAGTCGCTGCGCACGATGTCCAGCCTGCGCCATTTGAATGTTTCCGGACGCTTGAAGTGGTCCGGCAGGGCTGTGCTGGCCCTGTGCAAACTTGAGCGCCTGACTTCGCTGCATATCACCTGGGACTGGCTCACCAGCGAGCAGGCCGCCTTGCTCGTTGCTTTGCCCGCCCTGGAGCACCTGAGCCTCTGGACGGTTTGCGAGTTGAGCGGGCCCTTGGCCTCGGCGTTGCAGGACGCCAAACAGTTGCGCCTGCTTGATCTATCTGGCTGCAGGCAGATCAGGAGTGAGGTCTTTGACGCCCTGGCGCACTGCCACAAACTGGAACACCTTTCGCTGACCAACTGCGTGGGTCCGGGTGATGATGTCGCCGGCCGTCTGGCGGCACTGCCGCGCCTGCGGGTACTTTCGCTGGCGGGTTTCGAGTCGCTCTCGGCGACGGGCATTGACGCCATTGGCAGGCTCACTTCGCTTGAGGAACTGGACGTGGGAGTCAGCGGCGGGACGGACGAAGCCCGCTCACTGAACCTCGGCTCTCTCAAGAACCTGAAGCGGCTCAAGCTCCTGTCTATGTCGGGTCGTATCTTCACATCAGGGAGCCCGGCCTCAATCTTCACGCAGTTCAGGGACCTCAGGATTCTGAGTTTGAGCCATTGCAAGCCCGTGACGGACGAAGTCCTGAAAGCTGTCAGCGTCCTGCGATCCCTTGAGCGGCTCCATCTCGCCCAATGCGGCGAAGTCACCGATGAGGGCGTAAGCTCACTATCCGCCTGCAAGGCCCTGAATGCGCTGACCTTGCGCGACTGCCCCCGCATTGGCGACGCCGCCATCGTGCCCCTGTGCCGCGCTTGTCCTTTGCGGGTGTTGTCGCTGAGTGGATGCGTGGGCGTAACCGATCGAGGCCTTGAGGCGATTGCGAAATGCCGCGGCCTCACCAACCTCGGCCTCGATGGCCTTGCATCGGTCACTGGCAAGGCGCTCAGGGCGCTCCACGAACTCACCGACCTCACCGGCTTGTCGCTCGCAGGCACAGCCCTTGATGATGCCGGCCTTCAATTGCTGGGCAAACTTCCGAAGCTGAAAACGCTGATTCTCTCCGGTTGCCTGAAGGTCACCGATGAGGGGCTGGTGGGGCTTTCGAACTGCGCGACGCTTCGGCACCTTCAACTGGACGGTTGCAGGGCGCTGTCGGACGAGGCCAGGAAGTGGCTCAAAACGAAGCTGCCCCATTGCCACATCTCTGATTGACGCGAGCGCGCCGCCGCCCGTGATGTCCGACCGCGACGGCGGCGGCATCAGCGGGCGCGGCGGCGCTTTGGGCGCGGGGCAAAGGCCGGGCCTGAGCCGATGCCCGCGGGGCGCCTTGGGTTGTCGTCCTCCCAGTCTTCTTCGTGGCCCGGCGGCACGAGCGCTTGCGGGCCTTTGCCTATCAAATCTTTGCGGCCGGCTTCGCGCAGGGCTTTGCGGACGCGGCCTTGGAACTCGGGCTTCTTGAATTGCATCAGCGCGCGTTGGCGGCGCTTTTCGCGCATCGTCGTTGGCGTGTAGACGTACTGCATCGTTTCAGGATCGTGGCCGCTATAGAACATCGCCGTCGCGGGCGTCATGGGCGTGGGGATGAAATCCTGTACTTGCTCGGGGCTCCAGCCGCTTTTCTTGAAGTACTCCGCCAGCGCGATTTGCTCTTCCATGGTGCAGCCGGGGTGGCTGCTCACGAAGTACGCCACGAGATACTGTTCTTTGCCCACGCGCTTGCTGGCATCGACGAAACGCTGCTTGAAGATTTCGTACTTGGCGAAGCTGGGCTTGCGCATTCTCGCCAGCACCTGATCGCTGGTGTGCTCCGGCGCGACTTTCAAATGGCCTGAGGTGTGATGGGCCGCGAGATTCTCGATGTATTGGTCGCTGCAGCCCTTGGTCGTTTTCTCGTCGATCAGCATGTCGTAACGGATGCCGCTTGCTATGAACGCCTTCTTTACGCCGGGCACCGCGCGCACGCGCGAGAGCATCTCGACTTGCTTGTCCAGGTGCTGGCGCAGGGCGGGGCAGGGGTCCGGCAGCAGGCAATCGCGCTCTTTGCAGGCGCCCAGCGTCTGCTGCACGCTGCAGTAGTTGCCGTACATGTTGGCCGTCGGCCCGCCGACATCCGAAATGTATCCCTTGAAGCTGGGCATGTGGGTGATCGCCGCAGCTTCTTTCTCGATGCTCTCGATGCTTCTGCTGGAAATCGTGCGACCCTGGTGCATCCAGATAGCGCAGAACGTGCACGAGCCCATGCAGCCGCGGTGCGTCACGATCGTGTGCTGCGTGGTCAGCCATGCGGGCACGCCGCCTTGGGCCTCGTAGTCGGGGTGCGGCATGCGTGTGTAGGGCAGGTCGTACCAGCGGTCGAGCTCGGCCTCGCTTTGCAGGCGCGCGGGCGGCAGTTGAATCACGTGCAGCGCACCGGTGGGCTGAACAACGGGCCGGCCGCGCACGGGATCCTGCTCGTCGTAAAGCTGTTTGAACGTGATCGCGTAGTTTTTGCGGTAGGCCGGAACTTCCTGGGGCCCGCCGGTCTGGCGTTCTTGAACGTGCTCGGGCGACCCATGGCTCGCCCCTGTGGAATCTCGCGGTGGCAACAGCATTTCATAGGGCATCGTGAACTGCGCCTTGCCGAAGCGTTCGATGAAGCCGGGCGCATCAAGGAACGACACGTCTTTGCGCACAATGGCCGTGCCGCGCACGTCGTTGATCTCGTGGATTTTCTCGCCCGCGTTGAGGCGGTGCGCAACTTCTACAATCTGGGTTTCGCCCATGCCAAAGACCAGCATGTCCGCGTTGCTATCGAGCAGGATGCTGCGGCGCACACGGTCGTCCCAGTAATCGTAGTGCGCAAAGCGGCGTTGGCTGGCTTCCATGCCGCCAATGATGATCGGCGCTTTGCCAAAGGCGCGGCGGATCAGGTTGCAATAGACAATCGTCGCGCGCTGGGGCCGTGCGTCGGCCTTGCCGCCCGGCGAATAGGGGTCATCGCTGCGCGGCAACTTGTGCGCCGTATAGGCGTTGAGCATGGAATCCAGGTTGCCCGCCCCCACCAGGAATCCCAAACGCGGTGCGCCCAGCCGTTTGATGTCGTCGAAGTTGCGCCAATCAGGTTGCGCAATGATGCCCACCTTGAAACCGGCCCATTCGAGCACGCGCGAAATCACGCCGTTGGCGAAACTGGGATGGTCCACATAGGCGTCGCCGGTGACAAGGATGAAGTCGCACTGCGCCCAGCCTCGTGCGGCCATGTCGGCTTGCGATGTCGGCAGGAACTTTGAACGATCAAACCTGTGGGTATCAGGCTTCGTGTTGCCGGAATCGGGCACTGCATGGCGACTAGCTGGTGCCTGAAACCCGCCACCTGATGCCTGACCTTTTGCGTAGTATTCCGCCGCAAGCTTGGCTGCGTACTCCTGTGCACGCGCCGCCTTGGCCTCGAGATCGGTTTCACCGGCGTTGTTGAGTGCCTTGCGCGAAGCCAGCAACTTTTCGAGGTCGGCGTATTCAACTCCCGGCGATTGCTCGCTGGCGCTGGCCTGCGCGTAGGCTACGGGCTCGCCTTTGCTGGCGCGCATGCGTTCGCGTTCTTCCGCAAGCCATTTGGCATTGAGCGCGGCTTGTTCAGCGCGGCGTTCAGGCGGCACCGCGTGGCCATCGGGCGTGAGCTGGCCTTGCAGAAGCTCGGCGTCATCAACGTGGCCGCCGCGCTCAAGGCGGTCAAAGGGCTTGCCGACCTGGGGCTTGTAGGCGCCGGGGGTGTGGTCGCCGGCGTGCAGCTGGAGATTGGAGTGAAGTCTGGGCGCAGAGGCGCCGGGGGCGTCTTTCATGTCTCTCTCGGGGCTCAAGCCCTTCTGTAGCGGCACTGCGGGAATACCCGCCGCCGCTGGACCGACCCGCCGCCGCGATGGCTACAGCGGGCCATTTATGGCGTGCAAGTTTAGCGAAGCGGGCGATAATCACAAGCACAGGAGACAGTCATGGGCGACGACAAGAAGAAGGGCGGCATAGGCTTGGTGAAACTGCTGGTGTACGGCGTGCTGCTGATTGCGGCCTGCGGGGGCGGCCTGTTCATCTATGGCAGCTCGATTCCGGAGGAGCACCTGGCGTCGAGCAGCATTGAGGTCGACCGTTGGCCCCTGGAGTGCTACGACCTGGTGGCCGACGCGCAAAATCTGCCCAAATGGGCCTCCAGCGTAAAGGAGGTCCGCGACTTCAAGAAGGATGGCGACAAGCTGACCTACACGCAGGTCGTCAGCGGCAACATGGAGCTGATCACGACCCAGACCAATGGTTTTCGCCCCAATGAGATCACGATTGAGGTGCGCGAGGCCAACGACAAGTTCAGCGGCAAGTGGGCTTTCAAGTTCACCCCCATCAAGGATGGCAAGGGAACCAAGGTCACGTTGACGGAGATGGGCAAAACGCCCAACCCGCTGATGCGCGCCATCGGCAGCTTCATGATGAACCCTGAGGACACCATCAAGCAATACCTGCAGGACCTCAAGAAGCAGGCCGAGAGCAAAAAGCCGACGTCGTAACACCGGAGCTGGACAGATGTGCGGCAAAGTTCATGGATGGTTTTCTTGAGGGCCGGGAAGCCGGTGTGTCCTGCTGTCTGCGCAATTCTCTTGGGGGTTGCCTTGGCAGGCTGTGATTGCCACCAAGAGTCCAAGAAGAACCGTGAGTATTTCTCACCACCACGGACGTCGCACAACCCTCTATCAGACGAACCCAGATGGGGGCCTCGCTCCAAAGAGGAACGTGACCAAATGGTTCAGAGGCTGGAGGCCATTGGAGATGCTTTCACGAAGGCCAAGGACGCCAAAGATGAATCAGTGGCCATTGACAGGTTGATAGAGCTGTGCCACGCCAGTTGGCAAACGAATCGCCTATGTTTCGGACTTCCACTTCGTGACCACAAAGATCAATACATCAGCCCGGAGGCCGCATACCGTTGGACAACTCTTCCGCCTGACGGTTTGTTCGCAACCTTTCAAATTGGCTGGGCGAACAACGGCTGTGTCGAAGACCTGATGGAGTTTCGCCACCGATTGATCTCTATTGCGAACCTCCGGGACCTGATCGACCGGCAGTTCTAGATTCAACTTGCCCTTGGGAACGGTTGGCGCGGCAAACTCCTGCGACTCCTTGGCCGACGCTTCGCTTGCCGGGCGCAGACTGCGCCGAACTCCTTCGCGACTTCGCGTCGCCTTGCTACACTCCGCCGCCAGAGTGCGGGCTGGAAGCCCGCATCACCCCCTGAATCACGGATAACGCATGTTCGACAACATTGCCAAACGCTTTGGCGAAGTCTGGAGGAAGATCTCCGGCAACGCCGAGATTACTGAAGCCAACATCCAGGAAGCCGTACGCGCCATCCGCACCGCGCTACTGGAAGCCGACGTCAGTCTCAAGATCGCCAAGGACTTCACGGAGCGCGTCAGGGAAAAGGCCCTGGGCGAGCAGGTGCTCAAGGGCGTGCGCCCCGGCGAGCAGTTCGTCAAGATCGTTCATGACGAGCTGGTCAACATGATGTCGGCGCCCGAAACCGTCGACGACAAGGGCCGCGCCCGCCTCAACCTGCGCGGCGACCGCCCCACCGTCATCATGATGTGCGGCCTGCAGGGCTCGGGCAAAACCACGACCTGCGGCAAGCTGGCGCTCTACCTCAAGCGCGTGTTCAAGAAGAACCCCCTGCTCGTCGCCGCGGACCTGCAGCGCCCCGCTGCCGTGGACCAGCTTGAAGTCGTCGGTAAGGGCATCCAGGTGCCCGTGTTCGCGGACCGGGCCAGCAACCCCGTCAAGGTCTGCAATGACGCCCTGGCCCATGCGAAGAAGAACGGCCACGACGTCGTCATTCTCGACACTGCGGGCCGCCTGCACGTCGATGAAGACCTCATGAACGAGGTCAAGAAGATCTCCGATACGACGCACCCTGACGAGATCTTTTTCGTCTGCGACGGCATGACCGGCCAGGACGCCGTGAAGTCGGCCAAGGCCTTTGACGAAAAACTGCCGCTCACGGGCGCGATCCTCACCAAACTCGATGGCGACTCGCGCGGCGGTGCGGTCATGACCGTGCGCGCCATCACGGGCAAGCCCGTGCGCTTTGTGGGCGTGAGCGAAAAGGCTGACGGCCTCGAGGTGTTCCACGCCGATCGCGTGGCGGGCCGCATCCTGGGCATGGGCGACGTAGTCACCCTGGTTGAGAAGGCCCAGAAGGCAATCAACGAAGAACAGGCCATGGAGCTTGAACGCAAGCTCATGGAAGACGAGTTCACGCTGGAAGACTTCCTGGGGCAGATCAAGGCCATCAAGCAGATGGGTCCCATGAAGGACCTGCTGAAGATGATCCCCGGCGCGGCGGAGCTGCCCCTGGATCAGATCAACGAGAAAGGCCTCGATCACGTGGAGGCCATCATCAACTCGATGACACCCAAGGAGCGGCGCCTGCCCGACCAGCTCAATCCCAGCCGCAAGCGGCGCGTGGCAGCGGGAGCGGGGCGCAGCATCGAGGAATTGAACCGCCTGCTCAAAGCCTTTGAGCAGATGCGCAGCATGGTGCAGGGCCTGAAGAACCAGGGCATGATGGGCAAGGCCACGGCCTGGAAGCTGAGCCGCGACAAGAAGAAGATGCTGGCCGAGCAGGCCAAGTCTGCGGGCGGCAAGAAGCGCGCCAAGGCCAACCTGCGCCGTCCGGCGGCTGAGGACTTCGCGGACTTCCGCAACAAGTTCAAGGTGGACCTGTAGGAACCGTCCGAGATGGGGTGTTTCGCTGCAGGGAGGCCTCGGCCCGCCGGCACACCCACAATCGGCGGCCGGCGCCCCCTCAGCCGAAACACGACCAGGGCAGCCCGTCACCGTCCCGTATCGCCTGTAACTCTGAAGCCGCCTACCAGGCCCTTGGGCAGGCGATGACCAATTCTGGCCCGCTGTTTGCATGATCCCCGCTGCGGGAGCCCTGTCGAGTAACATGGGTATCCGACAGGGCATTTGCGCTTTGGACGGTGTATATTGGTAGTGCGGACGGGGGGTCCCGCCCGCAGAGGCAAAGCCTGCGCTGCCGCCAATGGCCGCGCAGGCCCTGCCCCTACCAACCTACCCCGGTCTCCGTCCCCGTTGGCGCCCCAAACGCCAGGAGAGCAAAGCATGCGTAGAGGCTTCACGCTGGTCGAACTGATGGTTGTCATTGCGATTATCGGCCTGCTGGTCAGCGTTCTGGCCACGGCCACGCTGCCCAAAATGCGCAAGGCCAGCAGTGAGATGGACAAGATTCAGATGAAGGACTGCTTCGATGAGCTGACGCGGGCCTTCATCGACGAGGGCAACAAGAAGCGGATGCGCCTGGAAAGTATCCAGGACAAGAAGGGTCACGAGTTCTGGGAGGCCATGTTCCGGCACAAGATTCTCGGTCGTGACGTGCTGCGCCGCCTTGTCAGCAAGGGAGGCACCGATGCCGCGGCAGACTCACGCTGGCTGGACGACGAGAACGGCCGCCTCCCCTTTGACGCCTGCTCCTGGACAGCGCCGAGGGTTCGGAACTACTTCCAGGTTTTGAGCGCGCGAGGCAAGGAGAAGTCCGTCGTCTTCACGTTCAACAGCCGTAACTGGAACAACTACCCGGACCAGGGAGCGCTGGTGATGTGGTCCGGAGGCGAGGCTGAAGTGCCGGAGTACGTAACGCCGGAGCTTTTGAAGGACTGGGGATGGGACATTTCGCCCGAAGAATGGGGCAACCCCGTCTCCCTGTTTGGCACCAAGATGCCCTTTGACGGCACTTGGGATTAGGCTGGGGACCGGCCGGATGCCGCGTAGCACCGGCCCACTGCATGGAGGATTTCCGGAGTACCCGCAGGGAGAGGGTCTTCTGCCTGCGGATCAGATGGAGTATCCGAAATGGTCGATCCCTGCTTGAAGTAGGTTCTCGCTTCGCTGGCGCGCTGGCGAGCTTCCAGTCGAGTGGGGATCGATCGTTTCTTGAGGGGCTTGCGCCCTTGCGCCTCCTCTCCTAGACTCGGGCTTCCCCCTGCAGGTTGTTGCGTAGAAAGCTGGAAGGGATCGGCTCTTTAGAGCCCCAATTCCCCTGTTTGCACCCTGCACTGAGGTCTCGATGCGCCCAATTTTCTTCTGCTCTGTCATCGCTCTGATGGCCCTGCTTTCCTGCGCCTGCGGCGATTACGCCAATTCCGTCAAGGGCGACATCAAGCCGCCCCAGGCCAGCGGGCCCAACCCCAACAACCTGCCCAACCCCAATACTGTGCCCAAGCCGGGCGGAGGGTCAGGTTATGCCGTCAACCTCAGCCCCGTGCTTATCAGCGAGGTCCTCGTTAACCCCGATGCCTCCCAAGCCAACCAGTACGTCGAGCTTCTGAACAAGTCGCTTCTCAGCTCGGACATCGGCGGCTGGGTCATCACCGACGGCACATCCACATTCACCTTCCCCTTCGGCTTCCAGATTTCCGCGGGCAGCCGCGTGCTTGTGCAGTTGGGCGTCCATGGTTCGGCCACGGGCAACGTCCAGTTCGCCCCCAGCTTCAATGCCTTGGCCCTCAGTCAGGGTTCCGTTGCGCTGCTGCGCAGCGGCAACGAAGTCATTGATTTCGTCCAGTGGGGCGGCTCGCCCAACAGCTACGAGGGCGCGGCGGCATCCTACTTCGTGTGGCCCGCCGGAGACTTCCTGGCCGTGGCCCCCACCGGCGAGAGTTACAACTTCGTCGGAGGCACGGTGGGCTCTTCGGCCTGGGCTATCTCCCCAGCTACACCCGGTAACTAGACGGCCTTCTGGCGAAAGCGGCCCGGCACTGCCGGGCCGTTTGCGTTGGGGGGTTTGTTCAAAGTTCGCGCGGCAGTTTTGCCGAAACGGTCCTGCAGGCCCAGTGCCGCGGCTTGGCGTCGCGCCCGCGCCGAGGACCGACATGCAATACTCGCTGAGAAACGCCTACCTCATCAATGTACTCGCCCTTGTGGGCGTGGGCGTGGTGATGGTGTTCTCGTCCAGCGCGATCTCGGTGCTGCCCGGCGGCGAAGGCGACCCTTTCATCTTCATCAAGCGTCACCTGACATTCCTGGCTCTGGGCCTGAGCGCCATGGCGGTACTGGCCAGAACGGACTATCACCAGCTCGCTCGCTTCGCCAAGCCGCTTTACCTGCTGGGCCTTGTGCTGCTGGTGCTGACGCTGGTACCCGGCATCGGCACGTCGTTCAACGGCGCCTCGCGCTGGATTCGCTTTGGCGGCGTGGGCATCCAGCCCAGTGACTATGCCAAGTTCGCCCTGATTGTGGCCTGCGCCACCTTCGGCTCGGCCAACCGCGACATTGGAACCTTCAAGTCCGGCTTCATTCCGGCCTGCCTGTTCATCGGCGCCTACTCGGTGGTGTGCATGGCGCAGCCGGACCTCGGCACCAGCCTGTTCCTGGCGGCCATCGGCTTTCTCGTGCTGCTGGCCTCTGGCCTGCGCCTGAGGCATCTGGCGCTGGTGGCGTTGCTGGGCATGCCGCTGGCGGTGGGTGTCATGTTCGTGAAATTCGACCACGTAAAGGACCGCGTCCTGACGTTCCTCAATCCCGAGAAGGATCCCCTGGGCAAGGGCCATCAGGTCAAACAGTCGCTGATCGCCATTGGCTCGGGTGGGCTTGAGGGCGAGGGCCTGGGGCAGAGCACGCAGAAGCTTTACTACCTGCCTGAGCAGGAGACGGACTTCATTTTCGCCGTGCTGGCCGAGGAGACGGGGTTTCTGGGCTCGGCCTTCACGCTGGCGCTTTTTGCTTCTCTCATGCTGCTGGGCATGCGGGTGTCTGCCCGCGCGCCGGACAAGCTGGGCAGCCTGATGGTCCTGGGCGTCACGGCATCCATCGGCATTCAGGCCTGCATGAACATTGCGGTGGTCACGGCCAGTGTGCCGACCAAAGGCATCGGACTTCCCTTCGTGAGCTTTGGCGGCAGCGGGTGCTTCTTTTACCTCTGTGCCGTGGGCGTGGCGTTGAGTGTGGCGCGCCAGTCTGTCAGCAGCGACAAGGCAGAGCAGTTGATGGCGCAGGAAACCCGGGCACAACGCGAGCAGGAGAGCCTGCGCGCCAGCGTCCGGGCGCGACGGCTGGTCGCCGCCGCCTGATTCACCTTTCCGGGAACGCGCAGGCCCGCAACGATTTGTTCGAAGGCGGGAGTGACGTTCCTCCATACGGCTGCCGCCGGTTGCGGGTCCGTCCGAATTGCCCGCAACCGCGGCAACGCCGACTTTCGCGCCCCTCGGGGCGGAGATCACCATGACACCCAAGATCGCACTGGCCGGCGGCGGCACCGGCGGGCACATCGCGCCCGCGATTGCGCTGGCGGATGAAATTGCCGCGCGCTGGTCGAGCCAGAGCGTGCTCTTCCTTTGCAGCGGCAATGACCTCGAGCGCGAGATGATCGGAAAGGCCGGCTACCGCTTCGAGGCCCTGCCCATCGCGCGGCCCGGCTCCAGCCTGAAAAGCAAAACCAAGACCGTCTTCTCCATGCTCAGCGCCGTGCCCGCCGCGCGCCGCGCCCTGAAGAACTTTGGCGCCACGGGCCTGATTGGCGTGGGCGGCTACGCCTCGTTGCCCGGCGCCTTTGCCGCCAGCTGGATGCACATCCCCGTGGTGCTGCTGGAGGCCAACGCCGTCCCCGGCAAAGTCACCCGCACGGCCGCGCGCTGGGCGCGCGGCTGCTATGCCCACCTGCCCCTGACACGCAAACTCGACTGCCCGGTGCAGGTGCTCGGAAATCCTGTGCGCCGGGCATTCACGCAGGCACCCGGCAGTCAGGCCGCGCGCGAGCGCCTGGGCCTTGATCCGGTCCTGCCCACTCTGCTGATCATCGGCGGCAGCCAGGGCGCGCAGGCGCTCAATGCCGTGACGCTCACCGCGCTGCCCGAGCTGGCCTGCTACCGCGGCCGTTTCCAGGCTCTGCATATCACAGGCACCCATGACCAGGCCGCCGCCCAGGCCGCCTGGCAGCAGAGCGGCATTGCCGCGCGCGTGGTGGCCTTTACTCACGAACCCGAACTTTTCATGGCCGCCAGCGACATCGCCCTGACGCGCGCCGGCGCCTCCACCATCAGCGAACTGCTGGCCCTGGGCGTGCCGCAGCTTCTGGTGCCCTATCCCAGCGCAGCGGATAACCATCAGCAGGCCAACGCCGAGCATGTGGCGCGCTCAGGCGCGGGCGTGCTCGTCAGTGAAAGCGGCCTGAATGCCGCGCGTCTGTGCGAACTAGTCGCCCGCTACGTGATTCTGGCGAGCGCGAGGGAGAACCTGGCTGCCGGCGCTAAGCTCATGGCCTCGCCCGATGCCACGGCCCGCATCCTGGACCGCGCCCTGGCCGATTTCGGCTTCAGCGCCCCGGCGGCCCGCGCCGATGAACCCATCAGCCGCGCGGCCTGAAGCGCGGCAGAACACCTTGAGGCGCACACGCGCAGGCCAACATGGAATTCGCCAACAAGACCATTCATTTCATCGGCATCGGCGGTGCGGGTGTCAGCGGGCTGGCGCGCGTCGCGCTTGAAGCGGGCGCCAGTGTCAGCGGCTCGGACCTGAAGGCATCGCCGATTACGCAGGCGCTGGAGGAACAGGGCGCCCGTGTGTCCATCGGCCAGCGGGCCGAGAACCTGCCCCGACATGTCGACTTCGTGGTGGCCACGGCCGCGGTGCGTGCCGGCAACCCGGAGCTGGACGAGGCCAGGCAGCGAGGCCTCTGCGTCATGAAGTACGCCCAGGCCCTGGGCGAGCTGACGCGCGGCCGCGCCAACATCTGCGTGGCGGGAACACACGGCAAGACCAGCACGACCTCCATGCTCGCGCAGATTCTGCGCGGCCAGGGCGCGGGCTGGATTGTCGGCGGCGAGCCCCTGAACCTTGAGGCCAGCGCGTGCTGGGGCAGCGCTCCACACTTTGTGATGGAGAGCTGCGAGTATGACCGCAGCTTCCTGCACCTTCATCCCTCCCTTGTGCTTCTGAACAACATCGAGGCCGACCACCTGGATGTCTATGGCGATATCGAGGGCGTCGAGCGCGGCTTTGCCGACTTTGTGGCGCGTCTGCCGCGTCACGGGACGCTGCTTTACAACGCCGACGACCCCCGCTGCGTTCGCGTGGCACGCCAGGCCCACTGCCGCCGTGTCAGCTTTGGTCAAGCCGAAGGCGCCGACTGG
>JABARW010000032.1:10051-19835 GCA_019186845.1 Planctomycetota bacterium | reverse complement strand
AAACCGCTACTTGATGATGCCGTATTTCTTGCCCAGCGTTGTGAACGCGTCAATGACGTGGGCGATGTCGCTCTGCGTGTGAATGGCCATGAAACTGGCTCGCACGCCGCTCTGCCCCTTCGGGACACCGGGGGTGATCACCGGATTCGTGTACACTCCCAAGCCCAGCAGTTCCTTCCAGAACATGAAGGCCGCCTCGTCTTCGCCCACCTTGATGTAGACAATGGGCGTGTCGCCCTCAGGCACGGAAAAACCCACGCGCCGGAACTCGTTGCGCACCGTCTTACAAACGTTGCGCAGGTTCTCGAGGTGCTGCGGCTCCGTACGGATCAGGTGCAGCGCCATGGTGACGGCTGCCACGCTGGCCGGCGTCATGCTGGCAGCAAAAATCAGCTGACGGGCGTGGTGCTTGACGTAGCTGATCACTCGCTCGGGGCCGGCAATGAAGCCGCCCAAGCCCGCAAAACTCTTGGACATAGTGCCCATGACCACGTCCACCTCGGTCTCGAGGCCGTGGTCCTCGCCCGTGCCTCGACCGTTCTTGCCAATCACGCCAAAACCGTGGGCGTCATCAATGAAGATGCGACAACCGTATTTGCGCTTGAGGCGGACCATCTCGGGCAGGTTGGCGACAATACCCTTCATGGAAAACACACCGTCACTGACAATCAGCTTGCCGGCTTCGGGGTCGCTGCCCAACAGGACGCGATCCAAGTCTTCCATGTCGTTGTGCTGGTACTTCTTGGTCTCCGCGAAGGTGAGCATCGTTGCATCCATGATGCACGAGTGATTCTCACGGTCCGAGAAGATGATGTCACGGCGCCCGGCCAGGGTCGAAATGGCCCCCATGTTGGTGGTGTAGCCGGTCGTGAAGCAAAGGGCCTTCTCCTTCTTCATGAAGTCGGCCAGCTTCTCTTCCAGCTCCACGTGAAGCACGTAAGTGCCGTTGGCGTAACGCGATCCAGAGCAGGAAGTTCCGAACTTCTTTGTGGCGTCGACAGCGGCCTCCACGACCTTGGGATGACGCGTCAGGCCCAGGTAGTTGTTTGACCCCGCCATAACGACTTCACGGCCGTCAATCACTACCCGAGAGCCAAAATTGCCCTCAATGGTCTTGAAAAACGGGTACAAGCCCGCGGCCTTCACCTCGAGGTCGCGCTTGAAGTCGAAACACTTTTGAAAGACGTCCACAAGACCCCTTTACGGCATGTCACCAGTCGCGGCGCCAGCCTAGCGGCGCTCCAAATTGGAGTCAAGCAAGCCGCGCTTAGCGCGGTCAGGCACCCTTGACCGCCTTGACCACCTTGGTGGCTGCATCGGTCATGTCAGTGGCCGGAAGGAGCTTCAAGCCGCTCTTGGCCAGGATTTCCCGACCTTTCTCAACGTTTGTGCCTTCCAGGCGCACGACCACGGGCACTTTCAGCGAAAGCTCTTTCGCTGCGGCGATCACGCCGTTGGCGATGACGTCGCACTTCATGATGCCGCCAAAGATGTTGATCAATACCGCCTTTACCGACGGATCACGCAGAATGATCTTGAAGGCCGCCGTGACGCGCTCCTGCGTCGCGCCGCCGCCGACATCAAGAAAGTTCGCTGGTTCGCCGCCATGAAGCTTGATGATGTCCATGGTCGCCATCGCCAGTCCGGCGCCATTGACCATGCATCCGATGTTGCCATCAAGCTTGATGTAGCTGAGGTCGTACTTCTTGGCCTCGGTTTCCTCCGGCACCTCCTCGCTCAGGTCGCGCAGCGCCTCGGTGGCCTTGTGTCGGTAGAGGGCGTTGTCGTCAAAGCTGATCTTGGCGTCCAGGGCCACGACGCGGCCGTCCTTCGTGGTCACCAGGGGGTTGATCTCGACCAGGGAGGCATCTTCCTCGACAAAGGCCCGTGCCACACCCTGGATCAGGGCCGCCGCCTTAGTAATCAGCGCCGCCGGAATGCCGATACCTTGGGCCAGCCTGCGTGCCTGGAAGCCCTGCAACCCCTCATGGGGATGGAAAAACTCTTTGATGATCTGTTCGGGGTGCTTGGCGGCCACCTCCTCGATGTCCATGCCTCCCGCGCCGCTGCCCATCACACAGACCTGGGAAGTCTCGCGATCGAGGACCGCCGCCAGGTAATACTCGTGATCAATGGGACAGCCTTCTTCTACGAACAGGCGCTGCACCCGCTTGCCCTCAGGCCCCGTCTGCGGGGTAATCAACTGCATGCCGAGGATCTTTTCGGCGGCTGCGCGCGCCTCCTGCGCGTTCTTGGCCAACTTCACGCCGCCACCTTTGCCTCTTCCCCCCGCGTGAATCTGCGCCTTGACCACGCACAGGTTGCCTCCGAGGTCTTTGGCGATCTGCACGGCTTCGTCCACCGTGTAGGCCACCCTACCGTTGAGCAAGGGGACGCCATAGTTGCGAAGGATGTCTTTCGCCTGGTGCTCGTGAATCTTCATGGGCAAACCTCTTGGTGCTGGCTTGTGCCGGCCGGGTCAATTTGGCGCGGCATTGTGCATCGGCAGCGACGAATGAAAAATGAAAATGGAAAATGTGTGGGTGCCGTTGTTACGGGCCTGAGGTTATCGCCGGGCTATTTGCCCTTCTTGTGGCTTCCAACCTGGGCATGGAGCGCCTTTTTCTTGCCGCGCAATGCTTCGAGCACCTCGGCTGGAACAAATCGGCCCACATCGCCATCCAGAGCTGCAGCCTCTCGGATGAGCCGCGAGGAGATAAAGCTCTCCTCAAGGCTGGCACAGACGAAGACCGTCTCAACCTCCGGCGCAAAGGTACGGTTGGCCAAGGCCATCTGCACCTCAGCCTCGAAGTCCGAGAAGGTGCGAATGCCGCGCAGTATTACGCGCGAGCCCTGACCCTTCACGTAGTCCACCACCATGCCTTCGAAGCTCTCAACACGCACGTTCTTGAGCCCCCGCGTCACGGACTTGAGGAGTTCAAGGCGCTCAGACAGACTGAACAGCGGCTGCTTGGAAATGTTCACGGCGCAGGCGACCACCAGCTCCCCGAAGAGCTGCGCGCCTCTTCTGATTACGTCGAGATGTCCGTTGGTCACCGGGTCAAAGGTGCCCGGATAAACGGCGATGTTCGTCGGCATGGCAACCTCGATACACTGGGGCGACCTGGCGCTCTGGGTCCAAGCGTCCCTTCGGCGGCCGACGCTATCCATTTCCAACACGGCTTGCCAGTTGTCCCTGAAATCACTTGCGCACGGACCATGTTTTATGTATTTTACGTTTACGGTAAGCGCGGTGAGCGTATGGGCGACCCTCCAACACTGGACTCTCAAACTCTTCGAAGCCTTCGCGAGCTAGGTGGTGACTCACCGGACGCCCTGATCGCGGAGCTGTTTGGGCTCTTTTGCTCAACGCTCGACTCTCAGCTCCAGGCGCTGGATAAAGCGATCTCAACCGTCTCTATGGATAGCGTTGCTGCGGCCGCCCACGCCATAAAGGGCAGCGCAGCCAGCATCGGCGCTCTGGAGGTTGCGTCCATCTGCGCCCAGATGGAATCCGCGGCTCGAGCTGGCGTCGGCAACGATCTGCCAGCCGATTTGATGCGACTGCAAGGCGCAACAGCACGCCTGCTGGGGCGAATGGCCGAGATCAAGTCTGAGTCGAAAGGCGCCGGCTCATGAGCATCCTCGTCGTCGACGACTCCCCTGTAAACCGACGGGTTCTCGAGGCCACGCTGCGTGTGGAGGGCTTCCGTGAGATTCTCGGCGCTTCATCCGCCGAGGAGGCCTTCAAGCTGCTGGGAGTAGGTCCCTCTCAAAGGCCGGTCTACGACGTCGAAGTGATCCTCATGGACGTCGTGATGCCGGGAATTGATGGATTTGAGGCCTGCCGGCGAATCAAGTCCACCTCTCACTTGGCCGACATCCCCATCATCATCGTTACGGCGATGTCGGAGACCGAAAGCATCGAGAAGGCCTTCGACGCGGGCGCCTCGGACTATCTGACGCGCCCCATCAGCCGGGTGGAGTTGCACGCGCGCCTGCGAATGGCACTTGCCGTGCGCCGCGAACAGGAATCCCGCAAGGCGCGCGAACGCGAGCTTCTGGCAGTCACTCAGCAGCTTGAGATCGCCAACCGCAAACTCACTGAGTTGACTCGGACCGATGGCTTGACCGGCGTGGCCAACCGCAGGCACTTTGATGAAACCATCGAGGTGGAATGTCGACGGTTACGCCGCGCCACCCATGCGTTGAGCGCACCCACTTGGCTGAGCTTGCTGATGATCGACGTGGACCACTTCAAGGCATTCAACGACGCCTATGGCCACCCGCGCGGGGATGTTTGCCTGCAGATGGTTGCTACAGCAATTCGGCACGCACTGTTGCGACCAGCCGACCTGGTGGCCCGGTATGGCGGAGAAGAGTTTGCCGTCATCCTGCCCGACACCCCGCCCGACGGCGCCCTCAACGTCGCAGAGCGCATACGCGCCGCGGTCCAGCACCTGGGCATTGTCCACGAGCGCAACACGGCGGCGCCCGTGGTCACGGTGAGCGTGGGTGCAGCCTCCAGCCCCACGCCTGAAGGCGCAGACCTGCTTGCCAGTGCGGATGCGGCCCTCTATGAGGCCAAACGCGGCGGACGAAACCGGGTTCATGTTGCAACCTGCGCCAATCGCCCTGTAGCCTGACGTGTGTCGGACAGTACGGAGCCAGGCTATGGACCATGAACGACACGCGCTTCACGGGATCACAGTCGTGATCGACACGGGCAAGGATGCTCTGATTGCAGGCAGGTTTCATTCCATCTTCGAGGGCGCAGCGCTGCTGCTGGATGTTGAAGTGCACCGTGATGGAGACGGCAACAAGAGTCAACAGGAGTGGCTTGCCTTCGCCCAGAAGTTCGGACAATGGCCCAGAGAGAAGCAGATGCGCCTGCCTCTGAATCAGATCAAGAGTGTGCGGCGGCTGGTCGACCTTTCACCCGCAACGCTTTGAGGCCCCGGCGGTTAGAAACCCAATGGCTGTCGCCATCGGCAAATCGCCAGGGGGCGCGGACATCGCGTCGCAGGGCATAGTCGATGCCAACCCTTGGCCCGGCCAGAATCAGGGCAGGTAAGCGGCCCTCGCACACCTGAATCACTCCCCCGCCAAACAGAGGCGTGCCATTGTCGCCCAGAGTTAGCGCCAACGCCTGGCCAACGCAGCCCGGCCCGGTCAGGAGGCGCGTCCCGGCCAAGCCGCCTCGACGCTCGACAATCGCTGATTCTCCGGCCACGGGCTCACAGGAACGAATCAAGACGGCGGCACCTATGCCCTCACGCTCGGTTACGAAATTCAGCATGTGGTGCAGACCGTAACACAGGTAAACGTATGCGTGGCCGCCCAATCCGAACATCGCCGCGTTGCGCTTCGTGATTCCCCGATAGGCGTGGCAGGCGCTGTCTGCCGGCCCATAGGCCTCAACCTCCGTAACGCGAAGCACCACGGAATCACGAACAATCAGCGCGCCCAGAAGGTCACGTGCGACCTGTGCCGTGGGCCGCAGGTAGAAATCGAGTGGAAGCGGGATCATCCAGCCGCGCCCTCCTCATCGGCGCGCGCCAGCAAGGCGGCGCGCCGCAGATAGTAAAACACGGCCAGGCAGCCCAGCATGCAGGCCCCTACCGCCATCACAACGACGGCTCGCTCCAGAAGGACCGCAGCCACGGCGGCGAACTGTGCCACCGTGGCAGCCTTACCCGGCAACCCGGCCCTGAAGTTGAACCGAAGCCGCGGCCGCAGAACGCGCACCAACCTGTATGCCAACATCAGGGGCAACTGAACAATCTCACGCGCGCCAATCAATATGAACACCCACCAGGGCGCCGCCAACTGCAACATCAAGGCAGCCAAAAGAGAGACCACAAAGGCCTTGTCGCAGACCGGGTCAAGCCAGGCTCCGCGCCCACCCATCACACCAAGGCTGCGCGCGGCCCAACCATCCAGCACATCGGTCAGCGCTGCCAACCCCATCAGCGCCATGAGCGCCCAAGGCCAAGGCACCACGAACCAGACAGCGACTGCCATCGGCAGGCGTGACAGGGTCAAAGCATCCGGCAGCCAGGAGAGCGGGGTGATCGAGGCCGGAAAGCTGTCTATGCCTTCCGCCATAAAGCACCCGAGAGAACGCGTCGCCGGGCAGAGCCGGGCGCAGGAAGCTGGTGGGCGTAGCCGGATTCGAACCAGCGACATCCTGCTTGTAAGGCAGGCGCTCTAACCGCTGAGCTATACGCCCCAAAACGCAATTGAAGGTTGCGCGCGAAAAAATGAAAGCAGGAAGCCGCGTCAGATCTTGCGCTGAAGCTCAACCAGCAGCAACTCGGCGGACTTGAGCAAGCGGTTGTCCGTGCTGGTGGCGCAAAGCGGAAGCAGATTCTCGCGCGTCGCCTTTCGGTACTGAGCTATGTGCTCGGCCCCGCGCCCTGACTTGGGAAGGGTGCGCAGATTGTGGACGCGATCGAGAATCTTGACTGCCTTGACCCAGACCGGGGCGCCGCGCAGTCCTTCGTAGTAGCGCCTGAGTCCCATCTCCTTGGGGCTGCCGTCGCGCTTGTACATCTTCGTCAGCAGAACGACGGCCTCCGCCACCGTTGCGCCGAAGAGTTTCTCAATGTCCTGCGGGGTGGTCTCCATGTGGTCTTCCAGCACGTCGTGCAGCAGCGCCGCCAGAACTTCCTCCCGCCCGCGCATTTTGCATTCCTCGACGCCAAGCAACGCGACGTGCAGGGGGTGCGTTGCATAGGGGACGCCTTCATCGCGCGTTTGGCCTGCGTGCGCCCGATACATCAGTTCCAGCGCGCGGGTTACGTCCCGAGCGAGGCTGGGATCGATCTGGCGCAAGAGACGCTCTTCGAGTTCCTGGCAGCCGGCCGGTCGGCTGATCTTCAATTCAGGCTCATGCTCCTCACTGCCCGCGCGCCTCACGCTAACTGAAGTGCCACCCGTTCCGCCCTTCTTGACGTGGCGCTCCTGCATCTGGCGCCGCAAGTCCTCCAGGCTGACTTCACGCTCCACCATCAAGACGAGCAGGTGATAGAGCAGGTCGCACATCTCCCCCACCAGGGCTGCCTTGTCGCCATTCTTTGCTGCAATCACGGTTTCCGTGACCTCTTCGCCAAGCTTCTTCAAAATCTTGTCCAGGCCCGCCTTGAACAAATAGGTGCTGTAGCTGCCCTCCGGCAACTGTTGCCGCCTCGCCTGCAGAAGCGTCCTCACATCCTCCAATAGGCTGCCCAACCGCGCTCCCCAGCCGGCAGCCTCTGAGTGCGGCACCGGCTTCAGAGCCTCTTCATCCTGCAGGATGGTGTTGAAGAAACAATCCTTCTCGCCGGTGTGACAGGCGGGCCCGGCCGGAATAACACGGGCCACCAGGGCATCGCCGTCGCAATCCAGCTTGAGCTCGGCCACGCGCATGGTGTTGCCGCTGGTCTCGCCCTTGCGCCAAAGTTCCTTGCGCGAGCGCGACCAGAACACGATTTGGCCGCTGCGCATCGTCTCGGCAAAGGCCTCGGCGTTCATATAGGCCAGGGTCAGGATGTCGCCGGTAGCGGCATTCTGGAGTATGCAGGGCAGCAGGCCCTTTTCGTCCCACTTTACACCGCGCACGGGCTCGCGTTCTGTCGGGTCACTCATGCCGCTGCTTCCTCCGGCGGGCGCACAAGAACTCCGCGATCGCGCAGATATTGCTTGGCCTGACGCACACTGTAATTGCCGAAATGAAAGATGCCCGCTGCCAGCACTGCGGCAGCGCCCGACTCAAACCCCTCACGCAGATGCTCAAGCGTACCAGCTCCGCCGGAGGCAATCACCGGCACGGGGCTGACTTCCGCGGCCCGACGCGTAAGTTCTAGGTCAAAACCGCGGCCTGTACCGTCCTGATCCATACTGGTCAGCAGGATTTCGCCCGCACCCAGTTCCGCGCCACGCGCCAGCCATGACAGCGCGCCCCGGCCAGTATCCGTTCGACCGCCGTCAACGTACACGTGCCAGTCGCCCTGCACCCGCCGGGCATCTACGGCCAGTACGACAGCCTGAACGCCAAACCGGCGCGCACACTCGGTGATCAACTGTTCGTTGCGCACTGCCGCGCTGTTGATGGCGACTTTGTCTGCCCCGGCGCGCAGCAGAGTCTCAAAATCTGCCACGCTGCGAACTCCTCCCCCGATGGTGAATGGAATCGAGAGTTCCTGCGCGCAGCGCCGGGCCAGGTCTACGGTCGTCTGGCGTTTTTCATGGCCAGCCGTGATGTCCAGAAACACAAGTTCGTCGGCCTCTTCCGCGTCATAGCGCACGGCGCACTCGACGGGGTCCCCCGCGTCGCGCAGTCCGACAAAATTGGTTCCTTTGACGACACGCCCGTCCTTTACGTCCATGCACACGATCAGCCGCTTGGCCAACATGCTACTTCCGCTCTTTCAGCCCTGTGGCCGCAGCTTCGAGGGCCTGCGCGTAAGTGAACTTGCTCTGTGCCAGCGCCTTACCCACCAGCACTCCACCCACGCCCGGGGTGGCGGCCGCCTGCCGTATATGCGCAAGTTCACTCACGCCACCAGCAACTATCAGATTGACGCCGAGTTCACCAATGCGGCGGGCCGCGCCCAACTCGGGGCCCGTGCTGGCCGCGTCAGTCTGCACGTCCTGGTAGATGAAGTGTTTGACCCCCGCTGTACGCATGTGCCGCGCCAGCTCCTCAACGCGCATGTCCTTGATCTTGACCCAGTCCTGGGCGACGCACAAGCCATTGCGGCCGTCGATTGCGCAGAGCACGGCCTCGGCGTTGAGCTTTACCGCGTTCTTCACCAGGTCCGGGTTGCGCATGGCCGCAGTACCCAAGGCCACACGCTTGACTCCAATGGATAGCACCTTCATGACGCTATTGATGTCGCGAAGACCGCCGCCGAACATCAGCGGAGTCTTCACAGCCTTGGCCATGGCTTCAATGGTTTCCAGGTTGTGATTTGCGCCGGCAAGCACGCTGCCTCCGTGCTCACTCTCCCCCACCAGAAAGGGGCCGTCCAGATTCACGAGATGAATGAAAGGCGCACCCGCCTTCTCGTACTCCAGTGCAAGCTTCACAGCATCGACGCGGCTGGCCCGAGTGCCCATACCCAAATTCTCATAGCGCAAACCCATTCCGCCGCGCAGTTCAATGGCGGGATACACAGTGAAGCTGCTCATGGCTCATCCTCTAACCGGAGCTCGTTCAGGCTCCAATGGACTCAACAGCAGACAAAGCCTGTCTTAGTGTAAATCGGCCTTCGTACAAAGCCTTTCCAACAATCAAACCTTCCACGCCCGCCCGGGCGGCTTGTGCGACATGGGAAAGGCTGCCCACGCCGCCCGAGGCAATGACACGGCCTCCAAGCACCTGCAAGGCTGCGGCCCCCGCGAGGTCCGGCCCGCACAGCATGCCGTCGCGGGCAATGTCCGTATAGATGAAGCGCCGGACGCCAGCCTCTATCATGCGCCGCGCCAAATCGAGGCCAGTCATCTCGCTGGTGGCCACCCAGCCCTCAACGGCCACCATACCACCCTTGGCGTCAATGCCGACAGCCAGCTTCTCTCCCAGCCTCGTAGCCAAGGCCTTCACAACGTCCGGCTTCTTCACCGCCACCGTCCCGAGGACGACCCTGGCCACGCCCAGCTCAAGAGCTTGCAACACGGCGCGCTCATCACGCAGCCCACCCCCAAACTGCACGGGCAGGCTCACGGCGCGGCAAATCTCGCGCACGACCGCCATGTTGGGTGACGCCTCTCCAAAGGCTCCGTCAAGATTGACTACGTGCAG
>JABARW010000032.1:0-10020 GCA_019186845.1 Planctomycetota bacterium | reverse complement strand
CAATGGCGGGGAACACTGTCAGGGTAACGGGCACAACTCCAGAAAGTTGCTCAGCAGCTTCTGCCCCGCCTGCTGGCTCTTCTCCGGGTGGGGCTGGATGCCCCAGACATTGCGCCGCCGGACTACGCTGGCAAAGGTCTCTCCATACTCAGTCACCGCCAGAACGTCTTGCGGGTCGCTGGGCTGACACAGGTAGCTATGCACGAAGTAAAAGTAGCGCCCGTCAATGCCTTCAAGAAGCGGGTCAGGCCGCTTGCCGGCCACCTGATTCCATCCCATGTGCGGAACACGCAGGTTGCCAGCGCGAAACATGCGAACGCGGCCAGGAATCAGCGAGAGCCCCTGCGTCAGCCCGAATTCCTCGCCTTCCTCGAGCAGTAACTGCATGCCCAGACAGATGCCCAGCAGGGGGCGCCCGCTGGCGACGAAGGCCTTGAGGGCCGGTACCAGCCCGCGGCCCTCCAAGGCCTCCATTGCCGCGGGAAAACTGCCCACGCCGGGCAAAATGAGCTTCTGAGCTCGATTCAGGGCATCGGGCTCACTGGTCACCTCGACTTCGGCCCCGACACGCCGAAGCGCACAGGTGATGCTGCCCAGGTTGCAAATGCCTGAATCAATGACTGTGACGGAGCGCTTCACAACACGCCCTTCGTACTGGGAACGCCTGCCTCGCGGACGTCCGTCGTCAAGGCGGTGCGCAGAGCGCGGGTCACCGCCTTGAAAACGGCCTCGATGATGTGGTGAGTGTCTTCACCCCGCAGCAGATCAATGTGCAGGTTCATGGGAAAATGCGTGCTGAAGCTTCGGAAGAAGTGCTCGACCATTTCCGTAGGCATGCCGCCAACCACTTCGCGCCTGAGCGTGCCAAGGCTGCACACCAAGTAGGGGCGGCCGCTCAGGTCCAGGCAGGCGCGCACCAGGGACTCGTCCATGGTGATGTAGGCATGCCCGTAGCGCAGAATTCCCTGCTTCTCGCCCGCCGCCTGCTTGAACGCCTCTCCCAGGGCAATCGCGATGTCTTCGACGCTGTGGTGCGCATCGACCTGCAGGTCCCCTTTGCAGGTTACGCGCAGGTTGAACAGGCCGTGACGCGCGAACAACTCAAGCATGTGGTCAAGAAAACCGATGCCCGTATTAACCTCGTAACGGCCCTCGCCGTCAATCTCGACCGACGCTGAAATGCTGGTTTCGCGCGTCTTTCGCTCGCACTTGCCATTGCGGCTGACCTTGGCTTTGCTCATGGACCCTCCGGGGCGACTTCCACCATCGCATATTCAAGGGCCTTGAGGAACGCGTCATTCTCCTCGGGGCGCCCGATACTCACGCGCAGCGCTCGTCCCAGACCGGGATAGCTTGAGACATCCCGGATCAGCACACCCCGCCGCACCATGCTGTGCCAGACTTTGCGCGCCGGACGGTCCGTTTCGAACAACACGAAGTTGGCGCGGCTGGGAAAGGCCCGAATCGTGGAGTAGCTCTTCAGCACCCTCAGGACCCTCTCTCGCTCGCGCTTGATCTCCTCAAGGCGTCCCTTCAGGGTCACAGCATGCTCCATGGCGACCTCTACGGCCGCCATGGTGAAGATGTTTACGTTGTAGGGCAACTTCGCCGTGGCAAAAAAGGGCAGCGCATCGGGGTGCGCCACCATGAAGCCAAATCGGAGTCCCGCCGTGGCAAAGGCCTTGGAAAAGGTGCGCAGAACCACCACATTGCGGTAGTTTCGAGTCAACTCCAGTGCGGTCTCGCCATGGAAGTCAAAGTAGGCTTCGTCCACCACAAAGAGTGCGGCGCTACCCGCCACAAGGTGCTCAAGGTCCGTCGGCTCGATGACCGTTCCGGTGGGATTGTTCGGCGAGGCAATCACGACAACGGAGGCACTTTGGGCTGCCTTTTCGATGCCGGCAATGTCGAACTGCATGTCTGCGGTCAGCGGAACGTCGACAACCTCGGCACCGAAGACCCTGCCCAACAAAGCGTAGAGGGTGAAGGTCGGCTGGGTGATCACCAGTTTGCGACCGGGCTCCAACACGCACGCAAAGACGGCGTACATCAGTTCGTTGCTGCCGTTGCCCACCAGAATCTGCGAAGGCTCAACGCCAATATGCCGCGCCACGTGTGACGTGAAGTCCGCCGGCACAAACGGCGGATAGCGGTTCCAGGCCTCCTCGCGAACGCGCTCAAACACTTCCTGCTTCAATGAAGCGGGCCAGTCGTAGGGATTCTCGTTCTGGTTGAGCTTGACCGAACACTCGGGCACGTCCAGCTTGTACCCGCCGACGATGTCCTGGAGCTGGCGCTTGAGGAAAGAAAGGGTGTTGTCACTCATGGCGTGTTCCGGGGCGAGGCGTCAGGAGCGCAGTTCAACGCTTCGAGCGTGGGCTTCCAGGCCTTCCGCGCGGGCCAACTTCAGTATCGTCTGCCGGTTGGCCGCCAGCAATTCCGCGCTGCCTCGAATGATACTGACCTGCCGCAGGAAGTCGCCTACGCTCAGCGCGCTTGCAAAGCGCGCCGTGCCAACCGTGGGCAGCACGTGGTTGGGGCCGGCGCAGTAGTCGCCAAATGCCTCGGGGGCGTAGGGACCCACGAAGATGGCGCCCGCATTCTTGACCTGGGCGGCATGTTGCTCGGCCTGCTCGGTCAGAATCTCGAGATGCTCGGGCGCCAGTGTGTCGGCAAAGCGGATTCCAAACCCCATGCTAGGCGCCACCACAATGCCCCCGAAGTTCTGCAGGCTGCGCCTCGCCGTAGCCTCTCGCGGCAGACTCGCTAGTTGCTTTGCCAGTTCCGCCACCACTGCTTGAGCTGCCTCGGCGCTGTCAGTTACGCCCACGGCCGCCGCCAGTTCGTCGTGCTCGGCCTGCGCCAGCATGTCCGCCGCGACCCATGCCGCATTGGCGCTGCCGTCGAAGAGCACCACGACCTCACTGGGACCCGCCACGTTGTCAATGTCTACCCGGCCAAACACCATGCGCTTGGCCAAGGCCACAAACTCGCTTCCCGGCCCCACGATCTTGTCGACGCGCGCGACCTTCTCTGTGCCGAAAGCCGCAGCCGCAATGGCCTGTGCACCACCGAGCCGATAGACCTCGCTGATTCCCAATTCCTTGAGCAGCGCTGCCAACAGGGGCGTTTGCTCCAATGCGCCGGGAGGCGTGAAAACCGCAATCTCCTTCACACCCGCGACCTTGGCGGGCACTGCCGCCATCATCAACGAACTGGGGTAGAACGCCTTTCCGCCGGGCACGTACAGAGCCACACGCTGCAGCGGCTGCACGCGAATGCCTACACTCCCGCCTTTTTCCTCAAGCTGCCAGCTCTCCTGCCTCTGCCTCTCGTGAAAGCGCATCAAGCGGGGCAGTACGTCCCTGCGACAGACGTCGAGGAGTTCGGGGTCCGCCTTCTGGGCAAGTGCATCAAGGTCCTTCTGGGACACACGGATGGTGGCGCTGGTCAGCGGATAGCCGTCAAACACCCGCGTAAGCTGCGTAAGCGCGACATCGCCCTGCCTTGCGACAAGGTCAAGGATTCTTTCGACGGTAGCTTCCGCGTACGGGTGCAATCCCTCGAACAGCTGCTGCGCGAACTGAGTCAACTCGCTGTCACCACTTTCACGCACCCTGGCGAGCAGCCGGCTGTTGACGTCTCCCGTGGGGCTGCCGCCGGCGTCAGCGCGTTCGCGCATGCGCTTGAAGAAGGCGTTGAACTCAGGGCTACCGATTTCGTAGACATTGACAGGGTCAGGCATGTGCCTTCTCCAATGCGGACTTGAATGCGTCCAGGATGGCGCCGATCTCCGAAAGATGGCTGTAGAACGCCGCGCGATTGACCACGAGCCGTGCGCTGCATTGGGCCACTTCTTCGTGCACGACCAGGCCATTTTCGCGCAATGTCGTGCCGGTCTCCACAATATCGACGATGTAGTGGCTTAGCCCAAGCACTGCGCCGATTTCGACACTGCCCGAGAGCTTCAGGATTACACTGGGCACGCCCGACTTCTCAAAGTGCAGTCGAGCCACGCGCGGGTACTTGGTGGCCACACGAACGGGGCTCAATGTGTTGTCCAGGCTGCGCCGGATTTCCGGGCGGCCGGCCACGACCATGCGGCAGCGCGCAAAGCCCAGGTCCAGAGGTTCGAGGATGTCGGGTGCAAGCTCCATCAGGACGTCCTTGCCGGATACGCCCAGCTCAGCCACGCCCTGCTCAACATAGAGCGGAGAGTCCACCGGCTTGACCAACAGGTACTCCACCCGACCGCACTGGCTTGGAACCATCAGCTTGCGAGTCTGGGACAGATTCTCGGCAGGCGGAAGACCCGCTGCCGCCAGAAAACGCTCGGCATCCTTAAGAATCCGTCCCGTTGGGAGGGCTATGCGCAGCATCATGCACCTCCCGCCAATATTGCTTGCTCTCCTCGGCCTCTGGCCTCAAGCAGCGACTTCAGCCCTTGTGCGCCCTGCCCCGCCGTAGCCGAGGCTACGGATGCCGCGCCATGAACCTCTGTTCTGGGCAGAGCTTCCGTAAGCCGCGCGAGGTCAAAGCCAAAGCCGATGGCGGGAACGTCAAGCCCGTAGCGGTCAAACAGCCGGTCATAGCGGCCACCGCCGCCCAGTTCTTCGCCCACGCCGTGGTGGTAGACCTTGAACATCATGCCGCTGTAGTAGCTGAACTGACGTACTTCCCCCAGGTCATACAGTACATTGAGCGACGCGCCGCTTTCCCTGAGCGTACGCGCCAGGGCTTCAAGCTCATCCAGGGCGGCAGCCGCCTCGGGCTCCGGGGCGATCGTTCGCGCAAGGGCAATGACCTCGGGGCCCCCGCACAAGCCGGGCAACCGTGCCAGCAGCTCTGTGCGCGTAGCGTCGAGACCGCGCCGCTTGGCCAACTCATGGATGCGGGCCGGGTTCTTATGATCCAGGGCCTCAAGCAGCGCGCGGTCGCCGCGCCCTTTTTCACCCAGAGCAGCTCCAATGAACGCCGCATGGCCGATAACGAGAACGGCATCATGAAGACCCAAAGCCGACAGGCACTCGCCCGCGATGCAGAGTGTCGCTGCGTCGAAGGTCGTGCCCGGCGCGTTGACCCATTCCAGGCCGCGCTGGCTCTGTTCAACACGAGCGCCGTGCCCCGATGGCTGAAAGCGAAAGACACGCCCTTCATAACTTGCCCTGATAGTTCGCGGCTCACGGCGCAACTCCACGGCCAGGGCCTTCGCGGCGATGAGGGTGAAGTCCGCGCGCAGCGTAAGCCAGCGCCCTTCACGATCCATGAAACGGTACAGGTCCGCATCGTGGGCGTCGCCGCCCTCGAAGGTCCGGCGATCATCAAACGAGGGCAAGATGATATCGGTGAAGCCCCAGCCCCGTGAGACTCTCGCAATCGTATCGCTGACCTGGCGCCGGCGCGCGGCCTGAGGTCCGAACACGAGTTCGGTGCCCGGCACAAATGCGAGGTCCCGGGCGTTGGTTGTCCTTGCCTGAGGCATGGCGGTGTTATTACCGCTTCGTCATCAGAAACTCAACCAGCGCACGCAGCTCTTCATCGGGAATCTGCGGATACCCCGGCATCTTCGCGCTGTAGGCGCTGTCGCCATGGTAGACACCGGGATGCGCCTCGGGGTTGCGAATGTGGGACCACAGCCAGCGGCGCACGGCCAACTCGTCGCCTTTCAATCGTACCAGATGCCGCTCAGCTGTATTGCCCAGGGGCGGGCCTGTCAGCCCCTGGCGATCACCGCCCAGCGCATGGCAGGAACCGCAGACGAACTTCTTGTACACCTCTTCGCCGCGGACACTCAACTCCTTGTGCTCGCTTGCCGATGGCAGGGCCACAAAGGCCGCCGCTGCGCCTTCGTCACCGCTTGCGGGGCGATTGGCCGGTGGGACGGAGTTTCCTCCGCAGGCTGCGGCTGACAGAACTGCCGCCGCGGCAAAGAAAGTCAGCAGTTTCACAGCTCGCGACCCCCCTTGCCAGCCTCGATGCGATCAATGGCGCCGTCCTTGATGTGAATGATCCGATCGGCACGCGCAGCAACGGACGGCTCGTGCGTGACCACCACCAGTGTCATTCCGTGGCGCGAACGCAGGTTCTGAAACAATTCAAGCAATGCAGCCTCCGTGACGCTGTCCACGTTGCCAGTGGGCTCGTCAGCCAGCAACACCCGCGGGTTGTTCACAATGGCCCGTGCAATGGCCGCACGCTGCCTCTCCCCGCCGGAGACCTTGCCCGGAACGTGGTGCACACGATGGGCCAGGCCTACCTCCCCAAGCGCCGCAGCGGCGCGCTCGCGGGCGTCTCGTTGCCCGAAGAGCGGAAGGGCTACGTTGTCGAGCAGGGAGAGGTGAGGGAGCAGGTAGTGAAGTTGAAAGACGAACCCGATTTCTCGACTCCGAAATCGAGCCAGGTCGCGAACCTCGCGCAGATCGACACCATGGTAGCTTACGCTGCCGGAATCCGGTTTGTCCAAGCTGCCAATCAAGTTCAGCAGTGTGGACTTGCCGCTTCCGGACTTGCCCATGATGGCCACCATCTCACCCTGGGCAATCTCCAGATTGATGTCACGCACGGCGTTGATGCCGCCCGGGTAGGCCTTGCTGAGGCTCCGCACGGCAATGGCGACGGCCGGTGCCGCAAGAGATGTGGGCGTCTGAGGCTCTGGCACGGGACTATCCAAGCAAGAGAGCACCAACGTGGCAATCATGTGGTAGGTCAATGAAGAAGTCGCCATATCCACAACAATCACAACGCCAGCCCACCCTGCTAGTTTTCTTTGCACTTGACACGGCTTGCATTTGCGACAGAGAATCCCGACTTCACTTTTCTGCTCCCATTGCGCTCCACGCCGAGCATCGGTGGCAAAGGTATGGCGTCACAAGAAGTCATTCTGCGGCCAGGGGATTCGATTACGCTTCAAGTCGAACTGGCCGGAAAGTCCCTGCAACTTGACCTGCGTCTGACCGAGAAGGGCATTGCCATCGGCAAGCCGATGGAAGTTCCGGCGCAAAAGGCAGCGGCGCAAAAGAAGCCCGAACCCCCGGCAGAGCCCGCCTTTGAACCTGAAGCTGTGGAGGCCGTGGACCTGCCGATGGATGACATGTCCGAGGCTGAGGCCCCGGTTCAGGAGTCCCCAGTGGAGGTTTCTGACGAAGGCGCCGACGTCCACGACGACGATTTCGCCCTCGACGAAGAGCAGGAAGAGCAAGCCGAGGCTCCTGTTGAGCAACATGATTCCTCCATCGAGTTCGCCGCGGAGCCCCTGGGCAATGCGGACCGCCTTTCACTTACGGGCGTGCCTGGTGTATCCAAGCACCAGCAGCCGGACCTCTCCTTGGACGAACCTGATTTCAATGAGCAGGGCCTGACTATGGTTCCTCCTTCGAGATCCGGTCGTGCGCCGACGCCGCAAGTGATTCAACAGCCCGAACCTGAGCCTCTGTTGGAAATGGAGGCTGAACCCGAAAGTGCCCAGCCTCTGGAGGCACTCAGCGCCTCCCTCGCACCTGTGAAATTCCACGATCCGTCTACGGACAACCTGGAGCAATCCGACATGCAAGAACGCCGTCCTGCGCCGGCTGCCCCGGCTCGCCCAGCGCCACAACCTGTCAAGGCCGCGCCTGCTCCGGGCAGCGCTGAGGAGTTGCCGCCGTGGACAGGGAGGGCCCGTGACTACCGCGACCCCAAGCTGGAGGCCAAGAAAGCGGCGACGGCCAAACTGGACAAGAGCGCCATTTCAGCGCGCCAGCAGCCTCCTGCCCCGCCCGTCGAAGAAGAGCCAATGGATCTTGGCCTGAGTCTGGACGAAGAGCCGGCGCCGGAGCCCGTTCCCGCCAAGAAGCCCCTGCCCGGCAAGCCCGCGCCGGCCGCCGCCAAACCCGCGCCGGCCCCAGTTAAGCCTGCGCCGGTGGCGGCCAAGCCTGTTCCTGCTCCCGCCAAGCCGGCCCCTGCGTCGGTCTCGGCCAAAGCGCCTGCCGCCAAGGCCCCTGAGGGCAATTTCACCGTGTTTCTGTCGCCGCCCAAGGGTGCCGACAAGAAGCAGGCGGCAGCTGAGATCATCGCCGAGGTCCAGGGCATCGACATCAACGCAGCCCTCCAGCTTGCGGGCAAGATGATTGTTCCCGTGGTCAAGGGCGTCACGGAGGAAGAAGCCAACCGTGTTCGCGACCGGCTCAAGGACGCCGGCCTGTCAAGCCGCATCACACAGAAGCGCTAGCTCGGAGCACACACCATGAAGTTCACACGCCACCCAGACGGCTCTGCCACGCTTGAAACCCATGTCGGCTCGTTTAAGCTGACGGATACAGAGTTTGATGACCTGGTCCATGCCGTGCCGATCAACACTACAGCTATGTATCGCCTGTTGAACGACACGTTGGTCGAAGATGAGGTCCGCGTCGGGCAGTTCCGCCAGTTGCTGCAGGCGCTGATCAAGGCCGCCAACGGCAAGTCCGACCCGGTGATGAACGAGATCCAGAACGAAGTCATGAAGTTCGTTGAAGAATAACGGCCCGGGCGAAAATGACCGCGACATTGCGTTGGAACAGGCTGACCATCACCGCTGACGGCGAAGAAGAGTTCGTCAAGGCGGTGACCGAGTTTTTCCCCCAGTTACTCGAGCTCCCGTACGAGGAGCTCGAAATGGACATCACCAAGAGCAGGAACATCTCGGAGGACGCCTTCCGCAGCATCGCCATAAAACTCGTAAGCGGGGAGGCTTCGGACAAGAAGATGCTGATCCGCATCCCTGATGCCATGGAGCGCTACTTCCGGCACAGCTCGTTGTTCCGTGTCGTTGACGTGGACATCGTGCGCCGCATGACCGCCGACAAGAAAGACAAGTACACCCGCGAGATCATCAAGCGCAATATCGAAAGTGGTGAGATCGCCGCTGAGGCCGATGAGGTCGAGGCGGAACTCCAATCAGCGGCCACGCGCGCCCCCGCCAGCGAGTTGACCGAGCGATCCGGTGCATCCGGAGCCACCAAGCTCAAACTGGGCGAGAGCGACATAGACACCGTCAGCAACCGCAAGAGTGTATTTCCGACCGTGGGCGGCGGCGACGGCCCGACTGAACTCGCGCCTGAGCCCGACCAGAAGGGCAAGAAAACGCGCGACACGACCATTGCCGGAAAGTCCGAGTACGGCGCGCTGCTGGATGACGAAACGGGCAACCGCCACGAAATCAAGGACAACATCGTCGTGGGCCGTGAAGCTCCGGCCACGGTGCTCTACCCGGTGCCCACCATCTCCAAGCGCCACTTCACCATCCGCAAGCAGGCGGGCGGCTTCTTTATTGAAGACCTGCACTCCACCAACGGTACCTACCTCAACGGCCTGCCGGTACATGAACCTCAGCCCCTGCGCGACGGGGATGAGATTGTCGTCGCCATCACGTTGAAGCATCCAAAGGGCGCACGGATCTTCCACTTCACGACCAAGCAGCCCTGAGATACCTGGGCCGCAACACTCTGCAGGTCTTTGAACCGCCACGGCGCGGCTTCGTTTCTATATTGGGTTGGTCATGGCCTGCCGGTCGGCCCAAACTGCCCAATGAGAGGCTCAGGGTGCAGAAGCTCAAGTTTGATTTCTATGCCAAACGGCCTCCCCAGACGCAGGCCCAGTTTCTGTCGCGCCTGGTGCCGCTGATCATGGGGGCATTGGCGCTGTCGGGCCTGGTGATCATCCTGGGTTCATACGCCCGCTCAGACCGCAAACCCGAGTGGGGATGGGAATCGCGCGATATCCGCAAGAACTTCATGCCCATTTACACCATCGAGGAAAATGACCGGCGTTTCCACGAGGCCATGAAGCAGTATCGGGATGCTGTCCAGTTCGCCGATGACCCACCCGCCAACCGGCCCAAGCCGGAGACCAACCGGCCGGCGCTTCCAGGCGAGGGAACGCCCACTGAAACTCCTCCAGCCCCCCCGCCTGCACTGCCGCCCGACGAGCGCGAGCAACGCGAGATTCAACTGATCGAGGAACTGCGCCGGGGCGTTTACCTGAAGATTGACGACGAACTCGCCA
>JABARW010000054.1 GCA_019186845.1 Planctomycetota bacterium | reverse complement strand
GGCGACAACTACGGCAGCAGCAACGCCAACGGCACGCTCAACTACGTCTACTTCTCGAGCAACTTCGATCCCGACTTTCCCACCACGGGCAACATCACGACGGCGGCCTCGCCCTTTGCGGCGGCAGCAGGTTACAACCCTGAAGGCCTTGACGCCTTCAACCGGCTCTACGGAACCAGCCCCGCCGGAACCTGGACACTGATCATGGTGGATGGCTGGGGCCAGGATGTCGGCCACCTGGTGTCATGGCGCGTCGAGTACACGCCTATCACCACGCCCCAGTTGTTCCTGAATGTGGGCGAGGGTAACGTGCCCGGCACGCCCGCCACCTTCGGCGCCACGGGACAAATCTTCGGCCAATATCGCCTCGACGGCTTCCTTACGGCGGGGTCGGTCAGCCAGCTGGTGCTGCGTGAAACCAATGGGGCCACCCTGACGGCCAATGTGAGCGCTTTGCGGCTCTACGCCGACAACAACAACGATGGCGCCCTCGACGGCGGCGACACCCTGTTGAGCACGGCCGCTTTGGCGGGCAGCGCGGCGACTTTCAATCTCGTCCCGGCGCTCAACGTGCCCAACGGCGGCGCGGCGCGGGTGCTGGTGGCGGGAGATATCCTTGCGGCTCCGACGGCCGCGACACTGGGCTTCCGAGTCAATGCACTGGCCGACATTTCTTCGGCGCCAGCGACGACGGCACCTTTCCCTGTGCGTCTGGGCGATCATCCCCTCTGGCCGCCAAACACTTTCATCTCGACGACGCCGGGCGGTCGCGTGATCCCCGACAACAGCACAGCGGGCCTGCAGGACACGATCACGATCCCCGCGACGACCAACCTGATTGGCGCGCTGCGCGTCGGCATTCGTGTGGACCACGCCGGCGTGGGCGACCTGGACATCTACCTCGTGCCGCCGGGCGTGGCCTGGGCAGGCCCCTTTACGACAGTGAATAACGGGGTCAACGTCACGCCCCCGGCCGGGGTGATTGAACTCAGCACCGACAACGGCGGAGCGGGCGACAACTTTGGCAGCGGCAGCCCGACGTTCACTTACACGGTGTTCTCCAGCAACAATGATCGTCGGTTCTCGCCTGGCGCCACTCTGATCACGGGCGGTACGGCTCCGTATACGGCTGCCAGCGGCTACCGGCCCGAAGGCCTCTTGGCCTTTGAGCAGCGTTACGGGACCAGCCCCGCAGGCAACTGGACGCTCGTCATCGCCGACGACAACGGAACCCAGACGGGACGCCTGCTGTCATGGTTCATTCAGTATGTGCCGGCCGAACGCGTGGTGGTCAGCAGCACGCCGACCCCCGGCTTTGCCAGCTTTGGCAACGTGCTCACTGGCAGCAGCAGCGCCGCGCAGAACTTCGTCAACAACAACGCGGGCGAGTTTGACCTGACGGTGACCAGCGTGGTGCTCTCCGGCGCCCATCCCGGCGACTTCAGCTTTGTGGCGGCTCCGCCCACGGGCCTGATTGCAGGCCTGGGCGCTTCACCCGCTTACGGTGTGGTGTTCACGCCCACGACCACGGGCCTGCGCACGGCCAACATTACCGTTACCTACAACACGAGCACGGCCCTGATTGCCTCGCCGGTGGTCGTCAATTACGCGATTTCGGGCGTTGGCGTTACTCCCATCATTGAGGTGCGCGAGACGAATTCGGTTTCCGGGGCCCTGGTGGCCAACGGGGCAGCGGCTGCCAACGGCCGGCTCTTTGGCTCGCGGGACATAGCTGCCGGCGCGACCGCAGCATTGACAATTTTTGTGAACAACACCGGCAGTGCGGCCCTGACCCTGGGCGCCCCCACGTTAGGAGGCGCCAATCCCGGGGACTTTGTGATGAACCTGACGGGGCTGGCCGGCTCCTTGGCTCCCGGCGGCAGCACGAGCTTCACCGTGGCATTTGACCCCCTGGCCGCCGGAGCGAGAAGCGCCACGGTGAGCTTCACTCATAACGGCAGCAATACCGCTTCGCCCTTTACCTTCAGCGTCAGCGGCACGGGCTTCCTGCCGACCCTGACCATCGCCTCTTCCGGCAGCCCCAGTGAAGTCGGCGCGACGGGCACTTACACCATCACGGCCACCCCCGCGCCCCAGATTGCACGCACCGTGAATTTCACAATGAGCGGCTCGGCGCAGACTGCCGCCGGGGCGGACTACAACCTGGCACCCCTGGCGAGTTTTGGCGGCGTGTCCGGCACCGTGACGCTGGGGCTCAGCGGCAGCGTGGTGATCACCTTGACGCCCGTGAACGACGCTCGCGTCGAAGCCACGGAGTCGGCCACCTTCACGCTCAACGCCGGCACGGATTACACCGTTGGCGCACCCGCTTCAGCTTCTCTCGACATCCTCGACAACGACGACGCCACCGTCACGGTGACCGCTTCCGGCAGCCCCGCCGAGGGCGGCGGGAGCGCCACTTATACGATTGCTACCGGCGCCACCCTGGAGATACCGCTCAGTGTCAACTTCAGCATGAGCGGCCTGGCCGCGTTCACCGCCGGCGGCGATTACACGCTGGCGGGCGCGGCATCCTTCAGCCAGGTAACAGGATTGGGAACGGTGACGCTGGCCATCGGTACGGGGTCCAGCGCCAATGTCACGCTCACGGTGGTCAATGACACACTGGTTGAAGGGCCCGAAGACGCCGTCATGACGCTGGCCGCCGGCACGAAGTATGTGCTGGGTGCGCCGGCCAGCGCCAGCCGCACTTTGGCGGACAACGATGTTTCGGTGATCACGATGTCCCGCGCGGGCACGCCCAATGAAACGGGGCCGGCAGGCGGCACTTACACGATTACGGCCACGCCGCAGCCGGTCTATGCCATGAGCGTGAACCTTTTGCTCAGCGGCACAGCGACGTTGGGCGGCGCGCAGGACTACACGATCACAGGGGCGACGTTTGCCGGCAGCGGTCCCTGGACGGCCGTCATCACGATTCCCGGCGGCGGCGCGGCCAGCGTGAATGTCGGCTTGACCCTGAACGTGAACGATGACGCCCGCGTCGAGGCCACGGAAACCGTCAACCTTGCGGTTACGGCGGACACACTCTCGAGCGATCCCGCTTACAGCGGTACGCCCAGCGAGGTTCACAACATTCTCGACAACGACACGGCCGTCGTTGTGGTGACCTCCAGCGGCAGTCCCAGTGAAGCCGGGCCCACGGCGGGCAGCTATACGATTTCAACCACCAGCGAACTTGAAACGCCCCTGACCATCAACTTCAGCATGGGCGGCGCGGCGGTAACGGCCCCCGGCACGGACTACAACATCAGTGGGGGGACTTATGCCGGCCCCGCCGGCACGGCCACCTTGCCGGTGGGACTGGCGCCTTTTGTGGTCGTGACCCTGACGCCGGTGGTTGACCTGCTCGTCGAGGGCAACGAGATCGCCACCTTGACGCTTGCTGCCGGAAGCCAGTACAGCGTGGGTGCGCCGGCCAGCGCCAACTTGACCATTATTGACAACGACTTCGTGACGGTGACGGTGTCGGCTTCGGGCACGCCGGGTGAGAGCGGCGCCACCGGAACTTTCACGGTTTCCACCACGGCGAACCTGGCCCTGCCGGTGGTCGTCAATTTCAGCATGTCGGGTCTGGCTGATGTCAGCGCTGATTACGTCCTCAGCGGCGTCACCAGCTACGGTGGAGGCACCGGCACGGTGACCCTGGCCGCCGGGCCGGCGCCATCGGTGATCGTGACGCTGACTCCTGTCAATGATGCCGACGTCGAGGGTCCGGAGGATGCCCAGCTCTCCTTGACTGCAGGCTCAGGTTACAGCCTGGGCGCCCCGTTTTCGGCCCAGTTATCTATCGCCGACAACGACGTCAGCGTCATTTCCATCGTGGCCTCGGGCTCTCCCTCTGAAGCGGGGCCAGTCCACGGCCAGTTCACGTTGTCCGCCACGCCAGCCCCGGTGCGCAACATGCTGGTGAATTTCCAGATGAGCGGCGCTGCCAGCTTTGCCGCAAGCGGCGACTACACACTGCTGGGCGTGAACAGCTTCAGCCAGCTCACGGGCGCCGGAACGGTCATTATTGGCGCGGGTGGCAGCGTCGTGGTCACTTTGAGTGTCACTGATGACTCCGTGCAGGAACCGACTGAGAACGCGACCCTGACGGTAACGCCTGATTCCCTGGCCACGGACCCGGCCTACAGCGGCACGCCCAACGGCAGCCTTTCCATATTGGACAACGACACGCCGGTGATCACCGTGGTGGGCGGCCCCCTGGCCTTTGGCGGCATTGAGCCCGGTGCGGCTTCGGCGGCCCAGAGTTACAGCGTGTCGGGCGTGTTCCTCAGCGCCGATATCGTGGTCACGGCGCCGGCGGATTTCCAGGTGGCCCTGGCCCTGGGCGGCCCCTGGCTGAGCGGCCTGAACCTGACGCCGACTTCGGGCAGCGTTTCCAGCACGACTGTCTACGTGCGGTTTGTGCCCACGAGTCTGGGGGCGGCGGGCGGCAACGTCTCGAACGCTAGCACGGGCGCGGCCACGCAGAATGTTGCTGTGAGCGGCACCGGAGAGGGCATAGTCACCAGCGGCGGCCCCCTGGCCTTTGGCAGCCAATTGTCCGGCACCCAGTCCGCCGCGCAGAGCTACACCGTGCAGGCACAGTCCCTGGCGGCCAACCTGTTGATTACACCTCCCACGGGCTTCCAGGTTGCGCTGGCACCGGGCGGCCCCTGGCAGGCCAGCCTCAACCTGGGCTCGGGCAATGTGGCGGCGACGACGATCCATGTGCGTTTTGCCCCGGCCAGCGCCGGGGCCTTTGGCGGCAATGTCTCAAACGCCAGCACGGGCTACACGACACGCAACATTGCTGTCAGCGGCACCGGCACGGCGGCCAGCATTGTGATTTCGGGGCTGGCGGGCTTTGGCAATCAGCGTGTGACCACTTCGTCGGCAGCGCAGGCCTATTCAATATCCAACCCCAGTGGCAGCGCGCCCCTGAACATCACCGCGCTGACCTTCGCTGGAGCGAACCCTGGTGATTTCGCTTTTGTGGGCCTACCGGCGCTGCCCACGAGCGTAGGGGTGGGCGGCAGCCTCAACTTCAGTGTGGTGTTTACGCCCTCGGCAGCGGGCTCGCGTGCGGCGCTGATTCGGGTGAACAACGACAACGGCGGCATGCCTTTCAAGGACACGGACTACGCCATTTCGGGCTTCGGCACCGCGCCCGTTATCAGCGTTTCGCCGGTGCTGGAGTACAACTTCGGCAATCAGCGGGTGGGAAGCGCCAGCGCTCCGGTGGCTTACACGGTGACCAATACCGGCGATGCCCCTCTGAACCTGCGGGGCGTGACGCTCAGCGGAACGAACCCCGGCAGCTTCAGTCTGAGCGGGACGACGTCTGGCGTGATTGCCCCGTCGGCCAACGTGCAGTTCACGGTCAGCTTTGGCCCCGCGACGTTGGGCCTGCACACGGCCACGCTGAATATTGACAGCGACAGCGCCGGGGGCCCGGCGGCGGTGACGCTGACCTATCGCGACGTCCGTGGCACGGGGACGGCGCCTTCGATCAACGTGACGCCCAACATCGCCCAGAACTTCGGCAACCAGAGAATCGGCACGGCCAGCGCGCCCATTGTCTATACCATCCAGAACCTGAGCACCACAGACGCCTTGAATGTGCGCAGCGTGGCCTTCAACGGTACGGGCACGCCGGCGGCATTTGCCTTGAGCGGAACGCTGAGTGGGCTGGTGCCTCCCGGCAACCAGATCCAGTTCAGCGTGGTCTTCCAGCCTTCCGCAACCGGCCCCTTCAATGCCCAGGTCGAGATTGACTCCGACTCCGGCGGCACGACCAGCATCGTGACCCTGACCCAGCGCGACGTGCAGGGCAACGGAGCCGCGCCCGTCATCTCCGTCAGTGGCACCCAGAGCTTCGGCAGCGGCATCGTGGGTGTGGCCTCGCCCAGTTCACCGATAACCTACAGCGTGAACAACACGGGCAACGCGCCCCTTGAGATCAACGCGATCAGCATCGTCGGCAGCCACCCCGGCGACTTCTCCCTGAGCGCGGCGGGCCTGCCCGCGCTGGTGCCGGCCGGCGGCCCCGCCTACCAGTTCACGGTGTCCTTCGTGGCGACCGCGACAGGCCCGCGCCTGGCCGACATCCGCCTGATGACCGATGGCGGGCAGGTTCCACTGGCGTTTGTGCCCACGCTCTATGCGGTGGACGGCAATGGCACGGCTGGTCTTCTGAGCATCTCGGGCACGCAAAACTTCGGCTCCACGCCTGTGACCGTGACGTCGCCGACTTCTCCCATCACCTATACGATTACGAATACCGCGGTCGGTCCGACGGCGGGGGCATTGACTGTAAACAGCGTGACGCTGGGCGGCAGCCACCCCGGCGACTTCAGCGTGCTGAGCACTTCGGTGGCGCTGCCGACGGTATTGGCGCCGGGACAGTCCTTCACCGCCGATGTCAGCTTCACGCCCACCGTGACGGGCCTGCGCCAGGCGAACCTCGTGGTCAACAGCAACAGCGGCGGCGCGCCCTTTGGCAACACGAACTACGCGCTCTCAGGCACGGGCACGGCGGGTCTCTTCGCGGCCATGCCTTCGTTCCCAACGCAGATTGACCATGGCGGGCCGGTGATCGTGCAGGTGGTGATTTCGTCCATCGCCAACACGGTGGCCGACGTAGTTGTCGAATACACCGGCGGCACCCAGGGCGCCTACGCTCCGGCCTTCATCGCCAGAACAAATCTCGGCACCATCAGCGGTAACGTGATTCAGGGCCTGAACGTTACCCCCGGCGGTATCACCCTTGAAATCCAGTGGGATGCCTATGCCAGTGAGGGCCACACCACGGCGTCGAACTACCGCCTGCGTTTCACGCCCCAGAACGGCCTCTACGGCCAGGGAACCCAGGGCGTCAGTGGCCTGTTCACTCTGGCGCGGCAGGGCGGTTTTGCCCAGCACGTGATCCCCGGCGACCAGCTCACCGGGCGCTACGGTCACACCATGATCTACGACGAAGCCAACGACCGCCTGATTCTCTTTGGCGGTCGTACGGAGTTCTCCAACGCCAATGACGTATGGGCCTATGATTTCAGCGGATACTTTGCGGGCTGGCACAAGCTTCAGCCTGCCGGAACGCCGCCTTCGGGACGTCAGTTGCACGCCGCAATCTATGATGCTCCGCGCAACCGGATGATCGTGCACGGTGGCTACCCCGGCTCGCCAGCCGACGTCTGGCAATTGACCCTGACCCGAGGCAGCGAGGCCTGGACCCAGCTCAACCCCACGGGAACGGCGCCGTCTGCTCGATACTGCCAGAGCATGGTGTTTGACGCCGCCCGCAATCGCGCGCTCATCTTCGGCGGTTACAACGGCGCGAATCTGAACGACGTCTGGCAGCTCTCGCTTGCGCTGGGCGCCGAGTCCTGGAGCCAGATTATCCCCGCCGGCACGGCGCCTTCGCCGCGCTACGGCAGCCATGCCGTGGTGGATGTGGCCCGTGACCGCATGGTGGTCTATGGCGGTGACCCCGGCGCAGGTTCCTCGAGCACGCAGGTGTTTGCACTGAGCCTGGCGCCCGGCAGCGAAGCCTGGACTCCGATCGTGCCCGCGGCCCCCCAGGGTGCTCCGGCCGGTCGCTTTGTGGGAGCCTTTGGATACGTTGGAAACCGTGAGTCGCTGCTGGTCGTGGGAGGCTACACCAGTGGTTACCGTCACACTACAGACGCCTGGCTTCTGGACCTCAGCGGTGGCGAGACCTGGGTGCCCTTGAGCGATGACGTGGGGGCCAACCAGGGCCGTGCCCATGGCAGCGCTGTGTACGATGCCGGGCGCGGCCGCATGGTGGTCTTCGGCGGCCTGGGCTATCAGGGCACGGCACGGCACTCGATGTCCTTCTTGAGCACGTCCGGCACGCCGACGTGGTCCCTGCCTGCGGCGCCCCAGGGCGCTCTGGATTCGCCGACCGAGCGCTGGGGCGCCTCCATGGTCTTCGATACCCGCTACATGCCCAGCGGCCGCGTGGTGACCTTTGGCGGGAGCAATTCGACTGCCAACACCAACGACAGCTGGTGGATTGATCCCGCGGCAGCTTCTCCGGCCTGGCAGCGCTTGAACCCAGCCGGGACGCTTCCTCCGGTTCGCGGCTTTGCCTCCAGCGTGTTTGACGGAACCCCGGGCGTGGAGCGGATGATCGTGTATGGCGGTCAGGCGCCCTCTGGAGCCGAGTATGACGACGTGTGGACCCTTGATCTTTCCAGCCCCGGCAGCGAGTCCTGGGCGCAAGTCTCCGTGAGCGGCGGTCCGGGCAAGAGGTACGGTGCTGCCGCCATCTGGGAGGACACGCCCGGCAGCGAGAGGCTGATCATCCAGGGCGGCTATCGCAGCGGGCTGCGCTTCAGCGATATCTGGGCCCTTAGCTTCAGCCCGACGCCGACCTGGACCCAGCTAGCCACCACGGGCACGCCGCCCGCCCACCGCGTCGGGCACGGGGCGCTGTTCGACAGCGCCAATCGCCGCCTCGTTATCGCCTGCGGAACCGTCGGCGGAGCCCAGTTCAATGACGTCTGGGCCCTTGATCTCAACACGCTGGCATGGGCGAACATCAGCGCCGTCAGCGGAAGCGTTCCGCCTGGTCGCGAGTATGCCGCCTACGCCGCAGATGCGAGTGGCAGCCGTCTGTGGATGTTTGGCGGCCGCAACGGCAACTCATACATCAATGATTTCTGGCAGCTTGATGTACCCGGCCCTGGTTCGCCGGCCACCTGGACTCAGATTGCGCCGGCAGGCCCGCTGCCGGTCGCGCGGCGCATGGCCTCTGCGACCATGCTGCCTTCTGGCCGTTTCCTCATGGCGTTTGGATTTGTCGGCATCACGCCCGACGCAGGCGCCTCGGACGTCTGGCAGATTGAGCCCACCCTGCCTACTCCCCGCTGGCAGCGTGTCGATGGTCAGGTCGCGCCGCGCGGCCTGGTTCACGCCGCTGAGGCCTATGATGCGGGCCAGAACCGCATGATTGTGTTTGGCGGCCTGCAGGGTGGAGTGTTGTCGGATCGCCTCTGGCAGCTCGATCTTTCCAGCCCCGCCGCCACCTGGACTGAACTCGCGACAGCCACCATCAACCGGCCCGATGGGCGGCGCGGCGCAAAGTTCGTCTACGATCCTAATGGCGGCAGCCCGCGACTGCTGATGTATGGCGGGCGCAAGGGTGTCTCCACGGCCAGCATCTGTGACGAGCTCTGGCAACTCACGCTTTCGCCCGGCTCTGAGACCTGGACGCTGCTTTCACCCGGGGCCGGCCCGCCCCCTCTGGCGGACTACAGTGTGGTGTACGATGCCGCATCCAATGCAGCGCTCTACTTCGGCGGCCAGCTTACCGGCGGCGGCTCCGTCAACACGTTGTGGCGGTTGTCGCTCGGGGCGTCGCCTGCCTGGACGCAGCTGACCCCCGCGTCGGCCCCGCCGGCGCGCTATGCCCACAGCGCCGTCCTTGACCCGTTGGGGAACCGCATGATCGTGTTTGGCGGCTACCGCGGCGCCACAGCCGGTACTGCAGAACTCTGGTCCTACAACCTGGGGCTCAATGCCTGGACGCAGCATTTCCTGCCCGCACCTGTGGCTTCGTCCCGCTATTACCACAGTGCGGTCTATGACGGCGCGCCCGGCCAGGAACGAATGATCGTATTGGCAGGCTACAGCAGTATGGCTTTGTCCGACGGCTGGCAGCTTGATCTGCGCGCGGGATTCCCCCTGGCCTGGTCTGCCCTGCCCCGGACTGCCGCGCTTCCGCAGCCGCGCTGGGGCCACAGTGTCGTGTTCGACACGATTGGCCAGCGTATGGTCATTGCCGGCGGATACGTGGACGGCGAGTATGTCGCCACCCAGGAGCGGGGCCGCGGAATCGAAACCTGGTTCTACGGCCGGTAGGCGCCAACGAGCGTCGGGCGCGGCTGCCGCTGGTTCAAGGTCAAGCTAAAGCAGGTGTTTGAGGGCGGAGAAGTCGGCGTTGCCGCCGGAGAGAAGCACGCCCACACGCTGGCCGGGGAACCTCAAGACGCCGCTGTGCAAAGCCGCAAAGGCCAGGGCCCCCGTGGGCTCGACCACCAGTTTCATGCGCTGCCACAGGAACAGCATCGCCGCCACAATCTGTTCTTCCGTGACCGTGACCATGTCGTCCACATGCCGGCGCACCAGTTCAAAAGTCAGTGCGCCCATGCTTGGCGTGCGAGCTCCGTCTGCGATGGTCTCGGGGTTGTGAACGGTGCACAGCCGGCCGGTCCGGAAACTGCGGGTGGCGTCATCGGCCAGGGCGGGCTCAACGCCCATGACCCGCACGTGGCCCAAAACGCCCTTGGCCGCCAGGGCTGTGCCGCTGAGCAGGCCGCCGCCGCCACAGGGTGCCAGCACCACATCCAATTCCTGCGCGCGGCACAACTCCAGCGCTGCCGTTCCCTGGCCCGCCACGATGTGCGGGTGATCGTAGGGCGGGATGACCGTCATGCCCCGCTCCCTGGCCAGGCTTTCGGCCAGGGCCTCGCGTGTCTGCTTGTGCTTGTCGTAGAGGATGACCTCGGCGCCATAACCCCGGGTGGCTGCGAGCTTCACCGGTGGAGCGTCCTGCGGCATGACGATGACGCGCGGAATGCCCAGCAGCTGGCCGGCCAGAGCAATGGCCTGAGCATGGTTACCGCTGGAGAAAGTCAAAACGCCGCGTTTGCGCTGCTCGGGTGTGAACTGTGAGAGCGCGTTGTAGGCCCCGCGAAACTTGAAGGCGCCCACGCGCTGGAAGTTCTCGCACTTGAAGAACACGCTGGCGCCGCAGAGCGCATCGACCGTGCGCGAAGTGTGTACGGGCGTAATGTTGGCTACGCCCTTTAAGCGAGACGCTGCATGCTCAACATCGGCAAAATTCGGTTCCATGCCATCAACCCAGCGGTACATTGTCGCCCACGCAGCGAGGCTTCAGAGCGTCATGGACGGCCTTGCGTGAGCTGCTAAAGAGATCACTGTGCAGGAATTTCTGGGGGTCCTTGGCTTTCGCGTCAACAGTCTCCGAGTTTGTGGCCTTGAGACTCCAGCCACCCAGCAAATCGCCTTTATCCAAACTGTAGACAAGCAGGTCGGCCTCCCAGTAGCCGGGGACAAACGATTTTCCCGACGAAGCAACAGGTTCGGCGTACTGGCGCGTTACAACGAAGGCGACATATTTCAGGTCCAGCGCACCGCTAAGAAGATTCTCCATATAGGCCGCCTGGGCCGAACCAAGGCTGTCGCCGTTGACCGCCGACTTCACAACGTCCAGCCAAAAATGCTCGATAATCAGGTCTAGTGCCGGTTTTCCTTCCGGTTCGTCAAGCGCTTCGACGTGCAACAACGTCGCGTCTGGCTTCTCGCTTCCAATGAACGCCAGCTTGCCTTCCATCTGAAGCGGTGGCACCGCACCCGTGAAGGCCTTTGCCTTCCTGGCGCAATCTCTGAGCTGCTGAAGCTTGGGCGACACGCGACTTTTGTATTGAGCAGCGACTTCATCGGCGGACGGGCCGCATGCCGAAACTGACAGGACGATGAGCAGCAACGGAGCAAAGCGACGCATAGTTGATCCCCGGGAAGGCAACCATGATGTTGTACCCCTCACCAGCCGGGCAGGGCTTGCCAAGAAATTCGCTATTCGCCGGCCTGAGCCACCTCCTCGCTGGGCGAGCTGGGCTTGACGGAGCCGGTGCTGCCTTGTTCCTGGCGCGCCAGCACATTGTAGATGGGGCTCTTCTTGCGTTCGCGCACAAGCTCCATGCCTTCAGGCGTATAGGCCGCCGCGGCAATGCGCCGCTGCAGGGCGATGCGGCCCTGGGAATTCCGCAGGAAGGTCAGCTCCTTGAGGTCATCCTGCTCGGCGTTGGCAAAACCGGCCTCGAAGATGCGCAGGTAGGATGCCATGGCATTGTTCGTGGGGCCAAAGCCCATGGCGTAGAGATACTGCTTCTCAAGGTCGAGCGCGACCTCCAGCATTCGCTGGTAGCGCTTGTCAGCGTCCATGGCCAACATGCCCATCACGATGTTGGACACGCTTTCCGGAATATCCTTCATTACCAGCTGCGGCGGCACGATGGGGCGGGCCTGGGCCGCCTTGACCCAGCGCACGTTTTCGTTCCAGGTGCCGCGATTCAAGGGCTTGAACAGGTTGATGCCGGTGAGCAACTCGTAGGCGACGCAGCCTAAAGAGAAAATGTCGGCCCGGCCGTCAACGCGGCCGCGCGCCAGTTGCTCGGGCGCCATGTAGTGGACCTTGCCGGCGAACTCCTCGCCGGCCGCTGAAAGCGGCGCTGCAATGCCGAAGTCCGTCAGCTTGGAGACACCCTCGTTGGAAATCAGGATGTTGCCGGGCGTCACGTCCTTGTGGACGATCCATTCATGGGCGTAGTGCAGGGCGCGGGCCATGCAGCTCACGACATACATCGAAAGCGGCGGCGGCAGCAGGATGTGCAGCTTGAGATGGTGGCGGATCAACGTGGCGAGGTCGGCGCCATCCACGTAGTCCATCACCATGAAGAGAACCTTGGGGTCAAGGCTGGGCTGGACTTTGCCCGTCTTGGGGTTGGGCATGCGTGCCGGGGTAAACCCCGGCGTGCGCCGGCTGCCCTTGCGCGGGCCCACGAGGCGCCGCATGTGAAAGCTGGGCAGGGCGGCATCACTGGTAGGCCGGTGCGTGGGAGTACCGCCGCCCAGCTGGCGCTGGAACTCGGCCGGCATGCCCGAGAGGCGGCAGGCCTCCAGGCCGTAGGTCTTCACGATGTGTTCGTGGCGCAGGAAGGTCGCAATGTTGGCCTCGTTGCGAAGGCGGGCCTCCTGCTCGTCGTCCAGGGTTTTGAAGCTCTTGAACACCACGTAATCGAGCACGCCCTCGCAGTTTTTCTCTACGAGATAAACAACGCCCATGCCGCCGCGCCCCAGCTCCTCCACAATCGTATAGGAGGAGCTGCTGGCGAATGAAAAGCCGCGCAGGGGAAAATCTTCCATGACAGTACCAGGGTGTCGTGAAGCAAATTCTACCACACGGAAAGTGAAGCGCGCCAATAACTTGCGTTGGGGGCTGTGCTTTCAGTGCAAGGCGCCGCTCCTACAATGTGACCATGGAAGACGCTGGCCAGATTCAGGGCCTCCTTGGCCCCCGTTCCGTCAGCCTGGGCCTGGCCGCCCATCCCTGCAGCTATCTTGATGGCCGGGAGGCCATCGATGAAGGCTACCTGACGCTGCAGCTCTCACCGGCCCGCTATCAACGGCTCATGGACCTCGGCTTTCGCCGCTCGGGACACATTGTGTATCGGCCCGTGTGCCAGGGGTGCCAAGCCTGCCAGCCTCTGCGCGTGTTGGTGGAAGAGTTCAAGCCCAGCAAGAGCCAGCGGCGCGTGCTCAAGCGAAACGCCGACGTCGTGCTTGAGCTGGGCGAGCCGTCCCTGACCCCCGAGAAGCTCTCGCTGTATCAGCGCTATCTCGAATTCCAGCACCCCGGCACGCGGCAGGATGCGGGTCTCGAAACATTGCGCGACTGGCTTTACTCGAGTTGCACGGCCACACTGGAGGCCTGCTACCGTGACCGGTCGGGCCGGCTTGTGGGTGTAACGATTCTTGACCTCTGCCCCCGGGCCCTGTCCAGCGTCTATCACTTCTTCGAGCCCCAGGAGGCAAAGCGCAGCCTGGGCGTCTACTCCGTGCTGGCGGAGATCGAACTCTGCCGCGCCAAGGGGCTGCCCTGGTACTACCTGGGATTCTGGGTCAAGGGCTGTCCCAAGATGGAGTACAAGAGTGACTATGCCCCCTTCGAGCTGATGGTGGGCGGCCGCTGGGTCCGGGGCGAAAATTGATGAGCCAAATGGGCGAACCCTTCAGGGCGCGGCGGGCTCCGGTACCTGACCATGGATGCTGACCTCGCCGAACATCTGGGCAGGGCTCGCGAGGGTGACGTCCAGGCCTTCAGCTACGTCGTGACGGCCTTTCGCCACACGGCCATGGGCTGGGCGAGGCGGCAAACCCCGGGAGAGCACGCGGCCGAGGATGCGGTGCAGGATGCCTTTGTGGTGGCCTTCACCCACTTGTCGCAGTTGCGGGAAGTGGAGGCCTTCGCGGGCTGGCTGCAGGCCCTGGTGAGATCCGCCTGCCTGAGGCAATTGAGGCGCCGGATGCCGCTCTTGGAGGACGGTTTTGAGCCAGAGCACGGAGAGCCGGCAGCGGAGGAATTGCTCGCCGCCGCCGAATTGAAGCAGGCGGTGCGCTCTGCCGTGGCCGAAATGAAGGCCGGGCACGCCCAGGTGATTGAGAGGCATTACCTCGCGGGCCAGAAGCTGGAGGACATCGCCCGTGAGCTGGGACTGCCGCTGGGCACCGTGAAGCGGCGCCTGTTTGAGGCGAGGGAGAAACTGCGTTTCAGGCTCGCGGGGCTGGCCCCGGGGGCCGACGACGACTGGAAAGGATGACCATGAGCAGCCGACCCGACCACACGCTGGCCTGGATGAAGTTTGATGAGTGGATCAGCCGCGCCCTTGAGAAGGGCGCGACGGACCTCTACCTGCTTCCCGGCCACAAGGTGATGTGCCGCGTCAATCGCGAGTTGCAGGAACTGGACCCCATGGAACTGGACGCCTCGCAGACCCGCTGGGTTGGCGTGTGCATGGCCGAGCGCGAAATTGACTACATGCAGCAGGGATACATCTCCGTGGTGCGGCCCATCAACGATACCCACTATGCCGAGGTGGTGCTTGCCCGCAGCGGGGGCAAGGTCAGCGTTACCGTGAAGTTCCGCGGTGGAAAGCTCCCCACACTCGAGGAATGCAACGTCCCCCTGGCCGTGACCCGGCTGCTCAATGCCCCCAACGGCCTGATCATCGTGGCGGGGCCCCATGCCTCGGGGAAGACCACGACGCTTTACGTGCTCGCCCAATGGCTCAATGAGAACCGTGCCCTGCACCTCTGTACGGTGGAGAAGCCGCGCCACTACCTGCTCAAGCCCGCCAAATCGCTGGTGCAGCAGCGCGAAGTCGGCCGTGACTGCGTCAGCGGCGCCGCCGGCATTGATGCCGCCATGCAGCAGGACGCCGACGCCTTGGTCGTCAGCGAGGTGGAGGACTTCGAGACGCTGGCCGCCGTGCTTCAGGCCGCCGAGAAGGGCCACCTCGTGCTTGTGCAGCTTCACGCCGACGACCCCGCCGACGCTGTGGCCCGCCTGCTGGCTGCGGCCCCCGAATCCATGCAGGGGCAGGTCAAACGGCAGTTGGCCGGCTGCCTGCGCGGCATCGTGGTACAGCGGCTGGCCAAGTTTGCGGACGGTCGCACGCGCAAGGCGGTATGCGACGTGCTGGGCGAGGGGGCCCGCAAGCTGGTGGAAGGCGGGCGTCTCGATGCCGGGGCCTACCTGGCCCGCGTTCGAGATGAAATCGGCAAGCTCGAGAGCGCGCGGAAGATCACCGGAGAAGAGGCCGCGAGGCTGCTGCGCGAAGTGGGGGCCTGAAGCCGCCAGGCCTGTTGGTCTGCTGCCGCGTTGGGGGTCACGGCCAGCGCACGCGTTGAGGCGGCGTCGGCGGCCATGCGCACGACCTAGCCTGGGATGAGGGAGTTCTCGTAACGCAGACTCGCGCTTCATGGTGGTGGCCAACCTCGGCGCACCAAGCATGGGCACTGACTCAAAACGCCGACAACACCACCCTGGCTGATTTATGTGTGGGGGCGGCCTTCCGGGGTTGAGAGGCACGCGCACGCTGTCATGCGGCTTCGAAATAAAGCCTGAGGGCGCCTTGGCCCAAGGCAGTTCTTTCTCCTCGGTGTCGCTGCTACTCGCCACCGGCACGACCTTCATTGACTCCAGCTGTTTCTTGTATCGGGGCGACCCAGGGGTCGCCCCTACCCATTTGACGGAGGCCAATTCAGAATCCACCCCATGAAACAGACCACCCTTGGCAAGGCCGTATCGCTGACCGGAACTTCGCTGCATGAAGGCGCGGCCGTTACCCTGACGCTCAAGCCCGCCAAGGCGGGCGAGGGATTTACGTTCATACGAACCGACAAGGCCGGCGCGTCGGTCAAGGCTCACCCCGACAAAATTGTCGACATCAAGCGCCGCACGGTCATCAAGGACGGCGAGGCCGAGGTCCACACGATCGAGCATGTGCTCAGCGCGCTGTACGGTCTGGGGGTGGACAATGCCGCCATCGAGCTCAACGCTCCCGAGCCCCCGGCCGGAGACGGCAGCGGCCGGGCTTTCATGGACCTGATCGACCAGGCGGGCATCGTCACGCTGGAGGCCGAAGCCGCAGTATTTACGCCCACGGCACCGCTAGTGTTCGCGGAAGGAAGCGCCTCCATTTCGTGTACCCCTAAGACGGCCAATCCCGCCGGGCCCGGCGAACTCTCCGTCCAGTACACCCTTGACTATGGCGTGCCGCACCTGCCCCTGCAGCGCTTTACAGGGGAGGTCTCGCCGGAGAACTACCGCAAGAACATTGGCGTGGCGCGCACCTTTTGCCTGGAAGAAGAAGCCCGCCAGCTTCAGGCCCTGGGTTTTGGCAAGGGCGCCAACACGCAGAACACGCTGGTCTGGGGCAAGAATGGCGTCATTGACAACAAGCTGGCCTTTGCGGACGAATTCGCCCGGCACAAGGCTCTGGACATCATTGGAGACCTGGCGGTAGTGGGAGTCAGGCTCAACGCCCGCGTGGTGGGTGTGGCCAGCGGGCACTCGCTCAATCAGGCATTGGCCAAGGCTCTGCGAGCGCAGTTCGACGCCGCCAGGAAGAAGCCCAGCGGCCGCGGGGCCATGGACATTCAGGGCGTGTTGCGTGTGGCCCCGCATCGCTATCCCTTCCTGATGGTCGACAAGGTGCTGGAAGCCGAGGGCAGCCGCGCCGTGGGCGTGAAGAACGTGACGTTCAACGAGCCCTGTTTCCTTGGGCACTTTCCCGGTCGTCCAGTGTTTCCCGGCGTATTGCAGATTGAGGCCCTGGCGCAGATCGGCGGCCTGCTGGTGCTGCAGAAGCCGGAGCACGCAGGCAAGCTGGCGTTCTTCACGAGCGTGGAGAACGTGAAATTCAGGCGCGTGGTGGTGCCCGGAGACCAGATTCTGCTGGAGGCTGAGGTGCTGCGCGAGCGTCGTGGATTGGCCGAGGTGTTCGCCCGGGCTAGCGTGGACGGCGAGCTGTGCTGCGAGGGAACTCTGAAGTTCATGGTCGTTGACGAAAAGGCGCAAAAAGCGTAGGTCAAAGCTTCGCAGCAAGCTGGCGCTGGAAGGGGTATGTCAGAAACGGTAGTATTTGCACCAATCTCACACTAAGAAGCGGCCCGATGTGCCGGGGCCGTCGTACTTATGCCATCGTACCCACCCGTGAAGGTCGCCGTTATTGGCGTTGGTCACCTCGGCAAGAATCACGCTCGCGTTTTGCGTGAGCTTCCCAGTGCTGAGCTCGTGGCCGTGGTTGACTCCCGCGAGAAAGTCGCGAAGGAAATCGCCGAGCGCTTCCATTGCGAGGCCCTGACGGACTACCGCCAGCTCAAGGGCAAGGTGGACGCGGCCACCGTGGTGGTCCCGACGCGGCATCACTATGAAGTCGCCAAATGGCTGTTTGAGAACAACATTCACGCCCTGGTTGAAAAGCCGATGGCCTACACCATCGACGAGTGCCAGAAGTTGATTGAGCTGGCCAAGAAGCAGAAGCGCATACTGCAGGTGGGCCACATTGAGCGTTTCAACCCGGCCCTGAAGTCAATTCGTAACGCCATGAAGACGGTGGCGTTCATCGAGGCTGACCGCCTCAGCCCCTACCCTTTCCGCAGCACGGACGTGGGCGTGGTGATGGACGTGATGATCCACGACCTCGACATCGTGCTCAGCATCGCCGACAGCGAGGTGGAGGATATTCAGGCGGTGTGCACGCCCGTGCTGTCCAAGCGATTTGAGGACATCGCCAGCGTGCGGCTGACGTTCAAAAACGGCGCCGTTGCCAACATCACGGCCTCGCGCATCAGCGACAAAAGCGTGCGCAAGATGCGCATCTTCTGTGCGGACAGCTATCTCAACCTGGACTTTGCAGCCAAGCAGGCCTGGATCTACAAGAAGACGCCCAAGCTTGACCAGGCCGACTTCCACGTCGAGAACCTCGATGTGAGCAACATCGACAACCTGATGCAGTTCGTGTTCAACGATCTGATCCGCGTCGAGCAGGTGGTCATCGGCGAGGAAGAGCCGCTCAAGGAAGAGCTGCGCCACTTCATCAGCTGCATCCAGAAGGGCGAGCGCCCGGAGGTCAGCGGAGAAGAGGGTCTGGCGGCCATCAGGCTTGCCCACGACATCCTGCGCATCGCCCGGGAGCACTACGAGAAGCACGTGCCGCCCGAGCATCGCAAGTGGTAGTCCGGCCCTGCTCAGCCGAAGTACTTCAACCACTGTTCATGAATGGCCCGCAGAGCCCGTTCCTCGACGCGGTACTCGATCTGGCGGCCGCGCCTTGAACGTTTGACCAGCCCCGCGGCCAGCAGCACCTTGAGGTGCCGGGTGGTGGTGGGCCAGGCGCATTCAAAGCGCGCAGCAATCTCGCCGGCGGTCATGGTACCGCCGCGGAACTTCAGGGTGAGCAGTATCTGCCGACGCGCCGGATGGGCAATGGCGGCCAGCACCAGGTCCAGGGCGTGCGCGGCGGATTCGAGACTCTGTCGGCGCCTTGCCACCGTTCAGGCCTTTGGGATGAAGCGCTCGACGTGGGGGAAGCGCATGTCGCGGCAGAGCTTCATCATGGGCTCCCAGATAGCCATGACTTCGGGCGAGTGGTGGGCGAGGTCAGGGGCCTTTTCATTCAGCCAGGCGAAGATCTCGACAAACACGGGCCCCTTGGGGTCCTGCCCGCGGAAGTACTGGGGGCGGCTCTTGGCGTGCACGAGCTTGAGTCGCTTGAGTGTTTTCCAGTGCCGGGCCAGCAGGGCCTCAAAGGCGCGCTGACGTCCCTTCTTGACCTGGTAGGTGCAGATGACCCATTGCGGATTGGTGGCGGCCATAGTTCCTCCTTGCATGAATATTTAGCGGAGTGGCTAATCAATGTCCAGCGGCCCCTGGGGTTTCTGACATAACCCCCGCAAAGGGCAGTGCTTCCGCGCGGGATACCATAAATCGGATACCAAACTCTGCTTATCCGATTTACACTGGCGCCAGCGCGGCGCGCCTTGCACAGAGTTCGCCTCGTCGGAGTCCCGGTGCAGGGCAGGCATACGGAGTCAGGCCATGAAAACCAAACCTCGCTTCCCCGGCATTCGCCTCACCACCAACGGCAACCAGCTGGTTTCCTACCACACCGAGGCGCGCATCACCGATGCCGGCGTGTTCTACCCCATCACGCCCAGCACCGAGATGGGCGAGAATTACCAGCTTGCCTGGGCCGAAGGAAAGCTGAACGTGTTTGGCGGCCAGAAGATCGCCATCGAGGCCGAGGGCGAGCACGCCGCCCAGGGCGGAGCCATCGCCGCCTCCGTGACCGGAAGGCGCGTGGTCAACTTCACCTCGGGTCAGGGCCTGATTTACGGCCTGGAGCAGTACTATCACGCGCCGGGCAAGCTCTCGACCATGGTCGTCGAGGTCGCTGCCCGCGCGCTTACCCGCCACGCCCTCAACGTTCACTGCGGCCACGACGACATCTATGCCGCCCTGGATACCGGCTGGATCATGCTCTTTGCCAAGGACGCCCAGCAGGCGGCCGACCAGGCCATAATCCTGCGGCGCGTCACCGAACTCTCCCTGACGCCGGGAATCAACATCCAGGACGGATTCCTCACCTCGCACCTCGAGCGAACCTTCTACGCGGCCGAAGCCGAACTCCTGCGCGAGTTCCTGGGTGCTCCCGACGACATCATCGCCTGCCCCACCGAGCCCCAGCGCCAGCTCTTCGGCCCCACGCGCCGTCGCGTGCCGCGCCTGATTGACCTGGAAAACCCCATGGCGCTGGGCCCGGTGCAGAACCAGGAGCACTACATGAACGGCGTGGTGGCGCGCCGCAACAACTTCGTCGAGCCCATCTTGGGCATGCTGGAGGACAGCTACCGTCGCTTTGCGGATCTGACCGGCCGCCAGTACGGCCTGGTTTCAACCTAC
>JABARW010000088.1 GCA_019186845.1 Planctomycetota bacterium | reverse complement strand
CAGGTAGGCCGCGCGCACGGCCGGGTCATCGCGCAGGGCCTCACTGCCCCCCTCCTGGCAGATCTCCCCGCTCTGCAACACGTAAGCGCGGCGGCTGTGCTTGAGGGCTGCATTGGCATTCTGCTCCACCAGCAGGATACTGACACCATCGCGGTTGATACGGTCAATCGTCTCGAAGATGGTCTTCACCAGCAACGGGGCCAGACCCAGTGACGGCTCATCCAGCAACAACAGGCGGGGCCTGGCCATGAGAGCCCTGGCAATGGCCAGCATCTGCTGCTCGCCCCCCGAGAGCGTCCCGGCCTTCTGATTGATTCGCTCTCGCAGGCGGGGAAACAACGCATAGCCGCGCTCGAGGTCCGCCGCGATGTTGGCCCTGTCCGATCGCGTGAACGCGCCGAGGTCCATGTTCTCGGCCACGGTAAGGTTGGGGAAGATGCCGCGTCCCTCGGGCGCCATGACCAGTCCCTGCCGCACCAGTTCGTGCGCGGGCCTGCGGGAGATGTCGTGGCCCTGGTACAGCACCCGGCCCGAGCGGGGCCGCAGCAGGCCGCAGATGGTGTTGAGTGTGGTCGTCTTGCCGGCGCCGTTGCAGCCAATGAGGGTCACGACTTCGCCGGCTTGGACCTGAAGGGATACGCCGCGCAGGGCCTGCACCGCACCGTAGCAGACGTCGATGTTCTCCACGACCAGAAGGGGATCAGGCATCGGCCACCCCCAAGTAGGCTTCGATGACGCGGGCATCGGACTGAATCTCGCGCGGCTTGCCGCAGGCAATGGTCTCACCGTGATCAAGCACCTGGATGCGCTCGCACAAGCCCATGACCAACTGCATGTCGTGCTCGATGAGCAGCACCGTGACGTGCAACTGATCACGGATGCGGCGGATAAGCTGTGCGAGCCCCTGCTTCTCGCTGGGGTTCATGCCCGCGGCGGGCTCATCAAGGCAGATCAGTTTGGGCTCGGTCGCCAGCGCGCGGGCGATCTCGAGCTTGCGCCGGTCGCCATAGGGCAGGTGCTTGGCGGCCAGCCCGGCGCGTTCTTCGAGGCCCATGAACGCCAACAGCTTGTAGGCCCAGTCACGCTGGCGCTTTTCTTCACGAGCATTGCGCCCGGTGCGCAACAGCGCATCAAACAGGTTGATGTGACCCCGCAGATGTGCGCCCGCCATGACGTTCTCGAGTGCGCTGAGTTCATCGAACAGGCGGATGTTCTGAAACGTGCGCGACATGCCGCGCGCGGCAATAACCGGCGGGGGCTGGCCTGTGATGTCGGACTGGGCAAAAGTGACCGTACCGGAACTGGGGCGGTAAACACCAGTAAGCAGGTTGAACACCGTGGTCTTGCCCGCGCCGTTGGGGCCGATGAGGCCGAACAGTTCGCCGCTCTCGATGGCGCAGGAAAACTCCTTCACGGCTGTCAGGCCGCCAAAGCGCATGGTGAGTTGCTCGGCCTGAAGAAGCGCGCTCATGGCCCGCTCTCCCTGCCGGCACCCGGCACGAGACGGCGCAGCAGCTTGAGTGAAAGCTCGCGCTGCCCGAAGATACCCTGGGGCCTGAACAGCATCATGAGCAGCAGAAGGGCTGCATAGACCACCATGCTGAGCCCCGAAAGATTCAAAAACTCTTCAAGGGGCCTGAGGAACTGGGGCATAAGGGTAACGATCACCGCGCCGACCACGGCCCCGGTCAGACTGCCCAGCCCCCCCAGCACCAGCATGACCACGACCTCAATGGAGCGGACCGTCGTGAAGTCGTCGGGCCTCACTGAGTGCTGATAGTGCGCATAGAGGCAACCGGCAATGCCCGCAAAGAAAGCGCCATAGACAAAGGCCATGACCTTCATGCGCGCAGCCCTGACACCCATGGTTTCTGCTGCCAGTTCATTCTCGCGAACGCAGATCAGGGCACGTCCGAACGTACTGCGCTGCAGGTTCAGGGATAGCAGAATCACCAGGCAAACAAAGGCGTAGATCCAGAAGGTCGAGGTGCCCCCGTCCCACTTCTCGGCACCGGGCAAGAGAGGCATTTTTGGAATGCGCTTGAGGCCCGTAGGGCCGCCAATGGCGTCCTGAGCCGTAAGCACGATGCGCGTAATCTCCGCGAAACCGAGCGTTGCTATCGCCAGGTAGTCGCCCTTGAGCCGCAGCGTCGGTGCCCCCACCAGCGCACCCACGGCCGCCGCGCTCAGGCCTGACAGCGCGAGGCAGAGGAGGAAGGACCCCATGGAGGCAAAGCTGAGAGGGCCAGACTCGATGACACCGTAAGTCAGCATGATCGAGGCATAGGCCCCGGCAAAGGCGCCCACGGACATGAAGCCAGCGTGCCCAAGGCTGAACTGCCCGGCCAACCCGTTGATTACGTTGAGACCCACGGCAAGGATGATGGCCAGGCCGCAGAGGTTGATGTAATCGACGTACACCACCTCGATGAACTCCGCCAACACGAAGTTGAAGCCGTAACACCCGGCCAGCAGCCCTAACATGACGAGGAAATTGCGCGCCATGTCAGACCTTCTCTCTGGCCGCGCTGCCCAGAATTCCGGCCGGACGAACGAGCAGCACGCCAATCAGGATGAGGAAGGCGACGGCCTCGGAGTACGTAGTGGACCAGTAGGCCACGACGCTTTCGCTGACGCCCAGCAGCAGGCCGCCCAGGGCCGCGCCGGGAATGGAGCCAATGCCGCCCAGCACTGCCGCCACAAAGGCCTTGAGCCCCATGCGCAGGCCCATGAGCGGCGTGATTGTGGGTTGGTCCATGGCAACCAGAATGCCTCCCACCGCCGCCAGGCTGCTACCCAGCATGAAGGTCATGGTGATGGTGGCATTGACGTTGATGCCCATGAGGCGGGCGTTGTTGAAGCTGTGGCTCACGGCGCGCAAGGCGCGCCCCTGCCGCGTGTGATTGACGAAAAGCGTCAGGGCCCCCATCAGCACGGCTGCCGTCACCACGATGATGATGCTGGTGTTGGCGAACTTCACGCCCCCGACGTCATAGGATTGGGCCTCCACGAAGGTCGGAAACAGACGTGGCTCCGTGCCGAACACCATCTGGCCTCCGTACTCGAGGAGCAGGGAAACACCAATGGCCGTGATCAGGGGCGCAAGCCGACCGCTGTTGCGCAGCGGGCGGTAGGCCGCCCGCTCAATCAGGGCGCCCACGGCCGCGCAAGCCACCATGCTGCCCACGACGAACAAGCCCACGAGCGCCAGGGGAACATCCTGGGCGCGGCCGCCCTTTTCGTCCGGCAGGTAGCCCATCCATTTGGCGGGCCAGTAGGCGAAGTAGGCGCCCAGCATGTAAACGTCGGAGTGGGCGAAGTTGATAAGCTGCAGCACGCCGTAAACCATGGTGTAGCCGACCGCCACCAGGGCGTAGCAGCTGCCCTTGGCGACACCATTGGTCATGTTCTGGAGCAGCTGGGTGAAATCCACGGCGCACCCTGAACAAAGAGGCGGGGCCGCTTGCGGCCCCGCCCACGGAATCGTGCCGGCTACTTGATATCACCCGGCTGGATGACCTTGACCTTCTTGAGATCAGTACCGCCGATCTTGAGCATGGTGATGGGCTTGCGCGCGTTGCGATTCTCGTCGATGTCGAAGGTTCCCGTCACGCCCTTGAACCCCTTGATCTTGCGCAGGCCTTCCGTGATCTGGTCGCGGCTGGCGCCGCCCCCCAGTTCGATGGCCTGCTTGATGGCATAAACAGCGTCATAGCCCAACGCTGAGAGGCTGTTGGGCTCCTTCTTGAACTTCTCACGATAGCCCTTGATGTAGCCCTGCACCTTGGAGTCGGAATCCTCGGGATCGTAGTGGTAGCCGAAGTAGCAGCCTTCCAGGGTTTCGCCGGCCAGCTGTACGAGTTGCTCGCTCTCCCAGCCGTCTCCTCCGAGAAGGGGGCCCTTGAAGCCCTGTTTGCGGAACTCGCGGGCGATCAGACCAATCTTGCTGTAGTAGACCGGCACAAAGACCACGGCAGGCGCCTTGGCGGCCACGGCACTGACCTGGTCCTTGAACTCGCTGACATCCCCCTGAAAGGTCGCTTCAGCCACAATCTCGCCGCCCAGCTTCCTGAAGTGGTCGCGGAAGAAGCCCGCCAACCCCTTACTGTAGTCGTCATCCGCTGCGTAGAGCAGTCCGGCCTTCGTCGCCTTCATGTCCTTGAATGCAAAGTCCGCGCAGGCCTGGCCCTGGAAATCATCGAGATAGCAGACACGGAAAATGCGATCGCCCTGCTTGGTCACGTCCGGGTTGGTGCTTGACGGACTGACCATGGGAATGCCAGCCTCCTGGAATACCGGCGCGGCCTTGATGCTCTGGCCCGACTCCACGGAGCCAATGGCGGCCACCACTTTGTCCTGTGTCGCGAGCTGCTTTGCAACGGTCTGGGCTTCTTCGGGTTTGCTGCGGGTGTCCTTGGCGATAACACGGATCTTCTTTCCGCCAATGCCGCCGGCAGCGTTGATTTCATCAACCGCAAGGTCGATGCCGTTTTTGGTGGTTACGCCGAAATCAGCATTGGCGCCGCTCAGGCTCAGGTACACGCCGATGGGAATGTCCTCGGAAGCGGCCGGGTCGCTGCTTTGCTTGCAGGCCGTAAGGTGAACCCCGAGCAGGACCAGAGCCATCGCAGAAACCGCCATCCACAGCCTGTTCATTGCCGTCTCCCCGGAACCCATGCAAGTGTGATGGCCGGCAAGAATAGCCTTGAGCCGCCCCGTCACAAGTGCTTTGGCCCTTACTTTGCCGTCCCGGCTGCCTAGAATCCCGCCGCGCATTTGAGGACACCGCCATGACCGACATCGAAGCCGTACTCAAAACACCGCTGGCGGGGGACTACAAGACCTGCGGCCTGCACAAGCCCTTCCACGTTGAAGAACGCGACGGCGACATCCACTGCTTCGTCGGCTTCCGCAACAAAATGGCCAACTTCGAAGAAGAAGCCAACGTGATCTTCTGGGAGCGCGACCGCGTGCTGCGCGAAGCCTTCAACTTCATCCAGTCAAAGGGCGAAGTGAAGCTTGGCCCCTGCCGCGCGGAGAGCTTTCCAGAGCCCGATACACTGGAAGAGTTCCTCCGCACGTTCTCCACTCACGGGAATCTCGCCAGCTACTTCCCGCCTCTGCTTGAGAAACTCGGTCTTTGCGAGGTCTATAAGAAGAGCCGGACGTTGTATATTAAGCTCAGAGAGTAGCCGCGCAGGCCGCGCCACCTGCGCAGGAGGTGAGCATGGCCGACAAGTCCGCCCGTCTACCCGACATTTCGCGCGCGTTGCCGGTGTTTCCGCTGCCAGAAGTGGTGCTGTTCCCCCACGCCCACCTGCCCCTGCACATTTTTGAGCCGCGCTACCGCCAGATGGTGGATGACCTCCAGCAACGCGACGAACCCGACCGGCTGCTGGCCATGGGTACCATCATGAACGGGCACAACGACGACACCCTGGGCGACCCGCCCGTGTTTCGCATTGTCGGGGTGGGCCGGCTCGTGGAAAGCACCCGCCTGCCTGACGGCCGCTATATCGTCATCCTGCGCGGCATCGGGCGCGCGCGGCTGGTCAACGAAGTCAGCGGGGCCCACCCCTACCGCGAGTTCTGCGCGACCTGGGTGGAAGAGACCATTGCCAGCCTGGCCAGCTGGCGCAATGGCCTGGCCACGGAGCTGAAGGCCCTGGCGCTGGCCGCCGTGCGGGAGTCAGGCGAGAAGTTCCGGGAGTTGATTCAGCGCGAAAACGACCTGAGCGTCCTGGTGGATCTGATCAGCGCTTACATGCCGTTTTCCATCGACTTCAAGCTCGTCCAGCTGGCCAACCCCAACGTGCTGGGCCGAACGGCCCACGTGATCTCAGAGCTCGAGGGGCGCATGGCACCCCAGCGCGGCAAGCGCATCAAAATCGACGACGACCCGACAGCGAACTGAGCCGCCCGCGGCGCAAAGCGACTAACACAGCCTGGCCTGCTTGTTGCGCCACTCCAGCAGCCAGGCATCGACCTGCTCAAACTGATCCAGGCGCTGGAAGTGTTCGCGAGCCTTGGCCGCTTCGCCGAGCCTGCGGTAGAGTTCGCCGAGCAGATAATGCACTACGGGTGTGTCGGCCTCGCTGAACTCTTCCGCAGCCAGGGCCAGTTCGAAGTACTTCACGGCCTTTTTGCGCGCGCCCGTTTCTTCTTCTTCGGGTTCGCCGTCCATACGCGAACACCAGGTGGCCTGCAGATAGAGGTCGGCGATCTGCGCGCTCTTCTTGCCGGAGTACATGCCGATGAGAGCCGCGCGACGATAGCGCTCAGGGCCGCTCAACTTCTGACCTTCACTCCAGGTCAATCCGGCCAGAACCCGCTTGATACTTTCGATGCGCTCCGGCCCATAGACTGCGCGGTAATCGGCCTCGTAGCCCACAAAGCCGCAGCCGGGGCAGACGTGCAGAAAGCTGGGCAGGGGATTGGCCCCAAGGTAGCGCGGGCAGAAGTCGCTGTCTTTCTCCGCCACGGAATAGCTCAACACCAACTGGGACTCGAACTGGCGCGAGCACACCGGGCACTTCAGAGGTTTGCTGGCGAGTGTCGTCATGCGCCGGGCTATTTGCCTCGCTCGATCATGCGCGTCACATAGCGCATCAGTTCATCGCTGCGCACATCGTAACGGTACACGCGGCCCTGAGAATCTACCAGCACGTTGAAAGGAATGGCGGTGACGTCCAGGCGCTTGATCAGCGTGCCCTCCGCCGCGCGGTCCATCCAGGTATTGGCAAAGCCCGTGGGCGCGCGCTTGAGATACTGCTCCAGCGCGGGGCGGCTCTCGTTGACGCTGATGCCCAGGATGTTCAGGCCGAGATCCTTGTACTTGTCCCAGGCGGCCTTTACGAAACCCAACTCCTCCAGGCACACGCTGCTGTTGGAATCCCAGATGAAGATGAGCATGGGCTTGCCCTTGATGTCTTCGTTGGAAAGGGCCTTGTTATCCAGAGTGCTGAGCGTGAATTTGGGCAACTCACGGCCAATCCAGTCCATGTCGTCCAACTGGCGGTCAATGAACTGCTGGGCTTCGGCGCTTTTCTTCACCTTGTCCAGTTTCAGCATCTGGCGCAGGGCTTCCTCTGCTTCCTGGGTGCGATCCATGAACAACAGCACGCGCACGCGCATCGTTCGCGCGAAGTCCGATTCTTCGGCGCCGGGCCAGGCGCCAATGAAGGAGTCCAGCGCCTTGAGCGCCTCTTCTTCACGGCCAGGCGTGCGTGTGAGACTTTGCGCGCGCGCGAACTGAACATCCTTGGCTCGCTCGCTGCCGGCATGTTCCTTGAGGTAGTCGTCAGCAGCGCGCACGGCGTCGCTGAGGCGGTCTTCGTGCCGAGAAAGCGTGATCACGATTTCATAGCGCGCCGGCTCGAGGTCTTTGGCATTGGGGAAGCGCTGTATGTAGCGCTGCAACGCCGCCACGTACTCGATGTCAATCTTGCGGATTTCATCGAAGACGGCCTGGCGCTCCTGGGGCGAGGCGTTTTCGTCCTTGGCCAGCCGGTCCAGCTTGGTCTGCTGGACCTCGTACCGCTTTCCGAACTCCTCGAAGACGGCCTCATAGGAGTCCAGCTCGCGGGCGGCCTCGCCCTTGGGCGCATCCTGGGCTCGCATGGAAAGGCTGCCTGGCGCAGCCAGCATCAGAACCGCCATCATCGTCAGGGACGCACGCATCCACATGGCTGCCTCCAGTCGCTCGGGCCCGGCCTGGACCGCTTAAAGAGTCGCATAGGACGCGGCAGGGTCAAGCTCAAGGCGCGACAATAAGGGAGGTGCAAGAAAACGGGCAGCTCACACCTTCTTGTGGATGCGTGTCTGGCCCTTCTTTACGCGCTGCGTACGGCGCACCGTTTTGGCGTCACCGTCGGACGCAAGAGGCGGATCTTCCTTGGGTAACTCGGGTTCCACGGCCAGTTCCGGGTGCAGCGTTTCAGCGCTGGTCGTCGCGTCAGCTTGCGCCTCTGACTCCGGCTTTACAATCGTCGCCGTGCCCGACGGCGCCAGTTCCGGCGCCTCGGCGGGCGCGGCGGGCTTGGGCGCGAGGTCGGTGGGCTCGTCGCCACCCGCTTCCACGGACATGGCCTCGGCCATCAAGGCCTGCACTTCACTGAAGTTCAGGCCGGTCATGGTGGAGTCGTCCAGCACTTCGATGGTTTCGTCCGGCCGTTTGGCCTCGCGCCGGGCCACCTTGCCCGTGCCCTTGCCGGTGACCTTGTCGCGCGCGATCTTGAAGGCATTGACCAGCCGGTAGATGTCGTCGTCAGTGTGGGCGGCACTGACGGAAACGCGCAACATGGCCTGGCCCCGGGGCACGGTGGGAAAGCGCATGGAGTGTACCATCATGCCCTGGTTTTCGAGGGCTTCCGAATAGGCCAGAGCTTTCTGTTCATCGCCCACGACGATGGGAATAATCTGGTGCTCTCCCTTGGCCTCAAAACCGGCGGCCTGAAGCTTGGTGCGCAGAGTACGCACCAGCCCGGCCAGTTTCTGGCGCAGGTTCTCGCCTTCTGCCGCGACAATGCGCAGCGCCTCAATGTTCGCGGCCGCGAGCGTAATGGGCATCGCGGACGAAAAAATGAAGGGCCGCGAGGAGTTGACCAGGAAGTCCCTGACCTCCCTCGAGCAGGCCACGAACCCGCCAAAACTGCCAAGGGCCTTGGAAAAGGAGGCCGTCACAAGATCGATGCGTGCCGACACATTCTGGACTTCGGCCACGCCTCGGCCGCGCTTGCCCAGCACCGCGTTAGCGTGAGCGTCGTCCAGCACGAGGAGGGCCTCAAACCGCTCGCTCAGCTTCAGAAGCCGCGCGCAGTCAATGGAGTCACCTTCGATGGAGAAGAGGCTGTCGGTGATGATCAGACGCTTGCCCTTGGCCGAAGAACCGGAGAGCAAACGTTCGAGTTCGTCATAGTCACGGTGCTTGTACACCCGGACGTCGCCACCGGAGAGCCTGCAGGCCGCAATGATCGAAGCGTGGTTCAGCGCGTCGGAGAACAGTGTGTCTCCCGCGCCTGCCAGGGCTGACACGAGGCCAAGGTTGGCATGATACCCCGAGCCAAACACCAGCGCCGCTTCAGTGCCGCGGAACTTGGCGACCACGCCCTCGAGTTCGTGGTGTACAACGGAGGTACCGGTCACAAGGCGCGAGCCGCCCGCTCCCCAGCCATAACGGCCGGCGGCGCGGGCCGCAGCCTCGGCAATGCGCAAGTCGCTGGCCAGCCCGAGGTAGTCGTTGCTGGAGAAATTGACAAGTTCCTGCGAGCCCAGAAGCACCCGGCCCGCCGGCTGGTGGCGCAGAATGCGTATCTTGCGAGCCAGATTCTGCTCGGTGCGCTGCCGGCGCTGCTCGTTGAGAAACTCCTGCCAGCGTTGCGGTATCAAGCGGTGGTCCCCCGGGTCTGTCAGAAATCCAAGGCAGTGACAGGCCAACAGTTTACGTCATTGCGGCATCTTGCAAAGGGACTTGAATGTGCCCCGGGACAGGGGCCATACTTCGTGCCTTGCCACGGGGAACGAGCCATGCCAACCGTTGAATGCGTGCCGAACTTCAGTGAGGGCCGGCGCCAGGAAGTCGTGGATGCCATCGCCGACTGCGCGCGCCAGACCCCCGGCGTGCGCCTGCTGGGTGCTGAGCGGGACGCCGACCACAACCGCTGTGTGATCACGTTTGCCGGCGAACCCGACGCTGTGGTGGAGGCCGCCGTCAGTTGCGCACGCAGGGCCATGGAACTCATCGACCTGCGCCAGCACCAGGGGGAGCACCCCCGCATGGGCGCGGCCGACGTCATTCCCTTTGTCCCCATCGAGGGCATCGACATGGCCGGTTGCGTTGAACTGGCGCGTCGCTGCGCCCGCCGCATCGGCGATGAACTCGAGATTCCCGTCTATCTCTACGGTGAAGCGGCCTCGCGCGAGGAGCGGAAGATCCTGTCGAACGTACGCGAGGGCGAGTTCGAGGGCCTGCGCGAGAAAATTGGTGTCGATTCAGCCAAGGATCCCGATTTTGGCCCCCGCCGCATCCACCCGACGGCGGGCGCCACCGCCGTGGGTGCGCGCTTCTTCCTCATCGCCTACAACGTGAATCTGCAGTCGCAGGACCTCAAGCTGGCCAAGCGCATTGCAAAGGCCATCCGCGAAAAGGACGGCGGAATGCCTGCTGTCAGGGCCCTGGGCCTTGAACTCAAGGACAAGGGCTGCGTCCAGGTCAGCATGAACCTGGTGGATTACCGCCAGACGTCGCCCGCGCAGGCCTACGCCCGCATCGCAGAACTGGCCGCCGCTGAAGGCGTCGAAATCCGCGAAAGCGAAATCATCGGCCTGGTGCCACAGGAAGCCCTTGAACTTTGTGCGCGCCAGACCATGGAAATGAAGAAGCTGCGCGGACCGGACAACGCCAGTCAGGTCTGGCTCAACCAGTTCGCGATGGAAACCCTCAAACTTCAGGAATTCGCACCGCAGGAGCAGATCATCGAACTCAAACTCTCGGACTTTTCGCCGGAGCCACCGGCGCGTTTTTCCTATCTCAAGGAAGTCGGAAGCTTTCTCGATGACCTGGCCTCTGCCGCGCCGACTCCGGGCGGCGGCGCCGCCGCGGCCGTGCTGGGGGCCACGGGTTGCGCGCTGGGAGAAATGGTGGCCAACCTGACGGTGGGCAAGAAGAAGTACGCCGAGGTGCAGGTGCAGGTCAAGGCGGACCTGAAGGCCTTGGAGGATCTGCGCCCGCGCGTGCTTCAGCTCTTCATCGAAGATGCCCAGGCCTTCGATGCCTTCGGCAAGGCGGGCGCGATGCCCAAGGAAACGGACATCCAGAAGGCAGAGCGGAAGCTTGCCATGCAGGCAGCGCTCAAGGGTGCGACGGAATCGCCTGAAAAGACGGCCCGGCTCTGCCTTGAAGCTCTCAAGCACGTCGCGGCCATTGCCAGGATTGGCAACAAGCATGCAATTTCAGATTGCGGGGTGGGCGCGCTGTCACTCTTCGCCGGCATCAACGCCGCCGTGCTCAATATGCGCATCAACCTGCCGGGCATCGACGATGGGGACTTCAAGGCACGCTTTGGCAAGCTCGCAGACACCTATGAGTCCGAAGCCAAAGCGCTGCTGGAGAGCACTCTGGCGGTGGTGCGCGCGGCCATCGGAAACTAGGACGCCTACTTGACCGGGGGCCAGATGCGGTCGAAGGGGTAGATGCGAAGGACGACACGCCCCTCAATACTGCTCATGTGCAACCATAGCAGGTTGTGGCCCGGCAGGCGTTGATTGGCGCCCGCGTAGCTGGTTTCCGACTTGCCCACTTCGATCTCGAGCCAGCGGCGGCTGTCGTTGCTGTGGCGGCGGTTGTCGCCCATCACGAAGATGCGCTTGTCCGGCACCGTGACCTCTTTTCCATCTGCGAGCACATCGGGAAGAGATCCCGCCTCGTACGAAAGGCGCATCTTGCCGTCTTGAGACACGAGTTCAGGGTCGAGGTAACTCTCATCCACCTCCTGCCACTCACCCTGGCCCCCGTACTTCAGGAACAACTTGTCCTTGTCAAACTTGATCACGTCTCCGGGCAGGGCGATCAGGCGTTTGACCAGTTCGCTTCCCGGATTCTCGGGGCTGCGCACGACAATGATGTCGCCGCGGCGAAAGCGCGGATGGAGGAACTCCGGCAGCCAATTGGTGTACTTCTCGTCGATGTTGGCCAGATGGGCAGTCACGCGCTCGACCACCAGCCGGTCCGCCGCCGCGCCCTTGCCGTCGCCGCCGCTGAGTGTCGGGTCCATGCTCGGGCCATTAACCTCGCTGACCTGCAGCACATAAGCCCTCAACAGCAGCACGAGAAGAATCAGCTTGAACACCTCGACGACGAACCCGCGCACAATGCGTGCGGGAGAGGCCTTTCGTTTGGACTTCGCGTTCTTGAGGCTTCCCGAGGGAGCAAATCCCTTGGTCTCTTCGTCGAGCTGACCCTCGGTCCACTCATCAATTTTCGCGTCCTCGTCCTTGATGCGGCCAAACAGTCCGCGCCTGACGGAGTCGCTCATGCGCCCCATCCAGGAGCGCGGAGCGTCTTTCTTCTTCTCCGCGGCTTTGGCCGGCCTGGGCGCACGGCCGGCCTTGGCGCCGACGGACTTGCCCTTGAGCGCTTCATCCGTCAGGTCAGCCCGCAATGCAACGGGGACAACACGGCCGCTGTCGGTCACTTTGGTCTTTACGCCGAGATCTTCGCTGGGCAGTGCGGGAAAATCCGTTGCTGCGTACTCCTCCCAACCCACTTCGCCTTCCTCGACGGAAACCTTGGCATGGGGCACCGGAGCTTCATCGTGAACTGGAGGCTGGAGCTCTTCAGCCTCGACGGCCGGCTGCGGGGGCGATTCCTCATCGACGCGCTGGATTCCCTGAGGCGTCAGCATCACGCCGCTGCGGGGCCTCAAGGCGGGGTTCTCACCCGTCACGGGGCGCTCGAGCACCGGCATTCCGGGGCTCAGGCCAGGTCCCCTTGAGTTATCGGTGCGAGCCGTAGGCTGCTTGGTGCGAGGCTGGGCCGGGGCCACGGGGCCCGGGGCTTCATTGGGAGACTTCAAGCGCCGCTGGGTGGGCGGCGACGCCGGCTGCTCCAGGTGCTTGAAATAATCGTTGCTGCGATCGTCCTTGGGCATGCCTCGGCTTTCCTGCGTTACGGCTGCCTGCCCTTCGCGCCACAATCAGAATGCGCCAGGGAAGGTCAATCACGGCCCCACCAAGAAACAACGACCAGGGGGGTCGGGTTAGTCCCCAAAGGGGTCCAGGTCCTCGGGCCCCGTTTCGATCCGGGGTTTGTCCTTCTCCTTGCTCTTGGAGTCCGCTGATTTGGCAGAGTCTTCCCCCAGCTTGAGCTCGTCGTCTCCCAAGGGGTCAGCGCCGCCGCCCAACACGCTCTCGTCGAGATCGTCTGCGCCGGCCACTTCGCTGCCGCGCGCACCTTCCGCACTTTCCGTTGCGCCGCCAGCAGCCCCGCCCGCGGACTCGCCCGAAACCTCGTCCGCGCTTTCCATGGCCACGCCCTCGGGCCCCGTTGTGGCCGGGGCCTGCGCCACGTAAAGCCCGGAATCCTCACCGCTGACCGTGGGATCGTATCCCTCCGCCAGTTTTTCGCCGGGTGCCGCGGGCTTGGGCACCTCGCCTGTTGACGTTTCAACAGCCGGCTGCCGATCGGACTTGCCGCGCGGCCCACCGGGGTAAAACTTGCGCAGGGCCGCGTCGATGTCTTCAGGGCTGGTCACGAACACTTTGACCTTGCGGCCCGTCAGACTGCGAAGCTCAAGCAGGCGCTCTGGGTCAAAGGGCATCGCTGCCGCCACCAGCAGAATCTTGCCCAGAACAGCCACGGGTACCACGCGATAGGCACGGGCCACGGCAGGCCGCAGAGTCGCCAGCGCGGCGTCTGAGGGCGTCGTGGTATTGAGATCAACAGGGGCCAGGCTTTCGTGCCGGGCCAGAAAACGGTAAAGCGACTGCTGCCCCGTGAAGCCCGAGTTGTTCAGCAGGTCCATGATCTCCTGGCGCGCCTCGCTGGGATCCGCTGCCCTGATCGCGTCCTCGACTTCCTCCACCGTGATCACACCCTGCAGCCACAGCAGGTAACCCACCTTCTGTTCCATCTCCTCGTGGGCCGCCGATTCGCGCGCCTCGCCTGCCTCGTCCTGCAGGTCGGCGTCGCTGACTTCCTCTTCCTCATAAACGACTTCACCCGACTCCGTGGCCACACCTGACGCCGCGTCGCCCCCGAAATCCACGGGTTTCTCGTAGCCCAAGTCATCGGAGGGCGGCGAGTCGTCGCCGCCCTCAGAGAAGGCCAGGCGGCTTGAATCCTGAGCGCGGGGAGCCAACTCGGCCGAAGGCTGCACCGGCCGCGGGGGGGCCGTCGGAGGAGTGTAGGCCTGGGGATGAACCGGGATTGGAGACACGGGAATGGGCGAAACCGGCCCCAAGGGAACCGGCGGCACGGGGGCCACAGGAATGGGTGCCACGGGCGCGCGCGAGACCGGAGCCACGGGCGGCACGGGGGCCTGGGCCCCGGAGTAGAGGCCAGCCTGCCGGACCTTTCGCGTGTCGGTGTCCTGCGGGCGGGCTGCCTCGCGGCGCTTGACCTGTTCCATCAGCGCCTTGCCCTCTTCACCTAGCAGTTCCTCGGCACTCACTCCCGCGAGCGTGCTAGTGCGAACCGCAGGCGGTGGCGGAGGAGCATCAGGCTTCTTGGCCGCCACATTACCCTTGGCCAGCGACGAAACCGGCGGCATAGGCTGCCCGCCCGTAGATGCCACGGCGGGACGACGGCCGGACTCGTTCAAGCGGTCCAATGCTGCGTTATCGGCGCCCATGACGCCACCGCCGGGCTTGGGCACGCGCACGGTGTGCTTCTTTCGCGCCATGTGGGCCGCAGGGTCATAACCCTCCGAGGAAGCAGGCTTGGGCGGCGGCTCCATGGCCTGGCGCTTAGCCAGTTCTTCCGTCTTCTTGCGGCCGAAAAGGTCCTGTTTGTCGTCCTTGCCCTTGATCAGGCGGGTCTGGCTGAAGGTCGGCCCCTTGTTCATCCGAACACCGATTGCGTCCATGCGGGCGCCGGGCGCCAGCTTGGGGCCGCGCCGGGGAGGGTCCATGGACATCATCGCGTCACGGCGCGGGGCGGGGGCCTTGTTTTCTCCCGTAGGCGGGCGCTTGGGCGCGGGGGCCGCCGATGCGGCCGGAGGCGTGGCTCCCTCCTCGCCCGGGATGTCCACCTTGCGCGGCGGCGCAGCCGGAGCCTTGGGCTGCGGACCGGACTTCTGGCCGGGCTTGGGGTTGGGCTGACTTCCGTCTGGTCGGCGGGGAGCAAGAGCCATTGGAGCCTGTCTTTTCGATCGGACTAACGAAGTAAAGGGTGAAACAAGTTCAGCAAACCACCCGATTCGGCGGATGCTAATTGCAAAAAGCAATAGCTCAAGAAAATCAAACGGCCACGCGCGACAACAAGTCTCCCTAACCTGTGTTTGCGCTTGACGCTAGAACGATGCTGTTGTATCACCAATCGACCATTAGTTCTACTCTGCACTGGAAACTAACATACTTCATGCGAAGGCCTGTCGTTGGGGGTTTTGGCCTTTGCAGCGTCTCGACTTGTCGGAGGAGGGGACTTGACCGACCTGCGCTTTGACATCACGCCCATCGATGCACTGGCCAATACCGCCCGCGTAGTCGTTGAAGGCGCCATTGACGCCACGACCGTCATCTCCTTTGAGACTCAGCTCAAGCAACTCCAGGAAGACGGCTACTGCAACTTCGTCCTCGACATGCAGGGCATCAAGTACGTCAACTCGACGGGCCTGGGCAGCCTGGTAGCCACGGCTGACAACCTCGAGAAAGTTGGCGGCGGGCTTGCCCTGATCCGGGTGCACCCCAAGGTCAAGGTCGTCTTTGACATGCTTGGCCTCAATTCCTTCTTCCGCATTTTCACAAACGAAGACGAGGCGGTTGGCTTCCTTGCATCCCGCGGCGGCGGAGCGGCCGAGGCACCGGCCCCGCAGCGTGCGCCCCAGCCCCAGGCACCGCAGCCCGCGGCGCCGCAGCGCGCGCCTCAGCAGCCTGCCGCACCGCGCCAGACCAGCACTGTGGCAAAGCAGCCGGCGGCCCAGCCCGGCTGGGGCCAACCCGCTCCGGCTCAGCGTCAGCCAACGGGACAGTTCCAGCAGCCCGGGCGCCCGGCGGCACCGCAGCCGCAGTATGCGCCCCAGCAGCCTGCCCAGCCGCAGTACGCACCTCAGCGCCCCGCGACTGGCCAGTTCCGCCAACCCACTTACGGCCCGCCACCCGGCTGGGTTCCTCCGTCGCGCGAGAACCCGCAGGTTGTCAGCTGCCCCAACTGCGGCGCATCATTCAAAGTCAGCCAGACGGGCCGTTACAAGTGCCCGAGTTGCACTACCGCCTTTGTGGTCGATCCGCAGCACGGCGTGGAACTGGCTCCGGCCACCAGCCAGCTCACGCTCGCGTTTACGCCTGAGTGCAAGGACGGCTTCTATCACTATCTCGGCGCCATGATGCGCCGTTCCGGCTACAACGACCAGGACCTCAACCAGGCCCGCCAGGCGTTGGAACAGGTGCTGATGGGCGTGCTCCAGAACTGCTATCAGGGGCGCATCTATGAGTCCTTTGCTGTCGCGTTCCTGCCGGCTCGCCGCAATCTGCAGATCAAGTTCATCGTCAACGGGCCGACGCTGCAGGGCGATCCGCGTCCTTACTTCCCGCTGGCCGCGCAGATCATGCCAGACCTCGCCATGCGTCCCCATCCCAAGGGCGGCACGGTCATCGTCATGAGCCTGAGACGCTAGCAGCCAGCCACACGGGGCGAGCGGCGGGGTCTCCCGCCGCTCGTTTCATTTGCGGGCCGGTTTGACCAAATCGCGAAATGGCATTGCCACCCCTGCGCAAGAACAGCTAACACATCGGGTCTGGCATGTTGCACTGGTTCTCCAATCCCGGCTTTCTCTGGCTTGGCCTCCTCGCGGGTCCCGTCGTGCTGTTGTTCATGCTGCGGCACAAGCCAGTGGTGCGCCGCGTTTCCAGCACGCTGCTCTGGGCGGGCGCGGCACAACTCAATATCGCCACGTCGCCCATTTCAAAGCTGCAGAAGTCGCTGTCCCTGCTGCTGAACCTGCTGCTGCTGGCCTGCCTTGTGCTCGCGCTCAGCGGCCTGAGAATCCCCGATGCGCGCAAGCGCGGCTTGCCGCTGGTGTTGATCATTGACACGACGGCCAGCATGCAGACTCGAACACTCGACGGCTCCCGTCTCGATCTGGCCCTGGCTCGTGCGCGCGAGGTCATTGATGCCGCAGGCGATAGCCCGATCACCTTGATGACATGGAACGGATCGCTGTTGCTGGCAGCCCCCGCCGACTGTGAACCCTCGCTGGCCAAGGCCGCCCTGGGCCGCATAGAAGCCACGGACATGGGCGCCGGAGACGAAGCCTTGCTGCTGGCACTGCGCCCTCACTTCGAGGCCAAGCGCGCCCAGCGCATCGCCTTGATCTCTGACCACCGCCCCGGCTCTGTGACCGCTGATTACCTGTTCGTTCCCGCAGGGCCCGCCGCCGTGAACGTCGGCCTCGTGGCCGCCGACGTTCACGACGCAGGCAAAGGCCAGGCCGACCTCTTTTTTGGCCTTGAACTCTTTGGAGACGAGCGAAGCCTGGTATCGGTGAAGCTCGAACGTCTGACGGCCGGTGAGGATCAGCCCCAGGTTGAAGTCGCGGACGTGCGCGAACTGACCCTCGCGCGCGGGCCGCGCACGCCTGTGAGCTTCAGGGTAAGCCAGCCGGGGCTCTATCGCGCCCGTATCGAGTCCGAGGATGCACTGGCCCTCGACAGCCAGGCCTATCTGCGATATGCGCCTCCACGGAGTCTGGCAGTAGCCTGCGCCGGCCCCATGCCGCGCTCGCTGGGAACTCTGTTGTCAGCGCTGGAGTTCGTCGCGGTGGTGGATGCCGCCAGCGCCGACGAGTCCACCACCGCCTTCATCTTCTCGGACGGCACATCGGCCCGTCGCACGCGCCTGCCGGCGGCCTATCTCGGCCCCCAGTCCAAGGCCCCGGGAGTCCAGTTTTCAGCCGTGAGCGATGCCTCGGAGTTCGCGGCCAGGCCGGCGCGCAGCTTCCTGTGGCGCGGAGCGGGCGTTCCTGACCTGAGATTGGGCGCCGTGAGCGACATCCAGAGTGCCGGCTTCTTTCAGCCAGTGCTGGAGGCTGGCACCGGTGTTTCCATCTGCCTCTTGGCACGCGACAACGAGGCCCTGTCCGACCTGATTGTCGGCTTTGACCTCGACCACGAAGCCAACAACTTTCGCAGCAAGTACGCCTTCGTCATTTTCTGGAGCAACTGGTTCGAGCATGTGCGCGGCCTGCTGGAGCCTCTGCCCCGCGGTGCTGTGCGAACCGTTGACACCCTGGAGGTGCGCAAACTCGATGGGCGCAGCGAGTTCAGTTACCGGCGCGCGGGCGCGCAGGAAAGCTGGCAAACTTCCTTGCCCGGAGACGTTCTGGCCGCCGACCGAGTTGGGGTGCTGCACTTTCAGGGCCTGCGCGAAACAGCCGAGCCGCTGCTGGGCATCAGCCTGCTTGATCCCGGCGAAAGCAACACGGCCGCCGTCAGTGACGCCACCTGGGACGCAGCCGCCGCCCGGGAATTTCTAACCGCCGCCAACCCCAATGACGGAGACCAGGCCGACTACGACCTGCGGCCCTGGCTGGCACTGGCGGCGCTGGCCCTGTTGATGTTCGACTGGTTTTACTTCAGGCGACGCTTTGCTCTCCAGCAGGGCCGGCCGCCCGTCCGGAAATCGGCGCGCGGCGCAACTGCGATTCGAAGGCGCCAAGCAGGCGCTTGAAACCATCCTCGGCTTCCGCGTGATCCGACGGCGGCCCGTAGCGCAACCGGTAGAACTGTTCAGTCAGTTCATGCACGGCTTCGAAGGTCCGGCCGCCACGACGGACCACGCGCCAGGCAAACTCGCGGGGTGTCTCAAAGGGCCTCTTGTGAAAGCCGGCGCGCGCCAGCGCCAGCAGCAGTCTTACATAGAGCCCCTGCTGGCGGCGGTTCATGCCGCGCAAGCCGGAGTCCGCGCCCATCTCATTCAGCACGCGCTTCTTGAGCTTGCGCCGCCCGCGCTGACGCCAAAACACCCCCACCACCAGGACGGACAGGGGCACCAGCACCATCGCCGTCCGTGCCCAGGGAGATTCGGGCAGGAAGTCGGGCATCCAGTCCGTCGCCGCAGCCAGGGCCTCGCGCAACTGCTCCACGCCGCGATCGAAGCCCTCCTCAATGTTCCTGGCCATTTGCTCACGCGCCTCGTTGCCGTACTCAATGAGGGGATCCCTCGTCTGGCCGCCGGTTGGCGTCTGCGAGTCCGTGGCCGGGGCGGCCGGGGCGGGCTGTGGGCCAGGATCCACGGTGGGCTCCGGTTCGGGCGATGGCTCGGGGTCGCCGGCCGAGTTGTCGGGAGGGGTTGGGTCAAAGGTGATCCAGCCATAGCCCTGCACAAAGACCTCGACCCACGCATGGGCATTGGAGCCGTAGACCTCAAAGACTCCGCGCTCTTCGTTGTAAGTGGTGGCGTGAAACCCGATGGCGAGGCGGCATGGCACACCCGAGGCGCGCAACACGGCGCACATGGCCGACGCAAAATACTCGCAGTGGCCGTAAGTTTCCGTCGTGAGGAAGCGATAAATGCAGTCCGCCCCGGGGCGGGGACGGCGCTGCAGCGAGTAGCTGAACAGGTTTTCGCCGGTGCGCTGCACTTTGGCCTCTGCGAAATAGCGCACCAGCCAGCGGGCTGCTGCCACCGAGCTGAACGCAGGATTGCCATCGCTGACGCGTCTGGCGGCGCGATGGCGAACCTCCGCCACCACCGGCAGCGAGTTGAGCTTGTCGGCCAGACTCTTGGGCAGCAGCCAATAGGCTCGCTCGGGCATACCCTGCACCGGTGTGCCGTTCTCAGGCGGGGCGCGCGGCGGTGCCTTGCCCGCCAGCCTTGATTCAAGATCGCCATAATCCATGATGAACTCGACGCTCTCAAATCCGTAGCTGGAACTGAGCTTCACGCCGGGAGCCCTCAGAATGCCCGCCTCCGGCGTCCAGATTGCCTCCGCATCGAAATCGGTCAGCGCCACGGGTTCCGCGGTCAGGGGCAACTCTCCCAGCTCGCCCAAGCCTCCGCGCAGGACGTTGACCTTGTAGCCCGCCAGCCGGAAACCCTCGCTCAGACTGCGCGCGCCCGGCAACCGCCTCTTTCCGCGCTGGGGCTCGCCCAGCAGCGTGCCGCTGGTCGAGGAAGGCGAAGAGTTCCAACGTTCTCCGTCAAAGGCTGCGTGTGTGAAGGCACGGAGGTAGAGCGGAGTGGCAATGTATCGAGGCGTCTGAACGGTCAACGGCCTGACCTCCAGCACCTTTTCCATCGACTGCTGAATTTCGCCAAACTCGCCCAGCTCGACGCCGCGTGACAGCGAGGAGATGCCGGAGAGTGACTTGTCGCCCCCCGATCCGCCGGACTTCTTGCCGCTGCCCGATTTGGTGGACTCGCCGCCCTGGGTCACGGGTTGAGTGCCCTCTTTCAGCCC
>JABARW010000078.1 GCA_019186845.1 Planctomycetota bacterium | reverse complement strand
CAGGAGTGGGCGCGCTATGGCGCCAGGATCACGATGGTTGAGAGCGACGACGGCATCGGCGTGGACGTGCAGAAGATCTGCGACGCCATCACCGAGAAAACCGCGCTCGTTCCCATCAGCCACGTCTATTTCCGCAGCTCTTACTTGCAGGACGTGCAGCCCATCATCGAGAAAGCCCACAAAGTCGGCGCCAAAGTGTTGCTCGACGTTTACCAGAGCATCGGCACCGTGCCCTTTGACGTCACCAAAATGGGCGTCGATTACGTGGTGGGCGGCAGCGTCAAATGGGTCTGCGGCGGGCCCAACGTGTGCTATCTCTACATCCGCCCTGACCTGATCAAGGACTACGACCCCGCGCTCACGGGCTGGATTTCCCACGCGCGGCCTTTCAAGTTCGAAATGGAGTTCACGCCCCACGAAGGCGTGTGGCGCGCCAGCACCGGCACACCGCCCGTGGTCGCGCTTTACTCCTGCCGGCCCGGCTACGAGATCGTCAAGCAGGTGGGCGTCGAGAACATCCGCGAGAAGAGCCAGCGCCTGACTTCGCGCCTGATCGAGCAGGCGCTGGCCGCCGGCTTCAAGGTCAACACGCCGCTGGACCCCAAGCGCCGCGGCGGCACCGTGTGCATCGACTGGCCCGGCGCTGACAAGGCCGAGCAGGAGCTCATCCGGCGCGGCTTTGTGATCGACTACCGCCCCAAAGGCGGCATCCGCGTCAGCCCGCACTTCTACAACACGGAAGAGGAGTGCGACGCGATCATCGCCGAAATGAAGAAACTTCGCGCCTGAGCGCAAGCTACAATGGCTGCGCGTAGAAAACGGCTGGGCACCCAGGAGAACTCATGCGCATAGCCCTGCTGGCAGTGCTTCTCGCTTCACCGTTGATTGCGCAGTCGTCCGTCGAGACCCCGCCCAGCAACACCGAGGCGCTGGCCATTTACGAAATCAACCGCGCCCGCGCCAATCCGCAGGCCTACGACACGGCCAATTCACTGGGCGGCATTCTGGCGGGCATCACTCCGGCGAGTCCCCTGGCGCTCAACGAGCGGCTGGTGACGTCGTCGCGCTTTCATTCAACTGAGATGGCGCAGAACGGCTACTTCGCCCACACCAGCGCGATCACTGGAAACCAGCCCAATCTCATGGTGCGCAACGCGGGATACCCGCTGATTTCGAGCTTCCCGAGCGCGGCCAACAACCTTGAGTCGCTGGCGTGTCAGTTCACTTCAAGCAGCGGTGGCATCAGCTACTCAGCGCCCAACGCCATTCGCGCACTGATTGTTGATTCCGGCGTGAGCCCGCCCGGCCACCGCTATCACCTGCTGGCCTGGGGTGGATCGTCGAGCGAGATCAACTTCTATCGCCAGTTCCGAGAGATCGGCACGGGCTATGCCGAGGGATTCCGCCCTGAAAGCCCCTTCAGTTCCAGCACGCCGCCGGACGGCAGCGGCGCTTATTGGGCCATCCACACGGGCGTGCGCGACACCGCGGTCTATTTCATCTGCGGTTTTGTGTACAACGACGCCAACACCAACGGCCGCTACGACCTGGGCGAAGGCCTCAGCGGCGTGACCGTTTCGGCCAATGGCGGCGGCTCGGTGGTCGTCAACGCCACCACCAACTCCGCCGGCATGTACTGGCTGAACCTCAACCCGGCAACCTGGACGCTGACCTGCAGCGGCGGCAGCTTTGGCGGGCCCACGTACGCGCAAGTCACACTTTCAACGAACAACATGGCCGTCGATTTCCGACAGGGCAACGTAAACGTTGACGTCAACTTCGGCGCATGGGGCGCATTGGCGGGCAGCACCGTCCAGAACGGCAGCACCAACCCCGGCCCCGGCAGCGGCGGAACGAGCGGAACCGGCAGCGGCGGCGGCTCGGGCGGTGGAGGCGGAGGCGGCGGCGGAAGCCCCGCCCCTTCATCTGACTCCGGGGGTGGCGGCTGCACCACCCAAGAAGCTCACGTGGCCGCAGGCCTGCTGGCGTGGCTGGCCCTTGGCTCGCTCCTGCTGGCACGGCTTACGCGCTGCCGCCGCCTGGCGTCCTGATTTCGAGGGCATCGCCCGCTTCAAGCCTGCCGCTGCATTTCGGCGGCAGGCTTTGCTTATTACCCCCGCGAATCCGTGTATTCTGTCCCACCTCGCCGTCGGGCGCGCCATTGAGCCCACGCGGCGAGTGCCTGCGGCGCTCCGTGAGCAGGCCAAACTCGCACGGCACCAGCGCGCGAATGCGGCGCACCACGCCCGCGCCGCCAAGAACGCACGCCGGTTGCAGGGGCCTGCCGTGCGAAGGCAGTGTGTCCGCCTCGGCTCGCTCCCTGCGGTCGCCATGCTGCGCCCCTGCCCGAAGCGAATACTCCTCTACGCGCAGCGGATAGGCGTGCTCCAGCGCCTCGATGGGCGTGTTGAGCGTGTTGGTCATGTGCGAGTGGGTGGCGCTGGCCCCAGCCTGCTCTCGCGTCGCGCCGCAGCCGCCTGCAACGGTCTCGTAGTAGGTAAACGGTTTCTCGCCCCCGCCGCCAATGGTCACGTTGTTCATCGTGCCCTGGCTTTGCGCGCAACCTCTGCCCCCGGCCGCCTTCGACAGCGCGCTCAGGCAGACATCAACGATGCGTTGACTCGTCTCAACGTTGCCGCCGGCAACCGCAGCGGGTCTGCGCGCGTTCACGATGCTGCCCTTGGGGGCAATCACGCTGACGCATTCGAAGCAACCGGCGTTGACGGGCGGCACTGGATCACAGAAACAGAGCGCAGCGTAGTAGCAGGCACTTTGCGTTACGGCGAGAACGGCGTTGATGCCGCCGCGCACCTGCGGTCTTGAGCCTGCGAAATCAAATCGCACGCCCTTGCGCCCCACCTGAAGCCTGAGCCGGATGCGAATGTCCGCAGCGCCCGCGCCGTCGTCGTCCATCACGTCATCGGCGCGATAGACGCCCGGCTTCAGCTTCCCCAGCGAGTGCAGCATCAGGGCGCGGCTGTGGGCCAGCAGCCCCTTGCAGCGACGCTCAAAGGCTTTGCCCTCGCGGCGCTGCAACTCCTGAAGGCGGGAGACTCCCCGGGCGCAGGCGGCGCGCTGGGCCGCCAGGTCCCCTTGGCGCTCTTCGGGCGTTCGCGTGTTGGCGAGAATCAGCGAGAGCGCTGCGTCATCGAGCAGCATGGGCGGAATGACCAGACCTTCGGCGATCAGGTCGGTCTGAGGTGACATGCTGCCGGGCGCGCCGCCGCCGATATCGGCGTGGTGGGCCCGGTTGGCGGCATAGCCCAGCAAACGGCCGCCCGCGAATACAGGCGCCACGAGCGTGATGTCCGGCAGGTGCGTGCCTCCCCGGAAGGGATCATTCACCACCGCGCAGGTGCCGGCCCTGAGCCTTTGTCCAAGCGCATGCACCACAGCCTCCACGCTTGCCGGCATGCTGCCCAGATGGACCGGCAAATGGGCAGCCTGGGCCAGGAGGCGGCCATTGGCGTCAAACAGCGCGCAGGAGTAGTCCTGCCGTTCTTTGATATTAGGCGAGAACGCGCTGCGCTTGAGCACCTCGCCCATTTCCTCCGCGGCCCCCACCAGCGCGTGATGAAACACGCTGATCTCCGCGGCTTGCGCAATGTTTGCCATAACGTCCCCGGGCTCAATTCAACCCCGACCCCGAAACTGACCCCAACCCTTGGCGCGGACCTGCCTGCCGCGTCACCATCAACGCGCCGCTCTTCTTCACTTCCAGCTTCCAGCCTTCGGCCAGCCACAGGCAGCTCGACAACTCGGTCACGATGGCGGGGCCTCTCAGCCTGAAGCCCAGTGGCAAGTCGTCGCGCTCAAACACCGGCGCACCCTGCCACGTCCTGGCTTGCGGCCGGGCACGCGGCAGCTTCGGCGCGGAAATGAGCCGTCGCTGCTCTGCCCAGACGCATACACGCACATTGACAATCTCGGCGCCGCGACCGCTGTGCACGTCGCCGAACTCGCGCAGGTGCGCGGCATCGAAGTGGCGGCGCCAGTCAGTGGTCAAAGGAACGTTGAGTTCAAAGCTCTGACCCAGATAGCGGACATCCAGGGAAGCCGTGCTCTTGAACGGCCCTCGCAGCCCGCTGGCGTGCAATTCGCTCCTGCCGCGCTGCTGGAGTTCGCGGGCTGCACGCCAGGCCTTTGACAGACAGCGCCGGTCGGCGCCGTTGAGCAACAGCGTGCGCGCAAAGTCGCGCGAGGCCGGAGTCTGGAGCATGCCCAGGGCACACAGCAGGCCGGGGTCCCGCGGCACGAGAATCGTCTTCATATCCAGCAACTCGGCCAGCTCGCAGGCAATCAACCCGCCCGCGCCGCCAAAGGGCACAAGGGGCAGGCCGCGCGCGTCAATGCCGCGCTCAACGGTTACACGGCGCAGGGCGCGCTCGATGCCGGCAAGGGCCACACGCACCATGGCAGCAGCGGTAGCGCGGGCCTGCGGGCCCTTGCCCTTTTGCCCGACAAACAGGGAAGCGCAGGCCCGCTGCGCCAGGTCGTGATTCAACTCCAGGGCGCCGCCCAGCTTGAGCGAGCCGGGCAAACGACCCAGAACTACCAGCGCGTCGGTCAGGGTCGCTCGGGTGCCGCCGCGCCCATAGCAGGCCGGCCCGGGCTTGGCGCCTGCGCTCTGCGGCCCAACCTGTAGAGCACCGGCTGCATCCAGCCAGGCCAAAGAGCCGCCGCCCGAGCCTATGGTGTGAATGTCCAGTGAGGGAGTACGCAGGGGCAGGCCTGCGATCTCCGTGACGGGGCGCAGGCGGGCCTCGCGCGTCACCAGTGAAACGTCCGTGCTGGTACCGCCCACGTCAAAGGCAACGCCGCTGTCGCAGCCCTCGGCATCCAGCGCTGCGCGAACACCGGCAATACCGCCGGCCGGGCCGCTGAGCGCCAGTTTCACGGGTTCACGTGACGCAAGCGCGGCAGGCAGCCAGCCGCCGGCGCTGTGCATGATCACCACGCGCGCGGGCGCAACCCGCTGCTCCAGCGCGTCAATGTAGCTGCGCAACAACGGCATCAGGCCCGCGTTGGCCGCCGTAACCAGCGAACGCTCGTACTCGCGGAACTCCGGTGCAAGCTCGCTGGAGAGCACGACGGGGATGCCAAGCTCGCGCAAGCCGTCGGCCAGCGCACGCTCGTGGGCAGGGTTCGCATAAGAGTGCAGCAGGCAGACAGCCACGGCCTGCGGCTTCAGCGCGGCCACGGCCTGGCGTGCGGCCTCGATTTCACCGGCGGTCAATGCAAGCTCAACTTGGCCCTGCGGCCCCAGCCGCTCTCCCACTTCCAGGCGATGCGAACGGGGCACCAATTCGTTTCTCTGGCGCGGGGCCAGGGCATAAAGGTCGCGTGGGTCGCGGTTCTGGCGGCCGATGGCCAGCACGTCGCCCATGCCGCGCGTGGTGATGAAGACGACGGGGGCCAGCCTGCCCTCGAGCAGCGCATTGGTGGCGGTGGTCGTGCCGTGAATGAGCAAGTCGGCGCCGCCCAGTTGCGCCAGTGCCTGTGCCACGCCGCGGCTGGGGTCTTCGGGCGTGGTGGGAACCTTGGCGCGGGTCAGGCTGCGGCCGTCAAAGCGCACGGCATCGGTGAAGGTGCCGCCCGTGTCGATGGCCGCGATGGTGGGCATGGCTTTCATTTCGCCCCCGTCACCCGTTCGATCCAGGCCAAGAGCAGGCGGGCGATGTCCTCGGGCGCCTGGCGCTGGGCCACGTGCCCGCCTTTGACCCCGCTGACGCGCCCCTCGGGCAACCGTTTCCACCCTTCAAGCTGGGCAGGACTCGCACTGATGGGATCGTCACTCGAGTAGACCACATCCACCGGAATCTTGATCTCCCCCAGCCTGGCCCGCACATCGAAACCCTTGAGCATCGCCAGGCGCGCGGCCAGAAGCCTGGGGTCCACGCTGGTGATGCTCTTGAGAAAACGCTCGTTGGACTCCTCGTCCAGCCCCCCCGCGAGCTTCCAGCGCGCCAACGCCCGCGTAACGGGGCGCAGCACAAAATCGGGAAGCACTTTCACGGCCGCGCGACCCAGCATCGACGCGAAGGCCTCGGCCTCGTGGTTGAACGTGACAACGAGAAACAGCCCGTCGAGGCAGCCGGGCTGGAGCAGGGCAACCATCTGGGCCACGGCACCGCCAAAGGAGCAACCAGCCAGCAAGCGCCGGCCACCGGGGCGCTCCTGAAGGCGAATGGCAATGAGCCGGGCGAGTTCCTCAAACGAAACCCGGGGCAGGGTGGGGTAATAGAAGGGCTCAACCCTGACGTGGTCCGGCAAGAGCTCGACCACGGGCTCCATCTCTCTGGCATTGCCGTCAAGCCCGGGGCAGTAAAGGACACTGACGCTTTCGGCCATACCCCTGCATAGATTGGGCGGCGCGAAAATGAAAGCGGGCGACCGCCAGGGCCGCCCGCCGCGCTGAGTTGCCGAGTTACTGCATGACGGGCAGGCCGGCCTTCTGCCAGGCGTCAAAACCACCCACGATGTTCGACGTATCAATTTCCTATCTGACGCCGCACTTCAAAATCGCTAGACTAGGTTATAGTTTTGCTTCATGATAGCATATAGGAGCGGTTATGGTTAAAATTTTCAAGTCATTGGGATTTCTAGCTCTGATGTTCGTCGCTGTTACCTCGGTTTCAGCAAGCCAATCCGGAACTGTGTCGAGTGGCTGGCTGTCACCTGCTGTTGGAGGCATCACTGGACATAGCGGCTACGTCTGGGTTCTGGGGAGTGGAAGTCTAGGAAATGCACAAAGCGGGGTCACCTACAATAACTGGGTGACGACTTGGGCCGATAAGCGTTTTCAGGGCTCAATCGATGACCCAAACGCAACGTGGATTATCGATGCTGCCTTTCACAGCGATATTAACGCTAAGATAATCGTGTCGCGTCAGAGATCAACGGGTGGAAATGTTCGTGCGGAAACGACCTGCACTGCGGAAGTTCGCGGGGATTTCAGCGCGTTTACTGAAATGCAAACAGCAGTCGACAACATTAGTAGTTCGTCACAAAGTACATACGCAGCGGTTGGAGGTGGTTCAACGCCGATTACTTATCCCACGGGGGGCTACTTGGACCACAAGTACATCCCCACAGCCTGGTCTGGTAGTCAAGATAATCCATTGACAGTCAACTGCTACTGCTCCCAAGCGTACACCGGGAGCATTTTGGTCTTTTATATGTATGCGCGAGGCAAGCAGTACATCCACAACAATGGCGAACAGAACGCCAGCCTGTCCACCACGATTTTCCACACCAATCCTGCAACGCCGGGGTGGAATGGCACGCTCCTTGTGTTTGACTCTTTCGGGTTCCCGGTTGGATCGTGGACGCTGCCATAGGAGCGGCGGGGGGCATCGGCATGCGTCACAAAGCAAGAGTTGTGCTCCCGTGTGTCCTTGCGCTGCTGTTGAGCGTGGGATGGCTTACACACCGATACTCCACGCCTCGTGTCGATGATTCATCCCAACAATCCGGTGGGGCGACCGAAATCGAAAGCGAACCCAGCGGCAATTTGTCCAGGAAGCAGAGTATCGAACAACCTCTCGCCGGGGAGCGGGAATCAACATCTACACCGCTTCCATCCCGGGCAGTCATTAACATTGTGGTGCGTTGCAGGAACTCCCGCGGCGACGCGATATCGGACGTCACAGTGAGCTTTCGTCTTTCACTGCTTGAGAAGCGAATGGGTGATGTTGTCAAGACTCGGACAACACGAGCAGACGGGTCGTGCGACATTTCCTGTGAAAAAGGTTCTCGTGTCCGCGTGGATGTAATAGACGATCACTGGTTCGCTGCGCCCGTGGAGGCCATCTGCACCATGGACCAGTCCCTTGAGTTGAAGGTCCAAAGGGCTGCGACGGTCAAAATCAGGGCCGTGTATGATGACGGCGTGCCGGTTACAGGATTGGGAGAAGTCTGCGAGGCCGCTAACGCGGTAATGACACGTGGCAAAGCTGCTGTCAGCCGCAATTACAGCTTTGCACTGAGCTTTTCACTTTCGACAGAGGGGACAGCCGAGATTCCGAAGGTGCCCGCCGAGATGGCACTCGTTTTCACTCTCGCCTGCAAGCGTTCCGGTTATAGCAAGTCAATTCACCGTATTGATGCCGCACAGATCGTCTCGGGACAGGAACTCGTATTGGTGGCGTTCCGCTCTCCCGAAGCAGGAGGGCTCCGCGTCACATTTGGCGAGACACAAGTTCCAGGCGATTGCACCCTAATTCTTGAGCCGGCGGTTGGCGCTGCGAGCACCTTCCCTTTGCGTGAAGCGTATACGTCAAGCTGGGATTCGGGCAGCCTGAGATCAGGCCAAAGTTACAGGGTCTCCGTCACCGGACCACTTGCAGGGCGTTCTGAATGGGTTACCGTGCCCTCCGGACAAACGGTCGAGATCGTCGTTGCCTTAAAACCGTCCGGGGGGGCGAAGCTCCGCATACTAGACCCGGGCGGGAAGCCAATAGCCAATGGTTGTGCCGTAATTGGATCAAGGTTAGTTTCTTACAGTCAAGGGAAACCGCGCCTTGGGGCAGGCAATGTCTCCGATGAAACAGGGAACGTCCACTTGACAGGGCTTCCACCGGGGAACATCGAGTTGTCCGTGGAGGCGTGGGGTTTCGAGCTCTCCCGCGTCTCTGTGCAGATCAAATCAGGAGAAGATACTGACTTGGGAGATGTGGTTCTGCACCGGGCAAAAGGCGAAATTACACTCATCCTGACCGGGATGTCGTCTGGACAACGTTATCGAGTTGGAGTGGGTCAGCGCTTCAGCAGCTATGTCGTAGTTCCACCGCCGATTGTCGACGGAGAGACTTACGTTCTCCAGGGGTTGCCTTGCAGGCAGTATGTTGTCGCAGTTACGTTGGAATCGGGCGGTATGGTTGTTTCGCGTGAAGTCGAGTTGACCGACTGGAGTTCCGCCCAGACGGTCTACGTAGATGTAAGTGAACTGAAACCCTAATCGCGACAACTTGCTACGTGCCTGAACAGCGGGCGACCGCCAGGGCCGCCCGCCGCGCTGAGTTGCCGAGTTACTGCATGACGGGCAGGCCGGCCTTCTGCCAGGCGTCAAAACCGCCGACGATGTTCGAAACGTTTGTGTAGCCCAGCTTGCGCAGCGCACCCTGAGCCATGCCGCCGCGCATGCCGCTCTTGCAGTAAACCACGACGGGAGCGGCAGGATCAGGAATCTCGCTGGGCACGGTCTGGAGGATGTTATCCAGGGGGATCTGCCGGGCACCGGGGATGGTGCCGGAGGTGATTTCCTGGGGCATGCGAACGTCAATGAGTGTCAGGCCGGTCTTGGCGTCCTTCTTGACCTTCACGGCCGTGACCTTCTTCGTGGCGGCCTTCTTCTTGGCGGTCTTTGCAGCGACAGTCAGCGGTTCAAGGATTGTAGCAGCTTCGGTAGGTCTGAGGCGCGGTGGCAGTTGCATGAGGGCTCCTGGGGTCCGAGGCACTTCGGATTCGTCCGATTTCAAAGTCTGCTGCGGGAAAATAATTATAGCGTTTGAAGCCGCTTAAAGGAAGCGGCAAGGCCTTGACTGCCCTCAAGGCGCAGCCTAGCGTCTGCGCGCCGCCGGTGCCGCGCAACGGGCTTGAGATGCGGGCCTTGGCGGCACCGGGCATTCTTCCAAACGTGCATCCAGTCACTTGATATTGAGGGCTCTGAACATGGCATTCTCGCGTCCCAGACTTTCCGTCGTTGGCGCCGGCTTTGTGGGTTCCACCGTGGCGCAGCGCATGGCCGACAAGGAACTCGGCGACATCACCCTGATTGACATCGTGCCGGACATGCCCAAGGGCAAGGCGCTCGACATGTTCGAGAGTTCACCCGTGGAGCGCTTTGACGCGAAGATCACGGGCAGCAACGAGATCAAGGATGTCAAGGGAAGCGACGTCGTCGTGGTGACGAGCGGCATTGCGCGCAAGCCGGGCATGAGCCGCGACGACCTGCTCAAGACCAACGCGGGCATCGTCAACGGCGTGATTGACGCCGTGAAGGAGCACGCGCCCAACGCCATCCTCATCATGGTGACCAACCCCCTGGACGTCATGACCTTCCTGGCCCACAAGCGCTCGGGCTTTCCCAAGAACCGGGTGCTGGGCATGGCGGGCGTGCTGGACAGCGCGCGCATGGCCAGCTTCGTGGCCGAAGCCCTGAACGTCAGCGTGAAGGACATCTCGCCCATGGTTCTGGGCGGCCACGGCGACACCATGGTGCCGCTGCCGCGCTACACGACGGTCAGCGGCATCCCGATCACGGACCTGCTGCCGCAGGACAAGATCGACGCGATCAACAAGCGCACGCAAAACGGCGGCGCGGAGATCGTGAACCTGCTGAAGACCGGCAGCGCCTACTACGCGCCGGGTTCAAGCGTCGTGGCCATGGTTGAGAGCATCGTGAAGGACCAGCGGCGCATCCTGCCGGCCTGCGTGCTGCTCGAGGGAGAGTACGGCCTCAAGGGAAGCTGGCAGGGCGTGCCCTGCGTGCTCGGCAGGAATGGCCTTGAGAAGATCATCGAACTCAAGCTCAACGACGCCGAGAAAGCCCTGCTGGCCCGCAGCAACGAACACGTCGCCAAGGCCATTGAAGAGTGCAAGCAGGTGCTGGGCCTGTAATCCGGCGCTCAATGTTCAACAGCCTGAACAACAGGGGCGCGGCTATAGCCGCGCCCTTTTCTTGGCCGCGCTCAAGTGGCGGGGGTGTTCGTCCGATAAAGCAGAGTGCGCTGTGCGCACTTCGCCCCATCCCGGAGCCAAGCGTGAACACGGAAACAACGGCGGGACTCGCCAAGGTCGAGGTCATCAAGTTTGACGAGGGAGGCCTCAGTTCCGCCTTCAGCGAGTATGTGCCCAGCGAGCAGGAGTTCACGCTCAGCGTCAACGACCAGTTTGAAACCTCGCTCTACTGCGCCCCCCACCGCGTCAAGAGCCTGGTCATCGGCTTTCTGGTGGGCGAGGGCATGCTCGAGAGCGAGCGCGAGTTCGTGGCCATCGAGACGGACCTCAAGCACCACATCATCCGCGCCACCGTCGCGCCCGAAGCGGCAAGCCGCATGGCGGCACGCGCGCTCAGCGGCCCCTGGGGACGACTGGCCGAGCCCGAAGTCTCACGCAAAGTGGACTCCACGCTCAGCCTCAAGCCCGAAGCCATCCAGAAGCTTGCTGCCTCTTTCAAGAAGCTGTTCCTCAGCCTGAAGAGCAGCGAGAAGATGTGCTACCTCGCGGCATTTGCGCAACCCGACGAAATCCTGAGCTATGGCGAAGGCTTTCATCGCGTCAACGCGCTCTATCGCGCCCTGGGCGAACTCGTGGCCAGCGGCGTCAAGCCTGAAAACCGCATCGCGCTCGCCAACTTCGGCCTGACCAAGCAGATAACTCTGCGCCTGGCCCGGGCCGGGGTCAGTTTTGCCATTACCGCCGCGCCGCCCAGCAACGCCGCCATTGAGCTGGCCAATCAGCAGTACCTGTGCATCTGCACGACATCCATCGGCGGCCAACTCAACGTCTACTCCGCCCCCTGGCGGGTGCTCTAGCAGACTGCTGAAAAAGTCCTTTTCGGCAGTCTGCCCGGCCCGCGTGACCGCACGGGCCGGCAAAGTGACGGGCTTTGCCCGGCACTTTGGCCTTTGCCTTCCGCTGAAAAAGTCGGCATTTCGACTTTTTCAGCGGCCTGCTAGCGCAGGGATTGAAGGGTGCGTCGGCTACTTCCACCCGGCGTTCCTGAGCAGCTTCTCGTCGATGGTGCCCGCGGGAAACATCCGCTGCATGTGGGCGAGAACATACTTGCCGATGGCATCGGCCTCGAGGTTGACTTCATCGCCCGCCCTTCGCGCCTGCAGGTTCGTGACATCCCAGGTGTGCGGAATGATGGCGACCGTGAACCAGTCAGGGCCAAGCTCGGCAATCGTCAGTGAAATCCCGTCCAGGCACACGCTGCCCTTGTGCACGCACTGTCGCGCGAAATCGCCGCCGCACTTCACTTTCACGCGGCGCTCGCCCTGGTCGCCCTTGATCTCGGCAATGCTGCCTACACCGTCCACGTGGCCCTGCACGAGGTGGCCATCCAGGCGCGCGCCGGCCTTGAGCGCGCGCTCGACATTCACCCGAGATCCCATCTTGAGCGCACCGAGGTTCGTTAGCTTCAGCGTTTCAGGAATGGCCTCAAAGGTCGCCCGCCCCCCGGCCAGCTTCGCCACGGTCAGGCAGCAGCCGTTGATGGCAACGCTGTCTCCCAGTCTGATGGATGCCGCATCCGCCAGGCTTGACAGGTCAAGTGTCAGGCGCGTCACGCCCCCGGCGGGCGCAACGTCAACGACAGTCAAAGCGGCTTCAATGATTCCCGTGAACATGAACCTCACCCGTCTGTGGCGCCCTTGTGGTGCTGCCTCAAGCCTGCATCAGGCCATGCGCCGCCTCTGCCCGGCCGCCAGCACCAGCAATGCCAGCGCCGCCGCCAGGGCATAGCGCGAAACTGCCGGCGTGTCGCCTGCGGTGCAGCCGCCGCCGTCATCGCTGGAGCCATTGCCCACAGCGATGGACAGGCCGCGGCTGTCCGTCGCCAGCGCGGCATCCGTGACCGTAACGGTGAACGCATAGCTTCCCGCGGCCGTGGGGATTCCGGAAATCTCACCCGTGCTCTGGTTCAGGTTCAGGCCCGGGGGCAGGAAGCCCGCCGTGACATCCCAGACCAGGGGCGCCACGCCGCCCGTGGCCGCAAGCTGCGACGCATAGCCGCTGCCTGCAGTTCCCGAGGGCAGGCCGGCCGTCGTGATGAACAGGCCGCCCGTCGAGGTGCCCACGGTCAAGGTCAGTGCCGCGCTTCCCTGCTGGGGCGAGGCGGCGCTGTCTGTTGCGCGCACAGTGAAGTTGGCCACGATGGCGCTTCCGGGCGTGCCGGAGATGACACCGTTGGACGCGAGCGTGAGCCCCGCCGGCAGGCTGCCCGCGATCACGGCCCACGTATAGGGCGGCTGGCCTCCCGAGGCGCTGAGGCCCTGCGAGTAGGCCTGCCCGACGATGCCGTTGGGCAGCGTTGTGGTAGCGACTACAACGGGCCCGCCGGGCGAGCCGCTGGGGTCGACAATCAGTGTCAGGGGTCTTGTGCCGGGGGAAAGCGCGCTGTCACGGGCACGCACGGTAAAGTTGAACGTGCCGGCAGCCGCGGGCGTGCCGGAAAGCAGGCCCGCCGTACTGAGGGTGAGGCCGGGAGGAAGGGCGCCGGCCGTGATATCCCATGTATAGGGTGCTGTGCCCCCCGTGGCCTGCAGCGTCTGAGAGTAACTCAGGCCCACGGTGGCATTGGGCAACGAGGCAGTCACGACGCTCACTCCCGCGCTTCCGGAGATGCCGCTGTAGGCCGGCGTGAGGAAGCGCAGGATGCGCTGCATCATGTCGTCGCGCGTGGCCGAATTGTTCAACGTCTCCAGCGGAAAGCCAAGGTTCACCAGAGGCGGCGAGGCAAACTGGACTCCCGCAATCACGCCCGCGCTGTAGGTCAGGCACGCCGTGCTGCCGCCGCTGACGGCCAGCACATCGGGGTAGCCCACGGTGTACGAAAAGCCGTTGCCGTTGTCGAAGGCGACGTTACTCAAGCCTGCAAAGATGCTGCCGCTGACGCCATCGACTGTCCAATCGTTGCTGGAATCGGCGACATAATCGGCCTTGAGCACGCTGTTGTAAAAGGCGCGATCGGCGCTCGTGGGCCCGCTGGAACGGTCCAAATCCCAGCCAATCTCGCTGCCACTGACCAGCAGGGCCCCGCCGCCGGTGCGAAAGGCGCTGACCAGGGATTGCTCGGTGGCGGAGAACGTTTCGTCGGCCGTGCTCTCATTGCCGAGTACCCAGTCCACGGCGGCATAATTCGTCAGGCTGACACTGCCGCTGATGACGGCCTCGTTGCTGCATGAGTCGAAGTGCCACGTGCCGCCCTGGACCGTGTTAGCCTTGGCAGCGCTGAGCGCGTGGCGGCGCACGGTGTCAAAGGTGTTGCGCACATGGAGGTCTCCGGTGCTCAAACCGCTGCCCTGCTGGTAGTAGGTGAACTCGTCGTAGCGGTCATAGCCGCTGACAATCAGCAAGGGCGTGGGCAGGGTGCCGGCCTGGGCATCAGGGGTGCGGGCGCAGAGCACTTCGCTGGCCAGGCTTTCACCGCCGGCATTCAACGCCGTCACCTTCGCAAAGACGGTCTGGCCGGGAGCGAGCCCCGTGATCACATGGCTGGATGCGCCGCTGGCCGCGCGCCCGTCATCAAAGGCAAAGCCGTCATTCGAGAGATAGACCCGGTAGCTGGTCGGCACGGCACTGGCCTCGATCGGGTCATTCTGCGCCGACCAGTTCAGGGTGACCTGCCCGCTGCCGGAGTTGATCATGCGCAGGTTGACCGGCGGCAGGGGCAAGATGGTGGCCCCGGCGTTGAAGTAGCGGGCCACGGCCTTGTAAATGGCGCGCCCCATCGTGTGCTTGCCCCTGGGACTGCGCAGCCAGGCCGCATCCTGGATGTTGTCGTGGAACGCCGTCTCCACCAGCGCGCTGGGGCAGCTCGTGGCGCTGCGCAGCTCCCCGAAGTTGGCGCTGTTCAGGCCGCGATCCACCCAGGTGGAGTCGTGCAGGGCGCGCATGTCGTCCACAATCTGGTCATTGATGAGCTGGGCAAAGGCTACGCTCTGCGCCAGCAGCGCCGAAGAATGCTGCGTGCTGCCGCCGTTGTTGTAGGTGTAGGTCACCGTGCCGCGCGCGCTCGAGGGTGGGGTCTGGCCGCTCGCGTTGCTGTGCATGGACAAGAACAGGTCAAAGCCTCCCCACCACTCCATGTGCAGGGGACGGCAACTGACGTCGCCTGCGTTGTAGACGCTGCCGGGGGCACCCACGAGCTCGGCCCAGTAGGTGCTCTGCTCTTCGTAGCGCGGGTGGCCGCTCTGGCCCGTGCCGCCGCCGACGCGGACGCCATCGGCGATGACGACCTTGCCGGTCGTTGCACTCTGGTTGGACAGCTCAATGATGGCGTCGCTGGCGGCGTTGAACTCCCACTCACCGAGATAGAGCCAGCGCCCGCCCTGGATGCTCTGGTTCACCGCCACGCTGGCCGTGCCCCCCGCGTGGAACACCCGGTAAAGCGCGTCCGTGGCACGATCGCTGCCCGCCGTATAGCGCACATAGACCGGATAGCGCCCCTCAGCCGTAATGTCGAAGGTCCAGCGCGAAACCGCGCTCTCCGTCAGGCTGGTGCTCGCCCAGCGATAGTTCGTGCCGTAATAGCCGCTGACGTTGCTGCTGTTGGTCCAGGTGCCGGAACTGGTGTAAGTGGTGTCGCCGTTGTCGCCAAAGAACTCCTGCGTGTTGAAGCTGCGCTCGCGGGCGCAAACGACCTGAGCCCCGGCATTGGTGAGGTAAGGAATCACGTAGTCAATGGCCAGCAACGCGTTGCTGAAGTCCTCGACCACACCGTTGACGTTGCCGCGCTGGGTCGTCCAGCCCAGCGTGCTGTGCAGGTACCAGCCGTGACCGGGGCTGACGAATATGCGCCGGCCAGAAAGGGAGCCCGAGCTGGGCCTCAGGTGCGGGTCAGCGTTGACCTCCGAGCCCGGGGCCAGGCAGAGCAGCAGGGCAAATACCAGCGCGCTCGAGATAGCGAGTCGTTTCATGGCACCCTCGAAGTCGAATCGCGCGCGAGTTTACCTTGCGCGACGACAACCGGCAGCCACAATGAACCCGCCCTGGCGCGAGGAACCCATGTTCAAGAGACTCTTTGGCGAACTGGGCCAGTCGATCGGCCTGCTGGTCTTGCGGCTGGCTTCCGGCGGCCTGATGCTCACGCACGGATGGTCGAAGATGTCGATGCTGTTTTCCGGCAACTTCAAGTTCGCCGATCCGCTGGGCATCGGCGAGGCGGCCAGCCTGGTGCTCGCAGCCCTGGCGGAGTTTGTGGCCTCGCTCTTTGTCATGGCGGGCCTGGGAACGCGCATTGCCGTCATTCCACTCTGGGTCACCATGGCCGTGGCCGCCTTCATCGTTCACGGAGACGATCCGCTCATTCGCAAGGAACTGGCCCTGATGTATCTGACAGTCTACACCGTGCTGTTCCTGACGGGCGGCGGGCGCTTTTCGCTGGATGCCCTTCTGACGGCCCGGCGCGCGGCCAAGAAATAGTCACTTCTGCATGTCAGGCGTGGCGGGTCCGGAGCCCTGGCGCCCTACCGCCGCCGCGCGAACGTCGTCAATCACGTAGAAGCAGCAGGCGTCCACCTGCCGGGCATCCTTCACCGCCTGCGTTGCCTTGCGCCGGGCGACCTGGATGAACAGCAGGTCCACCCGTCCGTCCCGGCCACGGCCTTCAAACTGGGTCACGCGATGGCCGCGCTCACGCAGGCGGCGGGCGACTTCGTCTCCCTGGGTGGTGAAGATACGCACGACCTGCTCGCCAAGCTTGATGAAGCGCTCAACGGTCATGCCCACAAACGTTCCCGAGGCAAAGCCCAGGGCAAAGGCGATGGCCACGGCGGGCTCTGAGATGTTGGTAATGACGCGCGAGATCGCAAAGACCCAAACCAGCGACTCGAGAAAGGCAATCACCCAGACCAGGCCGCGGTGGCCCCCGACCACAAGGGCATGTCGTAACGTTCCCAGCGCCACGTCACAGAGACGGGCGGCAAACACCAGCGCGGCCAGCAGAATCACTTCCCAGTTCACAAAGACTAGTTACAGGTCTTCGACGGATTGCACAAGACTTTCAACCTTGTCCGCCCAGGAAGCGGGCTCGTCGCCCACGATGACGCAGAGCAGGTCGCCGAGCACTCCTTCATACTGGGCCTTGCCCCAGTAGACGGCCTCGCGCACGCTTTCTTCGAGGTCGTTGTTGGGATCACCGGAAGAACCGCACTCCGCGTCGGGGTGGCCCGCGAGCTGGTAATCGACGACGGCCTCGTCGAACTGGGCCAAAATGGCGTCGGTCTGGCGCCCGCCATGAAGCGTAATCCAGGAGCAGCCGCACTCCATGAGATGGGTGGCCAGGATGCGGGAGGCCCTGATCTGGGCCTTTTTGTAGAGACCAAGTTCGGCGCCGGGCAGAACGACCAGGGCCCCAAAGGGCGGCTTGGGCACACTCTTGAGGGCCTCATCGAACTTCTTGAGTTCGACGATGGTGACCTTGCGGGCGTTTTTCGTGGCGGCCTGGCGCATGCGTCGATTCTAGCAGAGGGGGCGCCTGTGGGCGCCCCGCACTCCGATCCTCCAATCTTTCATGGTGTCCTACGAGTCAAAGCCCGCCTGCGGATAACGCTTGGTCAGGTAGTCAATGTCGTAGTACTTCTTCTCCTGCTCCGGCGTAAGGATGCCGTGCTCCTTGATGAGCTGCTTGGGCGTCTTGCCCGTCGTCAGGGTCTCCTTGGCGATCTTGGCCGCGTTGGCATAGCCGATGATCGGGTTGAGCACGGTCACGAGCGCCTGGCTTGTCTCGAGGTAGTTCTGGCAGCGCTCGGCGTTGAGGGTGCAGCCCGCCACCGTGTCTTCCGCAAACTTGGGCAGGAAGTTCGCCAGCCAGTTCATGCTCCAGAGCGTCGTACAGCACATGGTCGGCATCATGACGTTCAAATCCAGCTGGCCTGCCATCGCGCACAGGTAGACGGTGTGGTCGTTGCCCAGCACCTGGTAGAGCAGCTGGTTCATGCACTCCGGATTACTGGGGTTGATCTTGCCCGGCATGATACTGGAACCCGGCTGCACGGGCTTGAGCCGGAACTCGTCAAGCCCGGTGGTGGGGCCGCATGAGAGCAACCGGATGTCATTGGTGATGCGGGTGAGTTCGACGGCGGCCGTGCGAATGGCCGCGCTGAAGTTCAAGAAGGCCCAGCGCGAGTTCACGGCCTCAAAGGGGTCTTCCGGCTCGCGCACCTTCAGCCCCGTGAACTGCTGCAGGTACTTGTAGGCCACGGGCCGATATCCGTCGGCCGTGTTCAGGCCGCTGCCAATGGCGCTGCCGCCCAGGGCAAGCTCCAGAAGTTTGTCGGCGGCTTCCTTCAGATTCTGCCGTACATGGCGAACGCAGTTGCGCCAGCTCATGAACTCCTGACCCAGCGTGATCGGAACCGCATCCTGCAAATGGGTGCGACCGGACTTGATGACGCGGGCCCACTCCTTGCCCTTCTTCTCGCAGGCTTCCTGCACGGCCTTGAGGCCGCCATCGAGCCGGGGAAAGGCCAGCAGCGCACTGAGGTGCAGCACGGTGGGAAAGGTGTCGTTGGTGCTCTGCCCGTAGTTGACGTGGTCGTTGGGGTTGACCTTCACCGTGGGATCAAGCTGCATGGCGCGCGTGGCCAGCACCTCGTTGGCGTTCATGTTGATGCTTGTGCCCGCGCCCGCCTGGAAGACGTCAACGACAAACTCCCTGTTGTGCTTGCCCTCGATCATTTCATCGGCGGCACGGGCGATGGCATCGGCGATCTTGGCGTCCAGCGCCTTGACGTCACGGTTGGCCAGCGCGCAGGCCTTTTTGAGGTAGCCGTAGGACTTGATCAGGTCGGGCAGGGTGCTGCCGGTCTGGCCCGAAACGGGGAAGTTCTGGACGGCCCGCGCCGTGGAGGCGCCCCAAAGCGCGTTCTTGGGCACCTGCATCTCGCCCATGGAATCCTTCTCGATGCGATATTCGCTCATGATCGTGTCTCCGTATCCACCGGCACCAAGCCGCGGCCGTCGTTTTGGTTCAATAGCATGACCCGCCGCCTCATCAGCGGCATGAGGTCTTTTGGGGATAGACTACTTCGGGATTTCCGCCACCGCCTCGATCTCGACGAGCATGGAGGGCAGGGCCAGTCCCGCCACCGCCACGCAACTGCGGGCGGGCATGGGGTGCTTGAAGAACTGCTTGTAAATCTCGTTCATGGCCGCGTAGTGCCGCATGTCGGTCAGGAAGATCGTGGTCTTCACCACACGCGAGAGGTTCGAGCCCGCCGCCTCGCAGATGGCGCGGATGTTCTCCAGCGTCTGGCGCACCTGATCGCGGATGTCTGTGCCAAAAACCTCCCGCGTGCCCGGCTTCATGGAAACCTGGCCTCCAATGAAAAGCAGGTTGCCCACCACGCGGGCCTGGCTGAGGATGGAGGGGAACTGCGGGGCCTCCGACGTTTCAATCGTGCGCGACTCCATGACGTTCTCCGGTGAAGTGCGCGCGATGATAGCGGCCCTGCCGCCGCGGTGAAGTCTGAAACAGCCTTCCCCCCGGTTGACAGTCCAGACCCGCCCCGCTATCTCTAGCGCCCCTGTTCTGGCCGGGAGATTCCGTGATCAAGGCGACTGAATTGCGTGTGGGCAAGGTCATCATACTCGATGGCAAGCTCGTCCGCATCACCAACTTCGAGCACATCACGCCGGGCAACTGGCGCGGCATTGTCCAGATCAAGTTCAAGGACCTGATGACGGGCATTGGCTCGCAGCGGCGCATCAACCCCGACGACAAGTTCGAGGAAGCCTACCTCGACACCAAGCCCATGCAGTTCCTTTACAAGCAGGGCGACGTGTTCGTGTTCATGGACAACGAGACCTACGAGCAGCCGGAAATTCCGGCCGACATCGTGGGCGAAGCCGCGAACTACCTGCGCGAGAACGACGAAGTGAAGATCTGCTTCCATGAGGGCAAGGTGGTTTCGCTGGAACTGCCGGCCAGCGTGGTGCTGACCATCGCCCAGGCCGAGCCGGGCATCCGCGGCAACTCGGTCAGCAACGTGTTCAAGCCGGCCACACTTGAAACCGGCCTTCAGATCAAGGTCCCGAACCACATCAACCAGGGCGACAAGGTCAAGGTGGACACGCGAACCGGCGAATTCATGGAGCGCGTCAACGATTAAGGGTGCCTTACCCGCAGCATTCTCCGGGCGGCGCCAAGGCGCCGCCCGGTTGCTTTGGTCATCCCTGCCGCCCTTCCACTTTTGGCGCGCCGCATTATGCTTGCGCGCGATTTACCGGCGCACCGGCCCCCACGGGGAGACGGCTGCGAACTGAAATGCAGAGCCCCATCCTGACGCCGCTCAAGCCTCCGCCTCCCAGCGAGCGTCACCGCGTCACCCTCCACGACCAGCAGCGGCTTGCGCCTGACTGGGGCGGCAAGGGCCCCTTGGGCGCCCGCAGCCGCGCCTTCTCCGATGAGATCGAGCGCCGCACGCTGCGCCAGGGCGTGATGGGCGCGGTCTTCGAGGGAGTGTTCGGCGGCTTGTGCAGCATGAACGTCTACGTCGCGCTCAAGGCCCTGGGCCGCGGTCATGAGAACTGGGAAGAGGC
>JABARW010000033.1 GCA_019186845.1 Planctomycetota bacterium | reverse complement strand
TTCTGCCCGCCATCTCCGTAACCACCCTGCTGGCCTGCGGGGCATTGCTTTCCGTGGCTCCCTGGAGCGTGGATCTGGGCATTGACTCCGGCAAGACCCTGCTGCTGGCCCTGCTCCACATCGAGTTGGCCCTGACTCTGCTGCTGCCGGGTCCAGGCCCCCAGGCCGGCCGCCGCGCACTGCCCGTGCAGGGGGCCTGGCTTGCCGCCTGTGCTACATCGTCTTCGGCGGCCCTGTTGTGCTTTGCCTACCGGGCCCAGCCTGAGGTCGTACTGGAGGTTCGGGGGCTCGCCCTGGCCTGCTGGGCGGCGGCCTTTGGCGTCAGTGCGCTGGGACATGCCCTGCAATCCAGGCTTGGGGGGCCCTGGGCGTTGCGCCTGCGGCTGATCTGGCTGGCCGTTGCGGCCTTGCCCGTGCTCTGGCACTACTTCGCGCTGGAATACGCCCAGCGCAGCCTGCTGCACCTCAGGCCGCTTTCGCCCCACTGGCTGCTGGCCGCCTTCCCCGACGGCGCCTGGACCCCGCTGGAATACTGGCCGCTGGTCGCCCTTGCCGCGGCAACCTGGCTGGCCGCAGCGATATTGACACGTCAAGGGACCAGGCCATGATTTCACGCGTCACGGCTCTCGCCCTGCTGCTGCTTTGCGCCGCCGCCGCGCCCGCCCAGGCCATCGATGCCGCGCGCAGCGGCCTGCTCAGCGCCCCACGCGCGAGGCCCGGCTGCTTTGCCCCCCTGCGCGTGGTGTTCGAAGCGCCGCCGGGGGCGACCGGGGCGCTCATTGAGTCCGTCAGCCCCGGCGTAGTCTTGACACGTCAAGTCAATCTCTCCAGGGCCGGCGCCACGGAGGCTCGCATACCCTGGTTCGTCGGGGCGGGCAGCTTTGTGCGCGTCAGCATCAGCGGGGCCAGCGCCGAGTTCACGCCCCCCATGCCCGCCAGGCCGCAGTTGCCCAGCTACGGACGGCACTACACCGCCGTGTTTGCCCCGGACCCCGCGGCCGCGCGCGAGGCCTTGCGGCCCGGCGATGAATGGCCCTGCGACTTTTTCTCTGACAGCGAGGCCTTTGAGGACTGGCGCATGCTCGACGGCTACGACGCCGTGATGCTGTTCAATCCCGGCTCCGCCGCCTGGCCCGCGGGCTTGGCCCAGGCCCTCACCGACTTTGCCAGCCTGGGCGGCGCCATCATCACCACGGACAACTTCACCCCGCCCAAGGCGACTGCCCCTACTACTCTGGCACTTGAGGACGTTGCCTTCTCGCGCCAGTTCTGCGGCGCGGGCGCAGTCTATCGCGTCCGACACGCTTCGTTGCTGGCTGCGACGAACCCCAGTCGCGCCATCATTGCCGCTCTGCGCGACCATCGCTGGCATGGCGCTGACTTGCCGCCCTCAGGACCCGCGCCCTCGCGCGCCATATCCGAGCCCCACGCGCGCGCCTGGCTGGTGCCTCTTCCTCCCCACGAGCCCCCGGCACCCCCGCTTTTCTTTGCGCTGTGTGGACTGCTGCTGCTTGCATCGCTGCTGGCACCCGTGCTGGCGGCACGGCTTTCCCGCCGGGTTTGGCCCGGCGCTTTGGCCGTCTTCCTGGCATCTCTTGCTGTCGCAGGGCCGGCCGCCCTGCAACCCGGCCCACCCGTGACAATCGAGGCCAGTCAGGTCGAGCTGGCCCTGGGCGATGTTGCTTCCCGGCGCAGCTTCGTGACAGCGCCCGTCGCTCAAGGCTCGGCCCTGGTTTGGGCCGTCAACCTCGATGCCGCCGGCCCGCGTCTGTTGCCGCGCCAGGCCCCCGCAAGAGTTCAGTACAGCGCCTGGATGGTGGACGAACCCGACTCAAAGCCGATGAGGGCCGCGGCCCAGGGATTTGAACTCAAGGCCGGAAGCATCTCCGGCGAAATGTTTCGCGACTTCGCGGCCAGCGCCCGACGCGGCCAGACCAGCCTCGACGAAGGCAAGGCCCTGGTACTGGACTGGTGGCTTGAAGCCAACGCCTATCGGGGCCGCGACGCCACCCTGCGGGGCGCCGAGGCCTCGACCCAGCCCCTGACCGACAGGGAAAACGCCCATTGGCGCTTCAGGGGCGCGATTTCCGTCACCCCGCTGAGGCAAGACCGCTGATTTTGCAGGGAAGCTAGCCTCGACAATGCGGCATTTCCTATACTCGCGACCTAAGGTTCTCGAGGCCCAACGTGTTTAACCTGCGTGGCAAGACTCCCTGCCGTTCTCCGGAAGAGAACGGCGCTGAAGGCGCGCAATCCGGCGCGGGAAAGCCTGACAAGAGTACCGCCCATGTGCGGCCCTCTTACCCTGTCAAGGCACCCGAAGGCCGCGTCACGCGTCGCGCCGAGCCCGCACTGCCTCATCGCCGCATGCCGGGAACCGACAAGCAGGTCTCCAATGGCAACATTCCGGTGCAGCCGGCGGCGGCTTCGGATACCGTTACAGACCTCACGGACAAGCCAACGGCGACGCCCCCGCCCGCGGCCCCTGCACCAGCTCCTGCCCCCGCGGCTCAGGCTCGCACTATCTCCACTCCCGCCGCCCCGCGCCAGCGCACGCCCGAAGAGATTGCCGCTGCCAAGGAAGCGGCCATTCTGGCCGCCCGCCAAGCCGCTCGCCAGGCGCCCAAGGTCGATGAAATCGCCACGCGCCCGACCGAGCGCACCACGCGCGAATCCATTCAAGCGCGGCAGAGCATCCCGATCACCGAAAAGGTCGGCCCCAAGTCCAGCGACTCGGGCCCGCTCAAGCCTTTTTCGCGCGGAGTGAAAGCCAGCGAGGCTCCGACCATGCCGCCCCATCGCGTGGCGCCCTCTTCACCCGTGCAGCACATTCCCAAGCCGCCGGCCCAGACGCAGCCCGCCAAGCCGATGACTGTGCCCAAGAGCGACGCCTTCGCGCCGGCCAGGCCCGCCATTCCCACCGTAAGCATGACTCCGCCGGGTGAAGAAACGGAACTGCGCGGCAATGTCGCCCCCGTTCGCGCCCCGGCTACTTCCAGCGGGCCCATCAGCCCCCTGGAGGAAACCCAGGACATGGACCCCGCCGAGGTCGAGAGGCCGCCTCTGATCAACGGCGAGGAAAGCCCGCGCATCTCCTTTGGACAGGCTGCCCTGAACCTCAAGCTTGTCACCGCCGCCCAGATTCAGGAGTGCGTGAACATCCAGCGCATGCAGATGACCAAGGGCCAGCGCGTGACCCTGCTGGGACAGATCCTGCTTGAGCGCGGCTACCTCGACAAAGCCGGCATCGACCGGGTCAAGAGCTACCAGCAGGTGTTCCAGTTCGGCAACAAGATCCCCGGCTACCAGATCGTGGAGAAGCTGGGCCAGGGCGCCATGGGCGCCGTGTTCAAGGCCAAGCAGTTGCGCATGGAGCGCTTTGTGGCCATCAAGGTGCTGCAACCCGAGCTGGCCGCCAATCCCACCATCAAAGCCCGATTCCTTCAGGAAGCGCGGGCCAGCGCGCGGCTGAACCACCCCAACGTCATCGTCGGCATCGACGCGGGAGAAGTCGGAGGGCTCTCGTACTTCGCCATGGAGTACGTGGAGGGCAAGACGCTGCACCAGCTGGTGAAGGAACGGGGCCCCATGGATGAGCGCCAGGCCCTTGAGGTCATTGTGCAGGTGTCCAAGGCGCTGGAGCACGCCGAGAAGCACTCGCTTGTGCACCGTGACATCAAGCCCGACAACATCATGGTCACCCGCGAGCGCGTGGCCAAGCTGCTGGACCTTGGGCTGGCAAAGATGCGCGTCGAGGGCGACGTGGGCCAGAGCAAGGGCATGGCCGTGGGCACGCCCAACTACATCTCGCCCGAGCAGGCCATGGGCCGCAGCGACATTGACACCCGCGCGGACATCTACTCCCTGGGCGTGACGCTGTTCTTCGTGCTGACGGGGCGCGTGCCTTTTGAGGGGCCGCCGGAAGTGGTGATGTACCGGCACATCCATGAGCCCCCGCCGCACCCCAAAAACTTCCGGCCGGACCTCAGCGACAGCGTCTGCACGCTGATGTTCACGATGATGGCCAAGCGCCCGGAAGACCGGCCTGCCAGTGCCGGACAGGTGGTCAGCGACATCGAACACCTGCTCCGCACGGGCAAACTGCCCGGACTCTTTGACAGCGGTGCGCCGGCGGCGCCCCTGCGCGTAAACAAGAGCGGCGGCGCGCTTGTAGTCAAAAAGCGCCTGCCCAACCTGCATGGCTACGGCATGCCGGGAGCCCACACCAACTTGCCGCCGAGCCCGCCGCCAAGCGATGATCCCAACGCGCCAAGGCTCCCGCGCAAGCGCCGCAAGCACTTCGGCTCGGGGTGGTAATGACGGCCGGGCGATGGAGTGTTCGAGAGATGGCGAGATGGTAAAAGCAATCATGCTTCTGACGATTGCCCCCGGCTGCTGCGATCTCTTCCTCTCTCAAACACAATCTCCACATCCATGGCCGGCCTCTACATCATCCTTGAAGGCATCGACGGAACGGGCAAGAGCACCGTGGCGCGCTTGCTGGCTGACTCCCTGCGCGCCGCCGGCCGCGAGGTCGTGCTTACCGGCGAGCCGACCAATGCCCCCTGCGGCAAGCTGATTCGCGAACGCCTTTCTGACAAACGCATCAAGACCACGGCCCAAGAGTGGCTAGGTCTGTTTGTGGCGGACCGCCGGGTTCACATTGACACTGTGGTGCGTCCGGCGCTGGAAGCCGGCAAAGTCGTCATCCAGGACCGCAGCATGTACTCGACTCTCGTTTACCAGGGACAGATGGGGATTGCGGAAAAGGAAATCATGGCCCGCCACGATGGCTGGCACCCCAGGCCTGACCTGCTTGTCATCCTTGACATCGCGCCCAGGTTCGGGCTGGCGCGCACGGTCAAGCGCACCAAGGGAATTGGCCAGCGCTGGACGCGGCAGAAGAGCCAGGTGTACATGTTCAAGGACGGCGACGGCCCGCAGACGACAGAGAAGCTGCGCTTCCAGCAGGGCCTCAGAAAGCGCTATGCGCGCATCAAGGGTGAGAACGTGTTGCACGTCGAGGTCCGCGAGCTTGCCCCCGAGCAAGTCCGCGACGCGATACTGGCGAAGCTGGCGGAATCAAGCAGGGTTTTGACCTGAACAACACGAATCAACCTCAACCGGGCTCAATCCCAGACGGATGGCCCAATGACGTACTCCAAGGCCTGCGAAGACCGGGACGAAAGGAGTTCCGCCTGCAGGACGTGTACTCATTCCGTGCTGAACTCGCCTATTTGCACCCGGAAACAATCACTTGGAGAACAGTATTCGCCAGCAGCTCCAGGTACTGCGTGATGCGTGCCTCATTGAATTCTTGAACCATCGCGGGACTATCGGATGCCTGGACGGCCACCAGAAAGGCGCTGGTCGACTTCATGTTCGTCGATAGTAATGAAGCCCCAGAGTGGAGAGGCGCACGCATGCTGAGCATGGGTTCTTGCGCAAAACACCTGGTCCGTTGGCTTCATTCTGCGCAACGGGCGCATCAACGGGCTAACCCGGAGGGTTGTTGCATCGTGGCGCGAACGACGAGCCGACTCTTCCGCCACATGTCCTTACAACCCAGTCGTCCTCCAGCTATGAGGATATCCCAGCGTCGAATGGCTATGATCCAGCAGCGCCTCTGGTCATTGTCGAGATCAAAGGCGGCCGACTCCGCCTCTCCCTGATCGCTTCGGCGGCAAGCCTCTCGTTCGTGGCTTCGCCCTAAGCGACTGCGCAAGCACCCCACTGCAACTTTGGGCCTCGGAGTCCAATGCGCGCAGAAATCTGGCCGACGGCGCGCCTTCTGTGGTCAGGTTTCCCGAACCCAGACAGTTAATGACGCTCAGTCCTGTTACGGCGGCATGGCGTGCAGCACGTCGGCGGCAAGCTTGGCCCATTTGCCTCCCAAGGGACAAAAGTTGCCATTTTGGACCAATGCTCAGGCCAGGTCGATTTAGAAGGCAGGTGGCAGCGAAGCTCGATCTATGGTTCTTTCGCACTAAGCGGCCGCCCCTGACCTCGGCATCGCTATGGTCCGAGTTTTGAGCAGGGGGCAACCATGCACCTCGCCGAATTGTCTGACTGGAAGTGGCTCGCCAGCTACGCATTCATAGGCGTCACGGTGTTCGGGGGCGGTTATGCAGTACTGAATGCGCTGCTGCCAGCGAGCTTGCAGTCACGCATCGGATTCGTGTCATTTCGTTTGAACAACTCGGCCAACGCGATCTCCGCCAGCAGTCTGTACGGTAGATTTCTGTTGTTGTTTCTTGGAGGAATCCCACTGATGATCGGGATCGCAGTGGCTCGAGGCGAGATACGCCTCTTCTAGCACTGTCGAGTCCAAGTCCTCATGGAGCCACTGGCGCGCCTTTGCGCATATGAAACCTGGTAGTCCAGGTTCGACAGTGGCCTTCGCTCGGCCAAGCCCCTCCTTGACGGCTTGCTTGGCCGTTCTACCCTTTGCCGCTCCAATTGACGGAGATGGTCATGTCCAGGCAGTGCGAAATCTGTGGCAAGAAGGTGGTGGCCGGCGGAAGCATCCGCAGGCGCGGCTTGGCCAAGAAGCTCGGCGGCGTCGGTAGCCGCGTCATTGCGCGCAACAACCGCATGTTCCGCCCCAATGTTCACCGCATGCGCGCCGTGGTAAACGGCGCCATCAAGCGCATCACGGTGTGCTCAAGCTGCGTGCAGGCCGGCAAGGTCACCAAGCCGGTCAAACGCAACTTCGAGAAGGCGGCCTAAAGGCCTTCGTGAGTCCTTCCGGCGCAAAGGGAGTCCCCTCCCTTTGCGCCTTGGTTTTCAGACAGTATCCACGGTGGCCGCGCCCGAGGCGTACTGGGCCAAAACGGCCCAGGCATCCAGCGGCTGGGCCACGTCCTGGAGGCGTTTGAGGTGCTTGGCCGCACCGGAGTTGTCGCCCTCGCGCTTGGCCCTCAGATGCCGCGCAAAGTGAACGGGCGCGAGCTCGCGCAGGTCCGGGTTCTTGACGAGAAAGCTGGTCCAGCCTGCGCTCTTCTGCCAGTACTGGCTCCAGGCCCCCTTGAGGTCCTTGACCTTCACCAGCGAGTCAATCCACTTCTGCGCGTCCGCTTCGCGCCACGCCCACTCATAACAGATCGCCGGCAGCAGCCAGATCGTCAAGGGCAGGGTATTCTTGCGCAGCTCCTCACACACAGCGCGGCAGGCATCCTGCTCTTTCTGGCCGCCATAGATGCTGCGCACGGCATGGGAAACCAGCCGCAACTGGCGGCCTTGTGCGAGCTGTTCGGGGGTGCCGTACTCCTGATTGGCCCAGTCGGCGGCGTCCAGGTCGGTCATGGCCTGGGCGGTGTCACCGGCCATCAGGAACACCAGGGCATGGGCGGTGTAGGCCGGCCCGAATTCGCGGAACTCCTGGCAGATCTCGTTGAGAGCTTCGGCCGCCGCCGAGAGATCTCCCTGGGCAGCTTTTGCCAGCGCCTGCGAAGTGCGTTCTTTGGGCTCCATGGCCTCTTCGTTACGCGGGCATGGGTCACAAATCAAGCTTTGGCGGCACAAACACAAGCGCCGGCCCCGTAGGCCGGCGCTTGTTCGCTTGCCGCGGCTTACTTCACGTCAATCTCAACGATATAGCTTCCGTATCCCGTGCCTGCCGCGCAGACCAGCATGTAGTTGCCGGCGGTGAGGTTCAGGTTAGTGACCACAGGATCGGCCAGCCCCGCGGGGTCAAGGAAGAGGACTTCCTGCCCGTACTGGTCTACCAGCTGGATATTGCCGTCAAAGGTGCCGCTGACCCAGATCATGGCCAGGTCCACGGCGGTGTCGCTGGTCAGAGTGAAGAAGTAGCTGTCCATGTCCGTGGGGTCATTGATGTAGCCACCGCTGTCTGTGTAGAGGGTGTGGCGCGCCAGCACGCCGAAGTCCAGACCGCCCAGCGAACCCACCACGATGTCCAGGTCGTACATGCCCTGGCTGTCACCGGTGCCGCCCACCACGATTACGTAGCTGCCCGCCTGAAGTTCAGTAACGATGACGGCGTTGTTGCCGGGACCGCCGTCATTGTCGCCAACCAGGAAGTGGAAACCACCCGTGTAGAGGTCAACCCAGGGATCAAGAGACCCGCCCGAGGTCACGCTGATCATGATGGTGCTCTGCTGGGCCACAGACAGCGTGAAGCCGTCTTTGTCCGCAAAGCTGTCGATGTCCTGGGTAGAAAAATCGTGCTCGAACTGGTTGAAGGTTCCGAAGCTGACGCCGCCGGACGGCACATAGTTCACGTAGTCGAAATCCGGATCGTAGTCCTCTTCTTCTTCCCAGCCATCGTGGCAAGCGCTGAGCAGAAGCACAGGCGCGGCCAGAAGGGCAATCGCGGCAAGTTTGATGGTCTTGTACATGGCATTTCCCCCTGTGACTGCGGGGGCAGAATCCCCCGCACCATGATTGTGACGCATCCAGGGGCCGATGGTTCGGAAATCCGGCTTGGGGCAGTCGCTGTCGGCCCTCCGGCACGCCCTTGCCAGTTTACTGGCAGGGCGCCAAAGACAAGGGCGCGGTGAACATCGCCGCGCCCGAAACCACTGTGACGATGGCTCAGCCCTTTTTGGCGCGCTCCCAGCGCTGGCGCAGGGGCATGTAGTCCTTGATCACACGCGACTCGCCAATGAGCTCCTTGAGGATGTCGATGGCCTTCTCGTGGTATCCCAGGCCGCGGTGGCTTCCGCAGAACTGGCTGAACACTATGGGCTCGATGCCGCGCTCAAAGCAGTCCACAGCGGTCTTGAGAACGCTGGTTTCAGTGTCGGCGCCGACGATGTAGAGGCCGGTGTTGTCGAGTTCGAGCTGCGAAAGCAGCTCCTCGAGGTCGGGCGTGAAGGCCGTGTAGATGTTCTTGGTGATCAGATAGCGCCTGGCGCCCCAGTTTTCGCCCAGGTTGACGGTGCCGTACTCGGTCAGGGGCGGCACGTTGCCCATGACCTCCGAGATTTCAGGGGCCATGCCAGCTTCACCCGCTTCCGTCATGAACTTGCTCTCGAGCAGGCGGCGCGCCGGGCTGTCAGGCGTGTTCACGTAGCGGGTGAAAATGATGGGGTCAAAGAGCTGCGCCTTCACGATGCTGGCAATGCCGCCCGGGATGAAGCGGTTGTACTCCGTGATGTTGCCGCGCTGAACATCAACGACGATGAGTGGACGCTGCATGGCTTTCCCCCGTCAAGGATGGGCGAATCCTAGCGCTTTGCCTCGGACATGGGTAGGGGCGACATGGCGGCAGAAGACCTGCGATTTGTTAGGCAGCCGGGGCCCGCGCGTTTGCGCCCGGCGCGGCTCAAGCTATCCTCACGCGCGGAGCGGAAAGCGGACATGACGGCCCAAGGCCGTTCAAGCACGGAGACGAATCATGGCAATCGCGAAAGTGGCAGTCATCGGCTGCGGTCTCATGGGCAGCGGCATTGCAGAAATCTGCGCCAAGGCCGGCCTGAAGACAGTGGTGCGCGAAGTGAGCGAGGACTTCCTGAAGAAGGGCGCAGAACGCATCCAGGCATCGTTGGCCAAGGCCATGCAGCGCGCCATCGAAAAAGAGAAGCAGGACCCGACCCAGGCGCAGATGGCCTTGGCTCAGGCCCTGGGCTGCCTGCAGTTCACGACGCGCCTCGAAGACTGCAAGGATGCCGACCTTGTCATCGAAGCCATTATCGAAGACAAGACGCAGAAGCAGGACCTGTTCAAGCAGCTGGACGCCTTGTGCAAGCCGGGCGCCATCATCTGCACGAACACCAGCAACATCTCGATCACCGAACTGGCCAGCGTGACCAAGCGCGCCGACAAATTCGCCGGCCTGCACTTCTTCAACCCCGTGCCGGTCATGAAGCTGGTGGAAGTCATTCGTGGCGTTCTGACCAGCGAAGCCACGCTCGCCGAACTCAAGGGTTTCGCCGAAAAAGTCGGCAAAACCAGCATCATTGCCAAGGACACCTGCGGCTTTGTCGTGAACGTGCTGCTCGTTCCCTACCTGTTTGACGCCATCCGCCTGGTCGAAAACGGCGTGGCTTCAATTCGCGACATCGATACGGGCATGAAGCTGGGGTGCGGCTACCCCATGGGCCCGCTGGAGTTGCTTGACTTCGTTGGCATTGACACGACCTACCACATCAGCGTGAACATGTTCGAGGAGTTCAAGTCTGACCGCTACGCGGCACCGCCGCTGCTCAAGAAGATGCACCTGGCCGGGCTGCACGGCCGCAAGACGGGCAAGGGCTTCTACGACTACACGGACCCCAAGAACCCAGTACCCATGAAGCTGGTGTAGGCAGCAAAGCGCGCAGTCGCATTCATCGACGGGGCGGCGTTGGCCGCCCCGTCTTGCTGGGCAGAAGCACTCAGGCAGGCGAACGACCCGCACCCGGAGCGCGTGCTCGCTCCGTGAGCCTGCCGTCTTCCATCTCGAGTATGCGGTCCACGAGATCGAGCGTACGGTGGTCGTGAGTCACCACCAGCACGGCGGCACCCTGGGCGTGGGCTGCATCCCGGAACAGCTCCATGACCTGTCGCCCGCGGCTGCTGTCCAGCGATGCCGTCGGTTCATCGGCCAGCACAACCGAGGGCCGGTGGATGAGCGCCCGAGCGATGGCCACGCGCTGGGCCTCGCCGCCCGAAAGCTTGGCCGGCAAGGATAGAAGCCGCTTGTCCAGCCCGAGGTTCTCCAGAAGGGCGCGGGCCCGCTTGCGGGACTCGTATGCGTTGACGCCGTCGATCTCCAGAGACAGGCGTACGTTCTCCTCCGCCGTGAGGAACGGAATGAGGTTGGAGCGCTGGAACACGAAACCGATCTGCTGGCGGCGCTGACGTTCCAGGCTGGTGCGCGGCAACGCGTTCTCAATGACCTGCACCTCGCCGATGCGCAACGATCCCGTCGTCGGCGCGTTGATCAGTCCAAGGATGGTCAGCAACGTGGACTTGCCCGACCCCGACGGACCCAGGATCGCCACAACCTCGCCGGCGCGCGCCTCAAATGAAGTGGGCTTCAGCGCCTCCACACGCAGGGCGCCCTCCCCATAGGTCTTGGAGAGATTCTCTGCGGACACCACCGTTCTGCGCGCTGGTTCAGTCATGATGCGAGCACCTGGTTGGGGTCGGCCGACAGGGCCTTGCGCAATCCGACCAGGCCCGCAGCCCCCGAAATGCCCGCCACCACGCCGGCGAGCGCCAGGCGGTCGCTGTCGGCAACGAGTACGCGCCGCGGGAAGTGGCCAAACAGCAGCTCACCGATCAGCAGCGCCACAAAGAACGAGAGCAGACCCAGCAGCATGGATTGCTCAAGAATCAGCCGCAGAATCACGCCACGCCGCGCGCCCAACAGCTTGAGCAAGGCCAGGGAGTGCATCTTGTCCAGCGTCATGGTGTAGACAATGAGCCCCATCACGATGGCCGAAATCACCACGAGCAGTGTGCGAAACAGACCGATCTGCCGCCTGGCCCGGTCAATCACACCGCGGACTAGCAGGGCTCGTTGCTCCTCCAGCGTGTATACGCTGATGTCCGGCCATTGCTCCAGGCGCTGGCGAAGCGCCACGGGATCCTGGCCGGGCTGAACGTCCACCAGCACGGCATTGACCGGCGGTGGCGTCAGCGCCGGAAGGCGCGGCTGCCCGGCACGGGCGAGGCTGGCGGGATCGCGGCCATATTCGCTCCGCCTCACCCGAGCCAGCCTGGCTTCTCCCTCGAGTCTCAGGGCTTCATTGGACAGGTCGTTCTGAATGTTGAGCGCGTCAGCCACGCTGACAAACAGCATGGGGTCGCCGCCGGAACTGACCATGCCGCTGGTAATGCCCACGACCGAGAAGACATCGCGCCCGATGGATAGTTGGGCGTCCAGGGGCAGCCCCAGAGATACGTCAACCACGACTTCATAGTGCGGCGCACGCAGGGACCGGCCCTGGGCCAGCAGGAGCAGGTCTCCGGTGTCGTCAGGCCAGGAAAGCCCGGCCAGCATGAAGCGTTGTACTCTGCCGTCAACGCCCGTGCGTTGGACGTTGAAGGAAACATAGCTGCGCGTTCGCGACACGCCGGGCACCGCGCGCAACCTCTCAGCCAGTCGCAGGGGCACGCGGGAGCTCTCGGCGAAGGGGCCCTTGGTGTCACGCTGAACGACCCAGAGGTCGGCCCCCAGCGTGTCGGGAAGCACCGTGGCGTCAACGACCATGCCGTTGTAGATACCCGTCATGGCCAGCACGATGGACAACAGCATGCCCAGGCCCAGGGCGGTCAGCACGAAGCGCCCTAAGTCATGGCGGATGTCCCTCACGGCGAGGTCCATCATGGCAGGGCCTCCTGGACGCTGATGCGTGCGCCTTCACTCAGGCTCGCAGCCGACCCCGGCGCAGGGCGGATGACGCGCTCGCCCTCGCGCAGACCTTGGCGAATCTCAACGCGCTCGCGGCTCTGCAGGCCGGTTCTTACCTCGCGCAGGGCTGCCTTTCCGCCTTCATCCACCCAGACCCAGGAAGCGCCGCCGCGCAGCAAGAGGTAGGCCGCAGGCACAAAGAGCGCGTCAGGCGCGCGATCGCCCATGATCAAGGCGTCGGCTCGCTGGCCGGCGGCGAGAGTCGGCGGGGCCTGTGCGATCAGCAGGTCCACCACCAGTTCGCGGGACTCACGATCCACCTCCAGTCCCACGCGCAAGACGGAGGCCTCCAGCGACTGCCCCGGTGCCGAACGCAGGAAAACCCGCGCCGGCTGGCCCCGCTGAAGCCTGGACAAAAAAATCTCGTCCACCCATACGCTTGCCCAGACCGCCGAAGTTTCGCCCACACGAAAGATTACGCCCCCCGTGACCGCCACGTCCCCCGGCTCGGCCAGCCGTGCGAGTACGAGGCCATCCACGGGGCTTACAAGCTTTGCCCGCGCCAGCCTGGCGCGGGCCGCCTCCAACTGCTTGACGGCAGAAGCCACCTTGCGCTGACCTTCGTTCAGTGCGGCCTTGGCCCTCGCCACGTCGGCTTCCGTCACACGAAGGCGCTCGACGGCCTGATCCAGAGCATCCTGGGACACGGAGTGCGAGCGAAAGGCGTCTTCCTGCCGTTTGGCATGGGCCTCGGCGCCGTCGCGCTGGGCGATGGCTCTCGCGACGTCTGCCTGCAGCCGGTCCAGGGATGCCCGCACCAGCTCGACATCCTCGGCGGCGGCCGCCTCCTCGGCGCGAACGACTTCATGGTCCAGGCTGGCCAGAACCTGACCCGCCTTGACCCGATCTCCCTGACCGGCATGGATGGCGACGATCCGACCCGAAACCTCAAATCCCAGCGCTGACACGCGCTCGAACTCGATAGACCCCGTGCCCGGGAATTGCTCCTGCACCTCACCGCGGTGCACCTCATGGACGAAGACGGGGACGGGCTTGAATACCAGCGCCCAAAGGGCTGCGGCGCCTCCGGCAAGCAGTAGTGTTCCCCACAGCAATGAACTGCGCCAGCGCATGACGTCTCCTCAATGCTTGTATCAGTATATAACACTCTATTTATCCTATTTATTCGCACCCGGCCTGCGCCGATTGCAGCCCGCAAATGGCACCGGGCCGGCTTGCGCCGGCCCGGCTCTTGTCACACCCCCACTGCTCCTACTTGCCCCAGAGTTCCAGCTGGGCGCGGCCGCCGCGGGGCAGATTCTTGTAGCGGAACTCCACCTTGCGGATGACCCGTTGACCGCCCGGCAGGTCAATGACGCGCGAGCGCGTGTCTTCCGTGAAAATCAGGCGCGTGCGCGGTGAGAACTTGTCTCCGTCGCCAAACGTCACCTCCACGTCGAAAAGCTCCAACCCGCTGTGCTCGCACTTCAGGGCAATGCGCGAGAAACGCCCCTCCGAAGCCGTCACCATGATCGTGTCCCGGTCCGCCCCGGCCTTGTAGTTTACCCAGCGTTCGCCCAGTTTGTCCCAGCCGGACATTGCGTCGGCGCGCGCATCGCGCATGTCGTCGCGGACTTCATCCTTCACCGTGTTCTTGCCGCACCCCGCCAGCAGGCCTAGACAAAGCGCCAGCAACACCGCCCATCGTGCAGTCATTGCATCTCCTCAAAGAGTGATTGAAGGGGCGCGCCAGGCGCGCCCCCAAAGGGTTGAACTCAGGCCTTCTTGCCGTAGACGTTGATCGTAGCGCGTCCCTCGCCTCCCTTGATCTTGCTCTTGTACTTGAACACGATCTTCTGGATGCGGCGGGACTTGCCCGGCAGGTCAATGTCGCGGCTGCGCGTGTTCTCGTCAAACTCCAGGCGCGTCTTTACGTCGTGCTTGTCGCCGTTGGCGAAGGTCACTTCGATGTCCCACATCTCAAGGTTGCCTTCCTCCACTTCAATGCGGAACGAGCTGAAGAAGCCCTCTCCCTCGCAGTTCAGGGTGTCCTTGTCGGCAATGAAATCCACCTTGCGCGAACCCAGGTGCTCCCAGCCCGGAAAGCGGTCCTTGGGCTCCTTGGGCGTGGGCTGGCCCGAGCCCTGCTTGCCGTAGAGGCGGATGGTGGCCTTGCCCTCACGGATGCGGCTCTTGTACTTGAACGTCACGTTCTTGATCACGCGGGCATCGCCGGGGAAATCAAAGTTGCGCGAGCGCGACCCCTCCTTGAACTCCGCCCGTGCCTCCGGCGACCAGGTTTCATCGTTGCCGAAGGTGAACTTGATGTCCCACATCTCCACTTCGCCGTCTTCGCAGGTGATCAGCGCCCCAGTGAAACGGCCATCCTTTGCGCCTACGTCAATCGTGTCCTTGTCGGCCAGGAAGTCGACGCGGCGCGTGCCGAGGTGCTCAAAGCCCTTATACTGGAGGGGCTTGTCCTCAAAGTCATTGCTGCCCGACGTGCCGGGGCCCTTGCCGTAAACCTCAACGGTGGCCTTGCCGCGCTTGAGCTTGGAGCGGTACTTGAAGGTGATCTCCTTGATGATGCGGGCTTCGCCGGGAAGGTCAATCTGGCGCGAGCGCGAACCTTCCTGGAATTCGGCGCGCACTTCCGGCGAGAAACTCTCGCCGTTGCCAAACTCGATCTTGATGTCGTGCATGACCAGCTCGCCATCATCGACGGACAACATGATGCTGTTGAAGCGGCCTTCCTTGGCGGTGACTTCGATGGTGTCCTTGTCCGCCCCGAAGTCGACCTTCTTGCTGCCAATGAGTTCATAGTTCGGGAACTTCGGCGCCATCATCATCTGCGCTTCCAGGGGTTGGCTCGTATGGCTGGCCAGACCCATGGCTACTGCGGCGGCAAACGCCCATCCAAATAGCTTACGCATTGTCTCCTCTTTCGTTGTTGGGCCGGTCCCCCCGGCCTCAGCCCCATTTGCGAACAGCACAGTATCGAACCCCTCACATGCAAAAGGTTGCGGAGATTTCATACAAACCGTACGAAATCCGGGCGGAAGCTCGACCTGTACTGTGTATGGGACAAGATAGAGTTGGCTTCAGCGGACTCAAGAGGGCTGTATTGCCTCAGGCGTTTGCCTTGAACTTTGAAGTGCACATTGGGCTTGGCGGAAACACAATCAGAGCATGCTCGGCTACCTCGAGTTTCCGAACTGGAATCCGGTCGTCATTGACCTCACCTGGCTGCTGCCCAACGCAGCCCTGCGCTGGTATGGCCTCACTTACGTCATCAGCTTCGCCTTCGGCTATGCCGCGCTCTGGTTCATGCAAAGGCGAGGGTATTTGCGCATCGCAGCCGATGACGTGGTGAACTACATGATCGTTGGGGTCATCGGTGTGTTCGCAGGCGGCCGACTGGGCGAAATCCTGTTCTATCAGTTCGACTACACGTTCCTGAGCGATCAGCCCTTGTCCGAGCGCCTGGTCAATGTCTTGCGCGTGTGGGATGGCGGCATGAGTTTCCACGGCGGTCTCATTGGCGTGACCCTCGCTGTGCTGCTTTTTTCGCGCTTCCGCAGGCAGAATTTCTTCAACGTCATGGACGGCTGCACCCAGTTCATGCCCTTTGGCATCGCCTGTGTTCGCTTCGGAAATTTCATCGGGGGCGACCTCTATGGTCGCGTCATCACCGACGAAAGCGGGCGCGCCATCTACGAAGGCTCCCGGCTTCCCTGGTACGCCATGAAGTTTCCCACGGACCCCGAGGCGCTGACCCTGATTGCACGCCACGTGCCTTCGGACACCTGGCGCGACCACAACCCCCTGCCGGTGGCGCCAGAAGTTTGGGCCAAGGTGGAGCCCTTTGTGCCGGGGCGCTACCCGAGCCAACTGCTGCAGATGCTGCTGGAAGGGCTCTTGCTCTGGTTCACGCTCATCTTTCTCAGGCGTTATTGCCGCAAGCCGGGCATGCTGGCCTCGCTGCTGTGCGTGTTGTATGGCGTCTACCGCTTTCCCGTAGAGTTCCTGCGCGAACCCGACCCCCACCTCAACCCCTCCGCCGAGGGTCTGAGCAATTTCAGCGCTCGCGTACTGCATGCCCTTCAACTGACCATGGGCCAAGCTCTGTGCGTCGGGCTGTTTCTCTTCGGGCTCGTAATGCTCTTCTATTGCTGGCGCAGCAATGGCACCGGCAGTCCCTATAGCGATGACGAGCTTCGCATGCGCGCGTTTACGAGAAAGGCGGCCCCGCAAGGAGCCGCCTCGCCTGCCAAGCCCTGAAGACTCCTATCTCTCCCGGGCCACCGCCATCTCCAGCAGGGGCAGAATCTGCCGGGCGGCCTTGTGCACGGCTTCTGCGCCTGATGCGTCCTCCGCCAGCTTGCGCACCTCGCCCAGGCTGTCCTTCCACGCCACTGCGCACAGCGCACTTGAAATGAACTCAACGTCTGCCGGGAAGTCACGCAGGCAGACCACAAGCACTGCCGCGCAACCGGCGCGCATCTCGCGGGCGAGTTCGGCCTTCTCGGCCCCTCGGGCCTGCCAGCCGCCGCTGTTGCCGAGGGTTCCCAACGCGACGATCAACGCGCGCCGCAGGGCCACGGCATCTTCGCCCTCGCCCCTCAGCCCAGGACTGTCGAGGCGGGACTTGACGGAGGCCAGGGCCTTGGCGTCGGCAACCCAGCCCAGGGCCATTGCCGCACCCTCGCGAACCCTCAGGGGAGTGGAGGCACTGCTGACCACTTCGTCGAGCAGGGCCAGGCCCTCCGCACCTGCGCACTGGGCGTAACTTACAGCGGCCAATGCGCGAAGCCCGTCGCCGTGGCTGCCGCTCTTTAGAACGTCCTCAAGCACGAAGCGGGCACGGCCGTCAAACTTCTCGGCCGGCACCTGAACCAGGGCTGCCAGGAGCGTGTCGCGCTCAAGCTGGCCGGACTCTGCGCTGCTGAACTTGCGCTCAGGCAGTGTGAATACGAGGGCCTCCAGCAGAAGGGGCACAATCGAGATACCGGCGTGTGCGAAGTCGCGATGGCACGAGGGCTTGCCGTGACGGAACTGGCGATACACCTCGGGGTTGATGCCGCGAGGCTGATCCACGACCTTTGCCAACTCGGGCTGGCTGATGCGAAGGCGGCAAACCTCGGCGGCAAGGGCGCGGGGATAACCTTCCCGCGTCCAGTGTTCCAACTTCGCGGCCTGCTCAAGGGCGGGCAGGGCGTTGCCGCCGAAAGCTGTCACGGCAGCGCGCTTCTCAAGCCAGACCTTGGCATCGCCCGCCTTGACGGCGGCGAGTTCGTCAAGCGCTTCCAGCAGCGCCGGCTCGCTGAACTCCGCCACCGGCAGGGAAGCGGGCTCCAAGGCCCAGGCAGCTTGAGGCGCGGCAAAGAATGCAAGGAGGCCAAGACTGATGGCGGCGGCGAATCGGTGGCTGAACATGGCTGGTTCTCGTTGGCTGAGGTTCAGGCGCGGCTACCGGCCTTAGTCCCACCAGTTTCCGGCGGGGGGAGTGCGCACGTTATTTGTGCCGCAGTGAATCTCGCCCAGCAGGTCGTGGTAGGAGTAAAAGACATCCACAAAGGTCACTTGAACAGGGTTGGAGGCCGTGCCCAGCGCCTCCAGGGCCGACTTGGTGGCGGCCGCCCAGACATCCGTTGGCTGGTCGGGCCCTTCGGGATCCGGCACCACCAATTGAGTTGTGCCGTTGGCCAGCGGCAGCGACACCAGATTGGTCACGCCGGGGTTCAGGGCCGCGGCATAGTTGCTTCCCACGTTTTCAAACAGCACCGGCAACTCGACGAAATCGGCCGCCGTCAAGCCGCACTGAGTGATGAGCTGCTGCTTGATGGTGTCCAGCTTTGTCTGGGCATTGGTGTTGTAGGTCATCAGCGCGGCATCACCCAGGATGGCGTTGACGGTGGTCTGCCAGCCATTGGTGGTGCGACCCGCAAAGACCGTGAGGTTGCCTCCGCCTGAACTCTGCACGGTCTGAAGGATGTTGCGCGCCAGCGTGGGCGAGGCAAAGGCGATCGCCCAGCCGCGGGCGCGATTGGGCGCGGGCACAAACGCGAGGAACTCGTCAATATGCCCAACGGCCAGCCAGGTCGCCGGAATCTCAAGCGAAGGGCCCTGCAAAGAGCAGGCCGTAAAGAACTGCTTGTAAAGCGAGTCCATGGCGGTGTTGTCTGTCGCGGTCGAGCCCAGCAAGGTCGAAGGACCGCCGCTGATGATTCGGCCCCACGGGTAGTTTGTCGTGCCGTTGTTGTGGGGCGGCACTACTTCGAGGTTGCCGCCGTAGTTCTGCGAATCCTGCGTACTGGCGAAGCGCTGTATGAAGTCGAAATTCGGGTCCCAGAGGATGTTCTGGCACCAGGCATCGACGGCACGGTAGCGGGCAAGCTGGAGGACACTGTCCACGCGGCGCCGGCCGCTGGCGGAAGGCAGCAGCACGGTCATGGGCTCGCTGCTGTCCTGCAGCCAGCGATCGTTGCTGTAGCTGGAGCCCGGCACTTCCTGATACGTGATACCGGCGGCGTTACACAGGGCCTGAATCGTGGTGCGGGCGGCCGTGTTGTTTGAGGTTCCACTCGTGATGCTGACGATGTAGTACCGATCAGCCACCCACAGGTTGGTATTCATGATGGGCGGGGCGCAGCGCAGGCGCACCTGATCAGTGCCAAGGCTGACGCTCGCGGCGTCGCGCACGTCCAGCGTGAGAAACACGATGCCGTCCCAGCTTGAGCTGAGGCGACCGCGACACTCAATGCCCAGTTCAATGTCTCCCGCCTGCACGGCGGAAACCGGCAGTGTGAAGCTGGCACCCGTCGAATAGATGGAAGTCCAGGTGCCTCCGTTGTTCTGGAAAATGCGGATGTTGCTCTGCGCGGCGGCAGGTGTGACGTTGACGGTGACACTGCCGCCGGAGGGCGCGCCGCTGATCTGTCGAATCACGATGCGGGCGAGGTCCAGCGCATCGGTGGCGCCGTTCACGGCCGTGTCGGAGTGGTCAAACTGCGCGTTGTTGTCGTCGTCGTCAATGTTCCAGTAAAAGACGGCACCCCGCGTCGTGGACCAGGCCTCTTCGCCCGCCTCGTCAGCGGCGTTGTCTACTGATCCGTTTCGATCGGTGTCCACGTCGATATCCACCGTCGTCGAGGGCGGAGGATTGACCGTGATGTAGGCCGCGCGGGTGCGGACGTTGTTTCCGCCGCTGTTGCTGGCCGTCAACACCACGGTGTAGGTACCGGCCGCTCCGTATACGTGGGCCGGATTCTGGGCTGTGCTGTCGGCGGTGCCATCATTGTTGAAGTCCCACGACCAGGCCGTGGCGTTCGTGGACTGGTCGGTGAACTGTACTGAGCTTCCCAGGGTCAAGGTGGTGGGCGAAGCCACGAACTCCGCTACCGGGGGAGGCGGCGTCACCGTAATGTAGGCCATGCGCAGACGGGTATTGATGCCGGCAGCGTTGGACACCTGCAGCGTGACATCATAGATGCCCGGTGCTGTGTAAACGTGGCTGGGGTTCTGACCGTAGTCTTCGGGGGTGCCATCGCTGTTGAAGTCCCACTGCCAGCCCGTGGCGCCGGTGGAACCGTCAGTGAACTGCACCGGGCTTCCTACCTGCACGGTCAAGGGTGATGCCGTGAACTCCGCAATGGGCAAACTGGGCGTTGAACTTCCGCCGCCACCGCCACCACCGGAACTGCCTCCCCCGCCGCAGCCAGCCAACATTAATGTGACCAGCAGCGGCAAAGCTACGACGCGCGCAGATACCGATATCGCATGCATGCAGACACCTCAGAAGCCCAGAGCCATGAACTATAGTACGGGCCGAGGTGACCTTCTCACCAACGATTCAGATTCCATCCAGCTATGAATCGCCCATGACGCGGGACGTTCGCGTGCCCGTGCCCTCGCGCGGGCCCTGCAAACTGCTGAGAAGACTCTTTCAGCAAGCTGTCAGATTCCGATTCAAACCTATTCGTCTGCCGCGCGGCGCACGATTTCTGCCCAGTCCACCTCAACGCGGCAGCCCTTGGGGTCCGAAGCCCAGACCTGGAAGTTCTTGAAGGTGAACCCGATGCGGATGGGCGTTGTCTTGTCCAGCGTCCGGAACAGGTCCGTCAGGGGCAACTCCACTTCCATCCACTCGCCGACGCGGGTCGCCTTAAACAGGAGGCGATAGTTGCCATCTTCGGCCGTGCCCATT
>JABARW010000059.1:11046-20818 GCA_019186845.1 Planctomycetota bacterium | reverse complement strand
GCAGTCGCTGGGGCAGGGCTCCGTGCAAAGCCCGCAGAACAGGCACTTCGAGTAATCAATGGTGAAGCGCGTCAGCAGCTGGTCCTTGCCCAGGCGCACGCCCTCAATGACGATGCACTGCACGGGGCAAACCTTCGCGCACATCAGGCACATGATGCACTTGCTGGGTTCAAGGAAATGAATCCCGCGGTGCCGCTCGCTCACCTCTTCCCGGGCACGCTCCACCCCTTCATCAGGATACTGGTAGCAATAGATGCCGCGCTTTTCAGGACCCTTGCCCGTCTGAAACATGTGCTTGAGGGTCACCCCCATGCCAACGGCCGTTGACTTGAGGTGATAAGCGATGTTCTGGAAGTAGCCGCGCGCCATGTTGAATCCAACCGCCCTGCCGCCCGTTACAGCCCAAACCAGTTGCTGAAGAACAACGTCCAGACCGTCTGGAGCACCAGCACCACCAGCGTGAAGGGCAAGAGCACCTTCATGCACAGATACATGACCTGGTCGAGGCGGATGCGCGGCAGCGTCCAGCGCAGCCACATCATCATGAAAATCAGGAACAGGCCCTTGAACACCATCCAGAATCCGCCCCACAAGGCGTAAACCAGCTTGCCGAAGCTGAAGCCTGCCGCGCCGCCGTCATAGGCCCAGTGGAAAATCAGGCCATCGACGACGGGGATGGGGCTGGCCCAGCCGCCCAGAAACAGCACGACGCAGACCGCGCTCATCGCGTACATCTCGCCGTACTCCGCGAGAAAGAACAGCGACCAGCGCATGCCCGAATACTCCGTCAGGAAGCCGGCAATCAGCTCGGATTCGGCCTCAGGCAGATCGAAGGGGGCGCGCTTGGTATGCGCGAGAACGCCGATGTAGAACATCAGCGCCACGGGAATCAGCAGCGGGTACTTGACGATGTTCCAGCTCAGGATGCCCCCGAACTGGGCCACGCCGATGTCCGTGGTCAACCGCCCCGCCTGCTCAAAGGCGTCCGGCACACCGACAAAAGTGTAGCCCACCATCTGCATATCGCAGATCTTGACGAGGTTCAGGCTCATGCAGGGCACCGCCACGCAGAGCGCGGCCAGACCCATGGGTATCTCGTAGCTGACCATCTGCGCGCCTTCGCGCATGCCGCCGTAGAGCGACCACTTGTTGTTGCTGGCCCAGCCGGCAATCACGACGCCAACGACGGATACGGCACCGGCCGAAAGCACGTAGAACAGGCCGTTTTCCATGGCCGCCGGAACGCCAATGGGCGTGGTGTTGTCTCCCCACGGAAAGAAGGGAACCACAACGAACATCACAAAGGCGCTGGCGAACACAAACATGGGGGCCAGCACAAACAGCGGGCGATCAGCAGCCGTGGGTGTGACGTCTTCCTTGGTAAGCAGCTTGATGCCGTCGGCCAGAGTCTGGAGCAGGCCCACGGGTCCCACGCGCATGGGGCCCAGGCGAGACTGCATGTAGGCCGATACCTTGCGCTCACCCCAGATGGCCATGAGGCCCAGCACCGAGATGAAACCCAGCACCGAGAGCATCCAGATGCTCAGGAACTCCCCATAGTTGATGAAATTCAACAGGCCCGGGTCCGAAATGGGCCGGTTCAGCGCCTCGGCAATGCGGTCGGCAATGATTAGCAGCGGATACGACATTGCGTCCAAGCCCTGCATGGGGTTTGAGCGCAGACTTTTACCAGCGCGTCGAAAAACGTCTACTGGATAATACCTGTGACGGAAGGCGAAGGCCCAGGCCCGCCGGTTCACTTGAAAAGACGGGTCGTTACGCTGTCCAGCACCTCCAGGCGCCGCCCCGAAACAGACTTGCGATATTCCGCGTGGACCTGAGGGCAGGTGAACGGCAGCACCGGGTTGCTCAGCTTCAAGTCAAAGTACATCTCGCGCAGCACGAATTCCTGATGCACGGACAGCTCGTTGGCCTCGCACAGCTGCTTGAAAATGTCTTCATCGGCCACAGCAATGCGCCGCCGCGGACGGCGCTGCCTCAGCCATAGCAGAACGGCCAGCAACACCAGCAGCAGAAGGGGCGCGGCCAGCCAGCCCGCCTCCGCCTGGGGAGCCGCCGCGCGCTTGCCACCGAACATGGTCAAAGACTCTGCCATGGCTCACGCCGTCTCCAGGGCCGGGCTTTGGGCACGTTTTTGCGCCAGGCGCGCCAGCGCGGCATCGATGCGGGTGTTGATGCTCTCCAGGGGCTCTATGGCGCGCCGCTCGGCCAGCCATTGTTCGGCACCGGGCGGGCTGGTTTCACGGATGGCCCAGACGCCGCTCATGCGCATGAGTTCGCTCCCGTCATGGAGCATGGCCTTCATGATCTGGGCGGCTTCTTCGACCCCAAGGTTGTAAAGCGCCTTGGCGGCGTTGCCGCGGATGCGGTTGTTGGCGTCGCTGAGATAGGGAATCAGGGCGCGGGCGAGACCGCGCTCGCCCAATGCCTCCACGGCCTCGATGGCGTTGGCGCGCACCCGCTTGTCCTCGTCGCCGAGCAGGCGCCCGATGGCGCGAATGGCGGCCTCACTGCGCAGCGTGGCCAGCATGTTGACGACGCTGGCACGCACCCTCGCGTCCGGGTCGTTCATCAGGGCCAGCAGAGTCTCGCCCATGCGGTGGGCATTGTGCGTACAATCCAGCAGGCGCAAGGCCCGCAGACGCACGGCGGGCTCCGTCGCGTCGATTTCGCGGCGCAGTTCCTCGATAACGCCGTCATCGACGTGGCGCAGCACGGCGCCGGCGGCGCGGCGGTCGGCCTCGCTCATGCTCTCGAAGCGCTCGACGTAGCGGGCGTATGCGCGCCTGGCCACAAAGGTCGAGGCCAGGTCACGCACGTCCGTGAAGCGGCTTTCAATAAGCCGGGTGGCCGCCTGCAGGGCACCCGGGTGGCCGCGGTCGGCCATCTGCTCGAAGGCAAAGCGCACGCTGCTCTGGCGCCTGGACGTGACCAGCCGCGAAAGCAGGTCCTGAACGTCGCCCAGGGGCAGGGCGCGCAGGCGGGCAAAGCAGTCCTCGGCGATGCTCTGGTCGCGGGATTCGCACAGCGTGCCGTAAAACTCAGCCTGAGAGCGGCCGGGCATGTTGAGCCGCGAGAACTCGTGCATCAGGCGGCGCAGGGCCCGCGGCGGGTACCGGTCCACATGGCCCTGCATCATGGACAGAAAGGGTACCTGTCCTGACGTGATAAGCATCTTGCGCAGGTCCTCGTCACTGACCTGCTCGTCCAGAAGATAGCCAAAGTTGACGTTGACCTCTTGGCCGCGCTTGAGGCCAAAGGCCCTCAGGGCGATGGCGCGGATGTCCACCCGGTGGTCGGAAAGACGCTCGAACAGGAAGGCCAGCACGCGCACGTCATGCCGCGCGACCAGAAAGCGCTCCACGGGGCCCGGCTCGTCGCGGTTGGCTTCGCGCTCGGCGCGCAGGGCATCGGTCACCAGCGCGCGACATTCGCCCCCGACGTTGAGCGCTCCCTCCAGCACGAACTCGCGCCGGTGCCTGAAAAAACTCTCCGTGGCCAGCTTGAAGGCCCGGAAAAGGTGGCGCGCGTGTTCATGCAGACGCTCGCGCTTCTTCACGCTGCCGGTGTCCAAATCGCCCGCGGCGTCCTCCTGTTCCGACTGATAGCGCTCCACGACGCGGCGAAAGGCCTCCTCGGCACGGTCGGCGTATTCGGTGACGGGGTCCGACAGCAGCTCGGCCAGGGTCTCGGAGCACTCGTAGCTGACGTTCAATTCCAACAGCCGCAACACCACGCCGCGAGCCTCGCCGTCGCCGTCGCGCGCGACATCGGCCAGCACCGCGCGCAGGGCATGAACAGAGTCGACCATGGCGGATTGGGCCATCAGGGGCAGCTCATCAAAGCGCAGGATCAGGGCCCGATGCGCCGGCTCATCGTTGGAGGCAATGAGCGCGTTGACGGCGGCGACCTTCAAAGCCTCGTGCTCGCTGTCCAGGGCCGCCAGCAGGGCGGGCACCACATGACGGGACTGCACGAGTCGAAGTGCAGAAAAGGTCTCGGCGACGCCCATGGCATCTCCACATAAAACACCGAAATTATAAAAAAGATAAACGCCGCCTGCAAGGCCAATCACAGCACCAGCATGGCATCTCCATAACTGAAGAAGCGGTAGCGGCGGTCGATGGCCTCCAGATAGGCGCGACGCGTGAATTCCACGCCCGCCAGCGCCGCCACCAGAAAAATCAGGGTGCTGCGCGGCAGATGGAAATTCGTCAACAGGGCATCCACACCGCGAAAGCGCCAGGGCGGATAGATAAACAGCCGCGTGCGCCCCGCGCCGGGCACCACCTGGCCGCGCTCGTCGGCCAGGGTCTCTAGGGTGCGGCAGGCCGTGGTGCCGACGGCGACCACGCGCCCGCCCCGTGCCCTGGCTGCAGCAATGTCGGCCACGGCCTGGGTACTGACCTCGTATGCTTCGGCGTGCATGTCGTGGCCGGCCAGAGTTTCGGCCTTAAGGGGCCGGAAGGTGCCGGGCCCGACGTGCAGCGTGAGAAAGCTGCGGCGCACCCCCGCGTCCTCGAGCGCCCGGAACACGGCCGGAGTGAAGTGCAGCCCCGCCGTGGGCGCGGCCACGGCGCCGTCGCGCGCGGCGTAGACGGTCTGGTAGCGTTCGCGATCCTGCGAGGCATGCACGTCGCTCCGTTTCTCGCGGCGGATATAGGGCGGCAGGGGCATGGAGGCGTGGCGCTCAATGAGCGACTCGATGTCCGGGGCGGAGGCGGCAAATCGCACGCGCCAGTGACCCGGCGCGCCGAAGTCACGCTCGACGAGATGAACGGTCCCGATCTCGGGCAGGCTGAGGGTTTCTCCGCTTTCGAGGCGGCCCTTGGAACCCGTGAGGGCCTCGTACTCGCCCGGCACCAGCGCGCGCAGCAGGAACAGCTCGACGCCGCCGCCCGTCTGGTCGCGGGTCGCAAAGAGGCGACAGGGTTTGACGCGCGTATTGTTGGCGACCAGAAGGTCGCCCTGGCGCAGCAGGGCGGGCAGATCGCGGAACATGTGGTGCTCGATCACGCCCAGGCCGCGGCGCAGGACCATGAGCCGGCTTTCGTCGCGCCGCTGCGGCGGCTGCTGGGCGATGAGTTCCGGTGGAATCGTGAAGTTGAAGGTGTCCGAGCGCATGTCGCTCCCATTGTAGCCTGGCCTCTGGCGCCAATGCGCAATTGAACCGAGGGCGCGCCAAGCTACCCTTGCAGCCCGAATTCACTGACTCCGGGAGAAACCATGGCCATTGAACGCACGCTCATCCTCGCCAAGCCCGACGCCGTTCAGCGCGGGCTCGTAGGCGAAATCATCAAACGCTTTGAAGCCCGCGGCCTCAAGATCATCGGCCTCAAGCTGATGCAGATCACCAAGGAACTGGCCGCCAGGCACTACGCCGCCCACACACAGAAACCCTTCTATCCCGGCCTGGTCAGCTTCATGACCTCCGGGCCCGTGGCCGCCATGGTGCTCGAGGGTCCCAAGGCTATCGACGCCTGCCGCAAGGTCATGGGCAAGACCTTCTGCACCGACGCCGAGCCCGGCACCATCCGCGGTGACTTGGGCGTAAGCCGCGGCATGAACCTTGTGCATGGCAGCGACGGCCCCGAAGCTGCGAAGAAGGAAATCGAGCTGTTCTTCAAACCCGAAGAACTGCTGGAATACAAGCGCGCCGGCGACGCCTGGGTGCTCAACGACGAAGACCGGGCCTGACGCAGCGCAGACCTGCAGGCGCGGACGGTTCGTACCGTCCGCGCTTTCACTTTAAGTCCTGCGCAAGGAGCCTTGACATAAATTCCACATAAACTATCAATTATGTATAACAGCTCCTGCGGAGGTACGTCGTGAAGTCCATCCCCCTCAAAGACGCCCGACCCGGCATGGTGCTCAACCGCCAGATTGAGGACTCGCTCGGCCGCACCCTGGTGGCCGCAGGCGAGAAGTTAAGTCCGGAGCTGATTCGCGTGCTGATGAGGCGAGGCTACGCCGAAGTCGAGATCCGCGACGATGCGGCCCTGGGTCGGGGTGCCCCCCATGGCACAGCGCGCGATGGCTCTGCCGGCGCCGAGGAACTGAAGGCCGAACTCGAGGCGCGCTTTGGCCCCCTGAACTCCGACGAATGCCGGCAGATGCTCTATCGCGCCGCCTGGCGCGTGCTCCGCGAACGATTGCAGGCCGCCCAGTGAGTGAGGTCCCATGCCGCGCACCGTGGACATGCCCAAGAAGCTGATGGAACTGATCGGCGCCGTCGAAGAACTGCCGACGCTGCCGGACATTGTGCTGCGCATTTCGCGCATGACGGTCAGCCCGCAGACCAACGCCGCGGACATCGGGCGGCTGATCAGCAACGATCCCGCCCTGTCCAGCAAGGTTCTGCGCCTGGTCAACAGCGCCTACTACGGCTTTCCGCGCAAGATCGCCAGTGTCACCAAGGCCATCGTGCTGCTGGGTTTCAACAAAGTGAAGAACATGGCCATCTCGGCCAGCGTGGCGGACCTGTTCTCCGGCGCCGTGACGGAGGGCTTCTCGTTCAAGCAGTACTGGCATCACGCCGTGGCCGCCGCCATAGCCGGCGAACTTCTGGCAAAGCGACTGGCGCCTCAGCGGGCCGACGACGCCTTCGTGGGCGGACTGCTTTCGGAGATCGGCAAGGTAATGGTGGTCAGCCTCGCGCCGGACATCTACGCGCAGGTGCTGCGCGAGGCCCGCACGGAATCAAATGATCTGCGGTCAGCCGAGACCCGCGCGCTGGGCTCGGACTTCTGCGCCAACGGCGCCATGCTCGCGGAAACCTGGCAATTCCCCGATTCGCTTGTGCGCGTGATTCGCCACTTCCGCGACCCGGATCAGTGCCGCGAAGACCGCCCGCTGCTTGATCTGGTCCATGTCGCCTCGGCCCTGGCCTGGGCCCTGGGCCACCCCGGCGCGGCCGAGACCCTGGTGCCGACGCTGCGCGGTTCGGCCTTCCGCAATCTCAAAGTGACTGAATCCCTGCTGGCCGAAGTCGGGGCGGAGTTCATGCGCCAGTGGGCGCTGGCCGGCGCACTCCTCGAAATGGCCCAGTGACATGTTCGAGAACGACGAAACCTCCCGCGCGCCCGTCGAGCACTCCACCCGACGGGTCAACACGCGCCTGCTCGAGCTTCATGAAAGCCCGCGCGCGGCACTGGATCGTGTCTATGTGCGCGTGCGCGCCTACCTTTCGCAGCTGGCCGGCCTGCACGCCACGCAGGATCTCGAGCAGGCCCTGACGCTCGCCTGCCGCGCGCTGGGGGAACTGTTCGATGTGGCAAGCTGGCGCATCTGCCGCTACGACGCGACCGAAGGCAGCTTCCGCACCCTCAAGGAAAGCCCCGCGCTGAAGCAAACGGCTCAGGAATTCAACGACCTCGTCGAGTATGCCGCGCGCTCGCGCCAGGTGCTCTTCTTTGACATTCGCGAAACGCCGACGGACAAACTTGGCTACGACGGCGGCAAGCGCCCCACCGTGAACCTGTCCCGCCACACCAGCCATGTCACACTTGAGCTGGAAGCGCGCACCATCTGCATGGTGCCCGTCAGCGGGCGCAACGGGCCCCTCGCGGTCATCCTGCTCTGGATTCGGGACAGCGATGCCGCGTCGAAGCTGCTGGAGGCCGAGCTGGTGCAGTCCCTGAGCCAGGAGCTGGGCGCGCAAGCCGAGAGCATTGCCATGAATGCGCGTTTGCGCCAGCTGGGCTCGCTGTTTGACAACATTCTCGAAAGCGTACCGCAGGGCATCGTGGCCGTTTCGCGCGAGGGGCGTGTGATTGCCCTCAACGCCAACGCTGAGTTCCTCTTCAACCTCAAGCGCATCTTCGTGCTGGACGAATCTTTTGAAGACGCACTGCCCAAAGCCATTTCCGGCGAGTTCCGCCGTATGATGGACAGCCTGCTGCTCAAGCCGGGCAACGTGGAAACTCAGCTCAAGGTCGAACTCAACCAGGGCACGCAGGTCAACCTTGGCATCTCCGCCAGCTACCTTCTGGACCGGCAGGGACAGCCCCTGGGCTACCTGTTTCTCTGTCGCGACCTCTCGCTTTCCCTCGAGGTCCAGAAACTGCGCGAACTCGACCAGCTCAAAACCGAATTCGTGAACACCGTCAGCCACGAACTCAAGACGCCCCTGACCGCCATTCTTGGCGGCCTTGAGATTCTCGCCTCCGACCTGGCCGCCGTGCCCCCTGACCAGCGGGAGCTGCTGGGTGTGATCAATGACTCCGCGCTGCGCCTGCGTGACCTGATTTTTGATCTGCTCAATCTTTCGAGGCTGGAGTCGGGACGTGTGCAGTTGAAGGAGGCACCCTGCGAACTGCGCCCCCTGATCGAGGGCGTGGTGCGCCTGCTGCCCGCGCACCCCAGACACCTCATCGAAATCGACGTTCAGCCGGGCCTGGAGGCCGTGCTCCTGGACGGCGACAAGATACGCCAGGCCCTGACCAACTACAGCAGCAACGCCATCAAGTACTCGCCCAAGGGCGGCCGCGTGATCATCCGCGCCATCGCCGAGGGCGAAGAACTGGTGCTGAGCGTCAGTGACGAAGGCCTTGGCATCTCTCCGGATAACATCTCCCGCCTCTTCCAGAAGTTCTACCGCGTCAACGCCAGCTACACCGCGGAGATCGAGGGCACCGGGCTTGGCCTCGTGATTGTCAAGCGCATCGCGGAGCTGCACGGCGGACGGGTCTTTGTCGAGAGCGAGCTTGGCCGCGGCTCCACCTTCGGCCTGCGCCTGCCGTTGAGGACCGTCTCCCGGGACGCCGAGAGCGCCTGAAAACCCGCGCTTTACCCGCAACGACCCCGCACTTACTCTCTCGCCCCGTGGACAAGCCGGAAAATCACAGGGGTCATGTCGCGCTGCTTGCGGCGCGCTTGGCCTTGAGCGCCGCCGGTGCCGCGCTGGTGTGCGTCGCGGCCCTGAACCAGTCCGCGTTCTTGGCCCTGGGCGCCGCCTTGGCCTTCTGGGCCGGTGAAGCACTGGGGCTGGTCCAGCTGGGCAAACGCTTTGAAGCGCCGGCGGCGCGCACGCTGCTGTGTGCCTCAGAGGCCATGTGCGCGCTGGGCGTCTCTGTGTTCCTGCCCCAGGCCATGCTGGTGGCCCTGATTCAGGTCGTGTATGCCCTGGTGGCCAGCGGCATCGGCACCGTCAGCGGCGCCCAGGGAAAGCCCCTGTCCCAGCCGCGCAGCGAGCCGGTGCGAAGGCTGTTGGCGGCCTTTGCCAACGTCTGCCTGGCGCTGACTCTATTCGCGCCGGCCCAGGGCTACGACCTCAAGGTCCTCGTCGGCCTCAACGCGGCCGACCTCTCCTTGCTGTGCGCCGCTGTGGTGGCACTGGCCGGCGTCCGCTCAATCACGGAGTTGGGCATGGCCGCCAAGTGGGGCAAGTAGGCGCGGCATGTGCTTACAGAGAGTACCGGCTGGCCTGACACGACGTTGCAGACTTGGCGCTGTGCCAGAGAATTCGGAACATCGACCTTTGCGGCGACCTGCTAGAATAGCGCCATGAAGCCCGTGGTAATAACCGGCCCTTCCGCAAACTCCGGCAAGACAGAACTCTGCTGCCGGCTGCTGCGCGCTTTTTCCGGCGTTCAGGCCCTGAAGATCACGCGCTTCCACCGCGAATCGCACTGCCCCGTCCACGGCGCCCACGACCATGCCGATGACGCCTGCGACGGCTGTGATCCCGCCCCCGCCGGCTTTGAACTTGTCACCGACGTTGCTCGCCTGCGCGCCCCGGGCAAAGATACCG
>JABARW010000059.1:3951-11036 GCA_019186845.1 Planctomycetota bacterium | reverse complement strand
TCTGGCTGCGCGCGGCCCCTCACGTCTTTGAGTATGCCCTGGCCGCCGCCATGAAGCGCCTGGACATGGCTCGCCCCCTTTTGATCGAGGGCAACAGCGCGGCCACGGTCAGCACGTTGGACGCCAAGGTGGTGGTGATCTGGCCCCAGGCAACTCGCGGCGTGAAGGCCAGCGTCTATCCTGCCCTGAAGCGGTGTGACCATCTTGTGCTGGTGGAAGCCGGGGAGGAGCCGCGCCGACGCTGGCCGCCCACGCTGCGCCAGACCTGCGAGCGGCTGGGCCTCTCTCCCAGCCGGCTGCCGGAACCTTTGTGGCTGAGTGCACAGTGGTGGAAGGAGGCCGGCACCCCTTCAGAGCTGGTGCAAGCGCTGCAAAGTGAACTAGGACAAGGTCTTGTGTCCGCAGCAAAGGCCCCTTGACCGGGGGTCACGGACTTATTACATTGTGTTGAGAATGTACGCTTGACGTCATGGTTGTTTCATTGAGAGTGATTACTGTTGTTCGCGCCGCTGCGCTTTGCATACTTCCGACTTCAAATTTTGCTGCCAAAGGTCACAGATAATGGTTCAAACGACTCGCCGGGAACTCGATGTGCCGCTGGATACGCGCTCGCTCGCGCCCCTGCGCGAGTTCGTGCGTGAGGCGCTCGGCGGCAGCGGCCTTGGCCCGCGCATTTCGCGGGCCATGGTCATTGCCATCGACGAGGCCTGCTCCAGCATCATCCTCAACGCCAAGGAACACGGCGCCAGCGGCAATCTCCGGCTGTTGATTGACATTGACCCTACCCGCGTCAAGGTCCACGTTTCCGACACCGGCAATGACTACGACATGGGCGGCGAGATTACGCGCGAGCAGCTTCTGCGCGAGTTCACCAAGAGCCGAAAGAACGAGCTGGGAACGTTCCTGATCCGCCGGATCGTGGACGAGTTCAGCTATGTTTTCAAGAAGGGCTTCCAGAGCGAACTCACGATGATCAAGTTCGTCTACGAAAAGAACGAGCCCGAAGCCAACTGAGAATTCGGGCGCCGGCCCAACAGAAAACCCGCCGCTTTGCGGCGGGTTTTGCATTCACGGGCCGGTCTACTTGAGGCCCATCAACTGGGCCCGGGCCGTTTCCATGTCGCTGCCGCTCAAAAGGGCGTGCACGCAGTCTTCTTCGGGATTGGCATTGCGCCAGAGAATCACGGCCATGTCGCCGGCCATCAGTTCCTTGAACCCCTCGATGCTGCCATATTCCTTTTCCACCAGGGCGCGCCGGAAGGACATCAGCGTGAAGCGCTTGCTCTTGTCGTCGCCCGGCTTGCCGAACACGACCCAGAGCACCTCGTAATCCTTGAAGGGGTCCACGCCCCAGTTGACGGGCTTCATGTCGTCGACGCTTACCGTGGGCAGCTTGCCGGCCTTGGGAAACATCTCCTTCCACTTCTCAAAGCAGACCTCCAGCGGCTTCTCGCCCAGATCCACACTCATCACACTGCGCGCCGCGCCAATAAGCTTGATGTTGGCCAGATAAGCGATGAACTGCAGGTCGCGCGCGGCGGCATCGCGCTCGGCTTCAGACTTGCGGGCGCGGGTCTCGGCGGCCTTGGCGCGGGCGGCCTCGGCATCCGCGGTGCGAAGCGCGACTTCCTTCTCGTCGCGCGCCTTGTTCAGTTCCGCGCGGAGTTCGTCCACGTCGCGGCGCGAGTCACCCAGCAGTTTCTCCAGCCCATCCAGCTTGGCCTTGAGCGTCGGGTCTTCGGATGGATCCTGGCGCGCCGAAGCAAAGAAGAAGACCGACACCAGCAGGCAGGCCAGGCTGACCGCCAGGGCCGCACGCGAGGCCAGGCTCATACCGTGACTGTGCATGTGGTCGTGCACGTGGCCGGGCTCGCCGTGAGAGTGGCTGTGAGTGGTGCCGTCGGCATGGGTGTGGCCGGTGCTTGCGGCTTTCTTCTCGATGGCGGCCAGAACCTTGTCGCGCAGGCCCGGGGGCAAAGCGGGAGACCCGGCCTGCAGGCCCGTGCGCAGCATGGAGTTGAAACGAGTCTGGGTGTCGACGTACTCGCGGCAGTGGCCGCAGGCGGCGAGATGGGCCACAACGCGGGCACGCTCAGCGGCGTCGAGTTCGTTGTCCAGAAAACCCGCCCACTTGTGCCAGACGTTCAGGCACTCGTGCTCCGCGGCAGAATTGTGAGCGTGCTGTGTCATGTCAATTCCGGCCCGAACCGGCCAGGTCGTCAAGGCTGCGCACCCGGTCCCGCATCATGGACTTGGCGCGCGACAGCCTCGACATCACCGTGCCAATGGGAATCTCCAGCGCCCCGGCGATATCCTTGTAGGGAAGTTCCATCACCACATTCATCACCAGCACATCGCGATAATCCACGGGCAAAGAATCGAGCGCGTTCTTCAGGCGCTCGTCCAGGGACTCCCGGAAGGCCGGATCATTGAGCACCGTCTCGATGGCCCTGGCACCCGAATAATCGCTCCGCAGCGCCGCCGAATCATCAGGCAGCATGGGCTCGACCTCTTCAAAGCTGGCGCTTTCGTTGCGCAGCTTCTTGCGGCGATAGAGGTTGATGAAGCGGTTGATCATGATGCGATGAAGCCAGGCCTTCAGGTTGGTGCCCTGCTCGTACTGGTCGAACTTCTCGAAGGCCCTCAGAAAGGTGTCCTGAACCAGGTCTTCGGCGTCCTTGGCGTTGCGCGTCAGGTTCATGGCGGCGCCGTACAACGCCCCCATGAGCGGAATCGCGTCCCGCTCAAACACCATCTTCGTGCCAAGCCCGGCCTGGTCCACACCATCCCCTAACACCCGGCCAAAGCCGGGCTATTCCAACTTCCCGGGCGGATTAATCAGACCCGGAGTGACCCTGTCAATGGTTACGCTGATGCCGGCACGGGATTGGACGCCCCTCCCGGCGTGTCCTCGCTCGCGCCCTTCTTTTCCTCGGGCTGCTTGAACTGGGACAGCGTCACGTTTTCGTCGCGCCGCGTCTTGATGGCCTTCCAGAACGCGTCAATGAAAACGTCCAGCTTGCGCCGACACAGCTTGGCGCGGCCGACAAGGTCGCGCAGCGTGAAGAAGCTCGTCGGGCTCAGAGCCAGGCGGCCCAGCAGTCGCGTCGTGGAGAGCTTGGCCTTCTGCCGCACGTAATGGTCGATTTCGGGCAGGCGCTCGTCGGAAAGGTCAAAGATGCAGCGCACCACCACGAACGGAAGCTTGAACTCTTCAGCCAGGTTTGCAATGGAGATCGCGCTCTGGTCCACCACGTCGCATTGCGTGCGCTGGTAGAGTTCGTACTTCTCGGCCGGGTCGCGCACGGGGTCGAACACCGTCACGCACGAGCCCAGCTTGCCGCGCAAGTCCGGCACCGTTTTCAGCACGTAGCGCAGCAGTTCCGTGGTTTTGTCCGGCAACTCCACGGCATTGGCGCGGCTGCCAATTCCGATGGCATTCTTGAATGAGTGGCAGACTACGATGTCGCCTACCAGCAGGCTGCTGTTGAGCGCCGTGCCGAACCCCAGACTGATGACCGCCAGGGGCTTGTCCACGGTGATGGCCTCGCGCAAGCCGCTGGCCGCCGCTTCAGGATTGTGGCCCGTGATGAGGATCTTGGCGCTGGCCTGCTTCCAGATGCCGCCGTGGACCTCGCCGACTTTCTGCTTGTAGTAGCGCGGGTTCTCAAGCCCCTCAATGAGGGAGAGCCCGTCCGACTCCGTCGGGGCGACAAACAACACCTTTGGCAGATCGCGCATCTTGCCCGCGCCGTTTCAGCCCAGTGAACTTCACAAACCGGTCATGAACGCTTCATGACTTGCGAGCCCAGTGACAAAGTTTGGCCGCCCACCCCTGAATGCGCAACTCATTTCTACAACGAAACGGGGGCGGTCTGCACCGCCCCCCCACATTATCGGAATCAGAGCCCCGTCAACTGAGCACTTCAGGGAAGATGTCGATGCTCTCGGCTTTCTCGCCTCGCGCGAGCTTCTCCTTGTGCTCGGTGTACTTCTTCACCCAGGCCTCCCAGGTCTTGCCGTCGGCCATGTCGCGGCCGGTCTTCTCGACCTCGACCACCAGGTGCCGCGCGAGGGTGACGATGTCTGGCCGGTTGGCGGGGAAGTACTCGACCACGCGGTCGTCGGCGTTGAAGATGTAACCGACGTGCTTGGTTCCGTCGTGAAGCGTGAGGGTCACGTCGCCGCGGAAGTCCACGGCATCCGCCAACGCCTGCGTTACGGCGTCGCTCTTGGCCTTTTCCACGCCGGTCTCGATGTAGCGCGTAACGGGCGGCGGCGTGATGTTCTTTCCGCGGTCACTGTCCACGCCAAAAAGGGTGGCCCGGGCCGTGGCGAAGAAGCCCTCGATGGAACTGAAGGTGTGATTGACAGCGCTGGGCTCGTAGCCGCAGTGAACCATGCAGCTCTGGCACTTGGTATTGCCCGATGCGCGACCGTAGTTCTCCCACTTGGTTTCGGTGATCAGCTCTTTGAACGTGCGCGCATAGCCCTCCTGCAACAGGTAGCAGGGGCGCTGCCAGCCAAACAGAGAATAGGCCGGGCAGCCCCAGGGCGTGCATTCCAGGTGCCGCTTGCCCATGAGAAATTCCATGAACAGGGGGCTGAGGTTGAACTGCCACTTCTTTGGAGCCTTCTTGAAGAAGGCCCGGAACATCTCCGTGGTGCTGGCGCGCTCGCGCAGGAAGCTCTGCTGGTCGGGCGCCTTCTGATAGTGGTAACCGGGGCTGACCGTCATCCCCTCCACGCCGATTTCCATCATGCGATCGAAGAACCTGCGCATGCGTTCGGGCTCGGCGTTCTTGAACAGCGTGCTGTTGGTCGTGACGCGGAAACCCATCTTCACGGCAAGCTGGATGGCCTCTTCAGCCACCTTGTAGGTTCCTTCGCGGCAAACGGCGAAGTCGTGGTGCTCTTCATCGCCGTCCATATGCACGTTGATGGTGAGGAACTTGCTCGGCTTGAGCACCCCCTGCTCGAGACGCTGCTTCAGCAGCAGGGCGTTGGTGCACAGATAAATGTACTTCTTGCGCTTGACCAGCCCCGCCACGATTTCGCCGATGCGCGAGTGCATCAGCGGCTCGCCGCCGGGAATGGAAACCATGGGCGCGCCGCACTCATCCACGGCCTTCATCGCAACTTCCGGGTCCATCTCCTGCTTGAGGATGTGGGCCGGATACTGAATCTTGCCGCAGCCGGCACAGGCAAGGTTGCAGCGGTAGAGCGGCTCGAGCATGAGCACAAGCGGGTAATGCTTGCGCCCCAGCAGCTTCTGCTTGATGACGTAACTGGCCACCGTCCACATCTGTGATAGCGGAACTGCCATGGAAGTCCTTTGCTGTGAGGCGGACAAATTTAGTCCGAAATGCCCGCAAGTCAATTGATGCGCTCCATGTACGGGCAATTCTGGGTGAGTTCACGACGCGGGACTTGGGGTGGCAAGGCGGGCCAATGGGCGTATCATTCCAATTGTCGGCTGGGTGATGGCATGGCGGAACTGAACACGGAAGAGCGGCTGGCTCAAGCACAGCAGGTGCTGGACCCGGTGGTTCCCTATCTCATGGGCGAGTCGCCCTTGCCGGGCGACCGTCCGAGGGCCGAGGCCTTCCTCGCCAACGCGCCTTCTCTTTATGGGCACCAGCTTCCCTTCGAGCAGATTCTGGCCTCCATGGACATCGGCGTCAGCGCCATTCAGGCTGACCCCTGCTTTGGCGGGGGCTACGCCTGGGTCGCCGGTTGCCTTTACCGCATCGGGTTTGAAGACACCGACATCTACCACGAAGAGGCCTTGGCCAACGCCCTGCTCTGGGCCAGGCTCGCCGTCAAGATCGACCCCGCATGCCGCGAATGCTGGGAGGCCCTGGGCGAAGTCTACTGCTTTCAGCGCAACTTCGCCGAGGCTGAGAAGGCCATGGGCGAGGTCTATCGCCGCTGGGGCGACGGCGACACCTACGCGCGGCTGGCTTTCCTCTTCTTCCGGCTTCAGGGAGACCAGGAGCAGGCCATCAACTGGGGCGCCCTGGCCTGGCAGCAGGAGTGGGACACGGCGCGACTCATTCAGACGCTCTTCGCGCTGGGCCAACTCTATCGCGACAGCGGCCGCACGCGCCAGGCCGCCAACGCCTATCGCGTGCTCTGCGAGCACGACCACAACAGCATGTGGGGACATCACTTCTGGGCCCAGTGCGAGTTCGCCGAGGGCAACCTGCAGGAAGCCTCGGAGATCAACCTCAAGGCCATCCAACTGGGCGGCGGCCACGTCATGCGCGAATTTCAGGAGACGCTCAAACGCGCTGTGGGCCGGGCCAAGCTGATAGGCACCAAGACGCGCACCGTGCCTCCCCCGCCTCCCGCCCCCACCGATGGCGGCGCCACGCCCGGCACCGTGCAGTCCGGCAACAGCTCGGCCAGCCGCAAGATCACCACCAAGCCAGGCGGCAACTCCTCCGTCAGCAAGCGGGCTACGCCGAAGTCTCCCGTAGTACCGGCCCCCCCGCCGGCGGCCGTGGTCCCCGCACCCCCGCCCATCAGCCGCGTCGGGGCTCCGCCTCCGCCTGCCGGCAAGGTGGTAGCTGCGCCTCCGCCGGCCGCGTCGTCGAAGGTTCAAAGCACCCCTCCCATGAGGAAAGGCGCCACAACGGATTCCGAAGACCCGCCCGTGAAGAAGCAGACCCGCCCCCTGATGCGCAAGCCTCCGAAGTAGGGACTCGAGAGGATCAGAGCGTCCCAACTCTGTAGAAATCTTGCCGGTTGAAACACTTGCGCGAATGGGCCTGCACTTATAGCTTGGCCCGCAATAACGTTGACAACTTGGTGAGAATCGCGCGTTCGCCGCGTGCTGAAAAGCATCGAATTGCATGCCTGCGGCCAAAGCGACAGGTCCATGTTTCCGGGGTGACTTCATGAACAGGTTCATTCTGCTTCTACTTGTGCTGGCTGCGTCAAGCGCTTTGCAGGCCGCCATTCCGAGCGTGACCGTCAATCAGGCCGGCGGCCAGGGCGACCCGACCAACGCCTCGCCCGTCGTGTTCACGGCTGTGTTCTCGGAAGCTGTCAGCGGGTTCACTGACACCGACGTTGCCTTC
>JABARW010000059.1:0-3941 GCA_019186845.1 Planctomycetota bacterium | reverse complement strand
AAGGATTCGTTATACATGGCGATCCAAGCATCGGCATCCTGTTCCGGGATGGCCGCACGCACCGTAAAGCCTTCGGGCAGTTGAGGGTGATCAATGGGTTGGTGGAGATTGCGCTCCATCTGCCACAGCTCGTGAATGACGTCATAGTCGTGCCATTCAAGCATGAACTGGCGAGGACGATCAATGTCACGGGCATGAGCGGAACGGGCACCGTCGTGGCATCCATCCCGGCTGCGGTCTGCGTCTCGGTTTCGACCGCGGAAGATAACACCCAGTCCACCAGCACGGACAACTCGGTGACCTTCGACAACGATGCACCGTCGGTCACGGTCAATCAGGCGGGAGCCCAGGCCGACCCCACCAACGCCGCAACCATCAACTTTACCGCGACCTTTTCGGAGACGGTCACGGGGTTCACCTCTGCCGGTGTGACCATCGGCGGCACGGCTACCGGCACCCTGGTCGCCAACGTCACCGGCAGCGGCACTACTTATAACGTGGCCATTTCCGGCATGCTGACCAGCGGCACGGTGATTGTCACTGTCAACGCAAGCGCGGCTCAGGATGCCGCGGGCAACAACAGCACCGCTTCCACCAGCACGGACAACACGGTCACCTTTGACAACCTCTCGCCGGACGTAACGATCAACCAGGGCAGCGGCCAGTCCGACCCCACCAGCACGTCACCCATCGTGTTCGACGTGGTATTCACGGAAGTCGTCACCGGCTTTGCCAGCGGCAGCCTGTCCTTCACCGGAAGCACGGCAGGCGGGACTTTGTCCGGCAGCATTTCCGGCAGCGGAACCACCTACACCGTTTCCGTCTCCGGGATGACCACGAGCGGAACCGTGATCGTGTCCATCAATCCCAACGCCGCTCAAGACGCGGCAGGGAACTTCAGCTCGGGCTCCACGAGCACGGATAACTCCGTTCAATGGAATGCGCCGCCCAATCCGACAGTGACCATCAATCAGGCCGTGGCCCAGGCCGACCCCACCAATGGCACCACCATCAATTTCACGGTGGTCTTCAGCGAGTCGGTCAGCGGCTTTGCCACGGGCGACGTAACTCTGTCCGGCACCGCCGGCGCTACCACGGGTACCGTGACCGGCGGCCCGACCACCTACAACGTGGCCGTCACGGGCATGACGGGTCCCGGCACCGTGATAGCCGCCATCAACGCGGGCGTCTGCACGTCTGTGGCTACCACCCAGCCCAACCTCGCCTCGACCAGCACGGACAACACGGTCACTTTCGACAACGTGGCCCCCACGGTCACGGTCAACCAGGCCGTGACCCAGACGGACCCCACGAGCACGGCCCCCATCAACTTCCGCGTCCAGTTCAGTGAAAGCGTCACGGGCTTTGCCTCGGGCGACATCGCCTTTACCGGGAGCACCGCCGGCGGCACCCTCAGCGCCACTATCACCGGCGGCCCCTCGGACTACAACGTGGCCGTCAGCGGCATGACCACTGCCGGCAGCGTCATCATCATCGTCGCCACCGGCGCGGCCTCCGACGCCGCGGGCAACACCAGCACCGCCCCCACCAACACGGACAACCAGGTCCAGTGGAACGGCACGGGCGGCAGCGGAACCATTACCGTGGTAACGCCCAACGGCGGCGAAGTCCGCATCATCGGCCAGGGCAGCGTCATCTCCTGGACCAACGGCGGCGGCTTCAGCGGCAACGTGAGCATCCTGCTCTCGACGGACGGCGGCGGCACCTTCCCCATCACGGTTGCCACCAACATCACGAACACGGGCTCCTTTGCCTGGACGGTTCCAAACAACCCCAGCGCCACCTGCCGCATTCGCGTGCAGGCGGCCGCGGGCGGTTCTCCCAGCGACGACTCCAACGCCAACTTCACCATTCAGGCGGGCACACTCTCGGGCGTGGTGGCCGACGGCTACGGCGCCAGCGGCTCCCAGACCGCCTACCCCGGCAACCAGCGGCCGGCGCTGCATTTCATCGTTTCCAATGACCCCAGCAGCCCCGCTGCGTTCACGGTGACCAGCGTCCGCGTCACCATCGCCACCAACGACAACACCAGCAACAATGCCATCTCGCGTCTGGCCGGCGTGCGCCTGTGGCGCGGCAACAACACCACGGGCTTTGGCGGCACGCAATTGGAGACCATCACCAACGGCGGCACCGGCTGGAGTGTGTTTGGTACAACGATCACCGTGACCTTCGGAAGCGTGTCGCCCCTGGCCGTCAACGTCAACGTCGGCCAGCAGCAGGATTTCTGGGTTCAGTACCTGTTCACCTCGCTGAGCGTGGTAGGAACGCCCGAGCCCAGCTATTCCTGCCGCATCGACAACACGGCAGGAACGGCGCTCAACGGCGGCGGCACGTCCAACTATCCCGGCATCGTCCAGGGCGGCTCGGTGACCCTGAGCAGCACAATTCCCGGCGATCCCCTGGCAGATGAAGACAAGGACGACGACTCCTGCGAGCTGGCAGCCAAGGGCTCTCCTGCCTGGCCCATGTTCGCCTTGCTGGCCGTCGTGGCCGCCATGGTGGTGCTGGGCCGCAGGGCGCGGCGCGAGGCCTGAATCAAGGGAGGCGGGGCCCGGCCCTTTACAAAAGGCAGGAGAAAACGTTACAAGGTGAGCCAGTACAAAGAGTAAGGTCGAATTACATGGCTTGACCTGGTTGGTGAGCCATGGCTATGCTGTGTGGCCTTACGGACCAAAAATGTTCAGACTTTGAATCAGCCTCATGGCTGACTTGTTCGATGGCTGTCCGGCCCGGGCCGGCGGCCTTCCAACGACGGGGGGTTAGAGTGCGCAGGATTTCCTTGGCGATTGTGGCGCTGGCCATGCTTGGCGCCCTGGCATCGGGTTGCGGCGGCGGCGGCAAGGTCATCGTTCAGAACGGCGAGCAGATTTCGGTCAATCGCACCAAGTACCTCAAGGCGCTTGATCTTCAGCGCAAGCAGGACTGGTTCAACGCCCTCAAGGAGTGGGACGAGGTCATCAAGGACGAACCCCGCTTCGCCCTGGCCCACCACAACAAGGCCGTCTGCTACGACATGATGAACTTCGTGCCGGAAGCCATGGCCGAGTACGAGCTGGCCCGCCGTTACGATCCCAACAATTCGATCACGCTCAACAACCTGGGCGCGATCTACCTGCGGGCTGACAACCGCCTGAACTCGGCCTTTGACGCCCTTCAGGAGGCCCTCAAGCTCGACCCCTACCGCCCCTCCGTTCACTACAACCTGGCGGCGGCTTACCTCACCTCCAAGGACTTCGACAAGGCCCTGATGCACGCCGATACGGCCGTGGACCTCGTGGCCGCGCCGAGCAAGGAGACGGAAAACGGTCTGCAGAAGTCCGTCGACCTGCCCATGCTGGCGCGCTACCTGCTGCGCCAGGCCGAGTGCCACATCGAGCGCAGCGAGATGGACAAGGCCCGCAAGGCCCTGGAGCGCGTCGAAAAGCAGTGCCGCGAGAAAGTGCCCGCCGACCTCTGGGCCCGCGTTGGCTCAGCGGAGAGCACCGAAGAAGTTCCTCCGCGCGGCTAGCGGTAAGCCCGATTTTTGTGGACTCTCAAGTGCCCCGTCATCGGAAAGAGACGGGGCACAAGTCTTGTCGGGAGGGTTGTTTGTCGCTTCAATAGCTGGTCTGTCCGTTGCACTATTTGAAGAGGCGCCCTCGCCGTGCGGGCGGCGCACGATTGAACGGGCCCTAACGAGAGCGTTCCATGGCTGGCGGTCCCAACGCAGATCCCAACAAGAAGGGCGGCACGGTTCGGTTTGTTCGCAGCGCCCCCGCGGCCACCGCTCCCGCGCCCGCGCAGGGCAATCAACCGGGCACGGGCAAGGTGGGCCCCGGCACCAAGGTGCCGCCCACGCCCACCGCGCAGGCCAAGGCGCCTGCGCCGCTTCCTGCCGCGGCGCGGCCCGCCGCCGCCGCCGGCCCGGCCAAACCCGC
>JABARW010000040.1 GCA_019186845.1 Planctomycetota bacterium | reverse complement strand
GGCATTCTCGATATCGCAATGGCGGGAACATCGGCCACGCTGCTGGCCCGCAAGTGGGAAAGCGCGCTGCTCGTGAACGTGGACAACGACACGCTGAAGCGCGTGCTGAACAACCCCGAGGCAATGGCCGCCGTTGAGCGCATTGAGGGCTGGCGCGCCCTTGGCGACAACATCATCGAGACGATCATCAACAAGAGCGAGAGGGTCAAGGAGCTCAAGAAAAAGGCGAAGGACGACGACCTGTCGAAGAAGGAACAGAGGGAACTGTCAGAAGAAGAGAAGGAGTACAAGTCCAAGCGCAAGCTGGTGCAGGAGAAGCTAATAAAATTCGCCACGCGCATTCCCGCGTTCATGTATTTGACGGACTTCCGCGAGAACACGTTGCAGGACGTAATCACGAAACTTGAGCCGGACTTGTTCAAGACCGCCACGGGCCTTACGGTAGAGGACTTCCACCTGCTGGTGAATCTCAAGGTGTTCAACACCGAGCAGATGAACCAGGCCGTGTTTGCCTTCCGCCGCTACGAGGACGCCTCACTGCGCTACACCGGCATCGAAAGCCACGAGGGCCTGAGCCAGATTGGGGGCTGGGATACTGTCGTGGCGCGAGAGCAAGACGCTGTTTCAAATCCTCTCACGTTGAGGTGAATGGCTGGTCGATGGCTATAACGTAGACCCTTTTGGAGTCAAACGCCATGGCCCGAGAACTGGTTTCCGAGGCCCTTTGGAACGCCATCAAGAAGTCATTTTGCCGCCCAAAGCCAAACCACGGGGCGGGAGGTCCGTTGCCGATGCGCGCCCGCCATGGACGAGCAGGGGGACTCCACGCGCCAGACGACGTGGCGGCCTCTTTTTGGCTTGGCGGGCCATTGAAGGAGTGGCATCCGGCCACTTTTTCAACTTGGTCGCGCCAAAGTGAATTTGGCCAGACCTCCATTTCAGGCGGCCCAAAAGCCAACTGAATGGCGCAAGCCATCGCTGGCTTGCGTCCGCAGGCCGTGATTCGACTGCTTGCTAGACCTCGGCGGCGTGGTGGCGGAAGTCGAAGATGTTGGGAAGGCCCTGTACGGCCTGCACCAGCTTGTCGCCCAGGCGCGCGTATTCGCCCAGCCAGGTCAGCTCCCGCTCCTGCAACTCACCCTCGGGGAAATAGCGCTCCAGCAGCCGCGCCGACGGGGCCGACTCTTTGCTCACCGCCAGGGGTTCACGCTTCACGCGGCCGCGCACGTCCGTCAGGCTCTGGAGCGTCTTCACCTCCAGCCGCGACACCTCCGAAGCCAGGGGCTTTGCCAGCGCGCCCAGGTCCTGCTTGAGCGCGGCAAAGGAAGCCCGCACGCCGCGCTCGGCGGTGTCAAACAGGACTCCCGCCTCGTTCTGGCGCCACTGCAGGCGGCCGCGGAAGGCCAGCAGATCGGCAAACTCGCGCATATCTGAAGACTGCACCAGGGTCATGGAAATGCGCGGGAACAGCGCTGGCATGAAGGTCTGGGTGGCGCGGTGCAGGCCCTTGAGCAGGCCATGATAGGCGATTTCAGCCTGGCCCCCAACATAGGCCAGCGTCGGGAAAATCGCGTTCTGGATCACGGGCCGCAACAGGGCGCTGGGCGAGAAACCCGCGGGGTCGGCTTTGAGGGCCGACAACAGCGCAGACTTGGTCATGGGTGACTCGCTGCCGTCGATTTTCAGCCGCACCCCGCCGTCTGATATGCGGCGGCGCTCGCCCTTGACGTGCCGGAACAAGTTGAGCTGGTTGGTCACCGGCACCCCGGCGCTGAGGCCCTGGGCCTCAAAGCGGTCGGCAGCGCGGCGCAGCAGCAGGCGGTGGGCCTCGCGCTGGTCAATCTCCGCGGCGATGATCCGGCGCCAGGCCGGGTGCTGCACCAGCGCCTTGGGCTCGACGACCAGCAACCCCAGGGGGCCAAGCAGGCGCAGGAGCAGGCGGGAAAACGCCGTGCCGAAGTCGAGGCCGGCCGCGCTGGTCAGCAGGTCTTTGGCCTCGACCGTCTTTGGGCCCTCGGGCAGCAGGGCCAGCAGCTTGGCCCACTGGTCGTCAAAGGCCGCCGGCAGGGGCAGGTCTCGCACGGGCGTCTTGCCTGCGGCCATGTTGAACCTGAACTTGGCGAGGCGGCCCTCTTGCAGCACGCGAAAGCGGTTGACCTCCTCGACGTCGCTGTCGTCGCTGGCCACCCAGAACAGGGGCACCACGGGCAGGGCCAGCGCGGCTTCCATTTCGGCCGCAAGCCGCACCGCTGTCACGGCCTTGTAAAGTGTGAGCAAAGGCCCGCCGCCCAGGCCTGCCTGTTGACCCGTCAAGACGCAAAGGCTCTGTCGGTCGGCCAGCTTCTTGAGCGAGGCTTGCGCCGCGGGCGGAGGGTTGAAGGGCTCGATGTAGGCTGAAACAAGCTGGGCCGTCAGCGCGCGGTCGTAGCGCGAGCGCCAGGTGCGCCCATGCAGCTTGATGGCGTGGCTGGCCAGGCTCTGGGCCGAGCGGTAGTCCGCAGCATAGAACGGCTCCAGGCGCGGGAAGTCCGTCAGGTAGCGCTGGCCCAGCTCGTTGCCGCCGCCCAGCTTCTGCTGTTCAAATCCCAGGTAACGCATGGCGCCTTTATAGCGCGGGCCATTGCTTTTCGCTGCCTCGTTCCCCCCACCACAATTGCTTCTATCATCGCGCCATGGCCGAGCTTGAGCTGTCCGTCGTGATTCCCGCCTACAACGAGGAAAAGCGCCTGCCCCGCTTCCTCGATGATGTGCTGCAACGCCTTCAGGGCCGCCGCTGCGAGGTGATCGTCGTCGATGACGGCAGCCAGGACCAGACGCGCCAGGTCGTGCTTTCGCGCTGCTCGGCCCACCCCAACTTGAGACTGATTGCCCTGCAGCGCAACTGCGGCAAGGGGGCCGCCGTCCGCGCGGGTATGCTCGCCGCTCACGGCGCCCTGCGCCTGTTTGCCGACGCCGACGGCGCCACCGCCATCCAAGAACTGGCGCGGCTGGAGCGCGCCATCCAGGCGGGGGCCCAGGTGGCCATTGGCTCGCGCGAGGGTGAAGGCACGGTGGTCACCGCCAGCCGCCTGAGAAGGTTTCTGGGCCGCTGGTTCAACCGGGCTGTGCGCCTGGGCGCCATTTCGGGCATCCGCGACACCCAATGCGGCTTCAAGCTCTTCACGGCCGAGGCCACCCAGCGGCTCTTTGGCATGGCCCGGGAGGACGGCTTTGCCTTTGATGTCGAGGTGCTTTATCTGGGGCGCAAGCTGGGGCTGCGCATCGATGAAGTGCCCGTGAACTGGACGGAGATCGCCGGCAGCAAGGTGCGCCTGTTGCGCGACGGCCTGCGTATGCTGCGCAGCGTGATGCGCATCCGGGCGCGCTGGCGCACGGGCCGCTACGAGGGCCGCGAACGCAAGGCAACACCCGCCACGGAATTGACCCCGGCATGAGGGCACTCGAGATCGGGAGATGAAGTGTGGCAGCGACGGCCAGGCGGTCGAGCTAGACTGCAGGCGCGCATCTCCCAAGCCTATGCAACTCTCCGAATACGAGAACATGCACGCCGTCGAGACCCACCATTGGTGGTTTCGCGCCCGTTTGGCCGTGGTCACCTCGGTACTGGACCGCTATGTCCCCGCAGGCGGCCGGGGGCTTGATTGCTCCTGCGGCACGGGCATGACGCTTTCGGCGCTGGGACAGCGCCTTCAAATCGGCGCTGACCTTTCGGCTCAAGCCCTGAAGTTTGCCCGCAAGCGCGGCTTGGCCAAACTGGTGCAGGCCGACCTCACGCGCCTGCCGCTGCAGAGCGCGTGTCTCGACCTGCTGACCTGCCTCGACACACTCGAACACATTGAGAATGACACGGGGGCGCTGGCAGAAGTCTTCCGCGTGCTGCGCCCCGGCGGCTTTGCCCTGTTCACGGTGCCGCAACATCCGGCCCTGTTCAGCGCCCACGACCGCGCGCTGCATCACGTTCGGCGCTATCGATTTGAAGAACTGCGCGCGCGTGTGCTTGGTGCGGGCTTCGAAATCGTGCGCCTGACGCCCATCAACTGCGCGCTTCTGCCCGTGGTGGCGCTGGCGCGCGTGCTCTCGCGCGGCAAGGAAAAAGAAAGCGACACGGACAAACTGCCCATGGCACCAGTGAACGCCGCGCTGTTTGCCGTGTTTGCACTGGAAAAACTGCTGGTGGGCTTCAGCGACCTGCCCTTTGGCGTAAGCCTGCTCTGCCTTGCGCAAAAGCCTGCGGCAACCCTCGAACCTGCCTGAGCCAAGCCCGTTGCCGCGCTTCAGCCAGGAATCGGGCAGTGGGAAAATCCGCTGTATCGGGTCCGATTCACTGAACCATTTGGTTAATCAATCCGTTACAATGACATCGGGAAGAAGTCTGGGTTTGAACGTCGCGCCTTTGGAGCGGCACTTATGGGTATTTCCCGATTGATGCGACTGGCGGCCGTTGCGGGCTTGCTGGCTTCCTTGGCAGCACCCGGCGTTGTTCTGGCCGACGACGAAGAAGATTTCTACAAGGCCATGCGCGAGAAGCAGCGGCGCGAGAAGGCCATCAAAGAAGGCAAAGACCCCGACGCCAAGCCGGAGCCCACCAAGGCCGCCGAGCCCGAGCCGCCCAAGCTGCCGGAAACGGCCAGCGGCTGGATTGCGACCATCAAGCGCCTGTGGGACAGCGAGAAGCCTGAAGAGGTCAAACTCGTCGATGATGCGGTCGAGCGTCTCGTCGTCGCCATTGGCGGCGATGCCACGTTGCGCGCCAAGGTCTCCAAGACCTTCGAAGGCTACAAAGAGAAAGAGGGCGCCAAGCTCGCGGCCGCCAGCCTCAAGGACATCAAGGCCACGCGCGACAGCCTGAGGCGCGTGCTCGTCGAGAACCGGCCCCTGGCGCTGAAGGCCATCATGGATCCGCGCTACACCGAGGCCGACGACTGCAAGCTGCAGCCCGAGGTGGACAAGGCTTGCAAGCCCCTCTTCGATGTCTGGAACGACGCCGTCGGCTACCTGATTGAGAAGAAACGCGCCGACCTGAGCCGGCCCGCGGCCAGGCTTGACCGTCTGGCGGCTTTGCTGGCCAGGATCGACGAACCCCTTGGCCGCTGGGAAGAAGGAGTCTCCGACGGCAACGCCTTCCTGCGCCAGGCCTGCTCGGCCCTGATCGACATCAAGAAGGAAGAGTACGAAGCCAACAAGGGCGTGCTTTCGGCCAACGAAGCCATTGCCGACGCCGACTGCGACGCTGAAAGCAAGTCGCACGTGCGGGTGCTCAACGATTACCGCATGATGTTGGGCCGCGGCGCTCTGGCCATCAATCTGGCGCTGTACAAGGCCGCCACCAGCCACAGCAAGTATCAGGAGAAGATCGGGCGCATCGGCCACGACATTCCCGGCCACCCCGACGGCGTAACACCCCAGCAGCGCTGCAAGCGCGCGGGCTACGGCGGCAGTGTGGGCGAAAACTGCCTGATGGGCTCCAGGACCGGGGCCGAGGCCGTATGGCAGTGGTATCGTGCCGCCGAGCACCATCGCGCGATGATCGGGAACTGGGTGCACATCGGCGCGGGCCACAGCGGCGTTTACTGGACGCAGAATTTCGGCGGGGGCGCCGGCGGCAGGGGGAACTAGCCGCAAAGTTTACTGGGCCAGGGAGTCCGCAGGCCCCTTGGGCCGGCGGACGCATCACGGGGGCGACCCCAACTCGCGCAACGCCTGGCGTTGCGGCCGCGCTACGCGGCAAGCAAGGGAGCGAAGCATGCACTCCAGATGGTTCAATGTCGCGTTGCCGCTATTGGCGGCAGGGTTGCTGCTGGTGGCCTCGGCCCGCCAAAGCGAGGCCCAGAGCGCCGACGAGATTCTGCGCCGCGCCGGAGAATACCTGGCCAGCCAGGACGCCGAAAAGCGGGCCAAGGGCGCCGAAGCCGCGGCGGAGGTCAACAACAAGAAGGCGCTGGACCTCATCTTGAAGGCCCTGCTGATTGAAAAGGACACGGACACCGCCGTGCGCATGGGCGCCTGCTTTGCCAAGTTCACGGACGCCGAGGCCCTTCAGTCCGCCCGCGATACCGTCACCAAGTGGACGAGGCCCGAGCAGATTTTCCCCGCCTACTACCTGCTCACGGGGCTCGCCCGCGGCCGCACCGAAAGCGGCGACGCCATCATCCGTGATTGCGTGCTGGCCTCCAAGCCCAAGGAATTCAACCTCAAGGCGGCCGGCCTCGAGGCCATCGGGGAGGGGGCGCGCAAGGAACTGGCCCCCGTCATTGCCGAACTATTCGCCACCTGGAACCCCGACTGGGACGAAAAGGGAGTGATCGTGGCCATGTGCGGCATCTTTGCCGCGCCCAAGGTGGTCAACCGCGAGAGTGACAAGAAGGTGCGCGACGATGTCATGCGCGGCCTGATCAACATCCTGAAGAACACCAAGAACGACCGCCTGTCCTATTTCGCGGTCAAAGCGCTGTCGCAGATCACCGGCGAGAAGATGTACCAGGACCCCAAGTTCTGGGAGTGGTGGATCTCCGTGGGCGGCTACAAGGCCGCCGGCGACAACCCCGAGGGCGCCACGACGGCTGAACGCCGCGTGCCCCAGTTCTTCGGCATGGCGACCGTCGGCAAACGCATTGTGTTCTGCATTGACGTCTCGGGCTCCATGCAGCACCCTGCGGCCATGCCTCCCCAGCCCAAGAAGGAAAACCCGCCGCCCAAGAAGGAAGGCCCCACCACAGGCGAGAAGGGCAAGAAGGACGGCGACTCCAAGAAGGACGAAAAGCCCGAACCCGACCCGCCGGATTACTCCAAGGTCAAGACCAAGCTTGACCTGGCAAAGGTCGAGCTCATCTACACGCTGAAGCAGCTCGACCGCGAGTTCCTGTTCAACGTCGTCATCTACGACACCCAGCACGGCCTGCTGATCCAGGGCGTCAAGAACCTCGTGCCCGCCACGGACGAGAACAAGAACCGCTTCATCAAAGCCGTGGAAGCCCTCAACTGGCGCCAGCTCACCAACATCCACGGCGGGCTCATGGATTCCTTCAGCATCACCGAGCGCGGCTTCCACGACTGGAAGAAGATGGACCCGGCCTGGCACGACGAGTGCATGCAGCTGGGCGTGGAAACGGTCTACTTCCTGACGGACGGCTTCCCCACGGTCAGCGACGACAGCAGCGACATCAATGATGTGGGCAAAATCGGTCCCAATGGCCCCATCGGCCCGCCCGTAGGCAACGGGAAGATGTGCAAGCCCCAGAACATCGTCAATGAAATCAAGCGGGTGAACACCTTCCGCAAGGCGGTGATTCACACCGTCGGCATCGGTCCCCACGACGGCGGGCTGCTGCGGGCCCTCTCCGAACTATCGGGGGGCACCTACGTAGACCGCACCGGCGTGGCGGCGCGGTAACTTCTCAGGGGGCAAAACGGGGGCGCGCACAGGCGCGCCCCCTTCCGTTTGATCGGGCGCGGTCTTTGCACCCCGTTCCCCGACGGCCGGCCAAGGCTTGCTAAACTGAAATCGCCACGACTTGCGGAGAGCCATGCCATGAAACGCCTTTGTCTCAGCGCCACATTGGCCCTGTGCCTGCTGACCCTGACCCTGAGGCCCCAGGCTCAGGCGCAGGACCTCGGCATCACGCCCGACAAGAAGCTCGCCAAAGAACTGACCGCACTGGCCGACCTCTGCTACGACATGGGCATCAAGGCCAAGGACCGCGGCATCTACAACTACGCCAAGTCCTTCTTCAATCACGCCCTGATGTACGACAGCGAGCACAAGGACACCCGCAAGATCCTCGGCTTCAAGAAGAAGAAGGGGGAGTGGGTCGCTGACAAAGATGACTACGGCATGCCGCGCAGCAATACGGTCAGCCGCGAAAAGGAACCCGAGGCCTACCGCAAAGTGTGGGAAGACACGAAGGAGGCAAGGTCCAAGGCCGCGGACAAGCTTTACGAGTTTGTGGCGGACACAACCCTGGAGACGCGGCAGCGCATTCTCGCCCTGCACCACCTGATGCTGATCGACCCCTGGCACGAAAAGGGGCACCGGGCCGCGGGCCTGGAGGCCGCCAAGCCCGGCACCAGCGAAGACCTGTGGATTCACACGCTGGACAGCGACTATGCCCACCAGCGCAACGCCTGGGTCAGCGGGGTGCCTGACGCAGTCATGGTCAGCGAGAAGACCCCCTACGAAGAAGCCCTGGGCCTCAAGTTCTCCAAGGCGCGCGGGGAGCGCTTCTTTTTTCATGTGTGCATGGACACCCAGGCTGAAAACATCGCCAAAAACCTCACCCCCTACGCCGACGCCACCCAGCGCAAGGCCGCCGAACTCCTGGGTCTGGACCTCGGCGAAGTCCCGAAGGAAGACGCCAAACGTCTTCACTACACCTTCTTCCAGCATCGCCGCGACTATGCCCAGTTCGTGGACAAATGCGCGGGCATCGACGACCCCGCCCGCAAGAAGGAAGTGGCCGAGCAGGGCTGGGGCTACGCCACGCGCAAGCCCACGGGAAACGTCTGGCTCTACTCCTACCCCGAGAATGACAGCGCCCTGCGCGACGGCATCGCCCACGAAATCGGCAGCTTCACCATCGCCGCAAAGTGCGGCTATCGGCTCTACTGGCTCAATCGCGGCATGGGCTTCACGCTGAGCAATCGCGCCATGGGGACGTGCAAGTCCACGTTTGTGGCCATCCGGGGCACCGCCATCATTGACAGCGGCGGCGTGGACGCCATGCCGGGGCTGGGCACGAACGCGGCGGCCTGGCGCTTCAAAGTCATCCTCGCCATTGCCGGGGGCAAGTCTCTCAACCTGGGGGAGCTGACCAAGGCCACGGTTTCAGGATTCTCCGAGCTGCACGCTGCTTTTGGCTTCTGCTACACGGAGTATCTGCTGGCCAAGCACAAGGACAAGCTGGCCCCCTTTCTTGAAGACGCCTACAAGGACAGCTACGAGCGCTACCAGAAGAAGGAAAAGCCCGAAACCAACGAGGAGACCCTGGCGCGGCTCCTCAAGCACCTCGGCACCAGCCAGGACTCTCTGCAGACGGAGTTCGCGCTCTGGGCCACGCAGAACTACATGAAGCTGCCCAAAAAAGAGTAGGCCGCGCGCGGCCCCCTTGTGACGGCGTTGTGCGTTGCTAGTCTTTGCGGCATGAACGCCAACGGCAAGAAGTGGAGCAAGAAGCGTCTCGCGTAACCCGCGGGTTGGCTTGCTGTTGGCCGCCGCGGATATCGCGGCGGTTTTCGATTTGGGCAGGTTATCGGAGAGATTGATGCGTGCGGTCAATGTGGCAGTGGTGGGCGCGACAGGCGCCGTGGGCGACGAGTTCCTGCGTTTGTTTGAGCTGCGCAAGTACCCCATCAAGTCCCTGAAGCTGCTGGCCAGCGAACGCAGCGCGGGCAAGAAGCTGAAGTTCGCGGGCAAGGAATACACCGTAGAGAAACTCACGGCCGAAAGCTTCAAGGGCGTGGAGCACGCGTTCTTCAGCGCTGGCGGGAGCATCAGCAAGGAGTTCGCGCCCGCGGCCGCGAAGGCCGGAGCGATCATCATCGACAACACCAGCGCCTTCCGTTACGAGAAGGAAATCCCCCTGGTGGTGCCCGAAATCAACCCCGAGGACGCCTTCAAGTACGGCGAGCGCCGCATCATCGCCAACCCGAACTGCACGACCATCGTCGCGCTGATGCCGACATTTCCTCTGCACAAGAAGTTCGGACTCAAGCGCGCGGTCATGAGCAGCTATCAGGCAATTTCAGGCGCGGGCGCCCAGGCCATGGCGGAACTCGAGCAGCAATTGCGCGACTGGGCGGCGGGGCGGCCCATGACCGTGAAGATCGCCCCCAAGCAGATCGCCTTCAACGTGATTCCCCGCATCGACGTGGTCACGGACAACGGCTACACCAAGGAAGAGATGAAATTCCTCTGGGAAGGCCAGAAGATCATGCACCACGACAGCCTGCGCGCCACGGCCACCTGCGTGCGCGTGCCCGTTCTGCGCTCGCACAGTGTTTCGCTCAACCTCGAATTCGAGAAGCCGGTAACGCCGGATCAGGCCCGTGAGGTGCTCAAAGCCGCGCCGGGCGTGGTGGTGCAGGACGACCCCAAGGCAGACGTCTACCCGATTCCGCTGGAGCGCACGATGAAGAACGAGGTGGGCGTGGGACGCATCCGCCAGGACATTTCCGTCGAGGGCAACAAGGGCCTTTGCCTCTGGGCCGTGGGCGACCAGCTGATGAAGGGTGCCGCGCTCAACGCCATCCAGATCGGCGAGCTGCTGCTCTCCCGCTGACCAACGGCGCACTGCACTACGACAGGGTAGCCTCACCTTTCACTAACTGGACCTGCACGGCCACCTCCCCCACCGGAACAGACACCACGGGATGTCCCGCGAGGACTACGACGACGTCGTAAACCTCTCCGACGGTCAGGTCAACCCGCACCGTGCCTGTGCGGTCCCAACGACCCTGGACGTCCTTCACCATCGTGGCACGCTTAGCTTTGGAACCAGCCATGATCCACCTCACGGAGTTGAGCAGCACCTACTTCTTGAATCCGGCCAAAAGGCCATTGAGGTCGCGCAGAACTTTCAGGCGCTTGTCATTGTCCGTCCCTGCGGCGTTGAAGTCGCGTTCCAGTTCCTCCGCCCGTTCCAAAACAGCCTTGATGCGCTTGGTCATCTTCGCGTTCATTTTTTCTTCATACTCCGTCTGGCCCGTCATGGCCGAGTAATCCATGTCCACGGGCCCGTTGGCATTGTCTCCACTCATTTTTGGCAGGGGGACGCCAAAGGGCATCGTCGCTATCCCGGCGGCGGCGATGAGCGTGTTCGCGACCTTTCTAAGAATGCGCAAGCGCGCGGCTATCACTTTCGTGGGGTCGATGGCTACACGCTTCCAGGATGCGTCCAATTGGTCGAACACCAACACATAGCTGGCATCACCGTCACCACTCGCCGCAGCTCTGTTGGGTATGGCTGTCCAGTATGAAGCGTTTTCGGCCTTGTTGACAAATAGCAGGTACTTGTCAGTCGCATCCTGATAGACGAGATAGTTGCGGTTATACCAACCCTCCGCGTCAAGCTTCTGGGCAACGATTCGAAGGGAGCGCTCCAGTGAGCGCGGAAGCAACTTCGCCGGTTCGTTCAATGAGGCAGAGTCCTGCTGGAACAGAGTTTCGACCTGCTGCTGAGGGAGCGCCTTTCTGAAGTTTTTCTCGGCAAGCTCGACCCACACGTAATTCACAAGATCCTTGTCATCCAACTTATCCAGTTTGGCCTTGAGTTCCGCGGGGTCTGTCTCCCAGGCAGCTTTCTTCAGTGCGTCCACCGCAAGTCTGAATTGGCCAAGCAATACCAATGCGGTGACCTGAGCCTCCTCCAGTGTTTTCGGCTCCTCATTCAGAAACCGCCCGTATGCTGCGTCATAGTCTTTGAAGTGATTATTGAGATCGTCGGCGGACCGTCCATTCACTTTGCTATCTTGGAGCTTTATCCACTCATCCATTGCAGTTTTCTGCTTCGCGGTCCGTTCTACCGATCCTGCCGCAACAACGCTGAGCGCAATCCAGGTGCTGTACCTCACGGTTTCACGAAATTCCTTCACGGCGTCGTGAGCAGTTTGAATGTTCTTTACTACTTGGCTCGTGCCCTGCGGCACCGGCTCGCCGTGAGCCTCTCGATAGGCGGCCTTCGCCACTTCGTCGTTGCGCGTGAACTGCTCGACGGTGAACTTCACGCTCGACTGGCAACCGGCGGAAACGGCCACCACAAGGGCGAGCACCGCCGCGCTCATTAGTTTGGCAGGCTTCATGGTCCTATTCTCCAAGTTGCGCCTTGAGTCCTTTGATGGCGGATAGCAGTTTTTTGAGAGTTTCCTGGGCAGCACCGGTTAGGTCAACTATGTTGCCGTCCGAGATGACATAGCTATTCGTTTCTTCGAGCAACTTCTTGACGTCGTCTGCGTACTTTTCGAGCTTGGCTGTAACTTCCTTCAGACCTTCGCTTTCCACCTTGGCTTCGATGTGCTTGCTGCGTTCTCGTTGGGCCAGCACTGACATGATCCCTGCGGCCGTTTCCTTTTCTTCCACCAGTCCCGCAATGGCCTCTTCGACGGCCGACGCATTCGAAGAATAGATCACGGCGAACTTGCGGTGCTGCCGCCCGCCTGATCCTCGGTCAGCCACACCAAAGGGCGATTCCAGGCTACGCGCTATGCGGCGCTCGAAGTCAGCCATCTGCTGTTCATTGATTGGCTGACCCAGGGCTGCGTAGTAATCAGAAAAGGCCTTGGAAACCGCTTCAACCCTCTTGCGAGCCAGAATGGCCTCCAGCCCATCTGCGGAGTCATCGGCATTGCCAAACAGCGAGTCCAGAGCGTAAGCGTCGTAGAGGCCGCTGCGGTATTCCGTCTTGGCCATGTCCGAAGACGCTTCAATCCTGACGCGATAGTAGCTCACTTCTCCGGTGCTGGACCGCGCCTGCAACATATGCGTCTCGGAAACCCGCGTGAAGCCGCACCCGCTGACGCAACCAAGCGCCAGAGCGCCGACAAGCACCAAAGATTGGTATCGAAATCGACACATATATTTCCCTCAATTGAATTCCCGGCGATACTGCATTCCAAACCTGCAGCGTCAAATGAGTTCTTGCAAATGAGAATTGCACATCTGTGCAATTCTTGACTTTGTCTTTGGGCCGTGGGCGACCAGTTGATGAAGGGTGCCGCGCTCAACGCCATCCAGATCGGCGAGCTGCTGCTCTCGAAGTAACGGCTGGCACAGGCAGGCGCAAAGTGCCACGCGGTCTTCCATGATTGCGCAGGGCTCAGGGGGAGCCGTACAATGACGCGACTCTCGGCTGGAGTCCGCCATGGTTCGAGCGCAGACCCTCTGGATACTTTCGGCTCTCCTGGCGACCTGTTGCCACGCGCAGATCGATGAATCCAGTTTTGTTGTCATCAGCGGCGAGGCCGACCTTGCCAGGATCAACGAGAAGACGCTGTCCATCAGCACGTCGCTGCCCTTTGTGCTTGAGGACAAGCACGTTTCGAAGCTGCTGGCCGCGACCAGCCTGAACAACTTCGAGGCCATTGGCTGCAAGCTGACTGCTGCCGGTCTGCGGCGACTTGCTGAGTTCAAGACACTGCGCGGCCTCAGGCTCAAGACCGAATTCAGGGAGAATGCCCAGCTTGAGGCGCTTGGCGCCTGCATGTCCCTGACCAGCCTGCATCTTGAAGGCCTCGAAGGTGTTTCTCTCGACTTCGTCTCGAGTCTGGGCGCGGCAGCCACGCTGGAGCATCTGTTCCTCTCCGGCGACAAATTGGTCTGCGGAAGGTTTGGCGAGCACTTGGGGAAATTGAAGGTGCTCAAGCGCCTTGAACTGCGCGGCGGCGGCAAGTTCCCCGAGACCGGCTGGTCCGGGCTGGGTGCTCACCCGACGCTCGCTCAGCTCACGCTCCATGGCTTCATGCCGCCCATGGGCCTGCTGGCCGCGCTTGCGGGCGCGCCGAAACTGGCAGAGCTTGAGATCAACGCCGACCCCTTCGACACCGGGGACGGGGTATTCACGGACGAAGCCCTGGCTGCGCTTGCGGCTCTGGCACCGCTCCAGAAACTGGCGCTGCTGCACGCTCAAATCACGGGCAAGAACTTCGCGCTGCTGGCGGAGTGCAAGACGCTGATGACCCTGCGGATTGAAGCCTGCCCCAGACTCAAAGATGAGGCGTTCGCAAGAATCGCCGATTTTGCGAAGCTGACGGCGGTTGAACTCAACAACTGCCCCGGCATCACCGATGCCGGCATCGGTGAGCTGGTGAACGCGCCGGCCCTGAAGGCACTGACGCTCTACAACATGCCTGGCGTAACCATGCGCTCCGTCGGCCATGTTGAAATGTGTACGGAGGCTCGCGTGCAGTTCGACGCCGGCGTGGGCTCACGCCACCCGCGCAAAGGCATGCCGCCCATCGTGAAGTGCAAGAAGCTCGTCCATATCCACGCTGAAGCGCAGATGGCGAGTTGTGATGTCGAGGCTGACGCCGTCGAACTCTGGTTCTCGCCCACCGTCGATGGCCTCAAGGCGCTGCTCAACTCTCGCAAAATTGTCTGGCTCAAGCTCACCAAGGCCACGGACGAGCATCTTGCGCTGCTTTCCCGCTGCGCGGGATTGCTCAGTGTGGTTGTGACCCAGTCGCCGAGCATTAGCGACGCCGGAATCTCCGCCATGGCCGCGAACAAGACGCTGCGCGAGCTTTATGTTGAATGCGGCGCCACGCTGTCCGATGCCTCGCTGGCGGCCTTCAAGAAGCACGCCTCGCTGGTGTCTCTCTCACTCGTGCCCGTCAAGGCGGACGGAACCAGAGAGAGGGCATCGCAACTGACAGACGCCGGCCTGTCAGCCCTGGCATCCAACGGTGCGCTGCGATGCGTGCGCCTGACACTGAGCGACTCCGTCACCGATGCCGGCGTCGCCTCGCTGGCCAAGATCAAGAATCTGGAGTACGCGTGGCTGTACGGGGGCAGCAAGCTGACGGATCAATCGGCCAAGTCTCTGGCCGGCCTCAAAGGGCTCCTTCACTGCATTTTCTACCACACGCCGGGTCTGACCGCGGCCGCGCCGGGTTACTTCAAGAACAACAAGCTGATATGCGAGCTGGCGTTCTACTACTGCGATGGCGTGCCGCTTGCAGACCTCAAGGCCATCTACGTCGCCAATCCCGGCATGATTTTGCGCGGTGGCAAGCCGCGCGACGCCTCCGGACGCGAAGGCTAGGCCGCCGGCGGCGCCCAGGCGCGCAGCGAATGTCAATTGACGGCCGACTTATGCTGATTGATGCTGTCCCCGTACTCAGGGAGAGCCTATGTCAGATCACGCCAGGGGCGGCGCTCGCTGCCCGTTCTTCCATCGGCACATTCTCTGGCTTCTGGCGGTGACGCTGCACTGCGCAGCCGCCGGCCTTGGGGCCCAGGACACCCACTACAACGTACACCAGTACGGGGGGCGATCGGCCCTGCTGGGCGGGGCCGTCATTGCCGGCTGCGACGACACCGGCGCGGGCTACTACAACCCCGGGCGCCTGGGCTTCATCAGCAACCCCCAGCTCTCCGCCACGGCCGACCTTTACCAGCTCGACTTCCTGAACATTGAAAACGGCGCGGGTACCGGCACCAAGATCGGCTCCACGCAGGTACGCATCGTGCCTTTGCTGGCCTCGGGCATCTTTCTGTTTGAGGGTGCGCCCCGCCACGCCTTTGGCTTCAACATCATCTCCCGCCAATACTGGAGCGCGTCGGCCTCGGCGCGCCGCGAGGCATTGGAGAACGTGATCGACGACGCCCGCTCTCCCGGCGACGAAGACTATCGCGGTCAATTGCGCATCCGTGTGGACCTTACCGAATACTGGGCCGGGCTCAGTTACGCCTGCCGCTTCCACCGCTATCTTTCGTTTGGCGTCACGCACTATGCCTGCGTGCGCCTTGAGGACACCGGCTTCCAGGTGGCCACGCGCGCTGTGGGCGCGCCCTTCACCCTGCACAGCGGCGAAAACAACGTCAACGTGGACTATTACAATGTGCGCTCGCTGCTCAAGGCGGGCCTGGCCTTCGACATCGGCTTCTTCAAGGCAGGCGTGACCGTCACCACCCCCAGCCTGAGCCTGTTTGGCAGTGGCACCGTCTCGGGCCAGTACACCGTGAACGACCTCGACACGGACGGCAACGGCACCGGCGAATCCCTGGCCATCGACGACCGGCAGGAGGGCCTCAGCGCCCAGTTCCGCAGTTCATGGGCCTTCGGCTTTGGGGTCGAATACACGGCCCCCACCTACACGCGCATTGCCCTGGCAGTGGACTGGTACCTGCCCGTGGGTGAGTACGCCGTCATGCGCCCCGCCTCCAAGAACCCCATCGTCGGCATCCCCGGTGTTGCCGACAGCCGCAAGGCTTTCCAGGTACTGGACCAGCGGCGCGGCGCCCTGAACGTTGCTGCCGGCATTCAACAGAAGTTCACCGACACCATTTCCGGCGCCTTCAGCTTCCGCACGGACTTCACGGTGAAAAAGGAAATTGATTCCGAGGGTTTCACGCTGGGCGCCACGGGCTGGAACCTCTACCACCTCGCCACGGGCCTGATCTTCAACACGGGCCGCAGCGAGTTCAGCGCGGGCATCCAATTCTCCATAGGCGCGGGCCAGTTCGAGCAGCCGGTCAACTTCACCAATGTGCGGGAGTCCAAACTGCTCACCGGCGACACCAGCAAGGTCGAGCAGGGCTACTTCTCCATGGCCTTGATCGCCGGCTACACCTACTACTTCTGACCCGAGGTGCCAGGCAACTTCACGAACCCGAAGCGGCAGCCTGCGGTCTGGACTTGCTGAAGCGTTCGTGCAGCGCCACCACCTGGCGCACCACTTCGTCGTCCATCTCGCGGCCCGCGAGAAGTTTCAGGTGCAGGGAGCAGACCTCACTGTCGCAACTGGCATACCTGAAACGGTTCCTGGCGATGTAGCGGTATAGGGCGCGACCCAGATGCGAAAAGCCCGGCAGCCACGCCAGCATCCAAAGGGGCCAGAGCATCCAGAACAGGGGCAGCACCGGCATCAGGGCGCGCAGGGCGTCAAAGCCCGCAAAGTGCCGGCCGTCGGGCCGCAACACATACATGGCCCGCAACTGGTCGGCATAGGTTACGCCCGGAAGCGCGGCTTCACACAGGGGCCGGTCATGAAGGTCTTCGAACTTGAGACGGCCCAGCCAGTCCAGCCGCTGCAGCGTGCGCCTGGCCCGGTTGCAGACCGGGCACATGGTGTCATAGAACACCCGCAGGAGGCGCCGCTCACCGTTGCTCGATTGACCACGCATGTCCATCAGCACGCTCGCCGGAACAAAGAGCCAGTAGAAGGCCAGAATGGTGAAGCTGAAATGAGTCACCTCCATCGTGGCAAAGATGCCCGCATGCACCAGCACGCCAAAGGCCAGGGCGGCGGGCCGGGTGCGTTGCCATAATACCAACAGGCCAAAGGCTAGTTCCCATGCCAGGGTCAGCCAGGTCACGGGTGCGCCCAGCCAGAGGGGCAGGCCCGAAAACCAGTCTACCCGCGCAATGGTCACAAAGCGCAGTGAGCGCCCCACGGCATCGCCACTCAGCCAGTCGCCCTCCAGCCCCGGCCGGCACTTCTCAATGCCCGTGAACAGATACAGCAGGCAGAGTTGAATCTGCGCCAGCCGCACGGGCCAGGCCTTGAGCAAGGGCGCGGCATGCCAGCCCAGCCTGCGCCCCAGCAACCGGTCAAGACTCCAGGCGCGCCAGCTCGGCATCAGGGCGAGGTAGAAGAGCCCGCTGCGAAGCAGGATGTCGCCCGCGTTCAGGATGTTGGGGTTGCGGTGGTGAAAGGAAGTCAGAAGAACGAAGGCCGCCAAGGCGCAAAGGCGCGTCCCCAACCCGAAGATCAGGCCATAGGCTGCCACCATCAGGCCCACGGCCGCCCAGCGCAGTGCAGCGAGGTCGGAGTGGGCATCCAGCAAAGACCAGCGGCCGGGCTGAGCGAGCCACCAGTCGAGCTCACCCGCCTCATACAGGCCCTGGGGGCCAAACCACTGGTCCAGGTGGGGCAAGAACGTCACCCCCACGTCAAACATCAGCACGCAGCCCAGCGTGACGCGAAACGCCGCCGCCGGCTCGGCTTCAAGCCGCGCGAACCAGAAGTCAAGGAAACCGCGCCCAAGTCGCACGCCGCGATTGTTGTTTGGCGGCGCGCCCTTGTCGATTGGCCAGTGTCAGGGCACGCGGGTGAGGCGCAGGTGCCTGGGCCATGCCGGGTCGTGACGCTCGTCGTACTGCATGACGTGCTCGACACTGTGCAGGATGGGCGGGCCGTCGGGGTCGGGGTGGCGCACGTGGAGCCTGAAAAGGTCCACGCGCAAGAACTCCTCGGCCTCCTGCTCGCGGCCGTGCAGATAGTTGCGCAGGTGCCAGCGCACGTAGTTGTAGCGGGCCCAGCTGTAGCCCGTGGCGCCCTCCGTCACGTTGTTTTCGAGCTTGCGCATTCGCCCATTGAGAAAATTGACGGGCCAGCCCCACTCGCGCTCCTCTTCACGCAGTTCGGCGCCGATGAAGTCGCGCCCGGGCGCGAGGCGGGGAAGTTCACCGTGCTGGGGTGATTTGAGCAGCGTGCGCGAGCCGTCGCGCCGCAGAATCACGATGCAGGGCACCGCAGACCATGCACCCACCGTCGAGAACATGTTCCAGCGCTGCTCGCAACCCAGGGCGCGGCACCACGCGGCCGCGGCCTTGTGGGCGTCCTCGGCGGCAGAGTCCCCTGTGACCCGGGCCAGCAACGCACTGCCGCCGATGGGGCGGGCGTTGAACTCCACCAGCGCCGCCATGTGCAGCGCGCAGAACGCCAGCACGCCGAGGCCCCACAGGACCCTGGCGGCTGACGTGATGGCGTGCAGTGCGCGCAAGAGTTACTTGCCTCGGTAATGCTCAATCAGGATTTTGCTGACCTCGGGGCGGGTGAATTCTTCGGGGAGGATTTCGCCCTTGCCCAGCATCTCGCGCACTTTGGTGCCGCTGAGCGCCAGGTGCGCTTCCTTGGGACCGGGGCTGGTCTTGTTGCTGACCATCTCTTTGAGACCCGTGTGCCAGAACGTGTGCTCGAACTTCAGGGGCTCGATGCCGATTTCCTCGGGCTTGAAGCGGTCAAACATCTTCTGGGCGTCGTAGGTGCCGTAGTAGTTGCCCACACCGGCGTGGTCGCGGCCCACAATGAAGTGCGTGCAACCGTAGTTCTTGCGCATCAGGGCGTGGTGAATGGCCTCGCGCGGGCCGGCGTAGCGCATGGCCGCGGGCAGCGTGGAAAGCACCACCCGCTCCTGCGGATAGTACTTCTGCACGAGCGCCTCGTAACACTTCATGCGCACGGGCGCGGGGATGTCGTCGGCCTTGGTCTCCCCCACCAGCGGGTGCAACAGCAGGCCATCCACGATTTCCAGGGCGCACTTGGTCAGGAACTCGTGCGCCCGATGAATCGGGTTGCGGGTCTGGAAGGCCACAATGCGCTTCCAGCCGCGCTCGCGGAACAGGGCGCGGGTCTGCTCGGGCGTGCGGTGATGGGCAGGAAACTCTGGGGCCCGGGGGTGCAGAAGCTGCACGGGCCCGCCGAGCAGCACGGGCTTGCGCGCGGCGATATAGGCCACGCCGGGGTGCTTCTCTTCCGTGGTGAGGTAGACCTTCTGGGCTTCCTCGCGCCAGTCAAAACTGAACTTGTCGGTCACACGCATCAATCCGACCACGCGGCCCGCGGCGTCGGCCAGGGCCACATCGCTGTGGAGCCTGATTTTGTCCGCCGTGGCGGCGTCCGTTGCGAGATTGACGGGGATGGACCAGACCAGCCCGTTGGCCAGGCGCAATTCATTGACCACGCTCTTGTGGTCGGCTTCGCTCATGAAGCCGTCCAGGGGCGAAAGGGCACCCACGGCCATCAGTTCGAGGTCGGAGTGGGCGCGCTCGTCCAGCGTCACGCGCGGCAAATCGGCAATGTACTTGGCGCCGGCGGGCGTGCCGTCCATGGATGAAACGCAGTTCACAAGTCTCCCGCCGTGCGGGGCAATGGCATCGTTCATGTTCAGGTTCCCGTGGTCAGGCCCGCCGTTATAGCGCACCGGCCGGCGGTGCAAATAGGCCGCCTAGGCTGCCTCGCCGTGCGGGTGCAGGCCGCGCTGTTTGAGCAGTCGCCCCTCGATGCTCTCGAACACGAAGCGGTCTACACACACGCTGAAAAGGCAGACCAGCAGCATAGCCGCCAGCAGCACGGCAATGCGGTCACCTTCACTTACGCCCTGCAGGCGCAGAATCGGCCCCACGCCCGTCAGTCCCGTGACGATGAGTTCAGCGCCCAGGAGTCCGCGCCAGGCAAAGGCCCAGCCCTGTTTCATGCCGGCCACGATGCCCGGCATGGCGCTGGGCAGAAGCACGAAGCGGTAAAGCCTCCAGCCGTTGGCGCCGAGCATGCGGCCGGCGCGCGTGTGCAGTTGCGGCACCTGCGCCAGTGCATCCATGGTGCCGCGCGTGATGCTCATGACGCTGGCCAACACCACGATGACGACGACGGTGGCCTGGCTGGCGCCGAGCCAGATTGACAGCAGGGGAAGCCAGACGATGGCCGGCATGCCGTGAAGCCCCGGCACGATGAGACCGAAGCTGTCGCGCAGCCACTTCACGCGCCAGAGCGCGATGCCCAGGGGCAGCCCGATACCCAGCGAAATGCCGTAGCCGCCGAGCATGCGCAATAGCGTCCAGAAGAGGGCGACGATGAACGATCCATCCAGCAGGCGCGTGAAGAACTGGGCCAGCACGACGCTCAGGGGCGCGAGGTTTCCCGTGCCCGGCAGGTGCAGGCGCGTGGCCGCCTCCCACAGCAGGGCCACGAGGGCGAGCGCCCCCACCGAAACCAGCGCGGATCGAGCCCTGGGCGCCATCAGATGTTGAACTCCAGCCCCGGCATCTCAAGGGGCAGTTGGGGCCGGTGCTCGTTCTGCAGTTCGCGGCGCAGAACAATGTTGATTTCATCCAGAGCCAGGCTGTTGAGTTCGCGGGGCCGGGCGATGTCCACAGCGATTTCACGCCGCACCCGCCCCGGGTTGGTGCCCATGAGTACGATACGGTCGGCCAGGCGGATGGCTTCCTTGAGCGAGTGCGTGACGAAGACAATCGTCTTCTTCGTCTCCATCCAGATACGCTGAAGCTGTTCGTGCAGCATGTCGCGCGTGGTGGGGTCCAGGGCTGAGAACGGCTCGTCCATCAGCAGCACGTCGCTCTCCAGGGCCAGCGAGCGCGCCAGCGCCACGCGCTGCCTCATGCCGCCGGAAAGCTGGTGCGGATACTCGCGTTCGTGGCCGGCCATGTTGACCATGGCCAGGTAGTTGCGAGCGACCTTCTTGCGGATCTGGCGCTCGTGGCGATTGGCCATCTTCAGGCCGAACTCGACGTTGCGCTGCACCGTCAACCAGGGAAAAAGCGCGTGGTCCTGGAACATGACGGCGCGGTCGGGGCCGGGCCCCGCAATGGGCCGGCCCTTGTACAGCACACGACCCTCGCTGGGCTGCATGAAGCCCGCAATCAGATTCAGGATCGTGCTCTTGCCGCAGCCGCTGGGCCCCAC
>JABARW010000077.1 GCA_019186845.1 Planctomycetota bacterium | reverse complement strand
CACCTCACCTTTGCCTGCGAGCGCCAGGATTTCTTCGGCGATGAGCACCTCGCGCTGCTCGCACCCCTGCCGCGACTGCGCGTCGTCGAAATCGTCGATACGCCCGGCCTCACGCCCAAAGGCCTGACGCGGCTGAGCGAAATGCCCAAGCTGGCCGGGCTTTCGCTTCTGGGGGCGGTGAGCCTCAATGACGCCGCGCTGGAGCAGATTGCGCGGGCCGGCCACCTGGAGTGGCTGGAACTGGGCCCCTGTGAAAGCGTGACCGCGAGCGGCGTAAGGAAGCTGGCGGCCCTGAAGAAGCTGCGCACGCTGGTGCTGTACGACGCGCGGCACCTGACCCTGGCAGACCTCGAGGCCCTGGAGCGCGAACGCCCGCAACTTCAGGTGTTCACGCGCACGCGCTGACTTGCCCCTGCCCGCGCGAATTGACCGCTGCGCACCTCGCCGGCGCGTCTGCCATCGGCCTCAGGCGTGGCCGGGAGAGTGCAGGTTGGCGCCTGCTGCAGGGGCTCAGGCGCGAGCGCTGGAATGCGGGATAGGATTTGCCGCGCCGGCGGTTAAAACCCTGTTTCAAACCCAAGCCTGTCTCGCTTTCAGGGGGCCCTATGGCTACCGCATCCCGGCTGGAGGCCGTGCAGCACGCGGGCGGCTTTTCAGCGTCCGTCATGGAGGGTTTTCGCCGATTCATTGAGGAGGCCGGCGACGAAGCCCTCTTCCGCACCAGCCCCCTGCGCTATGCCGAGGCCTCGGGATTGGAAGAACGCGAGGCCATTGACCTCTTCCTGCACGCCACGCGCGCCGGCATCCTCGACTTCAGTTGGGGCGTGCTCTGCCCGGGCTGCATGGGCTTCATGACCACCACCGGCGGCTTCCGCGAACTCTCCCGCACCCGTTACTGCTCGCTGTGCCGCGTCAAGGTGCCCGTCAGCGTCGATGACAGCATCGAGGTGGCCTTCACGGTTTCGCCTGCGGTGCGGCGCATCCGCTACCACGACAGCGAGAACCTTGACCTGGACCAGGAAGTGTTCCGCCTGTTCTTTTCCACCAGTGTGCGCCACGACGAAGACTTCGCGCGCTTTGTGCTCTCGGGCATGAAGGCTACCGGCCGCGCGCCCGCCGACGGCACCCTCGAACTCACCGCCCGCTTCGAGCCGCGGGGCTACGTGCTGCTGGCGCCCGAGCTTCACTCCGTGCTGCACTTTGAAGCCGGCACGGAGGGGTCCAGCCTGCTGGAGGTAGAGCTTCATGACGGCCGCGCCATTCCGGACTTCGCGCGGGTCAAGGCGGGCGAAGTCAGGATCGTGGTGCGCAACCGCACGCTGCGGCGCACGCCCCTGGCCGTGTTTGCCGACCCCGTCCCTCCGCCGGAGCTGCGCGACGCATCGTTCAGGCCGCCGCAGCGCGTGCTGCTGCCCTATCTGTCAGGGCGCAAGCTGATCACCAACCAGACCTTCACCGACCTTTTCCGCAGCGAGAGCATCCCCGCCGAGGGCGGCCTTGAACTCAAGGACCTCACCGTCCTGTTCACCGACCTCAAGGGCAGCACCGCCATGTACGAGCGCATCGGCGATCTGCGCGCCTACGATCTCGTGCGCCGCCATTTCTCCAAGCTGCGCGGCATCGTGGCCCAGCGCGGGGGCGCCGTGGTGAAGACCATCGGCGACGCCATCATGGCCAGCTTCTCCGAGCCGCGCCTGGCCATGGACGCGGCCGTGGCCATGAACCGGGAGATCCGTGAGGTGGGGCCGGACCTGCTGCTGAAGATCGGCATGCACACGGGCCCCTGCATCGCCGTGGAACTCAACGAGCGGCTCGACTACTTCGGCCAGACGGTCAACATCGCCGCGCGGGTGCAGGGCCTGGCCGAGGGCAGCGAGATCGTGGTGACGGAGCCGGTCTTCGGCGCGACCGGCGTGGGCGAGCTGGCGCGGCAGGCCCGGCTGGAAGTGTCCCGCGAGAACGCCAACCTCAAGGGCATTGGCGGGGCGACGCCTGTTGTGCGGCTGAAGTAGGCGTGGACCGGGCGGGAGGGCGCCCCATGCGGCGCAGCCAGCGCCAATGGGAGCTGATGGCGCTGAAGACGCTGGCGTGGGAGTTGTAGCGCAGGCCCCATTGGGCGCAGACCTCCTCCACGATGCGCGAGACGCGCGGGTAGTGCACGTGGCAGATGCGCGGGAACAGGTGGTGCTCAATCTGGAAGTTCAGGCCGCCGAGGTACCAGGTCAGGATCGGGTTGCGGCGCGCGAAGTTCACCGTGGTGTTCAACTGGTGAACAGCCCACTGGCGGTTTTCGCGCTCGATCAGTGCCGGATGCGGGAACTCCGCGTTCTCCACACAGTGCGCCAGCTGGAAAACGATACTCAGTGAGATGCCCACAAATGCGGCCGTTCCCGCATAGAACAAGAGCACCTGCCACCATGGATGAAACAGCATGGGCAGGAAGAACGCCCAGCCGAAAAACAGCGCCTTGCCGCCCAACAGTTCAGCCAGGCGCAAGCCGCGCGGCCGCGGGAAGCCTCGGCCGCCCACTTTGGCCTGGGTCAGGTTCAGGGCATCGTCCACGAAGTGCCACTTCGGGAGCAGGAAGCCATAGAGCGGCCAGAGGTAGTATTGCTGCAGGCGATGAAAGAACATGCGGCGCTGTCCGGGGGCAAGCCGGCCCCAGGGGCGAATGTCGAGGTCGTCGTCGGCGCCGTTGAGGTTGGGATAGGTGTGATGGCTGACGTTATGCTTCCAGTGCCACACATAGGAGCTGCCGCCCAGCACATCCAGCGTCATGCCCAGCAGCCGATTGACAATCTTGAAGCGCGAGTAGGCGCCGTGGTTGGCGTCATGCTGAATGCCAAATCCGATGCCCGCCATGGCCAGCGCCATCGAGAGCGAAAGCAGCACGCCCTGCCACCAGTTCGCGGCCACGAATACCAGCAGAACATAGGAGGCGGCAAACCAGCCCAGGATGGCGGCGGTCTTGAGGTACATGCCAAGCGTAGCGTGCGGTGAAATGCCGTGCTCGTCAAAGAACGCCTGCACACGGCGACGGCACTCGGCGTAAAAGCCGGAGTCCGCGGCGAAGTTAAGCGGGGTTCCCGCGAGGGGCTGCGGCTTCAAGGTGGGCATCGGGTGCTTTCAAAGCCGCTGCATCGCGCCAACGCGCTAGACAAGGACAGGAGCGACGATTGTGGGGAAATCCGGCAGCACAGGCCGCTTGAGCGCCGACGCAAGCCATTCTATCACAGCCACGGCGCGCGCGCCGCGTAATTGGCGCTGACCACCGGGTCCATCTATGGCCTATGACGAATCACTCGCCGCTCGCCTTCGCACAGCCTTTGGCAGAACCCAAGTCGTGGAGAAACACATGTTCGGCGGCCTGGCGATGATGGTACGCGGCCACATGTGCTGCGGCATCGTTAGTGACAAACTGATGGTGCGCGTTGGGCCCGAGCTATATGAGGCGGCGCTGAAAATGAAACACGCCCAGCCCATGACGTTCACAGGCAAGCCCATGAAGGGCATGCTGTACGTAACGCCCGAAGGCTGCAACACCGTGCCCAAGATCGTGGGCTGGCTGAAGCTGGCGCTGATCTTCAACGCTACGCTGCCCGCGAAGTGAAAGCGGATTTGGCGAAACCTGTTTAGGGTGCAAGGGTTTAAGGCTGAAGTATCATCCTGAACCGGAGCACCCATGTTCAACCCGCAATTCAAGACCCTGGGCCTTTCGGCCGCCCTGCTGGCCGCCAGTGTCAGCCTCGCCCTGCTGGCTTTGGAGCGCCCGGCCTTGGCCGAGGAGACGAAGCCCGGTGAAAAGCCAGTAACGGGCGATTCTGAGGCCCAGCTTACGGCCCTCATGGACCGCGAAATCAAGAAAGTGTGGGAGCGCGACGGCATCAAGCCCGCCGAGCGCGCCAGCGACGAAGAGTTCCTGCGCCGCGTCTACCTTGACACTGTGGGCGTGCCTCCGACTTATGACGAGGCCGTCGCCTTCTACGCCGACAAGGACGAGGCCAAGCGCAGCAAGCTCATTGACAAGCTTGTGGCTGACGAGCGCTTTGGCCGCCACGTCGGCGATCTGTGGTCGGTCATCATGATGGGGCGCGGCCAGCGCGACCTGACCGGCGGCGGCATGGTGCTGGCGCAGTGGCTGGCCGAGCGCGTCAACCGCGGCGACGGGTTCAACAACATCATCTACGACGTGGTGACTGCGACAGGCGGCATGGCCGACAACCCCGCCGTGGCCGCCTACCTGGCCGCGGGCGGCAACCAGTACAAGCCCGTGGACATGACGGGCAACCTCACCAAGTACTTCACGGGCGTTCAGATTCAGTGCGCCCAGTGCCACAAGCACCCCTACGAGAGCTGGACCGAGGCTGACTTCGCGGGCATGGCCAGCTTCTTTGTGGCTTCGAACCTGCGCGTGAACGTGCGCAGCGTGCCGGTCAATCCCACCCTCGTGGATGCCCCGCCCGCGCCCCGCCGCGCCATGGGCGACGGCGCGAATCTGCCCGCCGAGGCCAGGCAGCGCCTCGAAGAAATGCGCAAGTACAACGCGCCCCGCGTGCTGGGCGGCAAAGCCGTCCAGACTCAGGACCGTTCGCTCTGGCGCCCGATTCTGGCCAAGTGGATGGTGAGCCCTGAAAACAGCCAGACGCCGCGCTATCTGGCCAACCGGCTCTGGAGCTTCGTGTTCGGCAGCGGCCTGCTCAACCCCGTGGACGACTTCAACAGCTTCAACACCCCCAGCCACCCCGAACTGCTCGAGGCCCTGGGGCGCGATTTCGCGGCCAACGGCTGGCAGGTCAAGCGCTTCTTCCGCGCGGCGCTCAAGACCCAGACCTACCAGCTTTCGAGCAAACCCGCCGGCGGCAAGAAGCCCGAGGCCTGGCACTTCGCGCACTATCCCGTCAAGCAACTCAGCCCCGAGCAGTTCATGGGCGCCCTCGTCACCCTGGCCGGCGCCACGGACCTCGGCCGCATGTTCAAGCAGAACTCCAACCCCTATGCCCCCATCCGCCAGCGCTACGAGCGCCTCAAGCGCGGCCAGGCCGAGGGCGGCGAGAACGACAACATGCGCGACTACACCTTTGATGAAGCCGCGCTGGCCAAGTTCGAGGCGCTGTTTGAGAAGGTGCCGGGCGACTGGTACATGCGGCGCGTGCTGGCCTCCCGTTACGCGACCTCCTCAAGCGACGACGAAATGACCGAGGGCGACGCCTTCACCCAGACCATCGACCAGGCCCTGGCCGTGATGAACGGCGACATCACCAACCGCCTCTCCGGAAGCGGGCGCGGCTCCCTGCTGGGCAGCCTGATGAACCGCTTCAAGAACGAGGAAGAAAGGCTGCACGCCCTCTACCTGATGACGCTGGGGCGGCGCGCCGGCAAGGCGGAAAGTTCGCGCATGCTTGAATATGTGCGCTCGGAGAAGGACACCGCCAAGGCATGGGAGGACCTGCTGTTCGCCCTGCTGGCCACGACGGAGTTTGCGACGAACCACTGATGGGCCAAGGCCCGGGGGGCAGCGATGAATCGCTTGAGGCTCGCAACGCTGATGCTGGCAGCCGGCACGCTCTGGCTGGGGATGGCGGCCGTTTCCAGCGCGGAAGAAGCGCCCGACGCCCCCGCTGAGGGCAACCCCGAGGCCGCCGCCACGGCCCGCGTCGATGCCGAAATCGCCCGCGTGTGGCAGCGCGACCTCGTGACCCCGGCCGGTCCTTCAAGCGACGAAGAGTTCCTGCGCCGCGTTTATCTTGATGTCACCGGCGCACCTCCCGCGCCGGAGGAGACGCTGGCCTTCCTGACTGACATCCAGGACGGCAAGCGTGAGCGCCTTATCGACACGCTTGTGGCAGACCCTCGCTTTGGCCGCCACCTGGCCGACCTCTGGGTGCCCCTGTTGCTGGGGCGGGCCCAGAAGCAGAAATACGGCGCAGACCACATCCTGGCTGTCTGGATGGCCCGCGAGATCAACGCGGGACGCGGCTTTGACGCCCTGGTGTACGACATGATTTCGGCGCGCGGCAAGCTCAGCGAGAATCAGGCCGTGGCCTATTGGGTGGGCAAGGACGAGCAGCGCACGCCGGATTTCGCGGGCCTCGTCAGCAAGCATTTCACCGGCGTGCAGATCCAGTGCGCCCAGTGCCACAAGCATCCCTACGAAGAGATGACCATGGCCGATTTCGCGGGCGTGGCGGGCTTCTTCAACGGCCTGCGCATCCGTCGCGACGGCAACCAAGAGCCCCAGGACCCCGAAACGGCCGATGAGCGCGTGAAGGCCGCCCGAAGGCCCTCGGAGGCCGAGCTGGCCAAGCTTCCGGAGAAACGCCGCGCCGAGCTGGAGGAACGGCTAAAGTACTCCAGCCCCAGGTATCTCTACGGTGAGGCCGTCAAACTCGAAGACACGACTCTGCTGCGCGCCACCTACGCCAAGTGGGTCATCGCCCCCGAAAACAGGCAGACGCGGCGCTACCTGGCCAACCGTTTCTGGAGTTTCATCTTCGGGCAGGGACTCCAGAACCCGGTCGACGATTTCAACAGCTTCAATCACCCCACCCACCCCGAGCTGCTGGAATATCTGGCGGACGAGCTGCTGGCTTCGCGTTTTGACCTTCGGCGCTTCTATCGCGTGATCCTGAAGTCGCGCACCTATCAGCTTTCGAGCAGCGGGGGTTCGCGCAAGGACGCCAAAGCGCCCGAGGCCTGGCATTACGCCTCCTACCCGGTCCGGCAGTTGACGCCCGAGCAGTTCTTCGGCGCGCTGCTGGGCCTGACAACGGACCCCGGCAGCCTGCGCGAGGCCCGCAAGCGCTTTGAGCTCCAGTTTGAGCGCCTGCGTGCCGAGGCCAGGCGGGCCGCCGAAGATGAGGCCAAGCGCAAGGCCGACGAGCCCAAGGAAAAGGCGCCCGGCATGGAGCGCCAGGAAGAAGGCAGGAAGGACGAGACGAAGGACGAAAAGAAGGAGGCCAAGAAGGCCGCCAAGGAAGAACAAAAGAACGTCAAGAAGTACGACCTCGCCGCGCTCGAGCGCTTTGAGGCCATCTTCCGCGAGATGCCCGACGGCTGGTTCATGCGCCGCACTCTCTGCCAGAGCTACGCCTCGCGCTCAAGCGACGACGAAATGACGGAGGCCGACGCCTTCACGCTGACCATCGACCAGGCCCTTCAGGTCATGAACGGCGCCTTGACCTCGCGCCTCAGCGAGAACAGGAAGGGCCAGCCCCTCTACGACATCCTCAAGGCCGGCACCAGCCCGGAAACCCGCGTGGAAAGCCTCTACCTGCGCGTACTTTGCCGCAAGCCCAGCAAAACGGAGAGTGCTCGCGTGCTCGACTACGTGGCAGAGGCCATGAAGGGTGGCAGCAAGCTGGACAAGGCCTGGGAAGACGTGCTGTTCGCCCTGCTGATGACCACCGAGTTTGCCACCAACCACTAGCAGGCCGCGGAACAGTCGAGAGGGCCGACCTCTCCAGCACAAGGCAACGGCCGGAGCGCCGGGCCAAGCCCGCCACCGGCAGTCGCCGCTGCCGCAAGCCCAAAACGGCTCCAGCTGCGCATCACGGCCGCAGGCAACGGCGGCCGCGCCTTTGACCGGGACGAGTCGGCCGGGCAGCGCAAACCAACAACATCGGCACGGGTTACTTGCGCTCGCAGGCGGGGCAGATGCCCCAGCCGCGCTTTCAAGGCAAACCGGAGGAAGTCGCTGGCGGGGCCAAAGTGCGGTAGGATCAGGCAGCCATGGATGCCGAAACGGCCTATTGCTTCCGCCATGCGGTGTTGCGCGACGCCGCCTATCAGCTCCAGCTTCCCGGCGATCGCGCACGCCTGCACGCCATGGCGCTTGAGATTATGGAGTCCGCTGCCCGCGTTGATGATTTGGCCAGCGGTGCTTGGAGCGGCGAGCTGGCCGAGCACGCGCGAGGGGCAGCGCAGCATGCCGATGAGGCGCAAGGCGCCGTCTTTCGGCAGCGCGAGGCGCGCTACCGCGCGCGCTACGGCGAGTATCTTGATGAACGCTTTGACCTGCCGGGAGCCCGGGCCCAGCTTGAGCTGGCCGTCGCCCTGTCATGCGAGGCCCCCGTTCGCGCGCGGGCATGGAAGGTTCTGGGCGAAGTCCGCCGCAAGCTCGGCGACATGGAAGGCGCTCTGGATGCCATTTCTCGGGCCATGGGCGAGGGCCAGTTCGAGCCCGTCGTCCGGGGCACGCTGAACATCATCCTGCACAACATCTGCAAGCAGATTGGAAGGACGGCCCAGGCGGCGGAAGCCGCGCAACAGGCCCTGGCGGACTTTCGCGCCGCGGGAGACCGCGAACGCGAAGCGAGTGCCTTGGGCAGCCTCGCCAATCTTTTCTGTGAGGCGGGCGAGCTGGATCGTGCCGAGCCGCTGTACCGTCAGGCCTTGGAGATCTTCGTGGCGGGAAGGAGAGAGCGCGAGATGGCGCTCTGCCTTTCGGGCCTGGCCCTGACCGCCAAGTTGAGGGGCCGCACCCAGGAAGCCCTGGAGTGTATGGCGCAAGCCGAGACCATTCACCGCAAACGCGAGGACAAACGGGCGCTGGGCATCCTGCTCAACAACAAGGCTTACCTTCACGGGGCGGAAGTGCGAAGGGAGATACTGCTGGAGGCCCTTTCGCTGCATCGGCAGGCCCTGAACCGCCGCTCCGAGGGCGTGGCCCTGGCCGACCTGGCCGAAACGGAGCTCGGGGCCGGGCGCCTCGCGCAGGCTGAAGCCTTCCTTGAACAGGCCCTACCTATCTTGCGTGAAACACGCAACATTCCTCACCTCGCCATGGCCCATGTTTACCAGGGCCGCCTGAGCTTCCAGCGCGGCAACGGACCCCTGGCCCTGTCCCACTTTGAGCAGGCCCTTCAACTCGCCTCGGAGGCCCGCCACCGCGACACCGAGGCAGATGCGCTCTGGCACATGGCGCCTGCGCTCCAGGCCCTGGGCCGCACCCGCGAAGCTGTGGAAATGCTGACAAGAGCGGGCCAGATCTTTGACTCGCTGGGCAACCCGGTCAGCGCGGCAGCCGCGCGCGACCTGGCGGCATCCCTGAGCAACGGGCGCGCGTGATGTTGCGCGCCCCCTGCTGGCGAGCAAGGACGGCAGCCGCCATGTGTGCTCCCAGCTCCACGGGTTCCCTGATCGTCATCGTGTATCCTGCTAACGCCCGGCCCCTCACCTCAACGGCCCCCGCTTTGCGTTTCATGCCTTCGGCACTCAAAGCGACGGCATTCTGGACGGTGCCTGGTGTCCCGTGGGGGCCGTGGTTCGTGCAGGGCCCGGGGGCGCGGTCGGCTCACTTGCGCTCGCAGGCGGGGCAGATGCCCCAGACCGTGACCTCCTGCGAGGTCACGCGCCAGCCGCGCGGCGCCTGGGCGCTGGACAAAGAACTCTCGTTCTCGACGCAGGCCACAGCCCCGCAGGCAGTGCATACGGCGTGGGCGTGGCGATGGGCCGGCTGCTTGACCAGTTCATAGACGTCGCGTTTGCCCGCGCCGCGCACCATGCGGATCAGGCCGGCCTCACTCAGGGCGTGCAGATTGCGGAAGACCGTGGCGCGGTCGCCGCCCTTCCAGCCGCACAGGTCGCTGGCGTCATCCATTGACAGCGGGTGGCTCTCGCGCAGCATGACGGCCAGCAGCGAAATGCGGCCGCCGGTCACGCGCAGCCGCGCCTGCTTGAGCATCGACCTGGCCTGTTCTTCGAAGCGCTGCATGGGCGCAGCATAGCAAGGCACGGGCCGCGGTTAACCCTGCAGGCCGGCGGCCTCGCCCACGACGATGGCGCGAATGCTGTTGGGGGGCTGCTGTTCGCCCCAGGGATAGCGTGAAACCACAATGACGGCGTCCTGCGGCAGCACCAGCCCCTGCTCTAAAATGGCCCCCGCCAGATACTTCAGCTCGGCGTCAGCGCCGAACTGCACCGACCCTGAAGCGTCCGTCTGCACGGCCAGCACTCCCCAGAACAACGCGTGGCGGCGCAGCACGGCGTCATCCGGATGGACGGCAATGATGGGGCAGCGCCCGCGGATCTTGCTGAGGTAGCGCGCCGTCTCGCCTGACTCGCTGCGCACCACAATGAACTTGGCCTTGAGGGCTTCGGCGATCATGGCAGCACCCATGACCATGGCCTTGCGCAGGGGGTCGCCCAGGGTTTCCTCGATAAAGCCGCTGGCGAGCACTTTCTCGGCGTATTCGGTTTCAACGTCACGCGCCACGCTTGCCATGGTCTTCACGGCCTGCACGGGATACTTGCCGCTGGCAGTCTCGGCGGACAGCATCACGGCATCGCCGCCGTCCTCGATGGCGTTGGCGATATCACTGACTTCGGCGCGCGTGGGGGTGGGGTGCTCGATCATGCTTTCCAGCATCTGCGTGGCCACGATGACGGGCTTGAGCGCGTGGCGCGCGGCGCGGATGATGCGCTTTTGAATCAGCGGCACCTTCTCGACAGGCAGTTCGATGCCAAGGTCGCCGCGGGCCACCATGACGCCGTCGGCCGCCTCGATAATGGCCTCCAGTTCGTCCAGCGCGGCGGGTTTCTCAATCTTCGCAATCACGCGTGCCGGGCATGACAGACCGGCCAGCCGCTGCTTGAGGTCTTGGATGTCGGCGGCGCTGCGCACAAATGAAAGGGCGAAGAAATCCACGCCCAGCGCCGCGGCGAACTCGAGGTCTATGGCGTCCTTCTCGGTCAGGGAGGGCGCACTGACGCGCGAGCCCGGCAGATTGATGCCCTTGCGGCTCTTGAGCAACCCGCCTACTTCAACGCGCGCGGCCAGCCGGTCTTTGTGCTTCTCGATCACCAGCAGGCGGATGCTGCCGTCATCGAGGTAAATGGGATCGCCCACCTCAACGTCATCGACGAGCCTGTCATAGGTCGTGGTCAATTCGCGGCGCGAGCCGGCGTGCTCGCCGCGCGCGATTTCGATGCGTTCGCCCGCGCCCAGGACCATCTGCCCGCCCTCGATGTCGCGGCAGCGGATCTTGGGGCCCGAGAGGTCGGCCATGACGGCGATGCTGCGTTTCTTCTCAGCCGCGATGCGCCGCACCAGCTCAAAGCTGGCGCGCTGGGTTTCAAAACTGCCGTGGGAAAAATTGAGGCGGGCCACGCTCATGCCGGCGTCAATCATGGCGCCGACCACCTCCGGCGTGCAGCTTGCCGGGCCGAGCGTGCAGACAATCTTGGTGCGCTGGGGTTGTCCGCGCAGGGTGCGTCGCGTGAAGTGAGCCATGGGGGCGTGAGTGTACCCGGACGCCCGCGAATGAACAGTCAGGTGAACATGAAGAGCGCGACGAGGCCGTGGCCGACCACGGCCGTCAGCGGAATGACGAGGCGCGTGGCGGCGTGAGTCACGGAACACTCGATAACCTCGCCCTGCTCGCTGAACTTCACGCCGCCGGGAAGGGCATCCACCAGCGCGCCGCTGGAGGGACTGGCGGGGTCATACAGCAGTTGCTCTTCGTGCTCGTCCTCCAGGCGCCAGGTTTCGTGGGTGGCGTCGCTCACGCGCGCGACCTCGCCGGACTCCGTCGTGAACTCGAAGGTAAGCTTGTACACGGTCTGCTTGTTGATCTTCGTGTTCGTGGCTTCCTTGCCGACCAGCCTGCCGCGCGCCAGCTTGCCCACTTGCAGCATGCGCAGGTCGTGCCAGCCGCGCTTGACGCCAAAGAAGGCCATGACGGCGCCGACGAGCGGGAAAATCACCACGAACAGCACCCAGGCGTCAAAAGGCGCGGTGCGGCCGCCCTTGACGCGGCTGACTGCCGGCTTGCCGCGGGGATACTCGATGGCCAGGCGCTCCCCCACATTGAACTGGCGGCCGGTGAAAAAGGATTCCCCGGTCTGGCGCGTGCGGCGCTCATCCATGAACTCGTAGCGCACGGAGTAAACCTGCTGATTGTTCTCCCGCGCGTTGGAGGCTTCGCAGGCCGTGACCACGCCCTCGGCCTGGACCACCTCGCCACTGAAGACGTAGAGGCTGGATAAATCGGCCAGGCCAATGAAGACCCAGCAGAAGATCATGCCAAAGGCGAAGAAGAAGCCTCCGAACTGCGTCAGAAAGCCGCCGAACAGCACGCTGAGCGAGGCCGCCGCCGGCACGCGGCGCAACTGCGAGTCCCGCGAGAGCCGGGCCTCCAGCGGGCGGCGCGAATAGTCATCCAGCGGGCTCATCTGCGCAGTATAGCAGGCAGCACAAGCCCCGACTTGCGCCGCCCGCCGCGAAACCGACAATGGCCCGGCGCGGCAGGGGCCTGCCGCAGTACGGAAGAACTCATGAAACCCGTGATCCTGATGATCACACTTGTTGTGCTCTGCCTCGCGGCAGGCAGCGCCTACCTTGTCTGGGGTATGCCCCCGGCGCGGCCGAACACCAATCGTCAGGCAGCCGCGAACAGCGGCGAGGACCAGGCGGCGCGCAACGAGGAACTGCGCCGGGAAGAACAGCGCCTGAAGGAAGAAAACCGCAAACTGGCCGAGGCCCTGGGCGAAGCATCGGGCGAAGATACGGCAGACCCCGTGGACTCCCAGCCGAAGGCGGAACCCCCGCCGGAGGTCGTCATCAGTTCATTGGACCAGGCCAAGAAGGCCTTCCAGGGCGAAGACGCCCAGGCGGCACGCAAGGCGCTGGAGTTTTTGCTGCGCGCGGCCAAGGGCGGCGACGCCGAGGTCAGGGCCTTTCTGGTCCAGATGCTGGGCCACGCCGATGAACGGGTCCGCGCGCTGGCCGTGGAGGGAATCGGCAACTACTTTGACCCCAAAGACCTGCCGCTGCTGGAGATTGCCTCAAGAGATGGCTCGCCGCTGGTGCGCGAAGCCGCCGCCACCTGGATTTCCGAGTACCCGCCCCAGTACGCCACCAACTCTCTGCTGGGCATGCTCAACGACGACAACCCCCGGGTGCTGCAGCGCGCCATCGAGGGACTGGGTGAGCTGCGCGACGAAGCCGCCGTCAACGCGCTCAACCGCATGACGCGCCATGAAAACGATGACGTCGCGGCTGAAGCCGCCGTGGCCCTGCGCAACTTTGGAGATTACGGGCCGGCAGAGCGCATGGCGCCGAAATGGGTCGAGCGCGCCCGCGAGGGCACGCGCGAGGAGCGCGTTCACGCCATCCGCAAGCTGGGCGCCCTGCGCGTGGAGGGCAGCAAGCCCGCGCTGGAGGGGATGCTGCAGGACCCTGACCCCAAGGTGGTCAAGGAAGCGCGCAAGGCCATCAGGAAAATCGACACCGACGTGGAAAAGCGCAACGCCGGCAAGCCAAAGTAGGCGCCACGCTGCAGGGCTTGTGCAGCTCGCTCCGAGGAGGGCGGCAGGCGTGACCAGTCAATCAGGCAGTCTTCGCGTCATCAGCGCCATCTTCTTCACCTCCGGCATACCCGCCCTGATTTACCAGCTTGTCTGGCAGCGCTCGCTGTTCACGATTTACGGCATCAACATCGAAAGCGTGACCGTCGTGGTCACGGCCTTCATGCTCGGGCTTGGCATCGGCAGCTTCGTGGGCGGCCGGCTCACGCGCCTGAAGCTGCCCCTGCTGGGCCTGTTTGCGGGCATCGAGTTCTGCATCGGGGCCTTTGGCCTGGTGTCCCTGGCCCTGTTTCACGCCGTGGGCGAATTCACCCTGGGCCTGGGCACGCTGGCCACGGGCCTGGTGACCTTTGCGCTCGTGCTGCTGCCCACAGTGCTCATGGGCGCCACCTTGCCCCTTCTCACGGCCCATCTGGTCCGACACTCCGGCAACGTGGGGCAAAGCGTCGGCTGGCTCTATTTCGTCAACACCCTGGGCTCGGCCTTTGCCTGCTTTCTCGTCGCTTTTGTGGTCATGCGCGCGCTTGGCCAGCAGGGCGCCGTGACCCTGGCCGCCTCCCTCAACTTGCTCGTGGGAGCCGGCGCATGGCTGGCCCAGCGCGGCACGCCAAGCCTGCCCCCGCCCGCGACTGCCCTGGAAGGCAGTTTCCGCCGGCGCGGCTTTCTCTTTGCCCTTTTGCTGAGCGCCCTGTGCGGCTATATCGCGCTGTCCTACGAGATTCTGTGGTATCGACTCTACTCGTTCTCCACGGGCGGGTCGGCTCATGCGTTTGCGCTGCTGCTGGGATGCTACCTGCTGGGTATTGCCCTGGGTTCGGCGGCCAGCCGCCGGTTCTGCCGCACGCAGGGGCCCCAGCAACTGCTGGCGCTTTCGGCCTTCACGCTCGCGGCCAACGTGGCCAGCTTCCTGCTCGTGCCGGCGGCGGGGCAACTGGCCGGCCTTGCCCACTGGGGCTTCAGCTATCCCCTGGTCATACTCGCGGCGGGCCTGCTGGGCGCGACCTTCCCCCTCATCTGCCACTACGCCATCGCCCCCGACGCCCGGGCCGGCGAAGGGCTCAGCTACCTTTACCTGGCCAACATCGTCGGCAGCGGCGCCGGAAGCCTCGTGACCGGCTTTGTGCTCATGGACCACTGGTCCATGGGCGCCATCAGCCTGTTCCTCGCCCTGCTGGGGCTGCTGCTCAGCGCGGCACTGCTTTTGCCCGCGAAGCTGCCGATGCCGCGCCTGGCAAGGCGCCTGGCGCTGGCGCTGGGGGCGGGGTTGGTCCTGGCCGCGCTGACGGGGCCCCTGTTTGAGGGCATCTACGAGCGCCTGTACTACAAGTCGCGCTACGAGGGGCAGCGCTTTGCCCACCTGGTCGAGAGCAAGTCCGGCGTGGTCAGCGTCACCCACGACGGCGAGATTCACGGAGGCGGCATCTACGACGGCCGTTTCTCCGTCGACCTGGTCAACGACAGCAACATGATTGTGCGGGCCTACGCGCTGAGCCTGTTTCACGCCGCCCCGCGCGAGGTGCTGATCATCGGCCTGTCTTCGGGATCCTGGGCGCAGGTGGTGGCCAATCATCCCCAGGTCGAGAAAGTCACCATCGTGGAGATCAGTCCAAGTTACCTCGAGGTCATTCCGCGCTTTCCCGAGGAAGCGGGCCTGCTGAAGAACCCCAAGGTGGAAATCATCATTGACGACGGCCGCCGCTGGCTGAGGCGCAACGAAGATCGCCGCTTTGATTTCATCCTCCAGAACACCAGCTTCAACTGGCGCGCCCACACCACCAACCTGCTGTCGCGCGAGTACCACATGCTGGTCAAGGGCCACCTCAAGCCAGGCGGAGTGTTCTTCTTCAACACCACCTGGTCCGGCGAGGCGCAGCGCACGGCCGCGCTGTCTTTCGCCCACGCCGCGCGCTTCATCAATTTCATGGCGGTCAGCGACGAGCCCCTCAGCATTGATGCCGCGCGCTGGCGTGAAGTGCTTGCCGGCTACCGCATCGAGGGCCGCCTTGTGTTCGAGCTTTCGCGCGAGCGCCACCGGGCGCGCCTCAATGAAATTCTGTCAATCGTGGAAACCCTGCGCCAAGGCCCGCCGCCGGGACCCGGCTTCAGCATGGAATCGCGCGAGAGCCTGCTGGCGCGCACTGAAGGTCTGCGAGAAATCACGGACGACAATATGGGCACGGAGTGGTTCATCAACCCGTGACGCCGCGGCCCGAAAAGACAAGCAAGGCGGCCATGGCCGCCTTGCCTGCTTGTGGACACAGTTCTTCAAACGCGGCGCAGGCGCCGAAGCGCCAGACCCGAGACGGCAAGGGCCAGGGCCAGCCACAACGCCACTCCGCTTTGACCGGAGGTGCGGCAGCTATCGTCGTCGCCGTAATCGCCGGCGAGCGCGGGCACATCAATCAGGAAGTCGAAGTAGTGCGAGTCGCGGTCCGACAGTAGATTGATGCGCGACGACCATGCCGCGCGCTGGCCCAACTGGCCGATGGGCGCCGGTTGATCCGAGGTCATGCCGCCATCGACGAGTTTGAGCTTGTTGCCGTCGCCGTCGAAATCCGTGTCGACACCAGCACGATCACTGCGCCTTTGCCGCCAAGCTCGCAAGCTGGGTCATGTAGCTCCAGGAAATGCTGTCTCGCGTGATCTTCAGTTCACCGAATGGTCGCTCACTCTCCGGTACACCAAGCAGATTCAATGCTGCCATGTATGCAGAGTATGCCTCCACACGCATGTCTTCGTCTTCCAGCCCCCGCTGTATGAGATCTAGCAGTACCTGGGCCACTCTTGGAGCGAAGTTGGCATAGCGAAGCCCATACTCAGCGAGCGCTCCGATGGCTACAATCGCCACCTGCGGATCAGCACGGTCCTGCGCGAGGAACAGAACCTCCTCGAAGTAATCTTCAATGACCAGCCACGATCCCAGTATCTTGACAGCCAGCTTACGCACCATCGATTGCTGGAAGGGGGTCTGGTCGGGATAATCGCAGGGTTCGCGCGGAGCCGTGTATCTGAGAAATTTCTCAATGAGCTTGACATCCTGCATGTGGCGAGAACCACCCGAGCGATTGACCAGTCCCAACAGATGAAGGTAGGTATACGTATCGTTGCCCGTATCACCAAGCGTCAGACGCTCTACAATGTGTCTCGCTATCGAGTCGGGCAAGGACCGAGTCTCCTTGACCGACTCCAGCATGTGTTCCAAGTCCATAGTATTCTCAAGTGTTATCCGTGAACTTTGTGCCGTCCCCTAAGAGCCGACATCGCTCGACTCCTTACGGAGTACAGGAACTGTAGTTCATCGTGGATGTTTGCCAAGCGTATGGGGTCCCTCGTCCAGTACTCCTGAGTTAGCAGGCGCTCAAGGCGTACTATTTGCCCTTCGACCCCCGTAAGTGCCTCAGTTACTTCCTGTCTATGGTTTCCCTTCAAACAACCTTTTACTTCGCGTGCGGCCCCTTTCAGATCGCTCTCGCTTAGGTGCTGCAGCAGGCCTTTGTACTTCTCGCGAAGATGCTGAACTGTGTTTCGGGCGCTCTGGGCGATGCCTTGTGAGGTCGGCACCGCACTCGTGGCACCGCTTGTTCCCTTGGAGGCTGAAGCTGCGGCGGCTCCTCCAGTCGGGACAGAAGTGGGGGTGCCGAGCGTACTACTACCGCTGCTCAAACCCCGATTCGAGGCAGTATCCGCAGCGGCGTTTGTAGCGGCCTTGGCCGCGCTGGCGCGGTTCTTGAAGCTGCTCAGGGCGCGCACGAAGTCGTCGGCGGCCTGGGGTAGCGCAAACAAGCCGCCCGCCGCCGGGACCCGGCTTCAGCATGGAATCGCGCGAGAGCCTGCTGGCGCGCACTGAAGGTCTGCGAGAAATCACGGACGACAATATGGGCACGGAGTGGTTCATCAACCCGTGACGCCGCGGCCCGAAAAGACAAGCAAGGCGGCCATGGCCGCCTTGCCTGCTTGTGGACACAGTTCTTCAAACGCGGCGCAGGCGCCGAAGCGCCAGACCCGAGACGGCAAGGGCCAGGGCCAGCCACAACGCCACTCCGCTTTGACCGGAGGTGCGGCAGCTATCGTCGTCGCCGTAATCGCCGGCGAGCGCGGGCACATCAATCAGGAAGTCGAAGTAGTGCGAGTCGCGGTCGGACAGTCGATTGATGCGCGACGACCATGCCGCGCGCTGGCCCAACTGGCCGATGGGCGCCGGTTGATCCGAGGTCATGCCGCCATCGATGAGCTTGAGCTTGTTGCCGTCGCCGTCGAAATCCGTGTCGATGTCAAGCTCGAAGCGGGTATCGAGGTAGCAGCGCCGCGCGCACGAGAACTGTTCCGGGATCAACAGCGCGAGCAGGCGGCCTGCCTTCGGGGAAGCACTACACTCGTCAGCAGCCGCGCAATCCGTTCAGAATGCGCTTTGCCCACATGACTTCCTTACCGCCTGCGTGTTCCGACCAAAACTTCTCAAATTGTTCCAGACCACTGCGCCAATTACTATGGACTCTCTTGAAGGCGCGCATAAATTCTCTCGTGCCACCGATAAACCCCCACCCTTCCCAATACAACAATGCCCCCCATTGAGCCATGTCGGCGAGCAAAACAGTAGTACCACTATGTGGCATATGCCTATACTCGCCATAAGAGCACCCAATGTTTACCAATCGCGGACCAAAACATGGGCTTTCCTCAGAGTCTATCGGATTGAAATTCAGAAAATTCATCTCCTTCGGGACATCAACTTCGAACCGATAAAACTGGTTGCAAAACACTGTCCGTGCGGCTGTTTGCACGGCGCCGTACTGCATGGCCGTCAGATTGTCGCCATCTAAGGGATACAGAAGCATTGAACACTGCACAGAGTTAACGAATGGCACCTCGACACCGCATACATCGTGAAACACAAGTGGAAATAGCTTCTGGATTTCCGATGTAGAACTAATCCGTACGATATGGCCCACAAAGTCACCTATCAAATGCTATTGATGGATTCTTGATATCCCGTCAATTGGATTTCGCATTGCCACCACGGGCCCACCGCTCTTGGAATTCGGACAGTAAGTGACAACGTTTCCGTTTTCCAACGTAGCCTTGACTTTTCAGCCTCCCAAATCCTCGACCTTCTTCGCACCTTTCGTCAACAAGTTAAAGACTGTCTTCACGTCATCTGGGGAAGAAACCACGCGAACACCCTTCTGCTTGCCAGCGGCCCCGAGCGTCTTGAGACCGCCCTTGATCTGGCGCGCCAACTTGACCAGACGCGACAACTTCACCAATCTGTCGAATTGCTTCAGTTTGGCAAGACCGGCCAACGCTGGCTTGATGCCGCCTATCCCTACAGCCATTGCCATGTTGGCTTCAGCTTGAGCAACAAGTGCATCGAGCACCCCGGTATAACCGATCTGGCCTGCTTGAGTAACCCTCCTTGCTTCGGTTGAATCCGTAGTGTTGATGAGCGCCTCAATGCGATCGACGTCTTCCCCCGCGAGCGAGGCCAGGCCAATAAACTGTTTAATTACGTTGGTATCTAAGAAATTGGTCTTGGTAATGTTCTGAGCGGCATCCTTTGCGCACCCGTCGATACTTCCCAACAGACGATTCAGTAGCTCGGCAGCGCGATCATTGTCGTTCTTATCTAAATATATTGTCTTGGAGTCGAAGCTGACTCCCCACTCGTCCTCGACCCATTGTCCGTCGCCACCTTCGAGCCACCAGTCAAGCCAGCCTTCTCCTGAATCATCGTTCCGAACTTCGAGATCGATGTTGCTGTTATTCCCTTTTAGTTTATTGATGCTCGCTGTTCCATCTGAGTTGGTTGCAAATTTCCAGCCCGAGTCGAAAAGGGCCTGCAGCTTGGCTCGATTGCAATCTGTTAGCTTTCCCCAAACCGTGTCAGGAGCCCACCCTTTCTCGAAGAAAATGGGTTGCGGAGCGACAGGGGGAAGTACTTGGCCTCCACCGTAGATCACCGCGGGGACGGGGTCGGTCCAGTGGCCGGCGGGGCTCTTGGTTGCGCCCGTGCCTTCGTCCGTGGTCGAAGCCACGCTGGCCACGGAGGGGTTGCCCAGCGAGCAGGCGCAGGGGCCCGTGCTCGCCTTCGACTCGCCGTCCGAAGAACCCGGATCGCCGCCTCCCGGCGCCGAGGCTACGGGCAACGGATAAGCATCGGGCGGGGCGGTGGTGCGATCCTCGCCCGTGCCGTGCTTGCGGTTGAAGCCCGAACAGACATAAAGCGGCGCGTGCGGTAGCCCCGCCCCGCCCGAAGTCGCGGGCGTATGGCCGGGCAGACTCGCCACGGGCTTGACGTACCAGTGGGCTTCGTCGACGGCGTCCGGCACGTTGATCGCCAGAGGCCCGACGGAGCCGCCCTCTTCGCCATAGCCCGGGGCTAATGTGGCCGCTGAATCGCGACTGCCGTTGACCACATGCAGCAAAGTCGCGGGCTCGGTGAGGAAGGGCCGCCAGGTGGTCTGGCGCGTGGAGTCCCCCTGCTCGTCCATGGCCGGCGCGCCCGTCGTGTTGCCCGAGCCGTCCAGGGCCAGCTCGTAGACGCTGCACGCCGCGGGGCCGTCGGGTATGCACAGTGTGGTGCGCGGCATGGCCGGGGGCGTGACTCCGTTGCCGCTGCCGATGCCGCCAAAGGTCCCGCTGCCCATGGTCAGGTCGGAGTCATCGACCGTGCGCAGGAAGGATTTAATGTAGGCAAAGAAATCAAGCAGGACGACGCCGTTGATCTGGCTCAATCCCGTGGGGTCGGCATTCCGCGTCGTGAACAGGGCGCGCGGCGTGCTTTGCGTCCAGAGGCCGACGCCGTTGAAGATCTGCGCGCCGTCAAGCCAAACGCCGGAAACTTCGCCCGAGAGCGCGCCTTTGGCAGCCGCGCAGCGTCCGCAGCGCATCTTATGGGCGGGATGCTGTCCGAGCAGAGATCCCGCGCGCTTGCGCTATCTCCAGATCCAACTTTCATATGTAGCGGTGGGCTCAATAACCGTGTTGGCGATGTCGAAGGTCTCGATGACTTCCTTGAACCGACGCGACATGACGAAGTAATTTGTCCCGCGTGGCCGAAACACGTCCGGCAGGTCTGACTCGTTGGCCTTGACCGCGAACCCCACGCGCACCCGGTAGGGCTTGCCCTTGGGCACCGGGGCGGGGCGTAGCTCAATGGGCAAGGCGTCGTCGTCCTTTTCCGGACCCTCCCTGGCCCCGAAACCGACAAAGTCCGTGGTGCGATACTTTCTGACAACTCCATGCATGGGGATGCGGAACGCTACTTTGAAGGTGCTGTAGCCCGTCAGGCCTGCGTCTTCAATGGCGCGAAGCATGTCCCGGTGAATCAGAAAGGCGGGATCAGTCTGAAGCCAGACGACCTGATGGAAACTGCCGCCGCGCACGGCCACGATTTCACAGCAGAAATCCTTGGGAGCATCTCCGTTCGCGAGCCGTTTTGACAGCGCAAACTTCGCGTCCGCCTCAGCCCGCTCGGAAGGGAAGTGGCGGTTCAATACAATGGAGCCAAGGACGGTATCGACCTCGTCGTCAATCTTGGAATCCCACAGGTACCATGTCTTCAACAAGCTCATTTATAGTTTACTTTCAATCCGAACCTGCCAGCCAATTCCTTGCCGAATTTCAATATGTCGTCCGCCGTCGCGTTTTCATTGTCCTTCTTGAATTGTCTCCACGCTTTGTTCCAAGCACTGGCATTCGCCTTGTGACCTTCAGTTTCCCACCAGGTACCAAAGACCGGGTTGTGGATATCGATCTTGTCCTTGAAAAAGTCTGTGAATTCGTCCGCTTGCGGAAATATGTGGTGGGCTTGCGCGCCGCAGGGAGCCTCTCCGGTCAGTATCTCAAGATTCTTCCTGAAATTATGACTTGTAAAGGAATGAAACTCCTTGCCCCATTTGAAGCGTCAGGTTGGCTTGAAGGTGGGATTTTGCAACTCGCGCCACTTCGGGGCTTTGAGGCGGCAGGCCAGTTCAAGTAGGCTTTGCAGCGGCTTCAGGGGCGACTTGGTCTTTCTGCGGTTATGCCGGAAACAGTGTTCATCGAGATAGTACTTCAGCAGGCGCAGGTGCGGCGACTGGTGGAACGTGCCTCTCAACCACATCTTGAAGTTCGCCACGAACAGGTTCAGCCGCGCCATTCGCGCGCGGGCGCGCTCCCAGTCCTGGCCCGTTACCTCCGGTTTGTGCTTCACGTGCGACGCGGCATCGGCCATGAACTCGGTGCCGCCATCAGTCACGAGCGTGGATCGCCTGGCGACGTTCTTCTTGAGAAAATCGCCCATCGCTTCTGCGCTCTGGT
>JABARW010000051.1:7964-22893 GCA_019186845.1 Planctomycetota bacterium | reverse complement strand
TTATGGAGAAGCTGTTTGCGGCCAACGGGCTGCTGACGCCCAAGGGCGCAAACCACTGGCGCCGCTTCATGGAAGAAACGCCGGAAGTGCGCAGGGAAGAGCCCCTGGTGATGCCGGAAGGCATCTCAAACCAGCCGCGCAACGCGACGGTGAAAACCCTGGCGGACCTGATGGAGGAGGCGGAGAAATGTGAGAAGGCAGACGAAGTGCGCGAGCAACTGAGAATGTGGCATGCGCATAAACGCGCCCCACCGTGATATGAGAATACGAATGTGAGCAGCCCCGCCGCTCACAGCCCCGCGTGTCAACGCAGGGCTGTGCGGGCGGGGCTGTTGCGGCGCGGACACCTTGTTAGCTTGGAAGCGCCATGAGTGATCGGCTTTCTGAAACCTGCCATACCCACGACATGACCCTGGCCCAGGCATCGAGCGAGCGCCGCACCTGGCTTGTGGTCGCCATTACCGGCGTGACCATGCTGGTGGAGCTCGTGGCGGGCTATTGGTCGGGCTCCATGGCGCTGGCGGCTGACGGCTGGCACATGGCCACGCACGTGGGCGCCCTGACTCTGGCGGGCCTGGCCTATTGGTATGCCCGCCGCCTCGCCCGCAGCGGCAAGTTTTCTTTTGGCGCCGGCAAGGTTTACGCTCTGGCCGGTTACACCAACGCGCTGCTGCTGGGGGTGGTCGCGCTGGCCATGATCGTTGAGAGCATCCAGCGCCTGCAGGAACCCCTGAACATCGACTTCAGCGTGGCATTACCCGTGGCGGTGATTGGCCTGGTCGTCAACCTTGCCAGCATGCTGGTACTCCGTGGCGGCCATCACCACGACCACGATGAGCACGAACACGACCACGACCATCACGAACAGGGGCAAGACCATAATCTCAAGGGCGCCATCGCCCACGTGGCCGCCGACGCATTGACCAGCGTGCTGGCCATTGCCGCGCTGTTGGCCGCGCAATTCGCGGGCTGGACGTTCCTGGACCCGGTGATGGGCATTGTGGGCGGCGCGGTGATACTGCGCTGGGGGCTGGGGTTGATCAAGTCATCATCGCGGGCCCTGCTGGATGCCGTGCCCTCGGAGAAGATTGCCGCCAGCATCCGCTCGCGCATTGAGAGCATCGAGGAAACGCGCGTCCATGACCTGCATCTCTGGGAACTGGCGCCCGGCCGGCTGGGCTGCATCGTCAGCGTGGAAGCGGCCCAGCCCCGCGAACTCAGCGTGTACCGCAAGGCCATTCTGGAAGCCGCGCGCATTGACCACCTGACGGTCGAGGTCTGCGCGCGAGGCTGATGGCCTTTTTTGGCGGCAAGGCAGACCGATTTGCGTCATAATGAAGCTGCACTGAGTACCGGGTCGTAGCCGTACTACCCGAGGGCAAAGGCATGACCGACCCCAAGCCGCACGAGATGGATGACAAGCTGGTCGAGAAGATCACTTCGCGCTACCGCAACCTCAACGCGGGCCAGAACACGGCCAACCTGATCAAGGAACGTTACGAGCGCAAGCGCGCCGCCTTGGCCAGGTTCTCTGACAAAGTCAAGAAGGGCGAGCCCGTGAGCGAGGCCGACCGCCAGAGGTTGCGCGATGCCGGCGTCAGCGAAGAGGAAATCGCCCAGCTGACCGGCGCGGCATGACCGCATTTTGACCACTTTTGCAGTTCGCTGAAAGGGCCGACGAAGCCGACATGTCCGGCGGAGGGCAAAGCACGCCATTTGGTATGCGCGGCCCGCTGCATCGTGTGGCCGCTATGAGCTGGCGGCAGGCGCAACTTGGGGTGCGCTGCCGTGAGTTCGCCAAGCAGGCCGACGCGGCGCAGCGGGCGCATTTCGCGGGCAGAGGGAGTGTACTGAACACTTGTTCATTGACTCCGCGTGTTGTGAACCCATGATGTTGCCACACTCGCGGAGTTCCCATGCGCTACGCCATCTCCCTGCTTGCTCTGCTCATCGCTGCCTGTTCGGGAGGCCAGGGTGCCGATTCACCCGCGGGCTCCCCCTCGGGCCCGGCGCTCGCCATCGTGACCTCCACCCTGGCAGACGGGCTCGTCAGCCAGACCTACGCCGCTACCCTTCAGGCCGCCGGCGGCACGCAGCCCTATGCATGGGCCGTGGTTGCAGGGGCGCTGCCGCCGGGCATGACGCTCAACGGCCAGGGCGATCTCGCGGGATCTCCCGCCAGCGCGGGGAGCTTCAGCTTCACCGCCCGCGTGCAGGATGCCCTCGGCGCCCAAGCGGACGCGGCCTTTCTGTTCACGGTGCTGGCTTCGCCGCCGGCCGCGCCCATGGTGACAGCCATCAGCCCGACCTTTGGCCTGAACGACCGCGCCGTGCCCATCACGCTCACGGGCACGGGCTTCACGGGCGCAACCCTGGTGCAACTGAACGACGCGGCCCTGACGCCGCTGACCAACCTTGTGGTGGTGAACTCCGGCACTCTCACGGCCACCATTCCCGCCGAAATTGCCCCGGGGAACTGGACCCTGCGCGTGACCACGCCGGCGGGCCAGAGCGCGCCATCGCCGGCCTATGCGGCGCGCAACATGACCGATCCCGAGGCTCCCTGGGCGTTTGCCGTGGGTTACATGGATGCCACCATGCCAGGCGCAAGCGGGGATACTCCGGCGGTTCGCATTTATTATCCGGCAACGACGGCGGGCCAGAACGCGACTCCCAGCGCTCTTGGCGCGCCCTACCCCTGCGTTGTGTACAATCACGGGTTCAAGCCGCCTGTGCTGGCGGGCGGTATTGACTACCGGGCCAACACCTTTGTGGCCCACCCGCTGGCGGGTCTGGGCTACGTCGTCATCTGCATTGACCAGGCGCCCAACAATGTGCTCTTCGGAAGCGGGGCCACCGCACAGGCCAACAGCCAACGCGATGCCGATGACGCCCGTGCCGCCATCAACTATCTGGCGTCCCTCCATGCCGGCAGTACCAGCCCGCTCTCCGGTCTGCTCGATGTTTCCAGAGTTGGCGTGGCGGGGCACTCCCGCGGCGGCGACGCTTCGCTGATGGCCGCCAGCGACGAGCGCGCGGCCCTGGGCGCGGCGGCGCGCATACGGGCAGTTGCGGTCATGGGCCCGCCCAGCACTGATTCGCAGCAGAGCGGCGCCCCCATTCAGTTCGGAAACTTCACAGCCGTGCCGGCGCTGTGTATCGGCGCCACGGCCGATGCCATTGCTCCCTACAGCCAGCAGCTGGACATCTTTGCGCTGGCGGGCAGCCCCTCGGCGGCCTTTGAAATCAACGGCGGAAACCACAGCCAGTACAAGGACAGCTCAACACAACTGACGGGAGACAGCCCCGCGACCATCAGTCTGGCCACGCAGCAGGAGATCTGCCGGCGCTATGTGGTGGCGTGGTTCAACCGCCACGTGAAGGGTCTGGTCGTTTCCACGGCACCCCGGCTGCCGGGCGGGGCCGTTTATGCCACGGACAGCCGCATCCAGAACCGGCAGAGCAAATGAACGACCCCGTAGCTGAGAAACTGCTGGCCTGTGCCACCGAAATTGTGGCCGAGGGGGGCTTTGCGGGTCTGCGCCTGCGCGATGTGGCCAAACGCGCCCAAGTCGCTCTGGGCACGCCGAGTTTCAAGTTCAAGGACCGCGAGGGGCTGCTGCAGGCCGCCCTGCAGCGCGCCATGGACCTGCACCGCGACGCGCTGGAGCAGGCCCTGGCGCGGGGCAAAGGCCTGGACGCGCAAAGGGCGGGCTTTGAGGTGTTCTGGGCGCGCGTGGAAAACGCCCTGGAGTTTCCACGCGAGACCCTGCTGCGCGCCAATGCCGTCTACAGCAGCGCCGTGAAAGGCTTTCGCGAGCAGGTGGGGCAGAGCGCCAGCGAGGTCGGAAGGCTGGTGTTCGGGCTGGTGCTGCGCCTGCGCGACGAGGGATTCATCAGGGCGCGCCATGATGAAGATTGTGTGTTCTTTGCCCAGCAGTTCCTGTTCTCGAGTTTTGCCATCTCCCAGAGCGCGGCGCTGGGGGCCGTGACAGGCGAAGCGGTAAAGGTTGAGGCCGCACGCCTCAATGTCGCCCGAAGTTATCAGGCGCTGTTCGACGGCGCGGCTGACGCCGCGAGACTGGAGGCCCAGGCCCGGCGCCTGCTCAGTCCGGGGCCGGTCGCGTCGCCCTTTGCCGGGGGCGCCAGGGGGCATTCCTGAGCGCGGCGTGAAGGCCCGGCGCACACGCTTACTTGTCCTGCGGGGGCGGGGTGCGGCGGGCGCGCTCCAGTTCGGCCTGCTTGAGGCGCGCGGCATCACTGGCATCGAGCAGCGGCATGGCCGCGGCGTTGCCCCGGACATCGGCCAGATAGCGGTCCAGGGCGCGATCTGACAGGCCGCTGCGCAGCAGGGCGCTGGCCGAGCCGGCGCGGGCAGAATCAGAGAAGCGGCCGCGCGGGAAACGCGCAAGATAGTCGTCATAGTGGCGTGCCGCGCTTTCATAGTCGCGCTGGTAGCAGGCCTCGCGGGCGAGCAGATAGAGGGCCAGTTCGCTGTCATTGCCCACGGAAACACGGGCGCCCTGGGCCACGCGGCCGGAGGGGCCAAAGCGGGTCACGAGCAGGGCGTCCTCGCCGGAGAGGCGCGCCGGCACCTGCACGGAAGCGAGGCTGGCGCCGAGGGCCTGCATGTCGGGCTGGCGGCGGTCGTTGCGGCTGCGCACCAGTTCGGCGTCCATGGCTTCGCAGCAGGCGGCGACGCTTTCAAAGAAGCGCAGGTATTCGCGGCGCTCGGGCTCGGGCAGGCCGCGGGCGACGGCGGCGAGGCGGCGGCAGCGCTGGGGCAGTTCGGAGAGTTCGAGTTCAGCGCGCACCAGGTCGCGCAGGGTTTCGGCATCGCGGGCGGGCGCAAAGAGCACCTGGCGCTTCATCTCGCTGAAACGGTCGTAGTTGTCGGCCAGCAGGGGCAGGACGTCGGCCTCCGTGATGGAGGCCAGGGGGGTGTAGGCGCCGTCGAGGGGCCCGCTGTCCAGGGGCGCCTGACCGGGGCCCGAAAGCCCGGGCAGACCCACAAGGGCGAGTACCACTGAAGCCGCCAGGGCACCCGCGCCAACCTGCAGCGCCCGCTGCCACAGGGGCGGGCGCGCCGACACCAGCTTCTCCCGCGCGGACCTGGCCAGGTCGACGTACTTCAGGCGCTCATAGACGCCCTCGTCAAATCCGGCCGGCACCTCGCACAGCGCTACGGACTGCAGCATGCGCCGCGCGGCCTGCACTTCCGCCAGCCGCTGCTTGAGCGCGGGGTCACGCTCGAGGCGGCGCTCGAAGTCGCGCTCGGCCTCGGCGCTCAGCTGCCCGTCAATGTACTCGTGGGCTTCGCGCGGCAAGGGTGCGTATTCAGAGGGCTCCATCGTGAACATCCCAGGGGTTCGGGCGGCCCGGGGGAAGGCCGCACTCCTGCTACGTCATGGCTGCGTCAAACCGGAAGAAAACCGCGCCCCTATTTCAGTTCGATTTTCACGTGCCGCGCCAGGCGGTTGGTGAAGAACTCGCGGGCGCGGGCGAGGCGGGCCGAGACGGTTTTCACAGAGCAGTTGAGCACCTTGGCGGCCTGCTCGTGGGTCAGTCTCTGCATGTCCACGAGGACCAGGACTTCGCGGAACTTCTCGCTCATGGCGGCCAGGGTTTCCTCGATGTGCCGGCGCAGCTCGACCTGATAGCTGTGGGCCACGGGCCCGGGGTCGGGCGAGTTGAAGTCAAGGCCGGCTTCGTCGTCGTCGCGCTGGCCGCCCTTGAGCACCGTGAAGGTCACGGGCCGCTTCTTGCGCACGTAATCCGTCACGAGATTGCGGGCAACGCGGTAGAGCCAGGCCGAGGCGGTCTCGTCGCGGATGCGGTCGAGTTCCTGATAGAGCCGGACAAAAGTCTCCTGCGCGATGTCCTCGGCTGCGCCGTGATCGTTCACCAGCCGCATCACGTAGCTGAAGATGGGCCGCCGGAACTGCTCAAGGTAGCGTTCGAAGCGTTCCATACGGGGCGAGGTTGATCCGGACGCAGGGCGGGCTGCATGCTTGACGGCTTTTGCCAGTGGTTCCATGGTCGCCCCTCAGGATAGCTGCCCAGGCCCCGGGTGTCCAAGACACCCCGCCTTTACCTATACGCCGCGCCCAGCCCGCCTAGGCAGCCAAAATGCAGGCAGGGGCCATTTCGGCGGTGCCTTGGCCCAGGCTGAATTACGCGCCCGCTTGCCTCGATTGATGTAAACTGCCCGCTGGGGTTGGGCGCCCCGGAGGCCATGCCATGGCGTCGCCGCTGAGCCGATGGACCCAGAAGAAGCTGCTCTACCCTGTGGCCGTGTTCGCGGTGATCGTTCCCACTTTGCTCATGGCCCTTTACGGCACCTGGGCCCTGCGCGAGATTGAACTGCGCCCCGCCTCCTATCGCGGCGACCTGCGCGAGCTGCGGGCCGCCGCCACCCGCGAAGTGGAGCACCTGCTGGCGCCCCTGGCCGCCATTGCCCCGCCGGCCTCCGCTGAAGACAGCGCGCGGGCCATGCGCGAGGTCGAGTCCTACCTCGACAACTACGTGAAGTCCCTGGCCGTGCGGGCCTACGTCGGGCAGGGCGGGCAGCTCGCCGGCGTCAAGCGCCTGACGAACGAAGACACCCGAGCCGACCCGCCCGAAGTGCTGGAGTTCATCCGCTCGCTCAAGCCCGAAAAGGCCGAAGGCGCGAGGCGCCAGGTCATCAACATTGAACGCCAGGGCCTCGCTGGCCTGCGGCGCGAAAGCTATGTCGCCTACGTTCATCAGGCCGGCGGGGTCATTGTGTGGGAGGTCAGCGAGGTGCAGGTGGATTCGGCCCTGCGCAAGCTGGTCTCGGGCTACGAATTGCGCAATGGCGCCCTGCGCGCGGCCGTCACCGACGAGCGCATCCTGGAATTCGAGGCCCTGCCCGGGGAGGCCGAACTGGTCGGGTACGCCCCGGCCCACCCCGAAATCATGACCTGGATCGTGCTGACGCTGCGGCTGGAGAGCTCCGCGCGCCTGGTCAACCAGGAGACCTGGCTGTCCAGCATCTTCATTGTCATTGCCGTGCTGGGTGTGCCGATCGTGGCCGCCGCCACGCTTTATGCCGTGCAGATGATCCTGCGCGAAGCCAGCGAAGCCCGCAAGAAGGTTGACTTCGTGTCCAACGTGACCCACGAACTCAAGACGCCCCTGACCAGCATCCGCATGTTCATCGAGACCCTCAAGCTGGGCCGCGTGAAAGACCCCGAAAAGGTCAACGCCTGTTATGACACGATTCTGCAGGAGGCCAACCGGCTCGGCATCCTCATTGATCACGTGCTGACCTTCTCCAAGCTCGAAAACCAGGTCAAGAAGTACAACATGCAGCCGGGCGACCTGGGACAGGTCGTGCGCGAGACCGTGCAGCTCTTCAAGGCGCAGATGCGCGACACCGACGGCGAGGTGCGCCTGTTCGTGGTGCCGGGCCTGCCCCAGAACGCAGAGTTTGACAAGGACGCCGTGCGCGAAGTCGTGCTCAATCTGCTCAGTAACGCCATCAAGTATTCCGGCGACGACAAGTTCGTCACGGTGCGCGTGGGTCAAGACCGCGAGGAAATGTTCATCGAGGTCGCGGATCGCGGTATTGGCATCGATCCCGCCGACCAGCAGCGCATCTTCGAGAAGTTCTACCGCGTGGACGAAGCCCTTACACGCAGGGTCGATGGCACCGGCCTGGGTCTCACCATCAGCCGCGAAATCGCCAAGGCCCACGGCGGCGAAATCACCGTGGAAAGCGCCCGCGGCAAGGGTTCGCGCTTCACGGTCTGGATTCCCATCCGCATCGCCAAGACCCTCGCACGCAGCGCTTCGGCCCGCAGCGATCGCACCTCCACACGAGAGACCCTGCGCCCGCCCGAGCCCGCGGAAGCCGCTCCGGGAGCCAAACCGTGAACCTGAAACGCATCCTGGCCGCGCTTGGCCTGTGCCTGTTTGCCCTGGGCGCTTTGCAGGGCCAGCCGGACATCGAAGACGGCGAGCCTGTGCCCGAAAAACCCGACGCCAGCTCGCTCAAGCCCCGGCCCGAAGACGACCCCGACGCCGCGGCCTGGGTGGCCGGCCTTTCGCCCTCGCGGCCCCAGATGGGCAGCGTCGAGAAGGGAGCCATGCTGCGCCACTGCCTTTCGCCCGACGGCGCAAGGCTCTACTTCTTCCGCGACCTCAACGCCAGTCTGCCCGCGCCGCGCAGCGCCCGGACCCTGCCTCCGGCGCCGCGCTATGTGCTGTTCTCCGCCTCGCCCGAGGGCTCGCAGGTCCGCGTCCTCGAGACGGGCTTTGACGCCCTGGCGCCCCTTTTTCTGGACGACGGCCGCCTGCTGGTCGTAACGCGCCGCCTTGACCTCAACGGCGACGGCAAGGTCAACGCCGACGATGACCGCTCGCTCGTCCTGTGCGGCCATGACGGCGCCGCCGAGCGCGAGGTCTGCGTGCTGCGCCCCTCCGAGACGCCTCTGCTGCTCTGGAAGCAGGGCACCGAAGTGCTCACCGCCGAGTTCGCGCGCGATGACGTCAACGGCTGGATTTACTCCCTTTCGCTCAGCAAGGGCGAGCGCCGCCCGCTTTGCAGGGGCTTCAACGTGTCCCTGGCGCTTGAGGACGGCAGCCTGCTCATCGAGCGGCTCGTGGCGCGTCCGCCCCAAGAGGATATGCCCGTCAACCCCTGGGGCCGCATGCCCGTGCCCGCCGACGAAGAGGAATTCACCGACGACACCCAGCCCCTGCCCGAGGCCGGCCTGCTGGACCGCTGCGAGCACATTCTCTTCAACCCCGCCGACGGCAGCGAGCGCGTGCTTTACAGCCCCAGCCGCCGCGCCCGCCTTCACATCACGGGCGAGGGCAGCTTCTTTGGCGTTCAGGAGTCCTCCAGCAGCATCAACGCCAGCCGCCTGCCCGGCGGCCGCTTCATGCCCGCACGCACCCTGGACACCTTTGAGCTGCTCATCGTCGACGACGCCGAGCACTACGGCGCGCGCCAGCCTTCCCTCAGAAACAGCTACTTCCCGCTGGCCTGGATTGCCGGCAAGGGCCTGCTCGCCGTGGAGCGCTCCAACCTCAAGACGCGGCTGGTGCTGGTTGACCGGTCGTCCAAGCTGAACCTGCTGCTGATCAGCGAGTTCGGCTTTGACTGCGCCGGCTTCTGCGCCAGCGCCGACGGCCTGACCCTGGCCTGGCTCAGCCTCGAAGACACGAACCAGGACGGCTTCCTCGACCCCTGGCAGGACGAAGCCCGCCCCTGGTTCATGCGCCTGGCCCCGCGCTGACCTTTGCAAAGCTTCCGCTCTGGCAGCCGCCGGGCACTTCGTTAGAGTGCCCGCACCTTTGCCCCACGGGAAACCACCATGCCCGCTACCAGAACCGCCAGGCCCCGCGTGATACGCGCCCCGCGCGGCAGCAAGCTCACCTGCAAGTCATGGCTGACGGAAGCGCCCCTGCGCATGCTCATGAACAACCTCGACCCCGACGTGGCCGAGGACCCCGCCAATCTCGTCGTGTACGGCGGCAGCGGCCAGGCCGCGCGCAACTGGGAGTGCTTTGACGCCATCGTCAAGTCACTCAGAAAGCTCGAGAAAGACGAGACCCTGCTGGTGCAGAGCGGAAAACCCGTCGCCGTGTTCAAGAGCCACGAAGACGCGCCCCGCGTGCTGATCGCCAACAGCAACCTGGTGGGCCACTGGGCCACCTGGGAACACTTCAACGCCCTGCGCGAGCGCGGCTTGATCATGTTCGGGCAGATGACCGCGGGCTCGTGGATCTACATCGGCACGCAGGGGATCCTGCAGGGCACCTACGAGACGTTTGGCGCCGCCGCTCGCAAACACTACGGCCCCAAGGCCGACTTGCGCGGCAAGCTGACGGTCACGGCGGGGCTTGGCGGCATGGGCGGCGCGCAGCCGCTGGCGTGTACGCTTTGCAACGGCGTGATGCTGGCCGCTGAAGTGGACCCGCACCGCATTCAGCGGCGGCTCGAAACGCGCTACCTGCACGAGAAGGCCGTCAGCATCGACGCGGGCATTGACCGCGCCCTGGCCGCCTGCAAGGCGGGCGAGGCCGTCAGCATCGCCGTGGAGTGCAACGCCACGGAACTGTTGCAACGCCTGATCGAACGCGAGGTCACGCCCGACCTTCTCACGGACCAGACCAGCGCCCACGACCCCCTCAACGGCTACATCCCCGACGGGCTGAGCCTGGCCGACGCGCTGGAGCTGCGCCGCCTGAGCCCCGAGCGCTACAAGAGCGAGAGCATGCGCACCATGGCCAGGCACTGCCGCCAGATGCTCGATCTGCAAAAACGCGGCGCGCACACGTTTGACTATGGCAACAATTTGAGAGGTCACGCGCTGCAGGCAGGCGTGCAGAACGCGTTTGATTTCCCCGGCTTTGTGCCGGCGTACATCCGGCCTCTGTTCTGCGAGGGCAAGGGCCCGTTCCGCTGGGTGGCGCTCTCGGGCGACCCCGAGGACATCTACACGACCGACCGTGAGCTGATGAAACTCTTCCCCAAGAACGAGCACTTGAAAAATTGGCTCACGGGAGCGCGCGAAAAAATCCAGTTCCAGGGCCTGCCCGCAAGAATCTGCTGGCTTGGCTACGGCGAGAGGCATCTGGCGGGCCTCAAGTTCAACGAGCTGGTGCGCAAGAAGAAGGTCAAGGCGCCCATCGTGATTGGAAGAGACCACCTGGATTGCGGCAGCGTGGCCAGCCCCAATCGCGAAACCGAAGCCATGAAGGACGGCTCTGACGCCATTGCCGACTGGCCCATCTTGAACGCGCTGATCAACACAGCCTGCGGAGCGACCTGGGTCAGCTTCCACCACGGAGGCGGAGTCGGTATCGGCTACTCGCTGCACGCGGGCCAGGTGATCGTCTGCGACGGAACAAAGTCCGCCGACCAGAGAATCGAACGAGTGCTCACCGCCGACCCCGGCATGGGCATCGCGAGACACATCGACGCCGGCTACGACGAAGCCCGCAAAGCCAACAAGCGCGCGAAGAAGCCCGTGCAGATTCCGATGTAGACACCGCTGCGCCCGTGAGTCCGTCCCGCCCCTTGAACGTGGATTGCGCCCTCGGCGCGCGGCCATTTTGCTGGCCCGTCTCGCCGGGCCAGACCCTATCTCGCCTTGGCCACCGCCTCCAGGGCGTCGGGGTTCGCAACGCTGGAAAGATCGCCCAGGTTCTGTTCGCCCAGGTACTTCTTCTGAATCAACCGGCGCAGAATCTTGGCCGAACGCGTCTTGGGCAGATCGTCCACGAACATCACATTCTTGGGGCGATCCACCTTCCCCAGCGCCCCCACCACCTGCTCAATCAGCTCCTTGCGCAGGTTCTCGCTCTCTTCGTAGCCGCGTCCCCGGTGCAGGACCACAAAGCAGACCACGTCCTGACCCTTGATCTTGTCCGGCACCCCAATGGCCGCGGCCTCGCTCACGGCCGGGTGTTCAATCAGCGCGGCTTCGATCTCGCCGGGGCCCACGCGGCGGCCGGCAATCTTGAGTGTGTCATCGGCGCGGCCGAACAGGAACCAGTCGCCGTCCTTGTCAACTTTGGCCCAGTCGCCGTGGTTCCAGACCTCGGGGAACTTGCTCCAGTAGGTTTCGAGGTACTTGGCGTCGTTCTTCCAGAGCGAGCGCGTCATGGAGGGCGCGGGCTGCTTGCACACCAGGTAGCCCACTTCGTCCATCACCGGCTTGCCTTCTTCGTTGAAGACATCGATGTCCATGCCCAGGCCCGCACTCTGCAGCGAGGCTGCCTTGAGCGGCATGATCGGCAAAGGCGCGAGGAAGCAGCCCACGATGTCCGTGCCGCCGGAGATGTTGATGACCGGGCAGCGCCGCTTGCCGATGTGCTCGAAGAACCACATGTAGCTCTCGGGGTCCCAGGGCTCACCGGTGGAGCCCAGCATCCGCAGCGAGGGCATGGGGTGCTTGTCGGCCCACTCGTTGCCGGAGCGGATCAGCATGCGCACGGCCGTGGGCGAGATGCCCAGGTGCGTGACCTTGTGGCGCTCGACCATGTCCCAGACACGGTCCGGGTTGGGGAAGTTGGGCGCGCCCTCGAACACGACCAGCGTTACGCCGTGAAAGAGGCAGCCGATGATTTCCCAGGGGCCCATCATCCAGCCGATATCCGAGAACCACCAGAACACATCGCCGCGCCGCACGTCAAAGTTGTAGCCGAGTTCCTTGCTCATCTGCGCGAGGCAGCCGGCGTGGGTGTGCACGGTGCCCTTGGGTTTGCCGGTGGTGCCGCTGGTGTAAATCATCAGGGCAGGGGCCAGGGCGGGCATGGACTCCGTGGGGCAGGAGGGCGGCTGCTTGCCGACGATTTCGGACCACCAGAGGTCACGGCCGGCCTGCATGGGGCAAGGCGGAAGCAAAGCCTCAGGCTTGTCCTTTCCTGACACCCGGTCCGCGGCACCCGGCGCCATGAGGCGTTCATACACGATCACATGCTTCACACAGGCCAGACCCTTCACGGCTTCGTCGGCAGCTTCCTTGATCGAGAAGGGCTGCCCGCGCCGCATGGAACCGTCGGCGGTGAACAGGACCTTGACCTCGGCGTCTTCCAGGCGCTCGCGAACAGCCGGCGGGGCGTAGCCCGAGAAAATCGGCACGAAGATGGCGCCGATCTTCTGCGTCGCGAGCATGGCAAACACGACCTCCGCCACCATGGGCATATAGCAGGCCACGCAATCGCCGCGCTGCACGCCGCAGGCCTTGAGCGCATTGGCGACCCTGCACACGTTCTCGTCGAGCTGGGCAAACGTGAACTGGCGAACGATGCCGTCTTCGGTTTCGGAGACGAGGGCGGTACGGGGGTCGGGCACCTCTTTGCCGGGCGACGGCAAATGAGAGCCAGACCCCGCCCAGCGGTCCACGCAGTTGAGAGCAATGTTCGTTTCGCCGCCGATGAACCAGTTTGCCCAGGCGTGGCCAAGGCTTGCATCCAGCACCCGGCTGTAGGGCTTGCTCCACACCAGGCCAAGGTCCGCCAGGGCCTCCTGCCAGAACCACTCGATGTGCTTCTGCGAACGCCGCACGAAACTGCGAGCCTCCTCAGCCGTCTTGTCGGGCTTGTCCGCGGGCACGACGTAGCCCAGCTTGCGCATCAGCCGCGTCACGTTGGCCTGCTCGATCAGGTCGCGTGTCGGACTCCAGATGTAGTCGGCCATGGTTCCCCCGCGTCGATTGTGCCAACCCGCCCGCTGATGTGAATTGCGCATTTCGCGGCCAATGCGCCCCGGCTTGGCGAGTATCCGCGCGGCATGCCGGCCCGCACACCGGATTGCATAAGGACAAGCCAAAGACCTGTCATCGCACCGGCAAGGGTGCACGGCCAGGGTTGTCCCTTTGGGTGCAAACTGCCACCCCCCCGGTCTTGCACGACTCGGGGCCAGGCATGGCGCTGGTCAATGCGGCAGGAAAGGCTAAACTTCGTCCTCCCCACGCTTCTCATCCGTAGCAAGATGGGTCCCCTACAGCGGGTGCGCCATGGCTAGAAGCTTGATGCTCATCTCCGCGTTGCTGGCGTTGGCCCTGACCGCGTCCACACGTCCGGGTCTGGCCCAGCCGGCACCGGTGCCTGAAGCGGTGGATGTGCCCAGAACCCTGCGCCTGCCGCTGGAGTCCGCAGACATCAGTCTGGACCCCCATGCCGCGCCCAGTGGCCCCTCGTTGAACCTGATTGCGGACATCTACGAAGGGCTGATGCAGTGGTTGCCGGGCCCTTCGCCCAAATTGGCCCCCTGCCTGGCGGCGGATTGGCCGAAGGTCAGCGACGACGGCCTGACCTACACGTTCAAGCTGCGCGAAGCAAAGTTCCATAACAGCGAGTGTTTCAAGGAAGGGCAGGGGCGGGCCGCCCGGGCCTCCGATATCGTGGCCAGCTTCAAGCGCCTGGCGGCCATGAGCGGCGAGCGGCAGCACTGGTTCTGGCTGGTGCAGGGGCTGATTGCCGGCCTCGACAAGTACGCCGAAGATGCCCGTGAGAGGGGCGGCTGGCAGGGGAGCGACGACGAAGCAATTGAGGGACTCAGCGCGCCGGATGACTCAACCTTCGTGCTCAAGCTCAAGCGGCCCTTTGCGCCCATATTGTCGGTGCTGGCCCATCCCGCCCTGTCGGTCATCGCGGCCGAAGCCATGGATCACTACATGTTCGAGCTTCAGCGCCGCGCCGTCGGCACGGGGCCCTACCGCCTCCACGCCCTGGCGGCTTCGCGCCTGTACGTGCTCAAGCGCTTTGACCGGCACTGGGGCGAGAAGCCCGAGTTTGAACGCGTGGTCTATGCGGCCCCCGAGGGCGCCGAGGCCGTCGCCACGGGCCAGTGGGGAGAGTGCGAGCTGGATGCCTCGCTGGCGCGGCGGCACGTGAGAGACGGCAAGCTGTTTGGCCCTCTGGCCAAGGCGCCCGTCGAGTTGAGCATCGCGGACGATGTCGGAAGCTGGTTCATGTCCTTCAACATGAGCGACGCCATGGTGGGCTCCCTCGACGCTGACGGGCGGGGGTTGCGCAAGGCGGTCAGCCTCTGCATTGATCGCGCGCGTATGGCCGAGAGCTGCTTTGGGGCGATGTTCGGCCGCGCGGCCGCGGAGATTCTGCCGCCGGGGGCCGAGTTCGCGGAGCTGGGCCGCCACGAGGACTGGGGGGCCTATGACCTCAAGCGGGCCAAGGACACCTTGGACGCCACGAAGTTCAGGGGCGGCCGGAATCCCGATACGGGTAATCCCCTGAGCCTGACGCTGTTCTGTCCCACGGGCGAGTTCAACCGCCGCATGGTCGAGGTTCTCCGTGAGGGTCTCAAATCGCTGGGCGTGGGGCTGGACGCCCTCCAGACTTCGAGCGAAGATTTGTTCACGGCCATGGACACCGGCCAAGGCCACCTTTACTTCGCGGGCTGGTTCCTTGACCACCCCGACCCCCAGAA
>JABARW010000051.1:0-7954 GCA_019186845.1 Planctomycetota bacterium | reverse complement strand
CGGAACATCGGCACGGGCGAGGAGAACCGCAACACTGCGCGCTACAGCGCGCCCGAGTTTGACGCGGACTACGCCGAACTCTGCCGCCTCTCCGGCGACGCGGCTCACCAGGCCCGGCGGCGTGAACTGGTGGGCAAGCTGGCAACGCGCCTGCTGGAAGACCGGCCGGTGGTGCCGCTGATGGTGCGCCGCTTTGCGCACCTGCGCAGCACGAACCTGGAGTGGCCGGCGCTGCCGGCTTGCGTGTTTGACCGTGTGCGATTCATCAAGACCAGGAAGTCCTGACAGCGGGAGACCCATGGCGCCTCGCACCTTGAAGTGGTCCCCCCTGCTGGCGCTGAGCGCGGCGCTGGCGTTGCTTTCCCTGGCCCCCGGCTGCGGCGGCACGGCAGCGACGCTCTCAAGCCAAGATGAAGGGCTGGTGGTGGTGCGCCGCTCGGAATCGGGCGACTTGAAGTCCATTGACCCGCAGATCGCGGGCGACGTGATCAGCTCGCTCAACTGCGGCATGTGCTACGACACCCTGCTGCAGTACGATTACATCAAGCGCCCCGCCGAGCTGGTGCCCAACGTAACCACGGGCATGCCCACGTACAGTGAGGACAGCCTGACGGTGACGTTCAAGCTGCGTGACGACGTGTTTTTCCAGGACAACCGCTGCTTCCACCCCGACGCCACGGGCAAGACCTATCGCGACGAAGGCATGGGCGCGCAGGCCGACAAAGGGCCGGGACGAAAGCTCGTTGCTTCAGACTTTGTCTATTCGTTCAAGCGCCTTGCGGCCCTGCCTGATTCCAATGGATTCTGGGTGCTTGAGGGCATGGTCGAAGGCCTCGATGAATTCCGCAGCCAGTCCTTCAAGCTGCTGGATACCGGGCCCGCGGACGACCCGGGCAAACCCTGGCGCGATCATCTGCGCACGGCCGCGGTCTCCGGGCTGCAGGCGCCGGACGACCACACATTTGTCGTCAAGCTCACGCAGAAGTACCCGCAATTCCTGTATGCGATCACGCTGAGTTACGGCGCGGCTGTTCCCTATGAGGCGGCCGAGTATTACCGCCGCGACTTCTTCCGCATGCCGTGCGGCTCGGGCCCCTACATCCTCAAGAGCTGGAAGCCGAACTGGGAGATTGTCTGGGAGCGCAACCCCAAGTTCCGCGTTGAGCATTTCCCCACCAGCAACGCGCCTGAACACGCCCGCTTCAAGCCGCTGATGGGCAAGCGCCTGCCCATTGCCGACATCATCGACACGCGGTTCATCAAGGAGTCTCAGCCGCGCTATCTCAAGTTCCTTGCCGGCGAACTGGATTCGTCCGGCATTGACAAGGACCAGTTCAGCGCGGCCGTCACGCCGCAGACGGAAGTGACTCCAGCTCTGGCGGCCAAGGGGATCTACCTCAAAACATGGGAGGATCCCACGCTGGATTACATGACGTTCAATCTGCGCGATCCGCTGGTAGGCACGCAAGGCAACGACCCAGCTCGAAAGAAGCAGGCCGAACGTGCACGTGCCATCCGCCAGGCGGTCTCCATGAGCATCGACCGTGAGGATTACATCCGGCGCTATCTGAACGGGCGCGGCTCGCCGGCGCTGCAGCTGGTGCCGCCGGGCATCACCGGTTACGACCCGAAGTTCGACATGACGAGCCAGAAGTTCAATCCCGCGGCGGGCCGCAAGGCGCTTCAAGCAGCGGGCTACAGGCTTGAGGGCTCGGGCGAAGGCCCCTATCGCGCGCTTGACCCTGACACCGGTCAGCAGGTGTCAGTGACGATCTGTCTGCGCAGCACTGCCGCTTCGGCTTTCGATGAGGCGCGCTTCTACAAGGCCAGCGGCGATCGCGTGGGCGTGCAGATCAACGCCGAACCCCTTACATTTGCGGAGTTCCTCAAGCGCCAGGATGAAGGCAAGGGCCAGGCCTTTGACGCGGGCTGGGTGATGGATTACCCCGACGCGCAGAACATGATGCAGCTGCTGTGGGGCGGCAACATTGCCACGGGGCTGAACCACACGTACTACGATGACCCGGACTTCAATCGGCTTTACGAGCGCCTGCGCCTGCTGGAGGATTCTGTGCCCGCTGAGAAAGCCGAGAAACTCCAGTTGATCGAGCAGATGTATCAGCTGCTCGACCGCGACGTGCCGTGGGTGATGATCAATTTCCGCAAAACCTTTGCACTGTACAACCCGTGGTACATCGCGCCCGAACCCAACGAGTTTGCCTACTCCTACGGAAAGTTCTGGTATTCGGACACGCCCAGACGCACAGAAGTGGCGGCAACTCGCAGCGAAACCGTCATCTGGCCTGCGCTGCTGCTGGGACTTGTGCTGACGATACCTTCCGCGTTCATGGTTACGCGCATCATAAAGGCCCAGGCCTGAACGCATGTTCACCTACATTCTGCGAAAGTTGATGTACATGCCATTCATCCTGCTCGGGGTGGTGGCGCTTACGTTCATGCTGTTCACGGTGTCAACGAAGCCTGAAGCCCTGGCCACGATCCAGCTTGGTGAAAAGGCCAGCGCGCGCTCAAAGTATGAGTGGCTTGCCACAAAGGGCTACGTGGAGTTCACCGAGCGGGGCCGCGAGAAACTCTCCAAGATGGAGAAGCAGCAGATTCCCGCGCGCGGCACCATGCTGTTCAACGCAAGCATACTTGCCGACCTGGCATCGGAGCGAGACTACCTGAAATCCGAAATCGATGCGCTGGCCGGTGAAGACCCCGAAGACAAAGACGTCAAGGCGCGGCTTGCCCGCCTCGACCTGCGCCGCCACAAGAACGAGGTCGAAAGCAAGGCGGCCATCGCCAACGCCAGGCAAACCTGCCTCCTTGAAAAGGCCGGCCAGGCCAACCTGGATGCCGTAGCGAAGGTGGATGACCTTGGCGCCAGGAAAGCCGCCGCGCAGGAAGCACGGGACAAAGCCAAAGCCGCAGGCGGCGACACGGCGGACCTGGAAAAGGCGGCCCGGGATGCCGCGGCAGACCATGAAGCCGCGCTCAAGGAGCACGAAGCCGCGCTGGCACTGGTATCGCGTGTGAAATCGGAATCGGAAAAGATCACCAAGGTAGAAGACATCGAGCCTGACCTCGACTACACGAACATCTTCCGCCAGTTCGTGAATTATACGGCCGATCTGCTGCGCCTTGACTTCGGCGACACGCGGCAGGGCCGGGCGGTCACGGAAGTGCTGTGGAGCGGGGCGGGGCCCAGCCTGGCGCTGCTGCTGCCCGCGTTCCTGCTGTCTGAGTTGATCGCGCTGTTCTTTGGGCTTCTGGCGGCAATGTACCGCAAGAGCAGCATGGACCACACGATTGTGATCAGTTCGATCGTGCTCATGAGCCTCAACGGCATCGCCATCATCATTGCGGGCCAGAAGTTCCTTGCCAGCGACTGGAACTACTTCCCCATCTCCGGCTATTCGACCGGCTTAGGAGCGACGCGTTACCTCATCCTGCCCGCCCTGCTTTACGTGCTGCTCTCCTTTGGCGAGCACGTGCGGTTCAACCGCATCATCATGCTCGATGAGGTCGGTCAGGATTACGTGCGCACCGCGCGCTCCAAGGGCCTGAACGAGAACCAGGTGCTGTTCAAGCACGTGCTGCGCAACTCGCTGATTCCGCTGATCACGCGCTGGGCGGTGGCGATTCCGACCCTGTATACGGGCTCGCTGATTCTGGAGAGTTTCTTTGGCATCCCCGGCCTGGGCTACCTGACGGTGGATGCGATTGCCAACAGCGACGGCAACGTGATTCGCGCAATCGTCGTTATCGGCGCGGTTTCATTCATGCTCGCGAACCTGCTTTCGGATGTGCTCTACGCGGTCGTTGATCCGCGTGTGCGCCTGGGTTGATGGACTGACTATGCCGTGGAAAGACGTCATCAAGCAGTTGCTCAAGCGCAAGCTGGCCATGGCCTGCCTTGTTGCCATTGTGTTCTGCCTGTTCATGGCGGTCACGGCGCGGCTCTGGGTGCCCGATACCGATCTCACGCCCAACGCCGGCCTGGACAGCGTGGAAAACCTGCGCGACAGGAGGATCAGCGCCGCGGCTTCCAAGCTGAAAAAGGAAAACGAGAAACTGAGTGACGATGAGGCGCGCGCGCAGGCGGCCACAGAGATAGATGCCGAGTTCAAAGATAACGAGCCCACCGTAACCGGGCTGGAACGGCACTACCACCCGCCCGGCTGGTTTCTTGCCTTTGATGCCGGTCACCCGCACTGGGAAAAGACCGGCAATGACGAGGCCGGCACGAAGAACCCGCCCATGCCCATGGACCAGCGTTCCTGGGGCGTGACCGATGCGCGATTCTGGCGCTTCCCCATGGGTTGCGACATTGACGGCGTGAGCGTGCTGGCGAAGATTATCCGCGGGCTTGAGCTGGCATTCATCATCGGCATTGTGCCCACGCTCATCAGCGCGTTCATTGCGACCATCATGGGCCTGGCCGCGGGTTACTTCGGCAAGTGGATTGACGACATCATCGGCTTCTTCATGTCGGTGCTGGCTTCGATTCCGCTGTTGCTGTTGCTGATCGCATTCATCCAGGCCGTGAAGGACAGCGAACGGATTTCGCGCTGGTTCGAGTCCGTCGGCGTGGGCGATGACAAGAAGCCGATCCGGCTCCTCATCCTCGTGCTGGTCGTTATCGGCATCACCACCTGGGTGGGACTGTGCCGCCTGATCCGCGCGGAAGTCATCAAGCACAAGAGCCGCGAATACGTGCAGGCGGCGCGCGCGCTTGGCTGCGGTGAAATGCGCATCATCTTCAAGCACATCCTGCCCAACGTGTTCCACATCGTGATCATCTCATTCACGCTGGCGTTTGTGGGCAGCGTTGGGCTTGAGGTTTACCTCAGCTACGTCGGTATTGGCATTGACGCAACACTTCCCACGTGGGGGCAGGTGATCAAGGCATCCACGACCGAGCTGCAGCGCGATCCCTCCGTCTGGTGGCCGTTGGCCTCGGCCACCGGGGCTCTGTTCGTCGTCAGCCTGAGCTTCTCGCTGTTTGGTGATGCGCTGCGCGACGCGCTCGATCCCAAGCTGCGCACCTGAGCGCGCCACACCCTTGCGTTTGAGCTTCGCCCCCGTAACCTTGCGCCTCTGCCATGCGCACCGGTCTTTTCATCACGGGCACAGACACCGGCGTCGGGAAAACCGTCGTCACCGCGGGCCTTGTGCTCGCCCTCAAAGAGCGAGGCTTCAACGTCGGGTTCATGAAGCCCGTGGCTTCGGGCTGCCCCGTGCTCGACGGCGAGGTGGTCAGCCCTGACGTGCGCTTCCTGCGGGAGGTTACCGGCATCCATGACGACATGGATCTGGTCTGCCCCTACCGCCTCAAGCAGCCCGCGGCCCCCAGCATTGCCTCGCGGCTGGAAGACACCCACATCCAGCTTTCCTACATCGTGGATCAGTACTTCCAGCTTTCGCTGCTCCACGAAATCGTGATTGTTGAAGGTATCGGCGGCCTCATGGTGCCGCTCAACAACAACGAACTCGTCAGCGATCTCGTGCTGCAGCTTGGCCTTGAACTCGTCATTGTCTCACGCCCGACGCTGGGCACCATCAACCATACGCTGCTGACCTGCCACACGGCCAAGATGCTTGGCATTCCCATGGCCGGCATCATCATCAACGGCTTTGGCAAGGAGCGCATCGGCCTGCCCGAGCGCACCAACCCCGACGAAATCGAGCACTTCTCCAACACGCCCGTGCTCGGCATCCTGCCCTGGATGCGAGACCTCAACATGGAGCTGGGCAAGGCGCCTTCGCTGGCGGCCGAGTTCCGCGAGCGCGTCAACATCCAGCCCCTGCTGCCCACCGACGACGAAGTCTAGGCTCTCGCTCGCCCCGCAAATTGCCCCTGACAGGGGCCCGCCTTTGCGTGGCCTGACCCATCAAGTCGAAAGGGCCGCCTTGGGGCGGCCCTTCACTGCTTTGGGCGCAAACCTCACCGTCACGCCAGGCGCGGCATGGCGTGAATGAACATGTGGCTGCCGGAGATGGGCGCATTGGCGAACTTGGATCCCTTGACCGGTTCGCAGGTCTTGGCGTCCACCAGAGCCACCACGGGGTCCTTCTGGTAGCTGAGCACGAAGTACGTGTTGTCGAGCGTGAGCACGATGCCGCGCGGGTTCTGCACTTCAATCTTGCGTTTGAGTTCGCCGGTGTCGATGTTCCAGAAGGTGACGATGTTGCCGTAGGGGTTGGTGGCGGCAACGATGCGGGTTTCTTCGTTGAAGGCCAGGGAAAGCGTCTCGCCGACCATTTTCTTGTACACGTCTTCGGGCTTGGTGAACGTGGTCAGCTTGCCGTCTTTGACGCGCACGGACATGCCGCCCAAGGCGTCTTCGGGCAGGCCCTCGCGCCGGGCGTTGGAGCAGAGCAGGTCGCCCTTCTTGGTGACGATCAGGTGGCCGGCGTTGATGTTCTCGTTCTCGAACTCCAGCTTTTCAATCAGCTCACGCTTGGGCACATTCACATAGGTGACACAGGGCTTGGGGCCGTCAAGCTTGCCGCCGCCGTTGGTCACCACCATGGTATTGCCCTCGTCGATGAGGGTGCAGTCGTGGGGCGCCGCGCCGAAGGTCGGGAACTCGCCCTTGAGCTCGAAGGTCTTGCCGTCGCGGATGGAAATGATGCCGCGATAGGCTTCGTCGATGATGGATTCCGTCGCGTAAAGCTCCGCCCCATCCGGTGAATAGGCGCCGTGGCCGTAAAACTTGGCCCCCTTGACCGGCGGCATGCTGCGCGTGACCTTGCCCTGGGCCAGGTCCACCTCGCAGCAGCCGGGCCCGTGCTTCTCGAAAATCACCATCTTGTTGGGGTCGCGCGGGTCAGGGGCAAAGCCGTGGCCCTGAAAATCCATCACCACCAGGCGCGGCGCGAGCGCCTCGGCGTCCAGGTCCACGATGGAAAGCACCCAGCGCTTGTCGCCGGTCTGGACGTTGACCTGCTGTCCCGCGCCCAGCAGAGTGCCGCGCTTGACGTTGGAAAGATCGTGCTTGGGTTTGGCTTCCTGCGCGAACATGCGCGTGGCCAAAGGAGCCAGCGCGACCGCGGAAAAGCCCATGGCAGAAATCTTGAGGAAGTCGCGCCGAGCGTTGTCCAGACGTGAGGGCATGTGTCGCCTCCGGATGAGTGAATCCCCGCAGGGTTGATTCTGCCAATTGCAGGGCCGGCCTCCAACAGCAACCGGGGTCATTTGGGTCCTGCCCGAAGTCCGGCAGGAGCCGGTGCGGCCCGCGCCGGCCCGACAGCGCCCCTGCTTGCGGCAGGGGCACCCGCGCCTACAATGCCGCGCCGCGGAGGAGTGGCAGAGTGGTCGATTGCGGCGGTTTTGAAAACCGCTGTGGGCTTCGGCTCACCGGGGGTTCGAATCCCTCCTCCTCCGCCATCTTTGCCTTTGCTGGAAAGGCACTTGCGCATGGAAACCGCTCGCTAGAGCGGTTTCCATCGCTATCAGTGGGCTCGCCCCGCTTTCGTCATGGCGTCTATCCTTGTCCAAACTGGTTCAACTCAATCCAGTCGTTTCTTGAAAGTTGGCTTGAAAGCGAGGCGCTTTCAGCACCCGCCCAGTGTGCGGCTGGAAAGGAGTACGAGGCTCTTTGCTTAAGTTCGGGCTCAAGCGCCTTTGGCCCGGGTTTCTTGATCCAGATCGGGAAGCGCTGCAATTGCGTTGCGAGAGTCGTCGCTCTGCAGATGGCTGTAGCGGTCCATGGTCAGGGTAATGGTCGAATGACGTGCAAGCTTCTGCGCGATTTTTGGGTGGACGTTTCCGGCCACCAGGTTGCTTACAAAGGTGTGGCGCAGGCTGTGGAAGTCCGCTGTAAACGGCGGTTGAAAAGTGAAGCACCCCAAAGGGAGGGAAAGGGCGGTTGAAAAGTGCAGCGCCTCCAGGCAGGCCCCCTTTTGGGCATGGCGGCGCGGCGGTATTCCGCCGCCGCGCGCCGCC
>JABARW010000025.1 GCA_019186845.1 Planctomycetota bacterium | reverse complement strand
CCTTGCTGACGGGGCGCATGGATGACGTGTACGACGCGCTGGGCAGCGCAGGCGAAGAGGTGCAGCAGGAGTTTGCCTATCACCTGAAGGCCGCGAGGCACCAGAGGCCCGGCCACGCGGCGTGACCCGGCGCCGCGGGCCGACGATGCAGAACGCGCAGACAAGCGCCGGCAACCTGCAACCCGGTTGCAATAAATAGCCTGTCGGCTAACGTAGCCTGGCTTTCATCTTCCGGGGCCGTGATGCGCACCGCCATGTTTCTGCTGTTTTCGCTCCTGCTGACTTCCTGCAGCGGCGGCAGCACGCGCACAGTGCGGCCGGGAGAGAAGCTGGTGGTCATGGCCTCGACCACCCATCTTGCCGCCCTGGCCATGGCCGTGGCGGGAGAGTCCGCCACGGTTCAGTTATTGCCGCGCGAAGGCACCGACCCCCACAGTTTCGAGGCCACAGCCGAGGACCGGCGAAGACTGGAAGGCGCCCACCTGCTTTTGATCAACGGCCTGAAGCTCGAGACATTCGACGCCGCGAAACTGGCGGCGGCGGCGGGCATCACGCTGGTGGATTGCAGCGCACAAATTCCCAAGAGCTTTCTCATCGCGTCGGGGGGCGATTTGCACGACCATGGCCACGACCACGGCGAGCAGGACCCCCACGTGTGGCTCTCCTGCGAGGGCGCAGCCTTTCAGGCCCAAGCCATGGCCAGGGCCATGGCGTCGCTGGATTCGTCCAACAGCGAAGGTTACCTCAAGCGCGCTTCCGAGTTTCAGGCGCGGGTGCTCAAGCTGCGCGACGAATCCAAGGCGCGGCTGGCCACTTTGCCTGACCGCAGCTTCGTGACCGACCACGATGCCTTTGCCTACTTCGCCCGTGAGTTCGAACTCAAGAACCTGGGCTTCCTGCGCAAGCTGCCCGGCAAAGAGCCCACGCTGGAGGAGCGCCGGTCCCTGGAGGCTGCCATCCGGAAAAGCGGCGCGAAGGCCATCTTCACCGAGCCCGGCCACGACCCCGCGGCCAGCGAGACTCTGGCCAGGAGTCTGGGCGTGAAGCTCGCTCAGCTGGACCCCTTCGAGATCGGAAAGCCCTCCGCCACCGCCTACGAGGAAACCATGCGCAAGAATCTGCAGGCCGTTCTGGAGGCTTTGAAGTAACCGCAATGACTGCCCCCGTCCTCAGCGTCGAGAACGTCAGCGTCGAAATCGGCGGGCGAGCCCTCGTGGAGCATGTCAGCTTCAGCCTCGGGCCCGGCGAATTTGCGGCCCTGATCGGGCCCAACGGAGCGGGCAAGACGACCCTGCTCAAGGCCATCCTGGGACAGCTTCCCTTCCGCGGCAGCATTCGCGTGAACGGCCGCATGGGCTATGTGCCGCAGCGCCTGAACTTCGACCGCACCCTGCCCATGACTGTGCTGGAATTCCTGGCGCTGACGCTGCAGCGCCGCCCCGTGGCGTTTGGTATCGCGACGCGCGTGAGGAAGAGCGTCTCGGCCATGCTCGAGCGCGTGGGCGCGGGGGCCCTGCTGCACAAAAGCCTGGGCGGACTCTCCGGCGGCGAACTGCAGCGCGTGCTGCTGGCCGCGGCGCTGGGAGAGGGAGCGCAACTCCTGCTGCTCGATGAACCCGCGGCCGGCGTGGACATCGAGGGCGAGGCGGCCTTCAACGACCTGATTCTGCACGAAGTACGCGCGCACGGCGCGGCAGCCATCCTGGTCAGCCACGACCTGAGCGTCGTCGCCGACATCTCCGACCGTGTGCTCTGCCTCAATCGCGTGCTGATGTGCGAGGGCAAGGCCGGCGACCTCCTGACGGCCGAGACCATCGCGCGCGTGTTTGGCAGCGGCAAGGCCGTCTACGACCACCACCGGCCTGTGCCGCACACCCACGCACACGGGCCTGACCACCACCACGGACACTGATGATCGAGATCATCGCGCGCTACTTCACTGTGGACTGGCAGGCCGTGATTCTGGCGGCCGTGCTCTGCCTTTCGCTGGCGGCGGGCTCGCTCAGCACGCTGGTGGTCAGCAATCGCATGTCGTTTTTCTCCGACGCCATCGCCCACAGCACGCTCAGCGGCGTGGCCCTGGGCCTGCTGATCGGTGTCGATCCCATCGCCACCATGATCGCGGCGGGAGTCGTCGTCGCCCTGCTGATTGCCGCCATGCGCCAGCGCTCGGGTCTCTCGCTGGACACGCTGCTGGGCGTCGCCCTGGCCGGCTCCCTGGCCGTTGGCGTCATCCTTTATCACCGCGCCCAGGGATACAGTGACCTGCACGCCTACCTGTTTGGCCGCGTCACGTTTCTGGATACCACGGACCTGGCAGCCCTGGCGGCCGCAGCAGGCCTCTCTCTCGTGCTCGTTGGTCTGTACTCCAATCCGTTCGCCCTCCTGGCCGTATCGAGGCCTCTGGCTCAGGCTCGCGGCATCCGGCCCGCGCGTTACGACTTCATCCTGATCGTGCTGCTGGGGCTGGTCGTCAGCGTCTGCGTGCGGGCCGTGGGTCTTCTGCTGGTCAACGCATTGATGGTGGTACCGGCCGCCGCCAGCAAGAATGTGGCGCGCAGCTATCGCGGCATGTTCTGGGGCGCGCTCTGCGTCAGCGTCACCTCCTGCGTCGCCGGCCTGGTGCTTGGAGATTACTTCAGCGTGCCGCCCGCGCCGGGTATCGTCGTCGTCGCTGTGCTTTTCTTTGTGGCCTCCCTGCTGTTTCGACGCGGCACGGCCCTGGCGCTGGATGCCTGAAAAGCGGCAGGGACCTTCTGCCACGCGCCGTGCCTGCAAAGGGGCGGCCCTTCGTGCTAAGATTGCGCCATGGCCGATGAAACCCGTCGCGTGCCCCAGTTCCTTTCAGGCCCCACGGCCCCCTTGGCGGTACTTCTGCCCATGCGGCTCTTTGTCGGGTATGTCTGGCTGCAGGCAGGGGTGACGAAGTTCTACGACGGCTGGCTGTCCGGCAGCACGGAGGGGACGCGGCGCCTGATTGAAAGCTATCGCGCAGCATTACAGCACCCGCCCGAGTGGTACAACTCGCTGGTTCTGGAGCCCGCCGCGCAGAACCCGCTGGTCACGGCCTGGGTCATCGTGGGAGCGGAAATCCTGTTCGGGCTCATGACCCTTGCCGGGGCGGTGACGCGAGTCGCCGCGACGGCGCTCGGGCTCATGGCCCTGCTCTGGTATCTCGGCGAGACGGCCGCGCGCACTGAGGCGTTGGCCTTTGGGCTCATGGGCTTCACCCTGGCCATTTCGGCCTCCGGCCGCTACCTGGGCGTCGATGCCATTTTCAAGGCCCGCAACATGCAGGTGCCGCTGTTCTAGTTTTTCAGTCAGATCGATCGGACTTCGGAAACACTTGATATTGGAGCGAACGATGCGAACAGGAGCCATGACCATGAGCAAACTGACGATTCTGGCAGCCGCGCTGACGCTGGCGCTGGGCTGCGTGAAGCAGGAGGCGCAGCGCCCCAACCCCAGGCAAGCCAAGGCCGAGTCGTTGTCGGCCAAGCCCGATGCCCCGGCCAAGGCCCAACCCCTGCAGGCCAAGCCGGATGCCCGCGACGCCTTGATTGAGAAGGCATGGCAGTACCTGCTGACGCAATACAACGTGCAGGGCAAACCGGAGAACAAGGGCATCGACTCGGGCTGGGGCCCCAAGTCGATGAACATCGCGTACACGGCTCTGGTGCTTCAGGGCCTCTACGGTTCCAAGGTGTGGAATGAGTCCGATGAGCGCATCAAGGCCAGCGTCGAATTCGTGATCGACAGCCAGGAAGCCTCGGGCGGGTTCTCCCTGATGCCCGAGAAGGTCATGCCCGCCATGAAGGGCCAGCGCGCCGTATACATTACCGGCATCGTCGCCCAGCTCATGGCCGACCTCAACGCCGCCGGCGCCTGGAAGGGCAAACTGACCCAGAAGATCGAGCTGGCCCGCGACTACCTCAAACAGTCCCAGGTGGGCAACCCCACCGGACCCGCCGCCGAATACAAGCGCGGCAACGTGGGCTTTGGCGGCTGGGCCTACAGCAAGGAAGAACTGCCCAAGAAGATTGAAGAGGGCAAGCCCGCGGCCAACATGAGCACCACGATTTACGCCATGGACGCCCTGAAGGCCTGCGGCGTGGCAAGTGACGACCCGGTCTGGCAGGACGCGCTGGTGTTCCTCAAGCGCAATCACAACGCGGGCGAACTGCAGAGCGCTGACTTCACGGCCAAGACCCAGGACGGCAAGACCATCAAGGCCGCCGGCCCCGACAGCCCTGATTACGGCGGGTCCATCTACAGTGAAGATTCGAGCATGTCCGAAGAGCGCACGGAAAACGAGGACGGCACGGTGACCCTGCACAGCTACGGCACCATGACCTACAACCTGCTGCGCGCCTATCTGTTTGCCGGCCTGAAGAAGGACAGCCTGCCGGTCAAGCTTGCCCTGGGCTGGGTTCGCAAGAACTATGTGCTCAACAAGGTGCCCGGCTATCGCAAGCAGAGCCAGTTCGACCAGGGCCTCTTCTACTACTACGTCAGCTTCGCCCGCACCCTCAAGGCTCTGGGTGAGGACACAATCGAGGACGACCGGGGCTTCAAGCATGACTGGCGCGCGGAACTGGTCGAGCAGCTCGGCAAGCTCCAGGGCACTGATGGCAGCTGGGTGAACAAGAACCCCAAGTGGCAGGAAGGCAGCCCGGTGCTGGCCACGGCCTTTGCGCTGGATGCCCTGCGCCACACGCGTTGAACAGTCTCGCAAGTTCAAACAGGGAGCCCTGGGGCTCCCTGTTCTCATTCAACGCGGCGCTACTTGGCGTGGGGCTTGGATGCGCGGCGCCTGGTTTGCTTCTTGTTGTCTTTCTTTTCCTCTTCGTTTTCGCGCTCGAGGCGCTTGGTGTACTCCTGGGCCGTTTCGGCGGCGGCCTTCTGGAGGCGCGACTCGCTGGCAATGAGGCGCGGCTCATGGGCCACGTTAAAGCCCATGGTCCGCTCCTTGCGCGACTTGTTCAGCACGTTGATGCAGTAGATGGTCTGGTAGCGGATGTAGGTGTGGTAGGTGTCCGCGCAGTCCCGCTCATCGATGAAGGCGCTGACCAGCATGTAGTCGTCCTTCAGCTCGGAAATGTGCGACACGTCCAGCACCTGGCCGGATGTCAGCATGATCTCGAGCACCGGCACGGTGCCGTCAATGCTGCACGCCTCCCGGATCCAGGTGTAGAAGCGCGTCTTGAAAAAGCGGGGGCCAAAGGCGTCTTCGGGCATGCCGCTGCCCCCGGGATTAATGTTGTAGTAACCGATCATCGCTCACCTGACATTCGCAAAGGGCGCAGAGCGTAGCATAATCAGGCGCACCATGAAGATCGCATTGTTGCAGCTCAACCCCACCGTCAACGACTTCGACGGCAATGTGGCCCGCATCGAGGCGGCCGCCCGGCAGGCCGTAGCCGACGGGGCCGAACTCTGCGTTGCCCCTGAACTTGCCCTGTGCGGCTACCCGCCCCACGACCTCATGCTCCAGAGCCGTTTTGTGGCGCGCAATGAGGCCGCCCGTGACCGCCTGGTGCAGCTATCCGCCGCCTTGCGCTGCGGGCTGCTGTTCGGGCTGGTGCTGGCCAGCGACAAACCCCGGGGCAAGCCCTTGAGCAACGCCGCCGTCCTGTGCGACAGCGGCCGTGTGCTGGCCGTCAAGCGCAAGGCCCTGCTCCCCACCTATGATGTTTTTGACGAGCGGCGCTACTTCGAGCCGGATTTCACGCCCTGCGTGGCCGAGTTCCGCGGCCGCAAGCTGGGCGTGCTGATCTGCGAGGATGTCTGGGTGGAAGAGAGCGTGCTTGGCCGCGTGGAATACGGCCATGACCCGGCCGACGAATGCGTGCGCCGGGGGGCGGACCTGCTCATCAACATCAGCGCCTCACCCTGGCAGGAAGGCAAGCATCGCCTGCGCGAACAGCTCTGCGCCGCCGTCGCGCGCCGGCTTGGGCGCCCCCTGCTGCTCTGTAACCAGTGGGGCGGTAACGACGATCTGATTTTTGACGGCGGCAGTCTCGCCGTGGGGGCCGACGGCCTGACCTGCGCCCGCGGCCGCCTTTTCGGCGACGACGTGGTGGCCGTCGAACATCTGGCGGCACGCGCCAACCAGCCCCAAACCTGGGCAGAGGACGACATCGCCGACCAGATCGAAGCACTCTGCCTTGGCATCCGCGATTACTTCAGGAAGACCGGCTTTGCCAAAGCACTGCTTGGCCTTTCCGGCGGTATCGACAGCGCCCTGGTAGCCTGCCTTGCCCAGCGTGCCCTGGGCCGCGAGAACGTCAAAGGCATCACCATGCCCACCCGCTTCTCCAGCCGCGGCAGCGTAGAGGACAGCCGCCACCTGGCCCAGGCCCTGGGCATTGGCTTTGAGATTCTGTCCATCGATGGTGCCTTTGAAAACCTGCGCACGCTTTGCGGCAAACCCGGCGGCCTGGCCGAAGAAAACCTGCAGGCCCGCATCCGCGGGCTGGTGCTCATGACGCGCAGCAACGCCGAAGGTTCGCTGGTGCTGGCCACGGGCAACCAGAGTGAGCTGGCCGTCGGCTACAGCACGCTTTACGGCGACATGTGCGGCGCGCTTGAAGTCATCGGAGACCTGTCCAAGATGCGCGTCTACGAGATGGCACGACGCTTCGCCGAGATTCCGCCGGACACCCACACCAAGGCACCCTCGGCCGAACTGCGCGAAAACCAGACCGATCAGGACAGCCTCCCCCCCTACGCCCAGCTTGACGCCCTGCTGGAGGGCTACCTCGATGGCCGGCTCGACATCGAAGACCTCGTGGCCCAGGGCCAGGATGCAGCTCTGGCGCGGCGCGTGGCGCGCATGGTCGAAGTCGCCGAGTTCAAGCGGCGCCAGGCGCCCATCGTGCTGCGGGTTTCGCGCTATGCCTTTGGCGCGGGTCGCCGCATGCCGGTGGCCAAGAAACTCCCCTCGTAGGGCGGGCCGTGCAATCGCGGGCGATTTGGCTTGCGCGCCGGAAACCACGGGCTATGTTTTTATAACTACATTATGCAAATGACCGACGCGCCGACTACCGCTCGAAGACCGTTGCTGGGCCTGTTGATCGCCCAGTTCTTCGGCGCGTTCAACGACAATGCCTGGAAGATGGTCGTCATCCTGCTCGGCATGCGCGTCGTGGAGCAGACGCTGCGCCCCGGCGCCGAGCTTGACGCCGCCGCGCAGAAGCAGGCCATGCTGGCCCTCGTCGTCCTGACCGTACCCCTCATGCTGTTTTCGCTGCCCGCGGGCGCCCTGGCAGACCGCTGCTCCAAGCGCAGCGTCATCATCGCCATGAAGGTCCTGGAGCTGGTCTTGATGTCAGCGGCCACGCTGGTGCTCCTGAACCCCGCGGATTCCAGTGTGCCCGGCCTGGCAGTGCTGGCGCTGATGGGCCTGCAAAGCGCGCTGTTCAGCCCGGCGAAGTACGGGATTCTGCCCGAGATCCTGCCCCACGAGCGGCTTTCCAGCGGCAACGGCCTGCTCGAAATGCTGACCATGGTCGCCATCATCGCGGGCACGGCTCTGGGCCCCGTGCTGCTCAAGCAGGCGCCCGAGCCCTGGGTCGTCGGCGCCGTCCTGACCTCGCTTTCAGCGCTTGGACTGGCGGCCTCCTTTGCCATTCCCAAGGTCCAGCCTGCCAGCGCAAAGGGCGGCATGGTGGACACCCTGCGTGGCGCGTTGAAGGCCATCCGTTCAGAGCGCATCCTCTGGCTGACAGTCATCGGCGGCGCCATCTACTGGGCTTTGGCCAGCCTCGTCGGGCAGAATGTGATTGTCTATGCCAAGACGGTGCTGCGGCTGGATGAGCAGTTTGTGGGCGCGCCCCTGGCGGTGTTGGGCGTCGGCATCGGCTTGGGTGCCCTGCTGGCCGGCCGCATGTCGGCGCGCAAGGTTGAATACGGCCTTATCCCCCTGGGCGCCATCGGACTGGGACTCACGACTTTGGCCTTTGGGCTGATCCGGCCCGGCGTGGCGCTTTCGCACGCTTTCATGGCCGTAGTGGGCCTCTGCGGCGGCTTGCTCGTCGTCCCGCTCAAAACGCTGCTCCAGTGGTATTCCCCGGCGGACAAGCGCGGCGGCGTGATCGCACTGGACAACGTGCTGTCCTTTGCCGGGGTGCTCCTGGGCAGCATCACCGGCTACTTTCTCGCCATGGCCGAGGTTTCGCCCGCGGGCATCATGATCAGCGCTGCGGCCCTGATGCTGGCGGGAACGCTCTGGACCTTCTACCTGCTGCCCGATGCCCTGCTGCGCCTGCTGCTGGTAGTGGCGACAAACACGATTTACCGCATCAAGCGCGTGGGCCTGGAGAACGTGCCCCGTCAGGGCGGCGCGCTGATTGTGTGCAATCACCTCTCCCTGCTGGACGGCCTGTTCATCATGGTCAGCGTGGACCGCCCGGTGCGCTTCATCGTGGATTCGGGCTACTTCCATAACCGCTGGCTCAAGCCCTTCATGAAGGTATTGGGTGCCATCCCCATCTCGACCAGCGAGGGGCCCAAGGTGCTCATGCGCGCCCTCAAGGACGCGGGCGACTATCTTGACCGCGGCGAACTCGTGTGCATCTTCGCCGAAGGCCAGATCTCGCGCATCGGCATGCTGCTGCCCTTCAAGCGAGGCCTTGAGCGCATCCTCAAGGGCCGCAGCACTCCCGTGATCCCCTGCTGCCTCGACCGCATCTGGGGCAGCTTTTTCAGCCAGGCCGCCGGCCGGGGCACGGCCCATGTGCCCCGCCGCCTGCCTTATGCCGTCACGCTGCTCTTTGGCAAACCCCTGCCGGCCGGCACGCCTTCGGGCGAGATCCGCCGCGTGGTCAGCGAACTGATTGAAGCCGCCTGGGACGAGCGCAAGGCTTCGTCGCGTCCCCTGGCGGAGTCTCTGATCCGCATTGCCCGCCGACACCCCTTCAAGCTGGCCATGGCCGACCCCATGCGCGAGGGCGTGAGCTGGATCAAAGCCCTCACGGGGGGCATCGCCCTCGCCCGCGCCCTGCGTCCCAGTTGGGCCAGCCAGCGGCGTGTGGGCATCCTGCTGCCGACAAGCGTGGGCGGGGCCCTCACGAACTACGCCGCGTCTTTGTCCGGTCGCGTCACCGTGAACTTGAATTACACGGTGGGCCGCTCAGGCCTCGAAAGCGCCATCAGCCAGGCGAACATCGAGACCATCGTGACCAGCAAGCAGTTCGTCGCCAAAGCCAGGCTGGAGCTGCCCGGCAACGTGCAGGTCCTGCACCTCGAGGAAATCGCTGCCGGCATCACGACGCTCAAGCGGCTCTTCTGCCTGGCGGTAGCCTTTCTGGCCCCCATCTGGCTGCTGCGCAGGCTGTGCGGCTGCCGTCGCACCGAAAGGCCCGACGATGAAAGCGCCATCATCTTTTCAAGCGGCAGTACGGCCGAGCCCAAGGGCGTAGTCCTTACCCACTACAACGTGCTGAGCAACGTGGAAGCCGCAGGCCAGGTGCTGCATTTTGCGCCGCGCGACCGCGTGCTGGGAATCCTTCCGTACTTCCATTCCTTTGGCAACCTCCTGCTCTGGGCGGCCACGCATCACGGCTGCGCCATGATCTGGGTTCCCAACCCCCTGGACGGTCCGGTCGTCGGCTACATGGTCGAGAAGTACGCGGCGACCATTGCGGCCTGCACGCCCACCTTCCTGCAGATCTACATGAAGCGCACCAGTCCCTCCCAGCTGGGCAGCCTGAGGCTGCTCATCACCGGGGCGGAAAAACTGCCGCCGAGGCTGGCCGAGGCCTTTGAAGAGCACTTCGGCATCAAGCCCCTGGAGGGCTACGGCATTACGGAGTGCGCGCCCGTCATCTCCGTCAATACGCAGGACTTCCGCGCCGCGGGCTTCTACCAGAAGGGATCGCGCAGGGGCTCCGTGGGCCCGCCCCTGCCCGGCATCAAGGTCAAGACGGTTGATCCCGACACCCTGGCCGACCTGCCGCCGGGCGAGCCCGGCATGCTGCTGGTCAAGGGTCCCAATGTCATGACCGGTTACCTCAACCGGCCCGACCTCACGACCGCTGCTTTCCGCGACGGCTGGTACATCACGGGAGACATCGCCCGCATCGATGAAGACGGCTTCATCTACATCACGGGGCGCCTGTCGCGCTTCTCCAAGATTGGCGGAGAGATGGTGCCCCACGGCAAGGTCGAAGACGCCCTGTGCGAAGCCGCGGGCATGGATGAGCGCGTCTTTGCCGTCACAGGCGTACCGGATGACAAAAAGGGCGAGAAACTTGCCGTGCTTCACACCATCGACCCCGCACGCATTCCTGCCGTCATCGACGAGATGACGAAACGGGGGCTGCCCAACCTGTTCATTCCCAAGGCCAATCACTTCATCAAAGTGGAGAATCTGCCCATGCTGGGCAGCGGAAAGCTGGACCTGCGGGCATTGAAAAAAATCGCCGAAGAGGCCCTGGCATCTAGCCCTCAGCGTGAGCCGGTCGAAGAGCCCGACGCCCAGCCCACAGAGGCCTGAGGCCTCCTTGTTGCCGTTTTGCCTGTTTCCTGTCGCCGCCCTGGGGGCTCGCCGCTATCCTTATCCGTGTTCATGAAATCACATGCCGCACGGTTTGGGGCCGTCGTGCGGCGCGGCAGGTGGCTTGCGCACTTTGTTCAGCGCGGCTGAAATTTCGTGTAACGCGGGGCAGTCCATAGCGGTAGTCACTCTCCTTGGGCCAACGAGGCCGGGGGGTGCCTGCCGCACTTGAGGCAAGAGTCAACTGACTGAGGGGTACACTTCCATGCGCAATCTTCTGGTTCTTTCGCTGGCTTTGAACATCTTCTTCCTGGGCGGCCTGGGCCTGGCGTTTGGCTTCCCCGGCACTCGTGCCACGCAGGCGCAAACGGCAGACGAAGGCAAGCCGGCGCTGCCCTCAAAGGAGAAGCAGTCGTCGGAGTTCAGCCCCGAGCAGCTGGTGCGCCTCGCCGGCGACCTGGCCTGCTGGGGACGCGACAACAAGCATGCGGGCGCCTTGGCCGTAGCCTCGAGCATTCTCTCCTCGGTCAAGGTCAAGGAGTCCAAGGCCCTGGAAAAGAAGTTCAGCGCCGAGGGCGAAGGCAGCGCCATCACGGCGGACTCCCTGCTGGCCGAGGCCAAGAAAATGGCGGGCGAGGGTGGCTCTCCCTTCATGGAGGCCATTGCCAAGCTCGGCATGCAGGGCCGCGGTTCCACCAAGGGCGTTCTGCAGGCCCGGGGCACGATTGCCGCGGCAGGCAAGAACGAGAAGGGTGAAGCCCAGGTCGGTGCGGTAGTGGAGAAGATGACCTTCACCGTGGGAGAGCTGGCCGCCATCTGGGTGGGCGGAGACGGCACCACGGACCTCGACCTCTTCATCTTCGACTCCACCGGCAAGGTGCTGATTGCCAGCGACACCCGCCCCGGCGACTCCTGCTGGGTGGAGTGGGTCCCCACGGAATCGACCTACTACATCCAGATCGTGAACTGGGGCCCCAAGAAGAACACCTTCACGATTGTGTTGAACTAATGCCAACCGGGGGAGGGTCCACCCTCCCCCGCTTCTTTCCGAACCGCCCTGCCCTGCCGCGCGCGGGGCAGAACCTTTGAATCAACCCCGCGAGGATTCCATGAGTTACGGCAAAGCCGCCCTGATGTTCCTGGTGGCCACTGCGCTTGCCGCGGTGGCATTGCAGGCTCCGAGCCAGGCATCAGTGACTGACCCGGCGAGGCCCGCAGCCAAGGTCCTGCGCCAGGACCGGCCCGAGGCTCGCCTGCCCCAGCTGCTCGAAGGCGAACAGGAAGCCTGGGCCCCCGAGAAACCGCTGGACCTCAGCGGGCCCATGCCCAAAGACGAAGAAGTCAGCGCCGCCATTTCCAAAGGCATTGAGCACCTTCTCAAGAGCCAGGAAGAAGACGGCTCCTGGAACGAGCTGCTCATGGGCACCATGCTCTCGTTCGTGGCGGACTACGCGCTTGATGCCGTGTCCCTCACTTCGCTGTGCGGCATGGCGCTGCGCGCTCACATCAACTACGACAAGGCGCGCATCGAGCCGGCCCTGGCCAAGGCCGTCGATTTCGTCATGGGCCAGGTTTTCCGCGGCAAACTCCCGCTGCGCACCTGGTATGCCAACTGGCGCTACACCACGGGCCTGCAGTTCCTCGCCCTGGAGTACCAGAATACCCCCGACGCCGACCGCAAAGCCATGTTGCAGGCCTGCGCGCGGCTCATGGTGGGCAGCCTGCTCAAGATCCAGTTGACCAACGGCGAAACCCCGCTGCTCGAACGCGCCAATGCCGCGCGCATGAGTGAGGCCGCGGCCGCCTACAAACTGCGCGGGCAGCTCGGACTGGTGCTGCAGCTCCCCACAGATGGCGACTATCGCGGCGGCGCGCTGGTCAAGGACATGCAGATCAACAGCCCCTCCCACCTCGCGGGAGTCAAGGCCGGCGACCGCATTATCGAGTGTGAGGGCCTGCGCATCGAAAATGCCGTCGATTACTACCTGCTGGAAGCAAGTTTCTTCTGCGGTCAGTCGGTGGCGCTCAAGGTCAAACGCGACAACAAGGTGGAAAGCATCACCTGCAACATCCCCCTGGCCTGGGCCGCCTATCTGGGCATGGAAGTGGGCGGCAACAAGGGAGACAAGCCCGAGATCACCCGCTTCTTTGACCTCTCGCCGGCCAAGGCCGCGGGCTGCGCCATCGGCGACATCGTCACCGAACTGGGTGGCGCCGCCATCTTGACCCCACAGGACTACTACAACCAGCTCTACAAGCTCAAGATCGGAGAGAAGGTCAAGATTGTCCTCAAGCGCGGCGAGCAGACGCTTTCCGGTGAATTGATGGCGACGCTGGCGCCTGACGGCGATCTGGGCATTTACGTCGCCAACGAAGATGTCAGCAGCGATGAGGGCATCCTCGTCGGCGCCTCCATGGTGCGCCCCGCCCACGGCCCCGTTGTTCCCGGCCCCGGCGGCGCGGCTCTGGGCATGAAGCCCGGGGACCGCCTGACCCATGTCAACTGGATCCCGGTCTCCTCGGCGGATCAATTGGCGGGCCTGGAAGCCACCATTCCCGCCGGCATTCAGGTGCGCGTTCACTACACGCGCAACGGGCAGAAGTTCGAGGGCTTTGTGGTGGCCCGCGCCAAGCTCTCACCCGGATCCCTGGGCGTGGTACTGGACGTCGTCAACGCGGCCGACCCGCCCCGCATCAAGTCCCTGCTGCCCCAGGGCCCCGGCGCCAACGGCGGCCTGCAGCCCGGCGACGAAATCGTATCCATCGCCGGCATCAACACCCCCACCCACATGTTCTTCTGGCGCGTCATGGCCAAGTTCTACGCCGGCGAGACCGTGGAGGTGCAGATCAAGCGCGGCGGCAAGCTGCTCAAGGGCAACTTCACGCTCTGGAAGGCCGACAAGTCCTTCAGTGATGTCGAAGAGGGCGGCTGGGCCTACTACCCTGAACTGGGCGAGGCCACAAGCTTCGGCACATCCGCGGCCCTGCTTGCGCTGTATGAGGCTTCTTCCGTGTTCGGCATCAAGGTGCCGGCCCAGTCCATCAAGGCGGGCGAGAACATGGTCAACGCCATGCGCTGTCTGGACCCCAACATCGCCGGGCTGGAAACCTACGCCTACCGCCGTGGAACGCTCGAAAAGTTTCCCGGCCTGCAGGGCTACGTTCAGGACGTGCGCGGCTGTCTGGGACGCAACGCCATCTGCGAACTGGCCATGTTCAAGGCCAAGCGCCGCACGCAGCAGCACCTGGAGAAGACGCTTCTGGCCTGGGTGGACCTGCGCGGCGAACTCGATCGCGTGCGCAGTTTCCCCCTGACCCACCTGCAGGAGCTCTACAACAACGCGGCCTACTACTGGGTGTTTGGCCACTACTACGCCGCCAAAGCCGCGCGTGAGGCCGGCGGCAAGGTTTACGACAAGGTCAATGAGGTCGTGGTCAAGGCGCTGCTGCTCAAGCGCGAGAAGGACGGCACCTGGCTCAACCACGAGAGCTTCGGCAAGTGCTGCGGCACAGCGCTGGCCCTGCTGGCCTTCGGCGAAACCAAGGGCGGCTGGCGCAAGTAGGAGGAACGTTACAAGGCAAGGGGCGGCCCGCGGGCTGCCCCTTGTTCGTTGCATCTTCAGCCCTTGACGCAAACCACCTGCCGCAACGTGTGCAGGACTTCCACCAGGTCGCGCTGGGCCTCCATCACGGCGTCGATGGGCTTATAGGCACCGGGCGTCTCGTCGATCACGTCGGCATCCTTGCGGCATTCAATGCCCGCTGTTGCCGCCTCGTGGTCCGCGAGACTGAAACGCCGCTTGGCCTCGCCTCGCGACATCGCGCGGCCGGCGCCGTGCGAGCAACTGTGGAAGCTCTCAGCGTTGCCCTTGCCCCGCACGATGTAGCTCTTGGCACCCATGGAACCGGGGATGATGCCCAGGTCGCCCTTACCGGCTCGCACCGCACCCTTGCGCGTGACCAGCACCTGCTCGCCGTAATGCATCTCACGGGCGACATAATTATGGTGACAGTTCACGGCCACGAGGTCGGCGCCAAACGGCTTGATCCGGGGCACGCCGCTCACCGCGCGGATCACGGCGTCCATCATCAAGCGGCGATTGAGCATGGCGTAGGACTGCGCCCACTCTACGGCCTGCATGTAGTCGTCGAAGTGCTCGCTGCCTTCCTCCATGTAGGCCAGGTCCTGGTCCGGCAGGTTCTTGAGATGTTTGCCCAGGTCCTTCTTGGCCAGCTCAATGAAAAACGTGCCGATGCGGTTGCCCACTCCGCGCGAACCCGAGTGCAGCATGAACCATACGTGCTGTGCTTCGTCGAGGCAGACCTCGATGAAGTGGTTGCCCGTGCCCAGGGTGCCCAGATGGGCCACCGGGTGCGCGTTGCGCTGGATGTGCGGAAACTTGGCGACGATTCGGCCGTAGCCCTGTTCGAGCGCTCTGAACGCATCGGCATAGGCATCAGGCGGATTCTGCCACGCGCCTCGGTCGTTGCGGCCTCCGCCATCGGTGCGACCGTGAGGCACCGCCTTCTCAATGGCCGTGCGAACGCCATGCAGATCATCGGGCAGGTCGCTCGCCTGCAGCGTGGTTCGAACAGCGCACATGCCGCAACCGATGTCAACGCCCACAGCCGCGGGCACAATGGCGCCCCTGGTTGGCACGACGGAGCCCACGGTGGCGCCCAGGCCCCAGTGCACATCAGGCATGGCGGCAACCCACTTATAAATGAAGGGCAGGCGCGCCGTGTTGATGAGCTGGGCGCGCGCTTCGTCTTCGAGTTTGACGCCGTGAACCCACGCCTTGATCGGCGCGGCATCTTTGGTGGTGATGAGTTCGTAGTTCATGTGCTCTCACTATAACGGCAGCACACCACAACCCGAACCCGGCACCGGCCTCCGGCGAGCAGATACGCAGTACAATCTGGCCTGTGACCGCCTCTCCACGTTTGGCAAACCTGCCATGGTCCGGGGCAACCTTTACCGATGCCCTGTCGCCGCATGTGGTAAACTTCTCTCATGTACACGCCTGCCGCGCTTCTTGACATGCATGCCCGCTCTCAGAGGTCCCTGCGCGGCTTGATTGCCCATTGCGGGCAGCTTTCGGCGGAGCAACTGGCGCGCGAGATGCCTGACTTCGGCGACCCCACCCTGCTGGCGCAGTTCGCGCACGTCATGGGCGCCCAGCGTTACTGGTTGGGCTGCCTTCAGGGGCGCATCGAGGCCGAGGATCCAGCCCTGGCGGGCATGGCCGAAGCGGAGGCCTTTCGCGAAAGCATCAGCGCCCAAGTTTCGGCCTATCTCGCGGGCGCCGGCGAAGCCGAACTCAATTCGCCGCGCGCCGTAAAAACGTTCCATGGCGAGCGTACTCTTGCGCCGGCCCACGTGGTGCTGCGCACGATCACGCACATCTACGACCATAAGGGCAAGATCGCCGCCATGTGCCGCGCGCTGGGCAAACCTATCCCTCCGGGGCTGGACTTCCCGCTGATGCAGGGGATGGAATAGTTGTTCGATATCGAACGTTCTATCTCCGGAGGCTGCATGCTGCCGGTTCTGTTCATCTCCCATGGTTCGCCCGCGTTGCCGCTTGAAACGGACGCACCCGCGCACACATTCCTGCGAGGACTGCTTGATGGCCTCCAGCCGCGCGCGATTCTTGTGCTGTCCGCGCACTGGGAACAGGAGCAGCCGACGCTCACGGCGGCGCCGCGGCACAGCGCCATTCATGATTTCTACGGTTTCCCGCAGGCCCTCTACGAGTTGGTCTATAACCCGCCCGGAGCACCGGACGCAGCCCGGCGTGCTGCGACATTGCTGGACAAAGCGGGCATGGCCGCCGCCTTGGACGTTCAGCGCGGGCTCGACCATGGCGCGTGGTCGCCCTTGCTGTTGGCGGTACCCAAGGCAGATATCCCAGTCGTCCAGATTTCGCTGCTGGCGGGCCTGGATGCGTCGATACACCTGGCCCTGGGACGGACGCTGGCGCCCCTGCGCGAAGAGGGCGTGCTGATTCTTGGCTCAGGGGGCGCGGTTCACAACTTGCGGGCGCTGGACTGGGGGAACTTTGCAAGCGTGCAGACGGCTCCCTGGGCCGCCGAGTTCCAGTCATGGCTCGACAGCACGATGGCGATGACGGGCGAAATCCGGAGCGCAAGACTTGCGTCCTGGCTGGAGGCCCCCGGGGCGCGCCAGGCGCATCCGCGTGCGGAGCACCTGCTGCCGTTACACGTTGCCGTGGGCGCGGCCGAGGGTGAACGGGCGCTCAAGATCCACGATACATGGCAGATGGCCAACATGAGCATGGCCGCCTGGCGACTTGGGTAGCTGCCCAGTGGCGGCCCAGGGGCATGGAGCGAGCGTTCTGCGCTACCAGCCGGCAGCGCAGCCGTCTTTGCGACTGTCGCTGCCCCCGACCAGCAGGCCGTTCTCCCGCAAGATCACCTGCCCGCCACCGAAGTGAATGCGCTCAAAGCCCTTGAGTTCCCGAAGCTGATGCCCGCACTTCCGCAGGGCTTCCAGCGTGTCTAACGCCATTCCTTCCTCGACCAGCACCCGCCCCCCCGGCTCTTGCGCACCCAGCCCCGGCTCTGACGCCGCAAGCTGCCAGCGCGGCCGGTCCAGCGCCTGTTGCGGGTTCAGGCCCAGGTCCACCATGGCACTCAGCACCTGGAAGTGCGCCTGCGGCTGCATGTGCCCGCCCATGATTCCAAAGCAGGCGTGCAACTCCCCTTCGCGCGTGGTCAGCGCCGGTATGATGGTGTGGTAGGGCCGCTTGCCGCCCTGCAGCGCGTTGGGGTGGGTCTCGTCGAGCGAGAACAGCGCCCCGCGATTTTGCAGACTCACGCCCGTGCCCGGCACCACCAGGCCCGTGCCCATGCCCATGTAATTGCTCTGAATGAAACTGCAGGCGTTGCCCTCGCCATCAATCACACTGAGGTAAACGGTGTCCGACCCGCCCAGGGGGTCGCCCGCTTCAACCTTGACCGCGGCCTGCTCGCTGATCAGCGCGCGCCGACGGGAGGCGTAATCCTCCGCGCAGAGTTCACGCAGCGGAATCTCCGCAAAGGCCGGGTCGCACACGAAACGCTGGGCGTCGGCAAAAGCCAGGCGCATGCACTCGATCATGCAATGCACCCGCGAGGCCTCGTCCATCTGGCCCAACTCAAAGCCGCGCGCCAGATTGCAGGCCAAAATGGCTGCAAGTCCCTGGCCGTTGGGCGGGCACTCGTAGAGCGTGACCCCGCGGTAGTTTGTGGCCAGCGGGGTCTCCCAGGTGCTCTCGTGCAGGCTCATGTCTTCCGGGGTAATCCAGCCGCCGTACTTGCGCACGTGTTCACTGAGCTTGCGCGCAAACAGCCCGGTGTAAATGTAGTCAGCCCCCGCCAGGGCAATGCCCCGCAGCACACGGGCAAGCTCGTGCAGCTTCATGAGCTCGCCGGGCCTTGGCGCGCGGCCGTTGAGCAGCAACTCCCGGCCGCTGGGTTGCTCGGGCCCTTCAGGCTCGCCGGGAGCAAAGCCCGGACGGCGCAGCAACTTGTCCACCCCCCGCGCCCAGGAAGCGCCTATCCACTCACTGACGCCAAAGCCCTTCTCCGCCGTCTCAGTGGCCGGCGACAGCAGCCGCGCCAGGGGCACGCTGCCAAAGCGAGTCAGCAGCGACTCCCAGCCGCGCACGGCCCCCGGAACGGTCACGGCCGCGCCCGAGAAGCGCGGCATGGCAGCGTGACCGCGCGCCTTGAGCTCGGCGATGGAAGCGGCCTTGGGGGCGCGTCCGGAGCCGTTGAGCGCGTGCACCCGCCTGGACTTTGCGTCGAAGTAGAGCGCGAACATGTCCCCGCCGAGGCCGTTGGAAACGGGCTCCACCACGCACAGCATGGCAGCCGCTGCCACGGCGGCATCGGCGGCGTTGCCGCCTTCCTGCAGAACGCGAAGCCCCGCCTGCGCGGCCAGGGGCTGGCTGGTTGCGACCATGCCGCGCGTGGCCAGAACGCAGGAGCGGCGGGAGCTGAACTGGAAGTCGTGGTTCATGGCTTATGCCTGGGCCTGGGCCTCAAGCTCTTCCCAGCGGGCATACATCGCCGCCAGCTCGCGGGAGGCGGCTTCACGCCTGGCCGCAAGCCTGGTGGCCTCGGCCTTGCCCTGGGGACGGGTGTACAGCGCGGCATCGGCCAGTTCAGCGTCAAGGCGGGCCACCTCCTGCTCCAGCTTCTCGATCTGCGCGGGCAGGTTCTTGAGTTCGTTCTGAACGCGTCGGCGCGCCCTGCGGGCCTCGTCATCGGAGTTTCTGGCCGCGGCCGGCGCGGGTGCCGGCGAAGGTGGCGTGGCCGCCTGTCGCAACTCCTCCAGCAGCGCCTCGATGTCGCCCTCATGGAAGCGGGCGTGGCCGCTGCCATCGAGAAAGAGGATGCGCGTGCATACACGGTCAAGGAAGTAGCGGTCGTGGCTGACGACCAGCACGGCGCCGCTGAAGGCTGTCAGGGCCTCCTCGAGCGCGCGCAGCGTGGGCAGGTCGAGGTCGTTGGTGGGCTCGTCCAGGGCCAGCACGTTGCCGTTCTGGAGCAGCAGCTTGGCCAGCAACACGCGGTTGCGCTCGCCGCCGGAGAGCCGGCGGATCTTGGTGTGTTTGCGCTGTCCGGGGAAAAGGAACTGGTCCAGGAACGGCGCCACACGCTGCACGCGGCCGGCTACGTTGATCACGCCGTCGTGGTCGTGGGCGATCTCCTCGACGACGCTCTTGTCTTCATCCAGCACCGAACGCGTCTGGTCAATGCGGGCGACCTTCACCGTCTCGCCGATCTCGACTTCGCCGCTGTCGGGCGCAAGTTCGCCCGTCAGGATGCGCAACAGCGTGGTCTTGCCCGTGCCGTTGGCCCCGACGATACCAAGGCGCATGCCCGCTGTGATGTCCAGCGAGACATCGCGCAGCACGGTCCGCCCGTTGAAGCTCTTGCTCACGTGCTTGAGGCGCATGACCTTGCCGCCCAGACGCGGGCCCTCAGGAATCGCAAAATCCAGCTCCTGGCGCGTCTGAAGTTCCGCCTGGGAGGTCATCTCGCGGTAGCGGCTCACCCGCGCCTTCTCCTTCGTTGTGCGGCCGTGGGCCCCGCGCCGGATCCAGGCCGTCTCGCGCCGGATGGTCGCCAGGCGGTTCTGCTCCGTCGCGGCTTCAGCCTCCAGGCGGCGAGCCTGTTCCACGAGAAAGTCCTGATAGCTGCCGTCGGTCGAATAAAGCTTGCCGCGGTCCACCTCCACGATGCGGTGCACCACGCGGTCAAGAAAGTACCGGTCGTGCGTGACCATGATCAGCGGAGTGCGGCCCTGCAACAGGAAGTCCTCCAGCCAGTCGATCGCCACGACGTCAAGATGGTTGGTGGGCTCGTCCAGCAGCAGCACGTCCGGCTCGGAAAGCAGCAGCGCCGCCAGGGCCGCGCGCCGCGCCTCGCCCCCGGAAAGCGACTCGCAGGGCGCATCAGCGTTGCGCAGGCCCAGGTGCGCGATCATCTCCTCGACGCGGTGCTCGACGGCATGGCCGCCCATGTCGCCAAGCCGCGCGTCCAGGCGGCTCTGCTCGGCAATCAGCTCGGCGAGGTCGCCGGGGGACAGGCCGGGCACCGCCATCTGCTGGTGCAGATGCTCCAGGCGCCCCAACAGCTCCTCGCGATTGCCCAGACCCTGGCGCACCACATCGCGCACCCGCCCGCCTGCAAGGCGCGGCTGCTGGGAGAAGAAGCCGATGCGCAGCCCCTGCGCCGCGGTGCGCTGGCCGCTGTCGGGCGCCTCAACCCCGGCCAGCAGGCGCAACAGGGTGGACTTGCCCTCGCCGTTGGGGCCCACCAGGCCGACGCGCTCGCCTTCAGCCAGCCCGAAGCTGACGGAGTCCAGCACGACGCGGCTGTCGTAGCTCTTGCTGGCGTTGGTCAGGGCGAGAATCGACATGGGGCGAGCATATCACGCTTAAGCAAGATGGCATGGCCGCGCGTGATCTTGAACTCCCAAAGGCGCGCACGACGCGAGCATGATTCAGCGGCAGCGACACCGCGGTTAATCCTGAGGGGATGGAAATCCGTGAGCTTGTCGCCTGCACGGCAGCAGTATCAGTCGTCGGCGTACGTTCTTTCGAGCCGGTGGCGGTGGCCCCTGAACTGGATGTCTTCGAGCATCCAGACCCAGTCCATTGCCGGGCGATTGGCAAAGTGGCTGGTGAACAACTCCCAGGTGAGGATCTTGCGCTTCTCTTCTGGCGTTGCCCAGAAACCGACTTCGCTGTTCTTCGCGCTATTCGCGTTTTCGCGCCCTTGCGTGAGAGCTTCTGCCGTGGCCGTAATACAAGAGCCGCCATTACTGCGCCCCGTGTTTACACACGGGGCTGTTAGCCCTTGATGCCGCACATGACGTTGCGGAAGCGCGTTGGCGCGCCGCCGTGCGACATCTCTGCCGTTTGGCCCTTGCCGACACCCATGACTCTGCAAGGGCCGCACGAGTCTTAAGTTAAAACATCTCGCCTTGCCACGTTGTCGGCTACCTCACCTTGATCAGCGCTTTGTAGCCGGCTTCGTTTCGAATCGGCTCCATCTCCGGATCCCAATGAATATGGGCTTGGTGCGCAGCTTTAGCTTCGACTGTTTTCTTGAGGTACTCCAGAGCCTTCTTCACATCGGCAGCTTTGAGCGCTTTGGCGTCACTTTGATCTTCGTGTGTGGATGAACTGACAGAATACAAACAAGCCCAATCGTAACTCAACTTTGCAGCTAACGCAGGTTCTTGTTTGACGACCTGCGTCAGTATGTTTTGCGCCGCCGCAATGTCCTTACGCGCAGCGGCATAGTCCTTCTTCGCCACGTACGCCCCCGCTCTCGCAGTGCAGGCTCCCCAGCCCGACGGCAGCAACCTGAGCATCTCGCTGTAGGCCGCAATTGCGTCGTCGTATTCACCGGCCTGTTTCAATGCTTGCCCGCGCATGTAGTGGTACACGGGATCGTTGGGTTTATCCCTCAGGCAGGCATCAAAATCCTCCAGCCCACCCTTAGTATCGCCGGCTTTCAATCGAACCTGGCCGCGTTCCATCAGAGCTGCGCTACTCGGAAGAACTTCCATAAACCTGTCGTATTGTTCGAGGGACTCCTTGAACTTCCCCCAGCAGTCAAAGTTGATGGCGCGGTTCTTGAGGACAATCGGGCTGGTGGGGTCAAGTTCGTGGGCACGCGCAAAGTCCTTTTCGGCTTTGGCATATTCCTGCAGGTGAGTGAGACAGGATCCACGGTTGCTTAGAGCCGGTACGTAGTTTGGTTCCGTTTTCAGCGCCTTGTCGAGATCGGCAAGTGCTTTGGGGTAGTCTTCAAGCATCAGGTATGCGCCGCCACGAGCAGCGAGGTACACGAACCCGGAGTCAAGCTTTACCGCTTTTTCGAACTCCGCCAGCGCCTTCTGGTGCTCATTGCGGAGCTGGAAAGCGCTTCCACGCCCGAGATGGGGCAGCGCAGATTTCGGGTCGAGTTTGCTGGCGCGCTGGTACTCCTTGTCTGCTTCGTCGAGCTTCCCCTTGATTGCCCAACAGTCGGCACGGCAGCAGATGGCACTGATGTAGCTGGGATCCTTCTCCAGCGCCTTCTCGAATTCGGCTTCGGCTTCGTCGTACTTGCGTTGAACGAGGTACACGCAGCCGCGGTTGTGAAACGGAAATACGTGCTCAGGGTTGAGTTCCTCGGCTTTGTTGAAGTCGGCAATGGCATCGTCGTACTTGCGCAACTCATGCCTGCAAAGGCCTCGGTTAATGTACGCCGCAAAGTAGTCGGGTTCGGCAGCAATGGCCGCGTCAAACTCCTTGATCGCCTTTTCAAACTGGCGCTTGCCGTACAACGCCGTGCCGCGGTTATAGGCATCCTTCGCGTCCTTGGCTTGAACCGGCAACGGGCCAGGATTGCTCGCGACCTGAATCGAAGCGCTCGTTTGCGCAGGAGCGCCAAGCAGGATAGTGGCCGCAAGCACAACGGAAGCAAGTCGTTTCATCGGAGTATCCCCATGCAGGCGTCGAACTGCGAGTGCGATGCGCCCCTTCAATCAACTTGCCAGGCGGGGCGTTCTCCCGGAACTGTTACTGCAACCTTGCTCGCGGGCATTTACTGCTGTGTCCCTGAGTTACGCCTTCACCGAATTGCCGGCGATCACGGCTTCGCGGATCTGGCTCGCCAGATCGACCAGGGCGCCGGGCGAGTGCGGCAGCATGATCGTGTTCGTCTGACCGTTTTGCCCGAGTTCCTTCAGCGTGTCGAAGTACTGCGTCAGCAGAATCAGGTTGAGCACTTCCTGCGCGCTGGCGCCCTTGACCGACTTCTGGAACTCGCCCATGCTCTCGCGCAGGCCCTCGACAATCGCGCGCCTTTGATCGGCGATACCCTTGCCCTGCAGCGCCTTGCTCTGGGCTTCCGCTTCGGCCTGCTTGACCTTCAGTATCCGCTCGGCCTCGCCCTTCTCGCTGGCCGCCACACGCAG
>JABARW010000084.1 GCA_019186845.1 Planctomycetota bacterium | reverse complement strand
AGAGTTGATATTGGAATTGGTGCTGCCGCTGGGTCTTCTAGTTCTGGTCTGTCTCGTTGTGCTAACCCAATGTGCACAAGAGTTCTTTGGTAAAAGGCGACTGCCAAGCGAGCAACGCCCATGAACCGGCTCGCCCTCATTCTTGCGATCTTCTTAGCCGCGCCGTTGGCGGCCACTAGCGAGGAGGCTAGGTCCTCGGAAGCACGAGCGTGTCTGGGCGCGTTGAAGGATCGGCTCTTGGTGAAGTATCGCGAAAGTGGCGGGCGCTTCGACACTCGCTGGACTGTCGGAGATTTGCTTTCAGCAGATGAAATGCGCGAACTGGATGGCAGCTACTTCCGGCGTGACGACTACTCGCTGCAATGGCCCAAGGATCGCGAGAGTGTAGCCGTGCTTTCCTGCCATGGGGTCTTCTCCGGGCGAGATCGCCCAGCGACCATGGAACTTGAGGTGGACTTGCGCACGGGCGAGGCCAGGTTCAATGATCCTCCGGAGCCGCTTTGGCCGAAGATCGCTGATTGGGGTGCGCTGGTATTGCTGCTGATACTGACTTTGGCCGCGCTTCGCACGATCTATCGACGAATCGTTGTTCACACGAAGCCGAGCACAGCCGCGCGCTGGTCTTACGGGGCCTTGCTTGCTGGTATTTGGCTCCTGCTGATCGGCGGGTTTGCGTGGCCGTTTTCTCATACCCCGGATCATCTTGCCGTCGGCTACTTGGCACCGGCAATGCCGCTTGGATTCCTTCTATATTTTGGAGGTGCGCAAGCGTTGCCGCCGATTAACGGGTTTCGCCTCTTGTTGAACTGGCGTTCAAGCGCACAGATCGGCGCCGCGCTTTGGGACCTCTTCGAAATGAACAAGTCTATGGAGGAGCATCGACCATTTCTGTGTGTCGCTGCAGCATTGCTGCTCGGCAGCTTTGGAGTGCTGCGCTATCTGCGTGCCCAACGAACGGGGGTCCAGCTATGAGGTGGCTCGCGACAATCTTGCTCCTATTTGCAACGCCATTGATGGCGCAGGACGCGGCTTCGCCGGGGCGGGAGGAGGCGGAGCGCTCGTTGGAATTGATTGCCGGCAAGGTGCGCGCGGCCTACGCGAAGTCCAAGACACTGGATAGCAAGTTGACGCTGCAGACGCTGATTGACAAAGACGAACTCTCGGGCCGGTATCGCGATGCCTCGAACTTTGGCCTGCACATTGAAAGCGCCGAGCCGCCACTAGTTTTGCTGGTCTATCGCCGCCGCTTCGATTACCAGCCAGATGATTTCCACTGGCGACTTGACCTGCGCAAGCAGACGCACGAGGCCATCAACAAAGCCGCGCCTGATGGTGTGGGGCAAAGCCCCTGGCCGCCGGATCGCGAGCTGCACGAAAACCGCCTGCGCAACTTCTGGTGGCGCGCCCATCGTGTCCTTTACTTCACTGGCCTCAGCCTCACAGCTCTTGTCGTCGCCGTCTGGCTTGTCACACGCAATCGCTGGTTTTCTCTCCGGGCCCCCAAGGCCTCAAGCGGGCGCACCTGACAGCTACTCCGCCGGACCGCTACCACGGCCCGCAACGTCAATACTCCCGCCGCTGGCTGGTGTTCCAGGCCTCGCGCAGGATCGCCAGGTAGCGCTCATAACGACCGGCATCGATTTGGCCCGACTCTGCGGCCGCGCGCACAGCACATTTGGGCTCGTGGCGATGGGTGCAGAGGGCGAACTTGCACTGTTCGCGAAATGCCGCAAAATCCGGATAGAACAGGGAAAGCTCTTCGAGGTTGAAGTTGGTCAGGCCAAAGTCCCGCAGGCCAGGAGTGTCCACCACGCGGCCCTCCCCCACCTTCAGCAGTGAGACATGGGTGGTGGTGTGGCGGCCTTCGCCGTGGCGGTCCACTTCACCCACACGCAGCGCCAGGCCGGGCTCCAGGGCGTTGAGCAGGCTTGACTTGCCCACGCCCGAGGGACCCACAAACACAGAAACGCGGGCGGCCAATGCGCGCCGCAATTCCGCCAAACCCTCGCCGGTGCGGGCACTGGTCACGTAACGCGCCAGGGCCATAGCCTCGTAGGGCGCCATGAGCGTGTCAATCGCCTCGCGCGAGGCGAGGTCACACTTATTGACGACAATGCAGGGTTTCAGGCTCTGCATGACGCCCGCGGCCAGCAGCTTGTCCAGCGCGAGCAGCCTCTCCGCCAGCTTGTCCGCGGAGACCACGGCGAACATCTGGTCGACATTGGCCGCAATCACGTGAGTGATGCGCTCGTTGTGGGGCGAGTGGCGCAGCAGTTCGCTGCGCCGCGCGGCCACCTGCTCGATGCTGCCGCGCTCGTCATCTTCCAGCAGCAGGGTAACCTGGTCACCAACGGCCACGGGGCTGCGGGATTCGCGGCGACCCCGTTTCAGCCGTCCGCGGATGGAGCTCTCGATTTCGCGCCCGCCGGCATCGACATAGCAGGTGCGCCCATGCACGCGAACGACGATGCCGCTGATGTGTCGCGCGCTTTCGCTCATGGGCGGAATTGGCTCATGTTTTCGGTCCCGCCTGCCGATGAATGGGATACGTGACGTTGTGCCATCTTACTCGCGACCGATGAACCGGAAAGCGCGTGAAGCCGCTCATTGTCCTGACCCTGCTGTTGACCCTTACGGCCCTGGCGCCGCCGACGCCCCTGGCTACCGTCCTTTCGACCGGGGAGCCGGCCGTTGAGCGGGCGACTGAGTACCTGGAGCGCTTTGATGGCCCCGTGCAGCGTGGGGTCTGGCTGCCCCTGGCCTCCAGCGAAGTGGAAGTCCGCTCAAGCAATCCCCCTGTCATCTACTTCGCCGCCGACAGCAAGCTGGCCGAAGTCGGTGTTCAGGAGGTGCTGGACGAGCCGGGCGAATACGCCGTGGGCTTTCGCTGGGACTATCAACGGGCGACGCTGGCCGCAATTCAGGACCTGGACGTGGCTTACCCCCGCGCGGAGAAGCTGTCCCGCAAGTGGTCGTGGCCCGACCAGACCCTCTACGAAATCGGCCGGCCTGCTCTGGCGTTGCTGGACGATTCCAGAACCGGCCAACGCCGCCTCGCAAATCACCTGCATCAGGACATCCTGCACCTCGTGGCCCGTGCCGCACTGGGCAGGCTGGACCGCGCAGCCAACGGTAGCTGGAATGGGGCGGGCCGCGCGTTGCTGCTGCTCGCGGGGCGGGAGTTCGCCTCCATCAGCGAGGAGGGGGCCCCTTTTGCATCGTCCGTCGAGCTGATTTCGCGCCTGAAACAGGATCACGAGGCCAACCAGCTGAAGGCACGGGCCGCCATTGCGGCCCTGGGCCCGGGCTGGCCCCTGGATCTTGAGGACCCCACCACATGGACAACTCCCGAACGCACCCTGATTGGCGAACTGGGCATCAGTTCGCTCTTTGAACTGGAACTGGTGGCAGCCACAGCGCCGGCCTTCGCCCCCAAAGTGGACTGGATGGCGCGGGAGATTTCGCGCCGCCACGCCCGCGAACTGCTGGACCGCCTCGTCAGTTCAGAACCGGCGCGGTCTCAAGCCCTGGCCGAGGGCCCTTCGTTTGACGACACGGCGATCATTGCGTTCTGCACCGAAGCACTCAAAGCCGAGCTGGAAACGCGCGAACGTGAAGCCGCCCTGGCCGAACCTGCGCGGGCGGCCGCGCTCGTCGAAGCCATGGACATCGTCAGAGGCGCCATGAAGTCGATGGCGCAGGGCCACGAGGCCGTGCAACAGTATCTGAAAGCCGTGTCCTCCTGCCTGTCCTCGGGGGCTCCCACAGTCGCGCTGCGCGAGGAGTTGCTCAAGCAGCAGCGGTGGGACCGCACGCTTGAGGGCTCGCCCTCGCTGCTTGCCGCCCTGGCCGCCGCGCGGCGCAGTGCTGCTGCGCGCGAGGCAAAGCTGAGCTGGCTATCCGCCATGATTCGCCAGCGCGAAACGGACCCAGCACAGGGTTTCCAGGCCGCTCTGGGCTACAACCCCGCCAACACGGGCATTGCATACGACGCCCAACGGCGCAAGGAGTCCGTCAGCGCCGCGGTCGAACTCACGGTGGTCCAGGGCCGAAGCGGCGTGCCCCTGGGTCTCTCTCCGGGCCGCAGTTACGAGTTCTCCTATCGCGTGAAGACGGTCAACACGGGCCCGGGCCGGCGCAACAGTCTGGGTCACCAGAGTGCCTGGCTGGAGATCATCCCGCTCGATGCCGCGGGACGCCTTCTGCCGGAGAATGCCCTTGACGCGTCAATTCCCCGGTCTTTGAGCGGGCAGTCCGGCGCGGCAGCGCGCTCACCTGCCCATACGTCAACCGAAGAGGGGGAAGGCGGCTGGTTGACGGTGCGCACTACCATCGAGCAGGTGCCCGCGCGGGTGGCCGGCTTCACCTTGCGCCCGGTGCTTTCCAGCGTGCTCGGCGAGGGAGCCGTTTACTTTGATGATCTTACCCTGACACGCATCTCCGAAGGGATCGACGACGGCTTTGAAGCCGGCACGGCGACGGAAGGCGGCGTCACCGGCTGGGGGCGCCTGCTGGACCGTGAGCGCCTCATGCTTCCATACTCAAGGCTCGCACTGGACGACCAGATCGTGTTTCGCGGCATGCGCAGCCTGCGAGTGGAGCCGCGCGGGTTCAATGTCGCCCTGGCCTGTACCCGCGCCATGCCCCTGATGCCGGACCGCGACTATGAGTTCGAGGCGGCGCTGCGATGCGAGTCCATGGAGGGAATGACGGCTCGCTTCGAGCTTCAGCTCGTGGACCGCGAAGGCAAGCCCCTGAATCTCGCCGGCACGTCCAGCACGCTGTACACGCCCGCCCGCTCCGACACGCGGGGCTGGAGACTGGACCGGCTTCGATTGCCGGACATTCGCGCCCTGGGCGGGGCCGCACAGGTCAGAGTCTGCCTCCGTGTTGAGGGGGCTGAGCCATCGCACAGGGCCCGAGTCTGGCTGGACGACGTGCGACTGAAGGAATCGCCGCAGGTCATTGTGCTCTGTGCCCAAAGTGAAAACTCAGGCTCAGGCACCGAGGTCATCACGCGGCGCGATCACTGGCGCTGGCAGGTCCGCGGATTGCCCGCGGGCCAGACCTTCCGCTTTGAGCTTTCATTCACCGACAGTCTGCGCGGCGGCGAGTTTGCATCCCCAGTAACGGGCCAGGGAACCTGCAACAAGGGAGGCGTCATGGACCTGCCGCCCGAAGTCCGGTTCGCGCGCGACGGTGTGGTTCAGGTGAGTCTGAGGTTGTTCGACTCCTCCGGCCGCGCTCGCCTGGAGCATAGCGCGCGATTTCTGGTGCAGGATGGCCGGCGCGAGGCCCCTGTCGGCAGCGGCCTGAGCCTGAGCCATCTTCCCTCACCCGATGCCTGGCGCATTTTGAGGCTGGCTTCAGGCTCTTGGGTCGCACTGGAGGTCGGCCCGGAACCTGACCCTGCCAAAGCACGCTTCATGGAGGGTCTTGGCCATTCCTCGACGCTGCTGGCCTTGTCCCTGCCCAAGCGCGAGGCCTTTGCCCTCTCCGGCGCGGCCTGGAACGAGCAGATTCCAGCCACTCTCGAACGCTGGCGCGACAAAACCAGAACCTGGCAACTTGGCCCCATGCTCGGCGCACGCTGGCACGACGCCGCGGCCAATGCCGCAGCGGGTTTTGATCTGGCCCGAAGCCGCGCTGCAGGCGCCGGCATTCCCCGCACCACGCTGGTACTGCCCCTGGAGGTCGGTCGCGACCTGCGACCTGCCCTGGCTTCATTTCAGGGCCGCTGGGAGGACGCCGTTGAGCAGGCGGGCAAGGCACTGACAGCCGACGAAGTGGCCGGCCTTAAGGCGCTCAAACCGGGAGTTCTGCTTCTCCGGCGCGGAGAAGCGTTCAACTTCGTCGTGAACGCGGACCTGAGCCCCGCCGAGATGCAGGCGCGTCTCGAGCCCCTGGCCGCGCGCCTCTCTTGGATGGAAGAGGCCCTGGGTGGCGGGCCTGAAGCTGTACGCGCCAATGCACAACAACTTCTGGCAGGTGGCGCATATGCCTTGGGCAAGCTGGCTTCGCTTCAATTCGTAACGCTCGTACCACGTGAAGGAACGCCCCTGGAGGTAGCCGCGGACCTTGCAGAAAAACGCGCCCGCCTGGCCTGGCTGGGCTTTGGACAGGTGCTGATTCATAGCCCGGTCGATCTCGCGGGCGACGGCGCGGGGCTGGTTGACATCAACGGCGACCCCCTGCCCTCCCTTGCGGCCTGGATACATGCGGCACGCCTGTTCCAGGGCGCGCGGCGCTCTCTCCTTTCCCTTCCGCAGTGGCCAGCCGAGCACTTCCTGTTTGAGGCTGAGGACGGCAGCCTGCTGGCGGCGCTGATGGGCGGTACGCAACGCGGCAACCTGGCCCTTGGTGCCCGCGTAACCCTGCCTGACCTTGCGGGCAATGCGCTGCCGGCGACGCTGGATGCCGACGGCAACCTGGCGATCGAGGCGGCAGCGAACATGCGGCTGGTGGCCGGCATTGACCCTCTTTTGCTGCAGACCCTGGCGTCCATCGTTCACGAAGGCCAATCCCTCAGGGCGGAAAGCGTGGAGCAGGAAGTCACCCTGCAACTGCGCAACTTCTACCCGGGACGCCTGCACGTCAGCGTGGACGCCTTACTCAATCTTCCCAATGGGCTGAATGCAGCGCAGGCCCGCCTGCGCAACAGAGAGGGTTCGCTCTGCCCGATGAATGCGGACATGTTTTCATTGGGAAGCGCCGAAGTGAGAGCCGGGGAAATCCTGAGGTTCTCGTTCAAGCTGCGGCCCATGAACGACATGCCGCTGGACCGGGCGCTTCTTCCCCTGAGGGTGACTCTGCGTCGCGAGGGAACGCGAGTGGCGTGCCGACACGACTGCCCCCTTTCCGTGAAGGCGGATATAAAGCTGAACGAAGTCACACTGACCCCAGCGGGTCCAAGTCACGATCATGCGGATCTGAGCGCCAGCATCGTCAACGACAGCGGGCAGAGCCGCTCGCTGATTCTCGACGTCCTGGACGAAGGCTCGAGTTTCTCGCGTCGCTCTCGCCACGAAGTGGAGGCGGGCGCCGCCCGCATCGCCCGCTTCACAATCAACGAGGCCGATCTGGACGCGCTCGAGGGCCGCTGGCTGCGCCTCTGCCTCAGCGAGAGCCCCGGCCAGCGCTTCTTCTGCGTGAGGCGGCGCGTAGTCAAGACCGAGGGCGGCTGGACACTGGAAGCTCCCTGAAGCGCGCCCTGGCTCATGCAGCGTGGCGGCCTGCTAAACTGTGGGCAAACCCCCGTCGGACAGATACAAGTGCAGGCCTATGTCGCTGCGCACCAAGATCGCCATTGGCGTGGTTGCCGCCTCGCTGCTGCTGGCCTCGGCCCTGTTCGTGCTGGGGCTGCGCGCGCGCGACGACCTAAAAGCCGCGAGCGAGAAACAGCGCGAAGCCACGGAAAAGAACCTTCGTGAGTACCGCGAAGAACAGCAGCGGGCGGCCAAGCGCGCCGTGGAAAGCCTTGTGCTGGCCTGGGTCGAAGAACTCATGGCTTACCCCGAGCCGGAGATTGCCTTCAAACTGAGAGACCCCGGCAACGGCATCCGTGAAACGGCCATCATCACGCAAGAGAAGGACCAACTTGAAGTCCAGCACCAGAAACCCGAGGGCAGCAATGCTCAGCCCAGCACAGACGAGCGCGCCGCCATCCAGCGCGTGTTTGAGACGAGGCGGCGGGAGTTCCATGACGACGTACTCTTCCTGCCCTACCCGCGCCAGACCGACGCCGAGGGCCGCTGCACACGTGTTCTGCGCCTGCGACTGAACATCGCACAGGCACCGGCGCCTGTGCTTCCGGAGGCCGAGCCGCCCAATCTGGCCCCCCTGGCCTTCGTGGCATTCGTGACCTTGGGCGTAGCCATGACGGGTGTATTCGTCCTGCTGACGTTTGCGCTGCGGCGCTTTGTACTGGCACCCCTGGACAACGTTCTGGCGGACTCCCAGATGATTGTGAAGGGCACGGCGGGCCTTCAGGTGAAGGGGCTCAAGGGAGGAGACGAAGTCGCCACGCTCGTGTCCGCCTTCAATGGCATGTTCGCTGAGCTCAAGGCCTATCAGCAGGACCTCGAGGGCAAAGTCAAAGACGCCACGCGCACGATTCAGAAACAACAGCAGTCGCTGGTGATCGCCCAGCGCCTGGCTGCCACGGGCACCCTGGCAGCCGGCCTTGCGCACGAGGTGAACAATCCCCTGTCCGGAATGCTCAACGCGGCGCGTCGCCTGAAAATGCGGGAGGGCCTGGATGAACGGGCGCGGGATTACATCGGCCTGATCGAGGAAGGCCTGGGTCGCATCGAAGAGCTGATGAAACAGATCCTGGACTTCTCGCGCCGCCGAGACATGAAACCGGAGCGTTTCGAGGCATCGCGGCCCCTGCGCCGCTCCCTGCCTCTGGTCAAGCACCGGCTGGAAAAACGCAAGATCCAGATTGAGGAAGATATCGCGGCCGACGTGCCCCTGGTTTACGGCAACGAAGAGGAACTGGGCCAGGTGCTCATGAACCTCGTCATCAACGCGGCCGATGCCGCGCCCGAGGGCGGCACGGTGCGCGTCAGCGTAACAGCCAACGCGCGCAACGGCGTGGATTACGCCGTCGAGGACAGCGGCAGCGGCGTGCCCGACGAGATCAAGGACCGGATCTTCGATCCGTTTTTCACGACCAAGGAACCCGGCAAGGGCACCGGCCTGGGCCTTGCCATCGTGCACACGGTTGTGACCAACCACGGCGGGCAGGTACGGGTGGAACGCAGCGAACGACTGGGAGGCGCCCGATTCGTGGTGGAACTACCGCCGGCAGACAAGCAGGAGAGCCGCCGCATCGAACGCAGCGAGGCCTGACGGCCGTTTCAACGCACCGCCACGGGCTTTGGATCCTTCAGCCACTCCGACCAGGCCGCACGATCACGCCCGAAGTCTTGACCCGTCAGCTCCCGCAGGCGGGCCACGATACTCCACTCCAGATGGAGGTTGCCGCCCTCGCCGAGCATCTGCGCCAGCAAGACCAGATCCGCCCCCGAAGAGTTCAGTCTCGGTGAAAGCCTCGCCCATGCCGCAAATCGCGCCCGCGGCGCCAGAGTGCCGTCCAGCACCTGGGCCAGGTCTTCGTTGACCGGCACGGCTTGGTCCACAGGCGGCCGCGCCGCGGCGACGGAGCCTGGCATGGGCGGGGGCGGCGGCTCTTGCTGCACGGCCACGGGGGGCGGCTCTGGCTTGGGCGACGGAGGAGGCTCCACCGGCTCATGCACTTCCTGGCTTGGCCTGGGCCGTGGGGGCGGCACAGTCTCCTGCCACTGCCGCGGCGCGCAGTGTGTCTGGATCAGCAGGGGGACTGAAGGACTCCGGCTGGCATAAGCGTCCACGGCCTTGAGCAGTTCATCTCCACGATCGCAAGCAAGCTGATTGCGCGCGTCGTAGGGGTTCTCTCTTGGGGCCGGGGCGAGCCTGCCCAAGCCGGGACCCAGGGGGCGATCTCCGGCTGGCGGCGCCTCCTGCGGCGGAACCTCCATACTGGCCCCCAGACCAAAGGCCAGGGCCATGACCGCCAGGCCCACGGCGACGCCCAATGCCGAAACCAGCACGCCGAACACCTTCAGATCGCCCAGCGAGAACGCAGCGGCAGCCCGCGCCTGGACCGTGGCGATTCTGGGCCCCACTTGCTCGACGATGGGCTTGACCCTCCGTGTGGGAAGGTTGTCCAGCACCTCAAGGGGTAATTCCTTCGGTACCATGAAGGGAATGATAGCCGGCCCGCCATCTTTTACTTTTTTTATGTTTTGAATGTTATCACGGTCTGTGAAAAGCAAACCGCCCGGCACTGGCCGGGCGGTTTGAATGTCTTCAAAGCGTACTACTTGGCCGTGCGACGATCGGGTGCCGGCTCGTGCGGGAACACTGCCTGGGCCTTGGCAACTTCCAAGCGCTGCGCGTCATTGAGCGGAGCGCGACCAAGCGCCATGCCCGCCTCGTTGCGTGTCGCGGCTACCCGGCTGACTGCGTCCTCGAGACGGTCCGGGTTCTGGATGCTGTCCAGCGCGATTTCGTAGCGCAGCATCTTGAGCAGTGCCTTGTAGGCATCCTCATTGAAGGACTGGGGATGGTAGTGGAAGCACTGGCCCAGCGCGAAGCAGGCCGCGGTGCGAACGTCCGGCTCGTCAACCAGATCTTCACTGTTGAGCGTGTCAATCAGGTTGGGCAGCAGGTTGGTGCGCACCCAGCCGGCGTCAATGCGGCGCGAATCAGCCACCAGTGCACCGATAGCGCGACAGATGGCTGCGCGGGCTTCACTGGTGCGGCCTTCGAGACGCAAGCCGCCTGAGAGAGCCACCAGCAACTTGCGCACGTCGTACTTAGTGGCACCGGGATTGAGCTTCTCCAGTGCCTGAGCCGCCAGTTCGACGAGCTGGTTGGTCTTGGACTTGGCGCTCTCCGGGTTCTTGTCCCAGAAACTCTGCAGTACCGCCTTGATGGCCGCCGGATCGGTCCCGTACTCGGGCGAATAGGAAAAGAAGCTCTGATCCGTCAGCGTTTCGGAAGCCCGTGCCATGACCGGCCCCAAGGTGGACTTGCGCTCGACGATTTCCGCCTGCTTGCAGGCCAGCATGATCGGGATCATCCTGGTGCGAACGTCCGCCGCCAGGAGGTCAAAGATCGTCTCGAGCCGGGTGTTCATTCCGCGCTCGAAGGAGTCCTTCTGGGGCTCCCAGTAGTACGTCGGCGAAAGGGCCAAGTCGCCCTGAATGATGATGGCATCTACCAGGGGCTGCAGCGTAGCCGTACGTGCGCCGTCTTCCAGCGTGCGAACACCGATGCCATTGACGCCCATGCTTTCAAGGTCGGCCAACAGGCGATTACGCAGGGCCTCATCCTCGGCAATGACCAGGACACTGCGCGCGGCCGTTTCCTGCAAAGCCATGGTCATGACCTGTTCGACAATGGCGTTGTTGCCGAAATCCTTCTCGCGGGCCAAGCGGGTCAGAGCACGAGCCGCCGCATAGCGCACCCGGCGATCGGGATCGGTCAGGGCGCGAACCAGGGGGGCCGCCGTGTTGGTGCCGATGTTGGCCACCACATCCTGTTCCGCCAGCGCGTCACAGAGACCGACAGACACTTCGGGGTAGCCATCGGCCAGACTGCGCTCCAGCGCCAGATAGAGGCGGGTGGTGCCCGTGGATGCCGCGAGGCCCAAGCCGCGCGAGGTGGGCAGCATGCCGCGCACACCGATCGTGTTGATGATGAAAGCGCGCTCAGCCTGGTCCTGGCTGCTGTAGCGGGCCTTGGCCTCAATGAACATGTGCATGCGGATGCACGAGAGCAGGGCTTCCGTGGAACGCACGAAAGCGTCGTTCTGGGCGTTTCCGCCCGCGGCCGTCAGGCCCAGCTCGAAGGCCTGCAGAGCCGACTCCTCGGCCAGCACATCAGCGTAGGCCCAAAGCGGAACTTCCTGGCCCAGGAGCTTGCGCTCGCCGGCAGCTTCCACCCACTTCCAGACGGTGTAGGTGCGGTCCGTACCGTGCAGGAGCACAGGCAACTGACCCGCGTAAGTCGTGCCGACCAGGCGGTTCTTGTAAAAGCCGCCCGCAGCGTTGTTGCGGTAATAGCTCTCGGCCTGGAAGAACCACAGCTCACGGGCCGACTCAATCTTGCGTTCCTGCTCAGGCATCATGGCGCGCAGCTTGGAAACACCCAAGCCGCAGGCCTGCACCACCTGGCTTTCCTCGCCGCGCAACTGGAAGTGCTTGGCCAGCACGGGCAATGCCCGGGGATCGGAGAGGTCGGAAAGGGCCAAAGCCGCCGTCTGTCGCACCAGGGCGTTCTCACTCTGCATGCACTGAATGATGGCGTTGACGGCCTGAGCGCCCAGCGTGGCAAGCAGCGAGCGGGAACGGTAGCGGAAGCTCTGATTCTCGCTGCCCATGTACTTCTCGGCGATCTCGGGCACTGCGAAGTCGCCAAAACGATCCCTGATCTGTGCCGCGCGCTCAAGATTGCGCACGTCATTGGCATCGTTCATGTAGTCAGCCACGAGCGCGCTGATCTGCTCGGCGTTGTTCTCGCGGGAGGGATACCCGGCCTTCTTGCGGCCCGCCAGAACCCACTTGCCGAATCGCGAATAACGGCCGGAGAGGCCCGCGTCGGCAATGTTGTTGTTTACGAAATCCAAGGCCAACTGTTCGTTGATCTCGTCGCGCAGCATGCGCGCCTGTTCGTCAGTCGGATTCTGGGCCAGGGCCTCATCGAACTTGGAGATCGCACCCCGGTAGTCGCCGCGCTTGTAGAGCTTGAGGCCCTCTCGCGTCTTTTCAAGAACGGGGTCACCCGCCTGGGCCAGTGTCGGCTCGGAGGACGGCATCAGCACAAAGGCGGCAACAACAGAAACGCTCAGCGTGGCAATGACGACCACGCGACGCAGAATGCTCTGCAGCATCGGGAAAGCACTCCTTCGGGGGGAGCCGAGGTTTGTGGCTTGGGCGCAATGCTAACGGGGGCGGGAAATGAGTCAAGCGCCTGCGCAATCAGCGTTTGGACCATGACCCGCGCATGACGGCCCCGAGTTGTATAGACACATTTACATAGACAATCAAATCTATAAACTGTACAAACCTGGGCGGAGGCACCCGTGGCCAGCGTCGAATCTCAGGCAACCTTTCACGAACTTCTTGCTCAGTACGACCTCGCCTTGGCCAGGCTGGGGCAGTCCCATGATGAATTGCTGGCCCGCGTTTCGGAGTTGCAGTCTGAGGTCGCCCGCAAGAACGACCTGCTGGCCCACAAAGAACGTCTGGCGGCACTGGGCGAAGTTGCAGCCGGTGTGGCTCACGAGATCCGCAATCCTCTGGGCGGCATCCGGCTCTACCTCGATCTGCTTGACCGGGGCGGGCTCAGCGCCGATGGCGTCGCTACGGTTGAGAAGATTCGCCGTGTGGTCTCGCGGCTTGATCGCGTAGTGCGCGACGTTCTGCTGCACAGCCGCGAGTTGCAGGTCCAGGCCAGAAGCGTATCGCTGTGCAGCGTCATCATGGATGCCGTGAACTGTGCCACGCAGGAGTTGGGCGATGGCGGTATCACACTCGAAGTTGAGGTTGATGAAGGCCAGGCGCTGCTGGATCCGGACCTGACCGCACGACTGGTGCTGAATCTTCTGGCCAACGCTGTGCAGGCCATGCCCGATGGCGGCACGCTGCGCGTCCTGGGCCGCCTCACCACCGAGTCCTGCATCATTACAGTAGAAGACGAAGGGCCGGGCATCGCCCCGGAGCGTCTGGGTTCGCTTTTCTCACCCTTTTTCACCACAAAGGCTGGCGGCACGGGGCTGGGGCTTTCGCTGTGCCGCAAGATCGCGCATGCCCAAGGGGGCTCCATTGAAGCCCAGAACCGGCCGCAGGGTGGCGCTCGCTTCGTCTGCCGCTTACCCCGCGTCAGAACTTAAGAACACCCGACATCCACAGCAGGCCCGCAATGCCCACCAGGGCCAGCACCAGCACGATCAGGACAAGCACCAGTTGACCGCTGCTTTTAGCCGGGGCAGGGTCTGCCTTGCGCCAGTCATCGTGGGATGCGAATAGCCCGGCGTTGTCGCTCTTGTTCTCGGAGTCGGGAAGCTGAGGAAGCTCCTGTGTAGAGCTGGGCACGGTCTTCTCACTGGCCTCGGCTCCCTTGACGACGAACTGGAACACCTGCTCGCCAATGGCTACCTGGTAGCCATGTGCCAGGGCGGTCTCGGAGGTGATGCGCTGTCCATTGACCTTGGTGCCATTGATGCTGCCTGCGTCAGTGATGAACCACTTGCTGCCCGCGCGGGAAATGATGGCGTGGCTCGAAGATGCCTTGGTGTCATCGCGCAGGACGATGGCATTGTCCGCACCACGCCCGATGCTGGTCACGTCCTTCTTCAATGTAGTGACCCGATCCGAAAAGTTGCCGGAAACCAGCACCAGCGCGGCCTGGGGTTCCTCCGCAACTACCGGCGCGGCGTTGTACATCGTAGCCACGCCAAGCATGAGTTCGGTGGCCGTGGGCCCGCCGGTCAGTTCCAGCACGATGTTCTGCTTGCCCACGGTGATGACATCGCCGGGGTGCACCACGGCCTGGCTGACGCGGCGACCATTGATGAAGGTACCGGAGGTGCTCTTCAAATCCTCCAATGTCCATGACTCTTCGTCCCGGGGTGAAAGCCGGCAATGGCTGGCGCTGACGGTAGCATCGGCGACCAGCACATCGGCCGGCGCCTTGCGCCCGATGATGACCGGCCCCGCAATGGCACGCGGCGCCAAGTCGGACTTCTGGAATACGAGCCTGAACATGGAACGCGATATTCGAATGGACAGCCCCCGTTGGCAACCATCATTTGCCCCAACCCCCACCGCTTGGCATTGGCAAATGCGCCCGGGTTTTGGCTAAGTTGCCGCCATGGCACGCGGCGAAGACTCTCCCGCCATGAAGCACTTCCGTGAGCTGAAGGAAGCTCACGGTAACGCCGTGCTCCTCTACCAGATTGGCGACTTCTTCGAGACCTTCTTCGACGACGCCAAGGAAATCGCCCGCGTCCTTGGCATCACCCTGACTTCGCGGGGAGAACAGCTCGATGGTCAGGCCATTCCCATGGCCGGCTTTCCGCTTCGAGCCCTGGATCAACACCTGCCGCGCCTGCTGGAAGCCGGGCTGCGCGTGGTGGTTTGCGAGCAGACGGAAGACAGCGCACTGGCCAAGGGTCTGGTCAAGCGCGAGGTCACGCGGGTAATCACGCCCGGCACGGTGACGGAGGATTCGCTGCTCGATGCGCGCAAGGCCAACATCATTGCGGCCTGGATTGCGTCAGGCAACTCGGGCGGCCTGGCCTGGGCCGAGCTGGCCACGGGCCGTTTTCTCTGCACGACGTTATCCCGCCAAGATTTGCCCTCGGCGCTGGCCCGGCTGGAGCCTGCAGAGCTTCTGCTCACCGAGGCCTACTGGTCTCGGGAGCGCGACGAACTCAATGCCCTGCGCGCCCTGACCTCCGCGGCACTGACCGCCGAGCCCGACTTCAGCTTCGACGAAATCCGGGCCATCAGTGCCCTCAAGGCCCACTTCGGAGTGCAGACGCTGGCCGGCTTCGGATTTGAAAACTCCAGCGGCATTGAACTGGCAGCCGCCGGAGCCCTGCTCAGTTACCTGCAGGAGAACCAGCGCGGCAAGCTTGCGCACCTGCGCAACCTCGAACGCTTTGAGCCCTCCAGCGTCATGGCTTTGGACCGCGCGACGCTGGACGCCCTGGAGGTCGTAGCGACCCTGCGCGGACGCGAGCGGCGAGGCTCCCTGCTGGATTGTATCGACGAAACCTGCACCAGCATGGGCGCCCGCGAGCTGCGTTCGTGGCTGGTCAACCCGCAGACTGAACTCCGCCATGTCAGCGCGCGCCATGCCGCCGTCGAAGAACTGGTCCGCACGCCGCGGCGGCTCAAATTAGTGCGCGACGCCCTCGACGGCCTGCCGGATATCGAGCGCCTCGCGGGCAAGGTGGGCTCAGCCCGGGCGCTGCCCCGCGATCTGGCAGCGCTGCGCGAGGCCCTCACGCGGCTGCCGCTGATCAGGAACGCCGCCGCCGGGGCCGAGAGTTCGCTGCTTGCCTACGCGGGCGACACCCTGGACACCCTGGACGATTTGCGCGGCCTGCTCGCAGCGCACCTGGCAGACGACCCGCCCCAGACGGTGCGCGACGGCGGAGCCATTCGAGAAGGCGTCAGTGCGGAGCTGGATGAGCTGCGCGCCCTGGGCCGTGACGGCAAGGCCTTCATCGCCCGCTTTCAGGAGGAGGAGGCCCGGCGCAGCGGCATTGGGTCGCTGAAGGTCGGCTATAACTCGGTGTTCGGCTACTACATTGAGGTTACGCACGCCCAGTCCGCAAAGATACCTGCCAACTACATCCGCAAGCAGACACTCAAAGGCGCCGAGCGCTACATCACGCCCGAACTCAAGGACTACGAGTCCAAGATCCTCAACGCCGAGCGCCGCATCCAGTCCCTCGAGGCAGAGCTATTTGCGCGCCTGCGCGAACAGGCCGCCGGCCACTGCGCGAGGCTGACCGCCAGCGCCCGCCTGATTGCCATGCTTGACGCCCTGGCCGGCTTCGCGCAGGTGGCGCACACGCGCGGCTGGGTGCGCCCACACATGGACGAAAGCCGCGAGCTCAGACTGGTGGATGCGCGGCACCCGCTGCTGGAGCGCGCGCTTGATCCCGGCAAAGTCGTTCCCAACGACTGTGACCTGGGCGATGACCGCCCCATGGCCATCGTCACGGGACCCAACATGGCCGGCAAAAGCACTTACGTGCGCACTGTGGCCCTGTGCGTGCTGCTGGCGCAGGCCGGCAGCTTTGTTCCCGCGCGGGAAGCGCGCCTGGGGCTGTGCGACCGGGTATTCACCCGCCTGGGAAGCGCCGACGACATTGGTCGTGGCGCCAGCACCTTCATGGTGGAAATGGCCGAGACGGCCAACATTCTCAACCACGCCACCGCTCGCAGCCTGATCGTGCTGGACGAAGTCGGACGCGGAACCAGCACCTACGACGGCGTGTCTTTGGCCTGGGCCATCTCCGAGTACATTCTGGGTGAGTTGGGGGCGCGCACGGTTTTCGCCACCCACTACCATGAGCTGACGCAGCTGGCCCACAAGTTCACCGGTGCCAGAAACCTGAATGTGGCCGTGCGCGAATGGAACGACGAACTCATCTTCCTTCACAAGATCGTCGAAGGCGGCGCGGACAGAAGCTACGGAATTCATGTGGCCAAGCTGGCGGGCATCCCCCACGCCGTCGTTCAGCGCGGCCGCGAAATCCTCGCCAAGCTCGAGGCCGACAGCCCCTCCCTGGCCGGCGGTCAGGCAAGCCACACCCCACCGCGCGACAACCGCGAGGCGCCCTTGCTCAGGCGGCCCAAAGCCGTGCAGCTCAGCCTGTTCACAATCAATGAAAATGCTGCCATCCGCGCCCTGCGCAGCCTTGACCTGTCAAGCATGACCCCTGAGCAGGCTCTGGCGGAACTGCTGCGCCTGCAGAAGCTGGCGCGCGAGTGAACTCAGGCTGCGACCGTGGCGAGATAGGTCCGAGGGTAGCGGCGTGAGAACGCCGCCAGCACTTCGGCTTCGTAACCGTGGTCAAAGCCCATGTTGAACAAAAGCAGTCCGCCCACCCAGGCACAATCGGTGGCGCTTTCGCGTGAGAGGATCTCGGCAAAGAATCCGTCTCCTACCAAGTCCAGCAGCTCGTGCAGAAACCAGGCGTGTCCTTCGGCCGCCGAGGCGTCACAACGCAGCCGCAGGAGTTCGCCCAGGGCCTGGTCATCCCGGGTACTGGCACGGCGATACAACGCGCGATAGTCCATGCCGCGCGCGGCGGCCAGCCGCAGGATGTCCTCGGCCTGCCACTCATCGCCTTCGGGCAGCCTGAGATCAACAGCGTGAAGCTGGGCGCTGTCCACCGGCAGGCGCGGCACCGCCGCCACTTCGAACATGTCGGACTGGTAGCGGGCCAAACGTGCGCTGACTTCGGTGGCGTTCATGACAGCTCAGACCGGTCCCAACGTCCCGCTGCGACTCAGCGAGGCCATCTGGGACCATCGGCAATTGGACGCACTGAACTGAACTTCTGCCGCAAATGACGCTGTAATGAAGAGATGCGCATACGCGTCCGCGACATCGTCTTGGCGCCCCACCCTGCCGGGGAGCTGGCACCACGCACTCCCTGGGTTGCTCCCTGGGAGCGCGGGGGCGCAGAAGGCTTGTTCATCTCCGAGCACTGCGGTGGGCACCTTGTCGCGCCGGTGCTTGGCACGGGAGCAGTCGAAACGCCCACTTCCTACTCAATGGAGCTTGAGCACGTCACGCTGACCAGCCACGAAAAAAGGTGGCCGCGCTGCGCCAGTTGTTACCATTCTTAAATGACTGGAACGCTGCTCCAGACAAACGCGCCGATTGCCACGCTGCGCACTATCTGCCTGCAAGTAGCGACTTCTCGCAAGCTTCAAGCAGCGGAAGTCGATTCGCAATCCGTGCATCTACGGCGTGGAAATCCGTTCTTCAGTTGGCTTTGCACATGGTTGCCGTACGGAGATTTTACGTTGACCTTTGCCGTGCCGGACAAGCAGGCCAGTAACGTCCTGTTCCAGTACGAGTTTCCGTGGTGGTCTTGGCAGCCCTTTGGACGTGACCACCCGGGCATGAGATCGTTGTTCGCACACTTGACTGGCGACATCGAGCGGGCGCTTGCATCACGGTCTTGGCAGGTGCGCGTTTCTACTGTACCGGTCAACTTCATTCCCGCGGTGGCCCAGCCTGGCGAAGTTGCGGATGGCTTTAGAGCTCAGGCCCAATGGCCTCTAGCCGGACATTCTCCAGTTGCCTGTGTGGCGGCGTCGTATGCAGATGCTGCAGACCTCGAGTTCTCCGATGCGCGTCAAACTCTGCACGCTCGATCAGGCTCCGCAACCCGGTAAGGGCGCGGCCGTGCGCAGCGAAGATGGCCGCCATTGGGCACTGTTCAACGTGGACGGCACGTTTCATCTCTGCGAGGACCGCTGCCCGCACATGGACTGCCCCATCCATGATGGGATAGTTCATCGCGGCGTGGTTACCTGCATGTGGCACCAGTGGCAATTCGACCTGGCAACCGGCGAGTGCCTGCTCAGCGAGCACATCAGGCTGACGAAACATCCCACGAGCATTGATAATGGCATAATCTACGCCAATCTTCCGTAGGACGCGCTTTGAGCAACCCGGCCGGCAAATCCTTGGGGCGGTGGCGCTGCACCCGCATGCGCCTTCAACATAAATTCCATCTGCCCAGACTGGTTCAGTGTGTTTGAAGTGGGCGCTCACGCCTCGCCTTTGAGCGTCCCGCAGAAGCCTCGTCCAACAGTCGCTTCACGCCAGCACGGGCCTTGTCGAGCACCCCGGGCTCTTGCGTGACGATCCACTCGAAATTGACCAGAAAGAGCATGGCCATGATCTCGAACACAAGCTGGGCACGATCAACGCTTGCGGCGATCTCACCGGCTTCGCGGGCCTGCTCCAGCGCTTTGGCAAACTCGCCGGCCCAGGATTGCTGCACGCCGACGATTTTGTCGCGTGGGCGGCCGGGACGCGCGGCCAGCTGCGCCGCGACCGTGGCGAAAAAGCAACCGGCTGGAAACACGCGGCGCAGCAGATGGCCCAAGAACGCCTCCACGAGCGCATTCACGCGCGCCAGCCCGGGGCGGGATTTCTGCGCGGGCTCAAGCACGTCGGCATTGAAGATGGCAATGGCTGCCTCAATTGTCGCGAGCTGCAGTTCTTCCTTGGATTTGAAGTGGGCGTAAAGGCCGCTCTTGCTCATGCCGATGTGCTCGGCGAGTTCACCAATCGAGAGACCTTCCAAGCCGTGCGTCGTGGCCAGCTTGCAAGCCGCGTCGAGGATGGCGTGGCGGCTGGCGAGGCCGTCGGCGCGGGGCTTTCTGCTGTGGCCGGCATCTTTTTCTGCATTCATGTTGACATCATAGCACGACCGGTTGTACTATTCAACGAACGAACGATCGTACTATTTAGCGAACCTTTTTGGAGAACCAGACGTGACTCAGATTCTTGCTCCCGCATCCGTCGACTTCGCCGCCGTCAAGCAACGCCAGCAGGCCACCTGGGCCAGCGGCGATTTTTCTGTCGTTGGCGCGCGCATCGTTTTCCAGGCCGAACTCCTTGTGGAAACCGCCGACCTGCAGGCCGGCTGGCGCGTCCTTGACGTCGCTACCGGCAGCGGCAATGCGGCGCTTGCCGCCGCGCGGCGCGGCTGCCAGGCCGTGGGCATTGACTACGTGCCGGCGCTGCTCGAACGCGGGCGCATCCGCGCCGCCGCCGAGCATCTTTCCGCCGAGTTCCTTACCGGCGATGCGGAGGACCTGCCCTTTCCCGATGCTTCCTTTGATGCCGTGACCTCGATTTATGGCGCCATGTTCGCCCCTGACCACGAGCGCACCGCCGCCGAGATGGCCCGCGTGTGTCGCCCGGGCGGGCGCATCGCGCTGGCCTGCTGGACTCCCGGCGGTTTCATTGGCGAGACCTTCAAGCTTTTCTCGCGCTACATACCGCCCGTGGCGGGCCTGCAGCCTCCTGTGCGCTGGGGCGAGGAGGCGCATCAGCGCAAGCTCTTTGGCGCCAACGCGGCTTCGATTGCCGTTTATCCCCGCACGGCCATCTTCCGCTTCCCCTCGGCCGAGGAGAACGTGGCATTCTTCCGCACGTGGTATGGCCCGACGCTGAAGGCCTTTGAATCCCTGGATGCCGTGCGCCGCGAGGCGCTTTCAAGAGAGCTCGCCGACCTCGCTCGGCGCTTTGATCGCAATGGCGGCCGGGGGCCGATTGCCATTGCCGCCGATTACATCGAGACGGTGATTACAAGGGCTTGATATGAACTTCGCGCGTCGTGTGTTCACTATCGCAGGTGTTTACGGGCTGATCGTTCTGCTGCCGCTCTATGCGCTGGAGAACAAGATCGGCCAGGACACCCCACCGGCAATCACGCACCCCGAGTATTTCTATGGGTTCATCGGCGTGGCGGTGGCCTGGCAGGTCGCGTTCCTGATCATCGGGCGCGACCCCGCCCGGCACCGGCCGCTGATGATCGCGGCGATAGTCGAGAAAGCCACTTTCGTGATTGCCGTTGCGGTGCTGTTTTCGCTGGGAAGAGTGGGAGTGCCGAACCTGGTTGTCGGCGGCGCGGACTTGCTGCTCGGCATTCTCTTTGGCGCCGCATACCTGAAGACAGGACCGGGGAAAACGGGTGCCATGGGCCCCTTAGGACAGGCGTGACTCCGCATGTGGGCCGCTAGCGCAGCCCGTTTTGCTGTTCACGCCAATCTGAAGTAAAGCAGCTGACTTAAGGGTTACGTCACGCCGGCAACGGCAGGTCGCGCACGCAGTGAGAAACGCAGGGCCCGTGACTGGCTTTATTCGGGCCGGTTTCCTTGTATCTTCGCGGCCCTGACAACCGGAGTGAGCCCATGCCAGTCGTTGACATGTTGATGCCCAAGATGGGCGAGTCGATCGCTGAAGCCACCATCGTGACGTGGCGCAAGAAGCCCGGCGACACCGTAAAGAAGGACGAGATCATCCTCGAAATTTCCACCGACAAAGTGGACAGCGAAGTTCCCGCCCCCACGTCCGGTGTTCTAACGGACATTCTCTTTGAAAAGGACGCGACCGTCGAAGTGGGCAAGGTCATTGCCCGCATCGACACTGACGGCAAAGGCGGCGGCGTCTCTGCGTCCGCGCCGGCCGCGGCCGCGGCCGCCGCGCCCGCTGCTGCCCCTGCGCCGGTCGCGTCACACGTTGCCGCACCTGCACCGGCCAAGGCACCCCTGGCCGTGACGGCAGGGGGCTCCACGCCTGTGCCCCGTCACGACGGCAAGAACTTCTATTCCCCTGTGGTCAGGGCCATGGCCAAGGAGCACGGCATCGCACTTGAGGAGATCAGCCAGCTTGAAGGCAGCGGCAAGGACGGCCGCATCAACAAGTATGATCTCGAGGCCTACATTGCCCAGCGCAAGGCCGCCCCTTCCCCGGATGTCCGCAAAGCCGCGGTACCCGTTTCCGCGGCCGGTGCAGCGCCGGCGCCCGTTGGAGCGGCGCCCGCCTCCACGCCCCGCGATGCCTTTGGCCCCAAGCGCACGCTTGAACAACTCGGCCTCGACGCCAAGCGCGTTGAGGTGGTCAAGATGGGCACGGTGCGCAAGGCCATCGTCAAAGCCATGCGCAACACGCTTGATACCGCCGCGCACGTCAGCCAGGTGCACGAAGTTGACCTCACGAACATCGTCAAGTTCCGCGAGGCGATCAAGAAGCGCTTCTTGGCCGACTACGGCTTCAATCTGACCTACACAAGCTTTTTCATCTGGGCCGCGTGCCGCGCGCTGGAGGCGTTCCCCATGGTGAACTCGATGATCAACGGCGACGAGATCATCGTGAAGAAGTTCGTGAACTTCGGATTTGCCGTGGCCCTGGACAACGGCGATTTGATCGTGCCCAACATCAAGAACGCGCAGGATCTGAATCTCGTCGGCATAGCACGCGCCGTAGATGACCTCGGCAAGCGCGCCAAGGAGGGCGGCCTGACGCCCAACGACACCAGTGGCGGCACGTTCACGCTCACGAATGTGGGCGGCTTTGGCCCCATCATGGGCATGCCGCTGATCAACCAGCCCGAAAGCGGCATCATGGGCGCGGGCAAGATCGTGAAGCGCCCGGTCATGGTCACCGAGGATCTCTGGGGCTTCCGCGACATGGTGTACCTGTCGCTTTCCTTCGACCACCGCATCGTCGACGGCGCGCTCGCCGGCCGCTTCATGATGCGCGTCGAGAACGAGCTCCAGAACTTCGATACCAAGAGTACGGGCCTGGAGCGGCGCGGCTAAGCACTCCGCCCGCTCGGGAGACTGACATGAGCCAGCACATAGCAACGATTCAGGCCATCTATGCGGCCTTTGCTAAGGGCGACGTGCCTTCAATTCTTGCCCACCTCGCGGAAGACGTGCAGTGGGAATGGGGTTGGGCGCAGGATTCCGGTATCCCCTGGTACAAACCGGGCAAGGGAAGGAAGCATGTGGAGGGCTTCTTCGGCGCCCTTCGACAGGTAGAAATCAAGAAGTTCCAGCCCCTGGCCCTGCTCGGAGACAATCAGTGGGTGGCAGTGCCGATTGACCTCGAGGCCAAGGTCGTTGCCACCGGCAGGACGGTCAAGGAAGTCGAGATGCACCTCTGGGGTTTCAACGAGGCCGGCAAGGTCAACAAGTTCCGCCACTACGTTGACAGCCTAGCTCACTTCAAGGCGTTCAAGGGCCATTAGGCCTCTTGGGGCGCAGGCTCCGGCGGGTAACGATGCAAACAGCCCCACTCAGGCGCGGCAAAACCAACTTGGGCCCTCGGCCGCCGTGGCTGCGCGTGACGACACCCACTCACGGGCGCGTGGCTGAGCTTGACGCGATCGTTGAGCGCGAGAAGCTGCACACCGTTTGCGAGTCGGCCGCCTGCCCCAATCGCGGCGAGTGTTGGTCGCTGGGTACCGCCACCTTCATGATTCTTGGCAACGTTTGCACGCGCTCGTGCGGCTTCTGCAAT
>JABARW010000026.1 GCA_019186845.1 Planctomycetota bacterium | reverse complement strand
AGGTCTGCTGTTCGAGCTGGCGCTTGGCGGTCTTCTCGATGAGCGAGGGGCCGGGAATGGGACGCGGCCAGGGCCTCAATAGCACCTTGGAGAGCCAGGGCGCGGCGCGGCCGGCGCGCAGCGCTTCGTAGGAATAGTCAGATTCCTGGGGCATGACGCGCGCGGCGTTGGGTGCGGCGTTGGTGTTGGGCGAGTGGGCCGGGGTGTGGCCCGCGACGGGCTCACCCGTGCCGGGCGTGTGGCCGGACGTGTGACCGGTGTGAGCGTGGCGATTATCGGCGTGGCTGCCCATCACCCTTTGAAACAAATGGACACAGTTGCGGCCCCAAAAACCCGTTGCGCCCAAAGAAAAATCGCCCGGCCCCGCCCCGCGTGTCAACGCCGGGCTGTTCAGGAATGGCGGGATTCAGTTATTGCCGAAGACCTTGAGCAGGTTCTTGAAGGAGGGGAAGGCTTCCAGCGCGGCAAACGCCTTGTGTTTGAGGCGCTTACGGTCCTTGAAGCCGTTCTTTACGGCGCGCTCGAGATAATCCATGCCTTTGCGTGTATCCGCGGGCGCGGTCAGGACTGCCAGCCAGTAGGCTGACTCCGCGAAGCTGGGGTTCAGCTCCAGCGCTTTCTCGAGCAACTCTTTGGCGCGGTCCAGGGGCTCTTGCCTGTCGTGCTTATCCTTGAGTGCGGGGTTTTCAATCAGCAGTACGGCCAGGGCCACATAGCCGCGCTCGTCGGCGGGCACGAGTTCGACGGCCTTTTCATACTCGCGTTTGGCGCTGGTGAGGGCGCGGCCCTTCTCGTAGATCTTGCCGAGTGAAATGCGCGCCTCGACGTTCATGGCGTCGAGTTTGAGGGCGTGCATGATGTTTTCCTTGGCGCCGCCGAGGTCGCCCATCATGCGTTGAAGGCCGCCCAGGAAGCTGCGGGCGCGGGGGTCGTCGGGGCTGACTTCCACGGCGCGGCGGTAATCGTCGAGGGCCTCCTTGAGCTTGCGCTGCTTGCGGTAGATATGGCCGCGCAGCAGGAGCGTGCGGGGGTCGTCGGGCTTGATCTTGAGGGCGCGATCAATCTGCTTGAGGGCCTCGTCGTAGCGTGCCAGGCGCATGGCGCGCTGGGCATCTCCGGTGGCGGCGTCGGCCTGCGTCGTGATGCTGAGGATGGCGAGCTCGACGGTTTCGTGGCGGTTGAACTCTTCGCTGGCGGCCTCCTCGGCCTTCTGGGCGAGACGGTAGATGCTGCTCTGGTCGGAGCGTTTGACGCTGACGGTGCGGCGCCTGAGGTTGCGCAGGGCCTCGCCCGCGGCCTCGAGGTCTTCGGCCAGTTCCTCGGCGTTCTGGTAGCGGGCCTCGGGTTTCTTGGCGAGCATCTGGTTGGTGATGCGCTCAAGCTCAAGGGGCAGTCCGGGGCGCAGGTGCGTGAGGCGCGGGAAGTCGTCCTGCTGGTGCATGAGAATCAGCGCCTGGGGCGTCTCGCCGAGGAAGGGGCGGCGCCCGGTCAGCAGCAGGTAAAGCGTGACGCCCAAAGAGTAGATGTCGCTGCGGCCATCCACTTGCTCGCCGCGGCACTGCTCGGGGCTCATGTAGGGCGGGCTGCCGGAGTGCCCGCCGGAGAGCACGCTGCCCAGGGCGGCCGCCACGCCGAAATCGGTGATCTTCACGCGGCCGTTGCTGGTGATCATCAGGTTGTCGGGCTTGATGTCGCGGTGCACGGTGCTGTGGCGGTGGGCAAAGGCGAGGCCGCGGGCGACCTGGGCGGCGATCTTGACGGCCAGCAGGGGGTCCACGCCCTGGCGGCCCACGAGCCTGGACACCGGCACGCCGTCAATGAGCTGCATGACGATGTAGGGCTGGCCCTGCTGCTCGTCCACGGCGTACACGGGCATGATGTTGGGGTGTTCGAGCTGGCCTGCCGTGCGCGCCTCATTGAGGAAGCGCTCCTTCATCACGGAGTTGTTGCACAGCTCGCGCGGCAGCACCTTGACGGCGACGTCCTTGTCCAGGCCCTGGTGCCGGGCGCGGTAGACGTGGCCCATGCCGCCCATGCCGATGCGTTCAATCAGGCGGCACTGGCCCAGCATGGTGCCCGTCAAGTCCTCGATGTCGTCGCGCGTGCCCGCCATGTCGTGCCCAAGAGAGGTGCGGCGATTGTAGCCCGCGCGCCGTGAATTGCGAATGGCGCTCAGCAGCGCCGCAGGTCCAGGCACCAGGGGCTGAGCGCGCCCTGCGGCGGCGGCGAAAAGCCGCCCAGCGGAAACTCCACCGCTGAAAGTTTCACGCGCTCGGCGCGCCTTTGGGCCGCCTCGGCTTCGTCGCGCGGCAGGCCCTCATAGGCCTGGCCGTCTGGGCGCCATTCATGAAGTTCAAGTTCAAAGGCGCGGCGGCGGGTGAAGTCGAGCAGCGTCAGCCTCAGGGGGGACTGCGCGCCCACCGTGGGGTGGAGGCCCACCTGCGGCACAAACGCGCGATAGCGCAGCGCCGTAACCAGGGCCTCGCCGCGGTCATCGGTGGCGTGCGAGGGTGTGAAGCCGAAAGCACCCTGGGCGATTTCCCAGTGGCCCAACTCCGCCGTGCGCCCCGACTGGGCGCGGATGACAAGTTCCACGCGCTGCGAGCTGCTGTCCATCAGCCTGGCGCCCCGGCTTTCCTGCGAAGCGGCGTCGCCGATGAGGGGCCAGAACTCGACGGCGCGGCACAGGCGCAGGGAGCAGTGGCCCAGTTCGAAGGAGGCGATTTCGCGGTCGCTGTCATCGAGCAGCAGGCGGGTCAGGGGCGCGCCGAGGCCAAAGCCTTCACTCTCGAGGCTGGCCAGCACGTCGCCGAGGTCGCGCTTGAGGAAGAAGGGCAGGGCAAAGCGGTCGTGCAGTTCGGCGCCCCAGTCAATGAGTGTCCAGTCGCGCAGAGGGCCCCGGGCCGTGCGTCTGGCCAGCATGGCCACGATGGCGCGCAGCAGGGCCCCCAGGGCGGCGCCGCGTTCGGGGCTGCGGGCCATGCGCAGCGCGCGGAACTCGATGACGCCGAGCTTGCCGCGCCTGGGCAGCCATGCATTCCAGAACTTCTCCATGTTGAGTTCGGCGCGGTGGGCGTTACCCGTGCGGTCGGCCATGAAGGGCGCGAGAGCGGCGTCGAGGGTTTCGGGGCTCGGGCGTTCGATGCGCGAGAGCAGGAGCAGCGAGGTCATGAGTTCCTCGAAGCTCTCGCGAACGCCCTCATCAGCGCGGGGAGACTGGCTGGAAGAGCCCACGGCATCGACCGCAAACAGGTAGCTGAGGCAGGGGTGGCGGTTGAAGTAGCGAATCAGCTGGGGCAGCACCTGGGGATACTGCACAAAGGGGCTCTGGTCCGGTGCAGGCCCGCCCAGCGTCAGGTGGCCGCCGCCGCCGGAATCGCCCACCAGGCCGTTGAAGAGCAGGCGGAAGGGATGCAGGCCGCAGGCTGCGGCGGCATCATACAGTTCGCGATTCCAGGCGAGGAAGGTGGCCAGATCGGGGGCCGGGGCCATGTTGTTCTCGACCACCGCGGGGTCCGGCGTGTAGGTCGCAAAGGCCACCTGTTCATCAACGGGCGGCGCAAAGCCTCCCAGCACCAGCGCGGGCAGGCTGCCGGCGGCCGGGGCCAGTTGCGCCAGGAATGCCAGGAACGAGGGCACATCGGGGAACTCGGGCAGCTCCAGCCGCACCTGCCCCTGTTCCAGGGAAGCCGCGAGCAGAAACCAGCCCTCGGCGGCGAGGTCATCGTGGGCGCCCTCCTCGGGCAATTTGCGCCCGTGCCAGGAAGGGCGCTGCAGGCGGTCATCGGCGGGCAGGGGCGCCATGGCGCCTAGTTGGCCGAAGAGCAGGCGTTGGCTTTCGCGCGCCGCAAAGCGCAGCGTGACATGCCCGCCGGACTGCAGGCGGCGCTCCAGGTCGTCGAGCAGGCGGCGGGGCGCGGCGTCAGTTTGCGGCGCGGGCGAAGCCTCAAGCCGCAGGGGGTCCGGCGGGCCCTGCCAGAGTTCGTGGCCGTCGCGCCGGCGATAGAGGCCGTAGCTCCAGCGCGGAGCCTCCTCGCCGGGGTACTGCCGGCCCAGGGTGCGGAGGATCAGGCAACCGGGGTAGCGCCGCGCGCGCCAGGCCAGCATGCGGCGGGCGCGCTCTTCCTTGTCGGCGCCCAGGGCGGCGAAGTTCCAGGCGGGGTCGAAGGACCAGCGATCCGTGAAGGTGGGCTCGCCGCCGATCCAGATGCTCAAGCCGGCCGCGCGCAGGCGGGCGTCGTGCTCGGCGATGGCCTGTTCGAGGTCGGACATGGCTCAGACGCGGCGGCCAAGATCAAAGCGCCGCAGGTCCAGCGACCAGGGTTGCTCGCCATGAACCTCCGTGGGCCTGGGCACGGCGGGGAAGGGCTGGTGGCCCTGGGTCGTGAAGCGCTGGGCGCGGCGCGCGGCAGCCTCAAAGGCGGTCAGGGGCGGCTTGTCGAAGGCGCGCCCTTCGGGGTGCCAGACGTGATAGGTCACGGCTCCCAGGGAGCGCTGGCCCCAGGTATCGATGATGTCAAAGCGCAGCGGGTGATGAACGCCAATGTGGGGCTGCAGGCAGTGGGGCGGCTGCCAGGCGCGGAAACGCACGCCGGCGACGCCTTCGCCCGCCTTGCCCGTGGTGCGCAGGGGCAGGTGCCAGCCATTGACGGCCACGACGTGCCGGCCCTCGGTCAGGCCATCGACGCGGATCTGCAGGCGCTCGACGCTGGAATCGACGTAGCGCGAAACGGTCGCGCCCGTGGGCTGCTCGCCCAGCACGATCCACGGCTCAAGGGCCAGGCGCACCTCGACGCTGATGTCGTCGAGGCTGTGCAGGCCCATGACCGGAAAGCGGTAATCCAGGAAGGGGCGGAACCACTGGGCATCCAGCGCCAGGCCCTGGCGGCGCAGGTCGCGCGTGACGTCCTCAAAATCGCGCCACAGGTAGTAGGGCAGCATGAACTGGTCGTGCAGGCGGCTGCCCCAGCGCACCAGGGGCTGCTCGTAGGGGGCCTGGGCGAAGCGAGCCGTCAGGGCGCGCACCAGCAGCATCTGCGCCGCGGCCATGCGCTCGTGGGGCGGCATCTCGAAGGCGCGGAACTCCAGCAGGCCCTGGCGGCCGTGGGGGCCGTCGGGGCTGTAGAGCTTGTCGATGGAGAACTCCGCGCGGTGGGTGTTGCCCGCAAGGTCCGTCAGCAGGTTGCGCAGCAGGCGGTCCGTGAACCAGGGAGCGCCGTAGCCGGTCTTATCCGTCAGGCGGTTGAGGGCGATCTCGAGTTCATAGAGCGAGTCCATGCGCGCTTCATCAAGACGCGGCGCCTGGGATGTCGGCCCCACGAACATGCCCGTGAACAGGTAGCTCAGGCTCGGGTGGTTCTGGGCATAGCGCAGCCAGCTCGCCAGCAGGTCCGGCCGCTTGAGGAAGGGACTTTGAGCCGCGGTGGGCCCGCCCAGGGTCAGGTGGTTGCCGCCTCCGCTGCCGACTTCGCGCCCGTCCAGCTGGTATTTTTCGGTGCAGAGGCCGGCGTGGTTGGCCGCGTCGTTGATGGTCTCCATCCACTGGACGTATTCGTCAAAGCGCTCGCTGACGGGCAGATTGACTTCAATGACGCCGGGATCGGGCGTGACCAGGCACTCCCGCAGGCGCGGGTCGCGCGGCGGCGGGTAGCCCTCAAGGCGCAGGGGCTGGCGCAGGTTCTGCGCGGCCTGCTCGACAGCGGTGACCAGCGCCAGGAAATCTTCGGCGCTGACCAAGGGGGGCAGAAACACGTTCAGGCTGCCCTCGCGGGGCTCGATGCACAGCGCCGTGCGCAGAACATGGCCGCCCACTGTCTGGATGCCGGCGGCCGGGGCCTCGCCTGCTTCGCGCTGCAGGCGACCCTGCCGCGGGTCTGGCAGAGGCGGCTGGGGCAAGGTGACGTCGGCTTCGAAATCCTCGGGCGGCTGGCCCTGGATGCGGTCCAGGGGCAGGCGCAGGCCCATGGGGCTGTCGCCGGGAATCAGGAAGCAATGCCGGCGACGGAAGGTCCAGTCCGACGTCTGCCATTGGCCCAGGTGGCGCCGCAGGGGCAGGGCAAAGCCCACAATGCTGTTGAGGCCGCGCTCCAGGGCTTGGGTGAGCTGGCGGCGTTCCTCGGAGGCCTTGAGGTCGTGCTTGAGGGGGTCGATATCCGTGGGCAGGTTCTCCTCGCGCGTGAGGAACACCCAGGGGTCTTCATAGCCGGGAATCAGGTTCTCGCGCAGGCCCAGTATCTTCACCAGCTCCCGGCCAAAGCGGCGCGCCAGCGCCACTTCGTCTTCGCTGCTCAGCCGCGTGCCCGTGCCCGGCTGCTGGTCTGAAAGCTCCAGCAGGCTGCCGTCCTGCCACACCGGTGTTCCATCCTGGCGCCAGAGCAGGCGCAGCACCCAGCGCGGCAGGCTTTCGCCGGGGTAGAGCTTGCCCATGTGCTGCATGGCGAGTACGCCCGTGCCAAAGCGCTTGCGCAGCTCGCGGGTGAGGCGCAGGCCCTGGCGCCACTTGGTGGAGCCCAGGGCTTCGTTGTTCCATTCGGGCAAGTCCGGGTGCTCGCGCGATGTCCAGGTGGGTTCGCCGCCCATGGTCAGGCGCAGGCCGCCCATGGCCAGCAGGTTGTCAGCCTGGCGGCCCGCTTCGCACAGGGCCTGCCATTGCTCTTCGGTGTAGGGCACGCGCGGGCGGGGTTCGTGGCCCAGGCGCTCCACCTGCATGTCAAAGGAGAAGCTCTGGGCAGGCCGGCTGGCTGTGCCGGTAACCGGCGCTGCCAGCTCGGGGTTAACCGTGCAGGCCAGGGGGATATGCCCCTCGCCGCAGAGCAGGCCCGAGGTGCCATCCAGCCCGATCCAGCCCGCGCCGGGAATGTACACCTCGGCCCAGGCATGGAGGTCGACCACGTCGCGGCTGACGCCTTTGGCCAGGTCGGGGATGTTGCCCTCGTCGGCCAGTTGAACCAGATAGCCGCTCACAAAGCGCGCGGCCAGGCCCCGGGCCCGCAGGCAATCCACGAGCAGCACGGCGCTGTCGCGGCAGGAGCCGCTTTTCAGGGTCAGGGTTTCGTCGCTGGTCTGGATGCCGGGCTCGTTGCGGATGATGTAGCGGACACTTCGGGCCACCAGGGTGTTGAGGGCCACCAGGTAGTCCGTCGGGTAGCCCTTGAAGGGCACCTGCTCGACAAAGGCCTTCAGGGCGGCCGAGGGCTTTTCGTGCTGCAGGAACGGGGCCAGTTCCTGTTCCAGTCCGTCGGGGTAGCCAAAGGGCAGTTCGTGACAGCGGTCGTCAATGAAGAAGTTGAAGGGATTGACGGGCCGGATGTCAAAGGCGGCATCGACGACCAGCCGGAACTCCTCGGGCTCGACGCCCTTGGCGAAAGTCAGGCGTGCGATGTGGTTGCCCCAGGGGTCATACTGCCAGCGCACCTCGCAGGCCGGGGTGATGTCGAGGTTGTAGGACAGCAGCTTGGCGCGGGCGTGTTCGGCGGGGCGCAGGCGCACAATCTGCGGTCCCAGGGCTGCCTTCTGACCGTAGTGATAACGGGTGTCGTGCTTGATTCGGATACGCATGAATTGCGGGCCCTGAGTCGCTGGCGTTCCGGCGCCATGCCGGCCCGCAACGCAAAACCTGACACCTGACACCTGCCGTTACGGGCGGGCAAGGCTACAATCTCCCGCAAGTACACCCAAGCACGACATTGGAGCTCCCGTGGCCGAGAGTGAAGTCAACGCGCGCCGCAAGTCGACGCGCCGTACCACCCGCCGCGTCTTCAAGGCCTACAAGCCGCAGGATGGCACCTACGACGAGCTGTTCTCGGCCGATGGCACGCCCCGCGCCGAGTTCTGCAAGATTGTCGAAATCATCGACTCCATGGGCACGGGCGAGTTCCGCGCCCGCCAGAAGCTGGCCGATGCCGCGTTTCTCAAGGGCGGCATCACCTTTTCGGTGTACTCCGACAACCGCGGCGTGGAAAAGATCTTCCCCTTCGACCTCATCCCGCGGCCCGTGGCCGCCGCCGAATGGACGAAGCTGGAGCGCGGGCTGGAGCAGCGAATCCGCGCCCTGAATCTCTTCCTGGCTGACGTTTACGGCGAGCAGCGCATCCTGCGCGAGAACGTGATTCCCCGGGCGCTGGTGGAGGGCAGCAAGGGTTACCTCAAGCAGGTCCACGGCATCAAGCCGCCCAAGGGCGTCTACGTGCATGTCGCGGGCATTGACCTGATCCGCCGACCGGACGGCTCATTCTGCGTGCTGGAAGACAACATCCGCACTCCCTCGGGCGTTTCCTATGTGCTCGAGAACCGGCGCGTGATGAAGCGCGTCTTTCCCAAGATCTTCGCCGAAGCCAGCGTGCGCAGCGTGGACGAGTATCCCATGCGCCTGCGCGAGGCTCTCGCCGGCGTGGCCCCGCGCGACAACCCGCGCATGGTCATTCTCACCCCGGGCCCCTTCAACTCCGCCTACTTTGAGCACAGCTTTCTGGCGCGGCGCATGGGCTGCGAACTCGTGCAGGGCCAGGACCTTTTCGTCTGGCAGGACAAGGTCTTCGTCAAGACCACCCAGGGCCCCCAGCGCGTGGACGTGATTTACCGTCGCGTGGATGACCAGTTCATGGACCCCAGAGTCTTCCGCGAGGATTCCATGCTGGGCGTGCCCGGTATCATGGGCGCATATGCCCGGGGCAACGTGGCCCTGGCCAACGCCATCGGCAACGGCGTGGCCGATGACAAGGCCGTCTATCCCTACGTGCATGACATGATCCGCTTCTACCTGAGCGAAGAGCCCCTGCTGGCCCAGGTTGAGACCTTCATCTGCGCGCGCGAGCAGGACTGCCGCCACGTTCTGGCCAACCTGCAGAAGATGGTGGTCAAGGCCGTGGATGAAAGCGGCGGCTACGGCATGCTGATGGGGCCCCAGGCCGGCAAGAAACAACTGGACGAATTCGCCGAGCGCATCGCCAAAAACCCGCGCGGCTACATTGCCCAGCCCCGCGTTGAGTTGAGCACCTGCCCCACCTGGGTGGACAAGGGCGTGGGCCCAAGGCGCGTGGACTTGCGGCCCTATATCGTGACGGGCAAGACGACCTGGGCTCTGCCCGGCGGCCTGACGCGCGTGGCGCTGGTGGAGGGCAGCTATGTGGTCAACTCCAGCCAGGGAGGCGGCAGCAAGGACACCTGGGTGATGGGCTAGCCGTGCGGCAGAGTGGCCGCAGGCGAAACAGGCGGGGAGCTGATTGCCGGGTGCCCAGACAGGAGTTGCCCGGCGGCGCGGCGGGCACCGTTTGCCGCTTCCTTCCCGTGACTCTTGGCCCGTGACATTTTGTGCATCGTTCTCTGTGAATGACCCCTGCGGATTTCCCATGATCAGCCGCGTCGCCGAAGCCTGCTTCTGGATGTTCCGCTACATGGAACGTCTCGAAAACGTTGCCCGTCTCCTCGATGTCAACCTGCTGCTGGTGCTGGACGCGAACTTGCGCGACCAGGAACGCTGGCGCCCCGTGCTGATCGTGGCCGGCGAAGAGCCGCGCTTTCTCGAGCGTTTCAGCGCGGCCGAAGCCGACAAGGCCGAGCGCGTACAGGACTACATGGTGTTCGACGAGCAGAACCCGGTTTCCATTTTGTCCTCGCTGCGCTGGGCGCGCGAGAACGCGCGCAGCATCCGCGAGACCATCAGTCTCGAAATGTGGGAGGCGCTCAACTCGTTCTGGCTCTGGCTGGGTGAAGCGGGCCGCCGCCGCTTCACGCGCGACCGGCACGACTTCTACTCGCGCGTGAAAGAGCAGTGCGCCCTGTTCCACGGCCTGACCCACAACACCGTGATGCACAACGAGCCCTTCAATTTCATGCGCCTTGGCATGCTGCTCGAACGCGCCAACCAGACGGCCCGCGTGCTTGACGTCAAGTATCATGCCCTGGGGCCCACCAGCGCCGAGCGCGAATCCCTGGCTGAAAGCGCCCAGTGGCTGGCCCTGCTGCGTTCCTGCTCGGGCTACGAAAGCTTCTTCAAGCAGGCCGGCGCCCAGCTCACGGGCACCGCCATTGCCGCTTTCCTCATGCTTGAACCCGACTTTCCCCGCTCCGTGCTTTACTGCGTCAGTCGTGCCGTCAACTTCATGAACCGCGTGCGCGGCAAAGACAACCCCATGGGCGAGCGCTCGGCGGCGACGCTCAGCGCCCTGCACCGGGAGCTGGAGCAGGCGACGATTGGCAAGATCGTGGCGGTGGAGGCGGGCATCCACAAGCAGTGTACGCGCATCGTGCAGGCCACGGCCGACATCTGCGACGCCATTTCCACCGATTTCTTTGACCCGCCCCTGCCGCGCATGACCGAGTTCATGACGCGCGGCGAACTGGCCCAGCAGGCCTGACGGCCTGAGGCGGCTTTGACGCGGGCGGGGCTGACCCCGTTTCCGTCGTGGTTGAGGCGGGGTATAAAGCCAGTCGATGGCTGAAGAACAGCCCATGCCCTTTGCCAGCCACCTCAACGAGTTGAGGCGGCGGCTGATTTACACGGCCCTGTTCTTCTTCGTGGCGTTCAGCGTCGTGTTTGCCTGGGGCGCCACGCACATCGTCAACTACGTCAAGGAAATCGCCGTCGTCACTCACCACGTGAACGGGCGCGAGGTAACCGAGCAGATCAAGTTCAGCGTGATCGGCACCATGGAGACCTTCTCCACCACGATGCGGGTGTCGGTCTATGCCGCCATCGTGCTGACCTATCCCTTTGCCATGTTCCAGGCCTGGCGCTTTGTGGCCCCCGGCCTTTACCGCAATGAGAGGCAGTTCTTCCTCTTTGCCATTCCGTCCATTTTCCTGCTCTTCTTCACCGGCGCGGCCTTTGGCCGCTACATCCTGCTGCCCATCAGCATCCCGTTTCTGATGAGCTTCAACGTCGAAGAACTGGACGTGCAGCAGTTGTTCACCCTGCGCGAGTTCCTGGATCTGGTGTTCGCCCTGACGTTTGGCCTGGGCCTGATTTTCCAGTTGCCGCTGCTGGTGGCACCCCTGATCCGCTTTGGCCTGCTCAAGCCGGATTTCTTTGCCCGCAAGCGCCGCTACACCCTGCTGGCCGCGGTGTTGATCGGCGCCGTCATTTCGCCCAGCGGCAGCCCCATCGACATGATCATCGCGGGCCTGCCCGTGTTCTTTCTGGTCGAGGGCGGCGTATGGCTGGGCCGCCTGTGGCGCGCCGCCGCCCTGCGCCGGGCCGAAAGGCTGGCGCGCGAGGCTCAGGCCCGGGGCGAGAAAGTCGATGTCGAATCTCTGGCAGGCGGCCTGGCCGTGGACCTCGAGGAGAAGCTGAGCAAGTTCGCTTCCGGCGGCGCGCGCGAGTTTGCCCGCGAAATGTTCACAGGCTTTCGCGAAGGCATGAAGGAGGCCGGGGTGTTCAACCCCAAGTCGCTCTTTGACGACGACTACCAGGACGACGCAAAGCCTCCCGTCGAGGTCAAACTCAAAACCCAGCCCCGCCGCAAGCGTCCCGCGCCCCAAACACCCGCGGCTGCCGCGCCCGCGCCCGTCTCGCCCGACCCCTTTGAACCGGCCGCGGCATCAGCCGCGGCTTTGGCCCCTGCAGCTCCCGAGCCCGTGCCCGCCGCGGCGGCTCCCGCGCCTCAGGCGGCGCAGGCCCGCACGCTCGAAGAAAGTCTGCCGCCTGACCTCGCCCTGTTCATTGACAACCGCATTGCCGTGCGCCTCGATGAAATGTTCGAGGAACGCATCAAGCCCTTTCTGGAGCGCGCCCTGCGCGAGGGCAAGAACGGCAACGGGCACCCCCCGCCTTCTGAGAGCGAATCATGAAGCCCACCAAGGCCCAATGGGCCCGCATCAAGCTGCTGGCGACCGACGTTGACGGCGTGCTGACGGACGCCACCGTGCTTTACGGGCCCCAGGGCGAGCTGGCCAAGCCCTTCTTCATTCGAGACGGCATGGGACTGCGCCTGCTGGAGGGCGCGGGGGTGCGCGTGGCCGTGGTCACCAGCGAAGACAGCGCCCTGGTCAGCGCCCGCGTCAAGAAGCTCATGCTCAGCGCCTATCGCCCCGGCCAGAAGCGCAAGGGCGAAGCCATGGCCGCGCTGAGGGCGGAGTTTTCCGTCGCGCCGGAAGAAATCGCCTACATCGGCGACGACGTCAATGACCTCGAGGCCTTCGCCGCCGTTGGCATCGCCGTGGTTCCCGCCGACGGCCACTCCCTCCTGCGTCAGAAGGCCCACTTCGTGTCCGCCTTTGCGGGCGGGCGCGGCTGTGTGCGTGAAGTGGCTGACCTGATTCTGGAGGCCAAGGGCATTGATTCCGGCCTGCTCTGGGCCAACCTCCACCCGCAAAGCGTTGCCCGCGACAGCGGCAGCGTCTGATTGGCACGGCAATCGCTTTCCTGACCTGCGCAGGGCGGCAGCAGCCCGCCAAGGCCTGAAATTCAAGGCCCTGAAGCTGCGGCCCCTGAACGCGGAAGAAAAATCTTCCGCGCGGGGAAGGAAACGACCATGACCGCGAGCATCACCGCCACGGGACTGCAGCAGGCCCAAACCGGCCGGCGCGCCGCCACCGAAGCCGCTTTGAAGTTTGACTGCCTGTTGGGTGCGCTGCTGGGTGATAGGTCCGTGCCCATAGAGCGTAAAGCGCCGCAGGCTCCCCAGCCGCCCGCGGCTGCGCCACAACCCAACCGCAAGCCCACCGGGCCCGGACAGGGCGAGGACGCACCTGAAGCCTTGGACGAGGACGCTGCGCCCAAGGCCGTCGTCCTGGCGCCCGCGCCCGCCACCCACGAAAACAGCGCAGACTTGCCGACTGAAGCGCTGCCCAACTCTGAGCTTGCAGGAGATGCCCCTGACGCGCCCCTGGAAGCCCGGGGGCAAAGCGCGCCGGCATGGTCGCCGGAGGGCGAGCTCGCCGCGCCGCTCCCCGCGATGGCGGCTCAGGAGCCGGCCGAGCCGCAAGTCCAGCCTCCGGCCGCCACGCAGGAGGAGTTTGCCGGAAAAGGCCTGCCCCAGATCCTTGAGGGGCCGGAGCTGTCGCCCCTGAGGCCTGACTCGGCCGAGCTGGCCGGTCAGCCCGCCAGTGAGGCCGCGTCCGAAGTACTGACACCGCAGGCGCCAATGGAGCCCTTCGCGGAGCCGGATTTGAGTCCCGGCGAGGGCGCAGCCGAGTTCGCTGAGCCTGCCGAGCCCTCGCCGCCCGCGAAGCTTGGGTCTGCGGCCCAAGCCGCGGAGAATCCCGTGGAACCCGCCGAGCGGCCGGATGTGTCTTCGAAGCTGACCGCCGAAACTGCGACCCCGCCGAGCCTGGAGCCCGAGGCTCGTCTCGAGGACCCCGCAACCGGGGGAGAGCCCGAGCCGCAAGACCCCGCGCAGGCAGGGGCCAAGCCTGATTTCTACGCGACTTCGCCTTCGCAAGAACCCCACGACGCGGCATCGGGCCCGAGGCTCGAGAAGCCCGCGCCCGTCGAGGCCCCGAGCGCCAGGCCCATGCCGCAGCCCCTGCCGGCCTTGCCCGGCGCGCCGCAGGTCCAGGCGCCGTCGGGCGACGCAGCGGATCCGGCGGCCCAGGAATCGTCGATGGAGCCCGTGGCGTTGGCGCCCGCGTCTTCGCGCGAGGGCCGTGTGAAGGGCCGCCGCTTTGCCGAGGCCCGTGCCGAGAATCTTGGCCTGCGCCAGGTGGAAGTCGTTCAGCGCTTTGCCCGCCAGTTCGCCCTGCGCCAAACCGAGGGTGAAACGGAGGCGCGACTGCTGCTCTCTCCGCCCACGCTGGGCAGCGTGAAGCTGACTTTGCGCATGGAAGACGGGGTGCTGACGGGCAGCGCGGTGGCGGAAACCGCCGCGGCACGCCATCTGCTTCAGACTCACCTTCCGGAGCTTCAGGCCGCCCTGGCCGATCAGGGCCTGACGCTGGGCCGCTTCGATGTGTCCTCCGATTCGGGGCAGGAGTCTCCGCGCGAGAGCGGCTCCAGCCGGCCGCGCCCCTTGCCGGGCGAGATCGAGGCTGAAGCGCCCGCGCGCATGGCCGCGCGCGTCGTGGCGGGGCGAGTCGAAGGTTACCTGTAAAGGAAAGGCAAGACTGTCATGCAAACCATGCCCACACTGCTCCAGCCGCTGCCCGTGAGCGACGCGCAGAAACAGTCGGCGCGCGCCCGCACGGAACTGTCGCGCAATGAATTCTTCTCGCTGATGATCGCCGAACTCCAGCACCAGGACCCCCTGGAGCCCATGAAGAACAGCGAACTGCTCAGCCAGATGACGCAGATGGAAACCTTGAGCAGCTCAGCCAAGTCCGCTGACGGCATCGAGAAACTGGTCAGCGCCCTCAACTTCCAGCAGCTCACCATTGCCAGCAGCTTCATCGGCACGGTGGTGCGGGCCAAGGACGCGGCCGGGGCCGACATCCAGGGCATCGTGGGCAAGGTGGCCATCCAGAAGGGTCAGGTCACGCTTACGCTGCAGATTCCCGTGGTGGATGCCGCGGGCAATGTGGTCAAGAACGCGCAGGGTCAGGCCCTGACGCGCGAAGTGCCGGTTCGCCTGGACAGCGTAGTGGAAGTCATGGCGCCGGGCCTGGCGGACTTCGGCAGCACCATCGTGGATCCAAACGCCGCGCCGCCGGCGGATGCTGAAGCGGCGGAAGAACCCGAACCTGAACCCAACGACGGCGCCCCAGCCGCCCAACCCTGACAGGAGTGAAACATGGCGCTTCTCAACAGTCTGACTTCGGCCATCTCGGGCGTGAAAGCCCAGCAGGCCAGCATCGACGTCATCGGCCACAACATCGCCAACGCCACGACGGTGGGCTTCAAGTCCGGGCGGGTGGACTTTGCCACGCTGATTTCGCAGACGCTGCGCCACGGGCAGGGGCCCGCGGGCAACGCCGGCGGCATCAACCCCGCGCAGGTGGGCCTGGGCGTGCAGGTGGCCGGCATCCAGAGCCACTGGGGCGACGGCGCGCGCATGGCCACGGGCATCGCCACGGACCTCGCGCTGGAGGGCAGCGGCTTCTTTGTGCTGCGCAACGTGCAGGGCGGCCTGGCCTATTCGCGTGCCGGCGCGTTTTCGCTCAATGCCCTGGGCGACCTCGTCGAGCCTTCCAGCGGCCTGCGCGTGCAGGGCTACATGGCCAACTTCGACCCCCAGCTTGAAATCGCCCTGCCCGGCGGCGGCCGTGACTTCGTGCTGGCGCCCACGGGCAGTTCCACCACGGAAATCAATCTGCCCATCGGCCAGCTGCGCATCGCGCGCCAGACGGCCAGCGTGGGCTTTGGCGGCAACCTCAATTCCGGCGGCGCCGTGGCCGACATGGGCACCGTGCTGCAGAGCGAACCCCTGTTTGAGCGCGTCGGCGGCATCCTGATTCCCGCCGGCAACACTACGCCCCTTGCGTCCATCGTGCGCACCAACAACGGCCAGCCCACGGGCACGCCCATCGAACTGGGGCTGGAGGTCAACGCGAAAATCACGCTCAGCGCACAGGTGGGCTCGCGCAACGTGGCGCGGACCTTCACGGTGGGGCAGCCCGCCCCCGACGGCGGCAACACCCTGGGTGAACTGCGCGACTGGATGACAGGCGCGCTGGGGATCTTCAAGAGCGCCGCGCCCGGACAGGAGGCTCTTTCGAGCATCCGCCTGCACGCGCAGGACGGCACCCAGCTGGTGCAGACGCTGTCCCAGTCGGGCGAGAAGGGCTATGCCTCGCTCACGCTCAACGGCCTTGGCGCGGGCCAGACGTTGAACATCGGCGGCCAGTCCTTTGTCGCGGGCGTGGATTTTGCCGTGGGCGCCACAGACGCCGAAACAGCCTCCAACCTGGCCACGGCGCTCAACTTGAACAACACGCTGGCCCCCCAGCTGATCGCCAGCGTCGTGGCTCCCGCGGGCGGGCCCGTGCAGGTGCGCCTGGCCCTGCGCCAGGAGGGCGCTTCGCCCCTGACCATCGACACGGCGGCCGCGCCGGGCCTGGTCCAGACCACGGGCTCGATCCGCTTCGGAAACGGGCTGAGCGCGCCGGCCGACGGTGACACCATCACCCTGACCGACGGCGTTTCCATGTTCACGTTCGAACTCAACGGCCAGGGCGGCGTGACGCCCGGCAACATTGCCGTCACGCTGGGGGCCACGCCGGCTCAGACCGCCCAGAACCTGGCCAACGCCATCGCGGCCACCACGCTGGGGCCCTCGCTGAGCGTGACGGTGCAAGGCGGCGGCCTGCGCATCACCGACATGCGCGTGGGCGGCGCGGCGCTCAACGCCGGCAGTTTCCTGGTAGCCTTTGCCTCGTTCAGCCCCGGCGCCATCAGCTTTGAGGAGGATGTCGCGGGCGTGGGCGCCTTTGCCGGCGCGGGAGCCGGCCAGGACAGCTTCATGCTGGGCAGCCTGCCCCTGCCCAACGGCACGCTGCCGGCCTCGATACGCGACGACGAAATCGACTTCGTGGCTGCGGGCGTGCAGGCGGGTGACATGATCCGCTTCACGACAGGCAGCCTGGCGGGCACGATTGCGCGCGTCACGGCCGTGGGCCAGCTCGCCGACGGCACGCTCGACCGCAACGCCATCACCTTTGAGTGGCAGCCGGACAAGGACCGCGCTCCCGCCGCCTCGGAGAACCTGCAGTTCTTCATTCATGAGGCTGCGGGGGTGGACATCGGTGTGGCTTCGCTGGTCAACCCCAACGTTCCGCCGGACGGCCTTGACCCGTCAAGCCCCGCCGGCACGCTGCGAATCTCCGGCAACGTGGGCTTTGACCACCGCGTGCAGTCGCTGTCCATGACCATCAAGGGCAGCCACGGCACCACCAAGCTGGCCGAGTTCACGGAGCTGACCAGCGCCTCGGGCGAAAGCTTCTCGACCACGGTCGTGGTGTATGACAGCCTGGGCATGCCGCACAACGTGAACTTCACGTTCTTTCTGGAGGCGCGCAGCAACGCTGACCCGCGCTTTCGCTACATCGCCACCAGCCAGGACCAGGTGCTGTCGCCCGGCTCGGCGCTCAACACCGTGGTGGGCAGCGGCACGCTCAGCTTTGACACCGACGGCCGCCTGATGGACGTCGATTCCGGCACCACGCTGACGCTGCAGCTCTCCGACCAGGGGGCGCGCACGCCCGTGGACTTCACGCTGGACTTCGCGGGCATGACCTCCTACGCGGCCGAGGGCACCCAGAACGTTTCGGACGTGTTCATGACCGCCCAGGACGGCTACGCCGCCGGCACGCTCGTGGACTTCAGCGTGCGTGAAGACGGCGTCATCCAGGGCCTGTTCAGCAACGGCCAGGTGCGCAGCCTCGCCCAGCTTGCCCTGGCGCGCTTTGCGAACCCCAACGGCCTCAACAGCCTGGGCGGCAACCTGTTCGAGCAGGGCGTGAACTCCGGCGAGCCCATGATCGGCGAGCCCGGCCAGGCGGGCCGCGCCCTGGTGCGCAGCGGATTTCTTGAGCAGAGCAATGTCGAACTGGCCGACCAGTTCACCCAGTTGATCACCAGCCAGCGCGCCTTTCAGGCCAACGCCCGCACCATCACCACGGCCAGCCAGTTGCTGGAAGAGCTGGTGAGGCTGGTCTAGCGCGCAACACGGACTGTTCGCCACGCCCGCGGCCGGGAGAAGCCCTCTTGGCCGCGGGCCGTGTACTGGGGTCAGCCGGGCAAAATGGCGGATTCGAGGCGGCGTTTGAGGTCATCGGTCATGTTGATCTTGAGCGCGCCCAGGTTCTCCTTGAACTGGTCGAGCCTTGTGGCGCCCGTGATCACGCTGGTCACGCCAGGCTGGGTCATGGCCCAGGCAATGGCCAGCTGCGAGCGCGTGACTCCCATTTCGTCGGCTACAACCTTGAGCTTGCGCACGGCCGCGACGTTGGCATCGCTGATGTAGCTCGCCCGCAGGTTCTCGCTGCGCCACAGCCGCGCGCCCTGGGGCAGCCCGTTGTCATACTTGCCGCTGAGCAGGCCGCTGGCCAGGGGGCTCCAGGTGACAAGCCCCAGGCCCAGGGCGCGGGCAGTCGGGCTGACGTCGTCGAGGAAGCGCTGGCGCTTGAGCAGGCTGAGCTGGGGCTGCTCGACGGCAGGCCGGTACAGGTTCAGGCGGTCGCACAGAGCGTGAGCTGCCCGCAACTGCTCGCCGCTCCATTCGCTGGTGCCCCAGTAAAGGATCTTGCCGCGATGGACCAGGTCATCCATGGCGCGGCAGGTTTCCTCGAGGGGGGTCTCGGGGTCGGGGCGGTGGCAGAAATAGAGGTCGACGTAGCTGGTGCCAATGCGGGCGAGGGATTTGTCGATGCTCTCGAAAATGTGCTTGCGGCTGAGGCCCCGGTCATTGACGTCATCACTCATGGGCCAGAAGACCTTGGTGGAGATGACGAGCTCGTGGCGTGGCAGCTTGGCAAAGACGCGCCCCATGGCGCGCTCGGCTTCGCCTTTCTCGTAGATATCGGAGATGTCGAAGAAATTGACGCCGGCCTCATAAGCGGCCGTGAGGATGCTTTCAATGGTGTTTTCGTCTTTGACGCTGGCGCCAAAGGTGGTCCAGCCGCCCAGGGCCAGGGCGCTGAGCTTGAGGCCGCTGTTTCCCATGCGGCGATAAGGCATGGCGGCGTTGAACATGGGATACTCCGGTAAGATTCTGCATCGAACGATGCGATAGCGGGGGCGGCGATGCAAGCCCCCGCGGAGCCCTTGACATGTACATCACGGCAATATATATTTGCGTTATATAGGGAGGCCGCCATGGAGTTCATCCTCGGTTTGCTCGTTGTAGTGCTCCTGGTGGCCCTGCTGATTACCCTGGCAACGCGCCCCGCCGCCGCCCCCGTCACCCTCCAGTTCCGCTGGTGCCCCGCCTGCCAGGCGCGGCGCGAATTCAACTTCCAGCGCTGCCTGCATTGCGGCTTTCGCGATGACGACCTTCTTCGTGTGCAGGTTGAACACTGCCTGCGCGGGCAGGCCGACGCCGAATTCCTGGCCAAGCGCAAAATGCTGGACGCCGCGGCCGCCGAGTCCATGCGGCAGTTCTACATCAACGGGCTCCATGCTGCGTTGGCCCACAGCGCCAGCCAGATATCGCCCGTGCACCTGCTCAGTCGCTTCAACGCCGCCGTGGCTCAGGCCTCCCTGGCGCCCGCGCCGAGCCCGCGCCCGGCTCCACGCGCGGAACTTGCGCAAGTCCCAAGGCCAGCCTTGGCGCAGCCGGCGGTTGCTCGCAACGCCGACGAATCCACCGAAGAACTGCCTGCCCTGCCTGAAGCCCCGCCGCTGCCGCACGAAGAACTCACGGAGCTGCGAGATGCGCAGCCAACGCCCCAGGCGGCCCAGGCCTTCGGCGGCTTGCCGGCCGCAGTGCCGGCGCCGGTTCGGGGCGACACGGAAATTCTCCGGGCGCCGGCGCTCGCCGCGCCCCCGCTTGAGCCCGTCGAGGCCGTGCCCACAGCCGAGCGCCTGACGCGGCTGCTGCTGGGTCTGGGCGTGGGCGGGCTGGCCATTGCGGCGCTGGTCATTCTCACGGCCCACGATGGTGCGCCCAGTCCGGGCAAGATGCTGGCCTTCATGGCCGCCACGGCGGGCATCTTCGCGGGGGGTCTTGCCTTCTCGAAGTGGCTGAAGCTTGAACGCACGGCCGGGGCCTTTTACGTGCTGGCGGCCCTGTTCCTGCCGCTCAACGGCCTGGCGGCCGACGTGTTTGGCTTTGCCACCTTTGACCAGCCGCTGCTGCAATGGGGCGGTATTGCCCTGGCCTGCGCCCTGGTGTACGCGGGCATCACCTTCTGGCTGCGCTCGCGGGTTTTCGCCTTCCTCAGCGGCCTGACCTTGACAGCTTCCTGCGCCCTGCTGCTGGAGTTCCTGGCTTTGCGCTCCGTCATCCCTGAGCTGCTGCGCGACGGCACTTTCGCGCTGCTGCCCCTGGCCTTCGTCGGGGCTTGTGCTGCAATCCTGCGGCGCACCCAGGGCCAATGGAGCCTGCGCCTGCCCGGCGGCGAGTCCCTGCTGGCCCTCGTCGGCGGGCGCCTGATCAACGAGCGCGGCCGCGAGGAAGCGGTTCGCACGCCTCTGGACGCGGCGCAGGTCTTGAGCCTGCCCCTGGTGGTCAACGCCCACCTGGCCGCCCTCGTGTCGCTGGTCTGGGTTCTGATCCACTTGAGCCTGCACGGCAGGCCGGCCCTGCCCTCCGTCGGCATTGCCGCCCTGGCCCTGGCCCTGTTCGCGTCGGCCCTGTCCTTCGGGCGCGGCCTGCCGCGCATCATGTACGCCACGGGCGTCCTGGCGCTGGCGTCATCGCTGGCCTGGCTGAGCTACTTCAGCACCGGCGAACACAATGGCGCGTTCTCCCTGCTGGCTGTGGCCGCTCTGCTGAGCGGCTGCGAGTGGCTGCTGGCGCGCGGGCGGCGCGGGGCCTTTGGCGAGCCCCTGCTCCACGTCGCGCTGGCGGTTTCGGTCGTGGCCGCGCTGCTGCTGATGGCCGACTATGCCCGGCTGGAGGTGTTGCGCCCTGTTCTCCGCTCGCAAGCCCTGGCTCACACCAGGGGCTCGCTGCTGACCGGCGCGGCGCTGCTGACGGCTTTGTTCGGCGTCTGGTCCCTCCGCGAGCGCATGGCCTGGGCCGCGCCGGTCAGCGCCCTGGGCCTTTTCCTGCTGCTGTTGCACGGCGTGGACTCCCTTGCCATGCCCGCCGAAGCCCTGGTGGGCGCCCTGGTGCTGGTGGCCCTGGCCGCGCTTTTGGGCGCTCTCTGGTCCCGTGAAACCCTGGGGCTGTGGCTGGGCTGGACGGCCGTGGGCTTTGGCGCCCCCGTTGTGCTGCACGTTCTGGCGCGGGCGGCCTGGCCCGCTTCAACGCCGGAGCTTCCCTACGTGGCCATCTCCGCCCTGGGCGGCACGGCCGTGGCCCTGCTGGCCGCGCGCCAGACCCGCTCGCTGGATCTGGCCTCGGTTGTCGGCTACCTGATTGCCGTGGGAGCCCTGGCCGCGCTGCGCTCTCTGCACGTCGAGCAACTGCCCCGGGGCTTCAGCCTGGCCCTGCTGGTCGTGGGTGCCGGCGCCGCGCTGAGCCAGGCCCTGGGCCTGCCGGGCCGGCTTGAGCAGCGCCCCCTGCTCCATCGCGCGGCTGCGTCCCTGACGTGGGGCGCCGCGGCCCTGGTTTCGCTGGGTCTGGCCATTGCCCTGGTCGAACTGGCGCAGGCGAACCTGGCGCCGGCCCAGGCCTGGCCCGTGAACCTCGCGCTGGGCTGCGCCGCCGCCGTCTACTTGGATTTTGCCCTGCGCACCCGCACCCCCGCCTGGGTGGCGGGTTCCAGCCTGGCCCTGGCGGCCCTGGCTGTTTCGCTGCCCCTGCAGCTCGAGCTTGCCTGGCCCCATGCCGCCCTGGCCTTGTCCGTTCTGGCTCTGGCCCACGCGGCCATCTTGCTGGCCCCGCTCACGCGCCCCTGGCGCCTCACGCTTGAGGCCTGTGGCGCCACCATCGGCGCGCTGGCAGCGCTGGGGGCATTGGCTGCGGCCTCCCTGCCCCACGAAGCCTGGGTGCCGGCGGCAGTCGCCCTGGCTCTGGTATCCCTTGCCGCCATTGCGGCGTCCCAACGCCGGCCCCTGCCCTGGCATGCACTGGCCGCGGTCATCTCAGGCGCGGCTGCGGCCGTGGCGGCGGCCCACCTCGGCGCGGGCCTCGACTTGCTCATCGCCTTTGCCGCCACGGCGGCCACGGTGTCCCTCGTGGGCAGCGGCCTTGTGGCGCAGGGTGCCGCGCTGTCGGGCAAGACCGCGGCCCTCTGGAGCTGGACGCTGCGCAGCCTGGGCGAAGGCGCCTCGGTGCTGGCCGGATTGTTCGCCCTCAAGCTGGCCGTCGATGTTCGCCTTGAGCCCGCCGGCCTGGGCAAGCCCGCCCTGGCCCTGGCCCTTTCGTCTTCCAGCCTGGCCGCCGGGGCCTTCGTCTCGGCCCTGCGCCGCGAAGAGCCCCTGCGCGCCGCCCAGAGTGTCGCGGCCGCCCTCTTTGGCTGGGTCGCCGTCGCGTTTGCGCTCAGCCACTTCGGGGTGGACGAGCGCTGGCTGGGGCTCGCCCTCACGCCCGTATCGGCCGCGCATATGGGCTTTGGCGTGGTGGTCAGGCGGCGCGGCTACATCGAGCACGGACTCTCGCTGATAGTGGTGTCCACGGTGCTGCTCTGCGGGGGGGCCTTGCTGGCCTTGGTGGCGCGCAGTGCGGGCCATGACTCCTCGGCCCTGACTCTGGCGGCCGTCGCGGCTTCACTGCTGGCGGCCTGGAGGCCGGCGCGACTGGACGCCCTGGCCTATCTCGGCTGCGCGGCGCTGGCGCTTGCAGCCTTGTTCGGCATGGCGCACGCCCAGCTTGAGGGCCCCGCACTGCTGGCGGGCGAAGCGGCCCTGGCCGCGGCCCTGGGCGCGGGCAGCCTGCTGTGGAAGTCGCGCCTCGACGAGAACCCCCTGTCGCAATCGGGCGCGGTGCTGGCGGCCATCGTCACGGTGGCTCTGCTGGCGCGCGGCGAGGCCCTGCTGGGTGAGGGCGAGTCCGACCAGGCGCTGCTGGTCCTGCTCACGCTGGGCGGGCAGTTCGCGGCCACGGCCTGGCTCTCACGCATCCGCGAGTTCTCGGGGGCCGCGCTGTTCTTTGCCGTGCTGGCCTGGCTGCTGGGCCTCCATCGCCTGGGGGTGGAGCCCCTGGCGGCTTATCTTGCGGGCCCCGCCCTGGCGTTCATCGGCGTGGGTGTAGTGGAAGCCAAATTCGCGCCCCTGCTCTGGCCGCAGCAAGTCCCGCCCAATGTGAAGCTGGTGCTGGGCCTGACCATCTTCTTTGCGCCCCTGCTGCTGCTTTCGCTGGATCTCGACCACGGCCGTGAAGTGGCCACTGTCTTCGTGGCTGCCGCGCTGCTGCTGGCGGCCTCGGTCAAGCTCAAGTTGCGGGCCCTTCTGGCCGGCAGCCTGGCCGCGGCGTTGGCGGGGCTGCTGGTGACCCTGGCCATGGTCATTCCGTTCTCGAGGATGGGCTTTGGCTGGTGGATCGGGATTGGCAGCGGCTTGCTGATTCTCACGGGTGTGGCCCTGGAGCGGCGCGTGAACGCCTGGCTGCGCGAAAGCGCGGCGCAGGCCCGCCGCCGCTTCCTTCAGGCCTTCACGGGCTGGAAATGAAAACGCACGGGCTTGCCCGTGCGTTGTTGCCGCCTGTGTTGCAGGCCCGGTACTGCTTGACATCCTGGTGGTAGGGCATGGCTGTGTTGAAGAAGGCGAATTCCCTGGCGACCGTCCTAGCCGCTGACGTGCCCCCGCGAAGCGGGGGCACGTCAGCGGCTGTGGCTGGCCGAGAAACCGCGCTCAAGTACACTTGTCCGGCTCTTCGCGCAGGGTATGCACCAGCTGTGGCTGGCCGAGAAACCGCGCTCAAGTACACTCCCGGCCGGGTTTGGGCCTCGCGCCAATTGGCTGTGGCTGGCCGAGAAACCGCGCTCAAGTACACTGCGCCCGCCCGGCGCATGTTTTCAGCGTCAGCTGTGGCTGGCCGAGAAACCGCGCTCAAGTACACTGCGCAGCCGCTGCGACATTCCACGGAGCGGGCTGTGGCTGGCCGAGAAACCGCGCTCAAGTACACTAAAATCACGTTGGCAATCGCTTTCAGTTTGGCTGTGGCTGGCCGAGAAACCGCGCTCAAGTACACTGGTC
>JABARW010000085.1 GCA_019186845.1 Planctomycetota bacterium | reverse complement strand
CGAAGATCGCGATGAGTCCCGCTGTCCAATCTCCCGAAGACTTCGCCTGGTCTGCCATGGCTTCTCCGTACTCGCCAGTCCATCATCCGCCGTAAGTCAGAAACTACACTCAGGGAGCCAGTCCCGCGGCACCACCTGCCGTGCCCGAAATTTCGAATTCGTTCCAGCGACCGGAGTCGCCGCCACCCTGGCTCTGGCCGCTCTCAGACGCGCGATCCAGCGACGGCCGGGCCACACCCACCAAGTTCACGAACGCGTCAATCGTATTCATCTTGGCCACAAGGCGATCGAGCTGCTTCTCGGTCTGAACGTCGCTCTCCTTGATGTTGATGATGCCCTGCGCGGTGAGCCGGCGGGGGGCCAAGACCTTTGGCACGGCGGGACCTGCACTCACGGGCGCGTTGGCCGCAGCCGTGATGGGGTTGATTTCGATGCGTGAATACCAGAACTGCGCGTCCGGCTTTTCCTTGGCAATGATGTTCAAGACGGGCGTGTAGTAAGGCCGCTTGGCAAAGAAATTGACGTCTTCTTCCCAAGCCTTGATCAACTCGTTGCGGCGTTTCTTGACCAGGGGCTCATTGACGTCATTCTCGCCCTTGAGCTGATTCACGCTGGCCTGGGTGCGGTCGTTGCCGGCGATGAGCGTCTTGGTCGCCTGGAACTCCGACCAGTAAAGGCTCAAAACGAACATTGAGCAAAGCGCTGCCAGAAAGCAGATACTTGTGATGGTCAAGAAGATAACGCGCCGGCGCTGCCTTGCCTTGGCCTTATCCTTGATCAGGTTCAGTTCAAACATTGAGGCTCTCCGCGAATTGTTGCAAAGCCCTTACAGCGAGCGCATCGCCAGGCCAAGCGCAATGGCCATTGACGGACCCATTTCATCCAGGAAGTTGGCCGGGAAGCGCTTGGTCACGGCCGAGACATCCAGCCGTGCGAAGGGATTCCACAAAGCCGCCGGCACGCCGAGCTGGCTCGAGAAAAACTCGTCGATGTCCGGGAACTTTGAGGTGCCGCCGCAGAGCTTGACCTTGTCCACGCGGGGTATGATGCGGCGGTTGATGTAGTACTTGAACGTATCCTGGATTTCGCTGACGAGGTCTCCCAGGGCATCGGCCAGCACGGCGCGGTTGGCCGTCACTTTCTGGGCCGCACCCATGGCGTTTTGCGTCTGCCCGGATGCCTCGAAGTCTTCCTCGCCCGTGAGCGTTTCGTTGCTGCCGCCGGCGGTGAGGCCCATGGAGGTCTCGTCGCCGTCGAGCAGCACATACTCTTCGTTGCCGGACTCCGTACCGCCCGAAGGCGCCTCGAAGGCCTCTTCGCCGCCGCCGCCGAGGTCTTCCAGCGGGGTGTACATGGCTTCCTTCTTGCGCTTCTCGGCCATGGGCAAGTCGAGGCCGTAAATCTCGCTTACCGCGCGCGACAGCATGTCGCCGCCGGTGGCAATATCGCGCACGAAAACGCGGCGCGGACCATGGGTGATAGCCAGGTTGGTGAAACGCGCGCCGATGTTGATCAGGGCGACGGTTTCGCGCTCGCCCACGCCCTCAGTCTCGATGTAAGCGTTGGCCAACGCGAGCGTGTCGATGTCCAGCACCACGGGGTCAAAGCCGGCGCTCTTGAGCAGCACATAACGCTTGTCCACTTCTTCCTTGTGGACGGCGACGACCAGGCCCTCCATCTGGGCCTTGCCTTCTTCCATCACTTCGTCAAAAAGCACGTAGTCAAGGGCCGCCTGGGCGAGGTCAAACGGAATAATCTGTTCGGCCTCAAAGCGCACGGCCTGCTCAACCTCGGACTTGGGTATGCTGGGAAACTTGAACAGGCGCGGCGCCACGCGCGGACCGGAGACGGCAAATGCGCAGGGCTTCCGCGCAAAGGCGCCATCTTGGGTGATGCGTTCGAGTGCGCGCAGCGGGGCCTCGGCCAGAGCCTGTGGCGACTCCTCCGGATTGTATTCTGCGCGGCGGATTTCGGCCGTCCCGACGCTCTTGAGCGCGTAGCCTGAGCCTGAGGCTTTGACCGCCACGGCCTTGACCGAGGACGTACCAACATCGATGCCAACGGCTAGCGTTGCCATGGGCCTTTCCCGTCAGTGGTGAACAGAATCCTTGCCAGAAATGATGTTCGGAACATAGTGGGGCCTGTCAGTTCCGTCAACAACGATTTGCGCAACAACGATTTACGCCTCGACTTAGAGCCAAACACGCCGTCAGAACATTGCACTGCAAGGGGTCACAAAGGGGTCATAATTCGCACTCAAAGCAATCCGCCCCGTCACATGGACGGGGCGGCTGCCTTACACCAACGATTTTTTGTAATCGCTAGAACTCGTAGCTGCGCCAGGTGCCGGGGATGAACCGCGCGCTCACGTTGTAGGTGCGCAGGTAGTACGGCGGAGCCGTATCCTGAAGGCGCCAATCCCAGTCATAGTGGCGGGCGCCGGCCGTGGGCCAGGTGCCGCCTGGGCTGAAGATGTTACCCAGACCCGAGTTGATCAGCGCGTTGCCGCCGTTGCCTCCGCAGAACCAGATCTCTCGCGAGGTACCGTTGATGATGTTTCCGGGCATGGAGCAGTTTACAGCCGCAAAGTTGCCATCAATGCAGAACTGACCCGGCTGACCGGCGGCGATGTTCGAGGTGCCGCCACCAGCGCCGATGGGGCACTGCTCCGTCGAGGTCAAAGGCGTCCACCATTGCCAGGCCATGTTGATGTCGGTGTTCGAGATGATGCCGAGCATCGAGTTGAATGCCTTGGCCGCGGCGGACTGCTTGTTGTTCGCATTGCGCAGGCTGGGGTTGGCCAGCAGCGGCTGGTAGCGCAGGCACTGGCGAATCACTGTCATGATGTTGCCGGCGCTGACGAGGGTGACCCGGTCGTTGGGGCCCAGCGTGCCGCCTACCAGCAGAACCTTGCGCTGCTGCCTCGACCAGGCACTGGTCGAGCCGGTGGTCCAGCCCTGCGTATAGTTGGTGGCCTGGTGCAGGGGCTGAACATAACGGTTGGACGAACCCACCGGCGCGCCGCTCTGGATATCGACGGTGTCAGCAAAACCCTCTTCCACGAAGATTACCGCCTCCGAAGGAATGCTGACCACTTCACTGGCCACGTCGTAGTCGGCGTTCGTGAGCGAGGCATTCAAAATCGCGCCGTTGGCCGTGTTGATCCATGCGTTGCTGGTGGGATACAGGTTGTTGTTGGCAGCCGCCGTGGTCAGGCGACGCACATACGTCCGGGTAAACGTGCCATCACCGTTGAAGTTGATCGCCAGCGTATTTTCCTTGTACAGCCGGCTCAGCGTAACTGCGCGGGCACGCGGCACGGTGAAATTCACCGCCGAGAAGTCGATAGAGCGAGGCGCCACGTTGGTGATCGGCGACTGCTTGAAGTTGTAAGCCGCGCCCTCAACGCCGTAACTGGTGACCGTGCCCGAGAGTTCGGTGCGGCCGAAGAACTCGACACCGGTGTAGGTGGGGTCGATGTAAATGTTGTTGCGCGAATAGTGGTTGCCGACCGACTTGTAGTTGACACCGGGGTTGTAGATGGCGTTGGCACCGGCAAACACCGAGTAGTCACTGAACTGTGGAACTTTGGCCTCGTACTCCACGGCCAGGTTACGGCCGATAGTCGAGACCACGCCGCGGATGCGGACCTTGGGCACGGACACACCGCCCGTCGGCATGGCCTGGACCTGAACGCTCAGGCCGTTGATCAGCATGGGCCCGTCAATGTTGTTCCATCCCGCCGTAGGCAAAAGAGTCGACCAGTCATCCTGCACACCTGCAATCAGTGTGAAGCGGCCGCGCTTGGCCTCAATGCCGGCCTCGGCGGCAGCCATCATGCGCACAGCCAGGGCTTTCTGCTGCATCTGCACCTGGTGCACATAGGACACTGAAAGCATGCCCGTGCCGGCCAGTGCCACAGCAATGACAAAGCCCATAGCCACCATCAGCACCGATCCGCGGCGGCGGCGCGTGGCAAGACGCTTGGCGGTTACAGTCATCTTCATGGCGTTCTCCGGATTTTGCTTCAAGAAGGTCAGCGCTTGAGCGCCCGAGTTATGGAATATTGCGCAGGGTCACGGTGAACTGGGACTCCGCCGGCTGGTCAACCTCGTTGGTGTTGACGACAAAGCGGATGCGCCGGTTGGATACGCGAATCACATCGAAATTCAGGATCTCACCCTGGCTCCAGCGCACCGCCGTTGTGGGGCGCGGGTCGCCGGCCACCCCCGCGGCGCTTTCCTGGTTGCCCAGCACCTGGGTTGCGCTGTTCCAGCGCCACATGGTCTGGATGATTTCAAAGGTGCTGGTGGCCGTGTTCCAGCGCTGCAGCTCCACCCAGATTTCTTCGCCGTTGAAAGGTGCTGCTATGGTGCCGCGCCCCGCCACGCCTACACCATCCGCAGGGTAGGCCACCGTGGCGTCCGTAGTGGGAAAGCGCAGGGTCTGACCGGCACGCAGGTTGGTGTGGAGAATGTCGCGGATCATGTCCGCACGGTTGAAGCTCTCGTTGGCATTGATGCTCTGGCGCTCGCCGCGAATCAGCCAGATCAAGGTGCTGCCCATGGCGAGGATGAGCACAGTCACTGCTGCCAATGCTGCCATCAGTTCGATCAGGGAGAATCCCTTGCGCCTGTTCATCATGACTTGCCTCGCCATAACTTGCCTCATTGTGGATGGCCGCCGATGCGACTACTGAGCAATGCGGGTTTCAATGGTGACGCTCTTGCCAAAACTGGGGCCCCACTCCACCAGGAACTGAATGCGGCGGTACTCCCAGCTTACGCCACCCGCGGTCTCCAACCAGCGGAAGTCCACGTTTGTGGTGTAACCATCGAGGGGGCCGCCGCGGCGATTCCAAAGTGACGTGGCCGTAACACGATAGGTCATTCCCTCACGGACTTCTGTGCGCGGATAGGTCACCCGCCTCGGGTCAGCCACGGGCCACGCCGAATTGTAGCCATAGGGAATAGAGGCCGTCGTAAAGGTGGAGAGAGCGCCGTAACCCTCGGCTTGCCAAGACTCAATCTCCAACTCGACAATGTTGAAGCCGGCCTGCTCCTGGACCGCCTGGATTTCGAACAGTCGGGCATAGAGGTAGTAGCTGGTGCCAGCCATGGCCACGATCGCAATAATCACCGCGGCAACGGCCACTTCAAGAAGCGTTGCGCCCAGGATGTTGCGGCGACGGGCGGCCCTGACTTGGTGGAGGCGCGTCATATTTCAAGCTCCGGTTCTCTAATCGTGTGATGGAATCATACACCACTAGAACGGATTGTCATGTTGAAAATTAAAAAATATTGCGCGTGTAAGAAAGCGCGCGTTTGGGGTTGGACCAATGAAATCGGGCAAGGCTTGCGCCTTGCCCGATTTCATAACGCGTTGCTGATCTAGCGGTTGAACGAAGCGCTGCCGCTGATCATGTTGGCCGTGACCGTCAGGTCGGGCGGAGAGGCCGAGTACACGCCGGTGCAGGTGCCCGTGAAGGAACCGCTACCCAGCGCCACCGTGTAGTTGGTGGAGGTGAAGTACGTACCGGTCAACTCAGTCGTCGAGATGCCCAGACCGGTAATGGTGTTGACCGTGGCCGCCGGGGTGCGCTGGTAGACCACGCGGGCGCGGTCCTTGAGGGCGCCGAGAGCCGCGCGGGCCTCGGAGCTACGGGCTTCTTCCGTGTTGCTCGAAATCAGCGGAATCGCCGCCAGAGCCAGAATGCCCACGATGACCACCACGATCAGCAGCTCAATCAGCGTAAAGCCCTTCTTCTTAGCAACCATATGATCCCCTCCCAAGGATGCCCAGCGAACTGGGACTAGAAAAGAAATGCGTCCGTACCTGCCGGCGTCCGAGGGCTCACACGGCCCAACGCCTTAGTATCACGTTATCGACTACTGACTGTCATGAGATTATCACGCCTAGATTGGCCTGTCAAAAAAAATGGCCAAAATCTTTCATTCATCGGCCCGCCATGCACCAGTGCGTTCTATGCGCTTGCGGCAAACCGCTCTTTCAGCCGGTTTGAAGGCGAATTGTTCCGAAATCTTTCAGGGGCGAACCGTATAGCATCGGCCCAAAGCGCTTTCCACAAAAAACAATGCGTGAAATCTTACGCACCGTGGCCGTCAATCAACTCGGTCAGGGCCTCTGCCATCGCATCCATGTTGGCGTAGCGCTCGTGTACACTCTTGGCCATGGCCCGGGCGATGACCAGCGAAAGCTCCCGCGGCACCGTAGGATTCAGGTCCATAGCGCTGGGCGGCTCGTCAAACAGCACTCGCTTGAGCACGTCGTAGTGGTTTTCCCCCTCAAAAGGCCGACGGCCCGTTACGGCCTCATACAATGTCACGCCGAGACTGTAGATGTCGCTGCGCTCCGTTACTTCGGCACGACCTCCTTCAATCTGCTCAGGGCTCATGTAAGAAGGCGTGCCCAGGCTCAGGCCCGTCGCTGTCAAAGTCGGGCTTGCCTTGGTGAACGCCAAGCCAAAGTCCACCACCTTCACCTGGCCCTCCTTCGTGACCATAAGGTTCGAAGGCTTGATGTCCCGGTGTATGACACCATGCCGGTGCGCGTAAGCCATGCCGCGCGCGGCATCCCGCACGATTTCAGCGGCGTGATAGGGCGAGAGGTGGCCGCGGTCGTGGATGAGTTCGCGCAGGGAGCGCCCCTCAATGAACTCCATGGCGTAGTAGTAGAAGTCGTCATCCTGGCCAAAGGCCTCAATCTTGACGATGTTCGGATGCGACAGCGATGTGACAGTTTCGATCTCGCGGCGGAACCGCTCGATCTCACGCATGTCCTGCACCATCTGCAGGGGAAGTACTTTCAGGGCTACGACCCGTCCGGACTTCACGTGTTCGCCCCGGAAGATGATGCCCATCGCGCCGCGCGCAATCTGTTTGAGATTGCGGTATTCCCCCAGGGACTTGGGGTAGATCTGGGTGGCTACGGCCGGGTTTCGGCCGCTGCCGACGACGGCCTTGGGGCTGATGTCTTCGGCGATACGGCGCGCCGCCAGCTCCGAAGCGATAATGGCCACCGCCGCCGCCAGATCTCCCGCCAGCAGGCCCTTGCGCGCAGCCGCCGTAGCCATATCGCGGGCCTCTCCGGTTTCGACCGCAGAAAAGAGCTGTTCCACCTGGGCGGCATTGAGCAACCCGGTGATGGACGCCACGTGGCCAAAGAGTCGGTCGTATCGAGATACCGGCATGGCAAGCCTCTTACGTTGCAACACGGGCACAGGCCAGCCTGTTCCAACCTTCACTTGATGGATCGCGTGGGTCGGCGCGGACCCTGGGCGCCTTCCCCGCGCAGGGGCAGGGGCTCACCGGCGACGAGCGCGGCGTAGGTGTCCATTAAGGCCAGAGCCATGCTCTGGGGAGAAAACTCCTGCTCCACGCGCTCATAGGCGGCGCGGCCCATTCGCAGGCGTTCCTGATGATTGTCGATCAGCAGCATGAAGCGCTGGGCCAGGCCCTCGGCGTCATCGCGGTGGACGAGCAAGCCGTCTACACCATCCTCGACCAGCTCAAACACGGCGCCGCCCTCGGTGGCCACAACAGGGAGGCCAAAGGCCATGGCACTCAGCAACATCATGCCCGCTGCCGGCTGGCGCGTGTCCACGTAAATGATGTCAAACGGACGCCAGGCCAGGCTGTAGTCAAAGAGCCGGTCAACCAGGACCACACGCTGAAGCAGCCCGCGGTCTTCGGCCATCTTGCGCACTTCCGAGCGCCTTGGGCCATCGCCCAGGATCGTGAAAATCGTGTCGTTGCTCTTGTTGCCGATGCGTCCCGCAGCATCCAGAAAGGCGCCAAAGCCGACGGAATCCTCCAAGGGGCCGAGCATGCCCACGGCGGGCGTCGCCCGCGGGTCCATGACGTGGGCCTCTTCGGGGGCACGCATGGGCGATACGGCCAGCCCGATCTGCGTGACCAGCCGGCGCGGCAACAGGCAATCGTTCACCAATCGCTCGCGCACGGCGGCATCGCAGGCGATGTAGCCATCGAAGTCCGTATCCTCGACTTTGGGCAACTCATGAGTCTTGATGCCGTGAATGGTCACGCAGAGCGAGCGCTCCAGGGCGTCAGCCAGGCGCACGCCGGGAAGATCGAGATCCGGAGAGACGGCATGCAGCACATCGGGGCCAAAGCTCTCCACCGCCGCCCTCAACTTGCGCCAGCCAAAGAAGCCGAGCTTCTGCCGCGCAGGGGGCAGGGGTATCACCTGGACATCAAGGCCGCCCAGGGAGTGGTGCAGGGGGCCGCGCGGAGCCAGCAACTGCACGGCATTACCCATTTCAAGCAGGGCGCGCACCAGCGTCAGTGTGTAAAGGGTCAGCCCGTTGAACTCGAGCGCCGGTGCCACCACCGTAACGCGCCAGCGCCGATCTGAGGCGGCGCGCCGGACCCGCGCGGTGTCAGGCTTGCCGGGGCGCCCATCGACGCGATCAGTGGAGCGAGAACCCGCCCGGGACTCGACGCGGGCGGTGTCGCGGCGGCTGGCCGGACGCGCATTTCTGTTGCCGAAGCTTCCCCTGGAATCCGAGTTCATAGGGCTCACGCGGCGGCCGGTTCCTGCTGAAGTGAGGTTGAGCCCTGCTGCAACTTGACGGCGGCGGCGTAATGGCCGTCCAGCGCCATCAGTTCGTCGTGGCTGCCGCTCTCGGCAATACGACCCTCATGGAACACAAGGATGCGGTCTGCCTTGCGGATCGTGCTCAGCCGATGGGCCACCACGAATACCGTGCATCCCGAGACCAGTTCGTCGAGGGCGCGCTGCACCTCGCGCTCACTGCGGGTGTCCAGATTGGAAGTCGCTTCATCCAGCAGCAGGATGGGCGCGCGCTTGAGAAAGGCACGCGCAATGGCAACGCGCTGGCGCTGGCCCCCGGATAGGTTCACGCCTCGATCTCCCAGCGGCGTGTCGAGGCCCTGCGGCAAAGCCTTGATCTCCTCCCAGATGTGCGCGGCCTTGGCCGCGGTGATGATTTCTTCTTCCGTGGCCTCGGGCTTGCCGGTCATGATGTTCTTTCGCACGGTCGTGTTGAACAGGAAGGTTTCCTGCGTGACCATGGCGATGTTGGCAAGCCAGCTGTCCGTGCGGATCTCGCGAAGATCCGTGCCGTCCACGCGCACGGCACCCGAGACGGGGTCATAGAAGCGCGGAATCAGGTCCATCAGCGTGCTCTTGCCCATGCCGCTCTGGCCCACGAGCGCGATCATCTCACCGCGCTTGACCTTGAAGCAGATGTCCTGAAGCACCGGGCGCTCGGAGATGTACTCGAAGTTGACGTGGTCGAACTCAAGCTCGCGGAACTCGCGTGGCGCATCCTTGGCATCTGGGCGGTCGGCGAGTTCGGGCTTGCGGTCATACACCTCAAAGACCTTTTCCAGGCCCGCCGTGGCCTCCTGCAGCTCGTTGATGGAGTGGCCAAAGCGCCGCGCCGGTTCGTAAATCAGGAACGAGGCCACCACAAACTGGAGGAACATGCCTATGCCGCCCGCCTCCTCGAACCACTGAGTCGTGAAAACCTGAGCCACGCCCAGCAGGGCGGCGGCCAGTACCATGTTGTAGGTAATCTCGATGATGGCGCGGGAGGTGCCCTTGTAGCGCGCGATCTTTCGTTCACGCGAAAACACTTCCTTGGAGACGCGGTCGTACTCCTGCTCCTGTTCGCCCTGCAAACGGAAGGCTTTGACCACGCGGATGCCGTCTAGCATCTGATGAAAAAAGTTGCCCTGCTCTTCCATGCCCTGGAACTTCTTGCGGGTGGCCCGCTTGATCTTGCGCGTGAACAGCATGACAGGCACGACCACGATGGGGCAGATTACCAGCACAATCAGGGTCAGGGCGGGGCTGGTCCAGAGCATGGCAACGAGCAACGAAAGGATCGTCATCGGGTGCGAGTAGAGGTCTTCAATGGCAATCTTTACCAGCGTACTGGCGCCCGACAGGTTGTGTGAGATACGCGACATCAGCGCACCCTTGCGCTCGGCGTTGAAGTAGGCCATGGGCTGGCGCAGCAGGCGCTCGATCACGGCCCGCTGCAGGCGTATGCGCGTCTGGGCCTGGACATAGCCCATGTAGTACTGCTTGACGAAGGTACCCAGAGCCATCAGTAGCGCGCCGCCCGCCAGCAGGCCCGCCAGCGGCGTCGTCTTCTCCAGGATGCGGCGGGCGTCTGACTCTGTGAGGTTGATGGCGTCAATTCCCAGGTCGACGAAGGGCTTCACCACGGGAATGCGCATGGCAAAGCCGGCCGAATACATGGCGCCGCCAAGCAGCAGAAACAGAATCTGGGGCCACTGGGGCTTGAGAAACGGCGCGAGGCGCGCAAGAAAGCCCAACGCGCGGCGCACGTTGAACCAGTCCAGCTTCTTCTTTTCTGCTCCGTTCTTGGACATCGGCCCCCATACTCTACTTCCGCCGGCCTGCGTTTAGCAGTGCCAATGCCTTTTCGATTACCCGCCTGGCGTCCAAGTCCTTCATGCATTTATCGCCCAGCCCGGGACAGTGCCGCTTCAGGCAGGGCATCAGTTCGCACTCTCCGCTGACGACATGGTCCAGCTGTCCATAGGGACCAGTCCGGAGAGGGTCCGTGGGGCCCAAAACAGCCACCACAGGCGTGCCTTGCGCTGCCGCAATGTGCATGGGCCCGCTGTCACAGGTCAGAAGCAGCTCGCATTCATCCAGCAGCGCGGTCAGTTCGCGCAGGCCCGTACGGCCGCACAGGTCCACGGGTCTGGCCAGCATACAGGCCGCGGCTACTTCGCGGCAGATTTCCGCCATGTCGGGGCTGCCCACAATCAACGGCTGGCCCGCACCGTGGCCGGCCAACTCGTCGAGAACTCGGGCAAACTGCAGTGGCGGCCATCGTTTGCTCTCCCAGCGCGCGCCTGGGCAAACCGCAACCATGCGCTCACCCGAAAAACCCTCGCGGCTGAGCAGCTCGTGCAGGCGCGACCGCTCAGCCGGCCCCACGTCAAGGTCTTCGCGGGGAGGTTTGGCACAGCCCAGAGCTGCCGTGAGGGCGTCATAGCGGTCCCGCGCGTGTATGGGGCCAGCCGGAGTGTCCACCGGGTGGGTGTAGAACAAGCGTGAGCCTTCGCGCGCCTTGGCAAAACCCAGCCTGACCGGCGCGTTGGAGAGCCAGGCAAACATGCCGCTTCGCAGCAGGCCTTGAAGGTCGAGTGCCACGTCAAAACATCCTTGACGCAGGCTCTGCACGAAGGCGCGCAGCGCACTGCGCTCTCGGAACAGAGTGAGCAGGCCTTTGAAACGCGCGCGATCAAAGCTCAGGGTTTCATCCACGCAGGCAACACCCTTGAGCAAAGGTTCGAAGGTCCGGTTTACGAGCCACGTGACGTGAAGGCCCGGCCAGCGCGCCTTGAGTGCCCAAGCACTCGCCACGGCGTGACACACATCGCCCAGAGACGACGGCTTGATGAACAGCAGGCGCTTCCCGTTGAGATCGAGGTTGGGGCCCACAATCACAGGCGGCCTCCCCGTTCCAGGCGGCTGCGTTCAATGCCACGTGTCATGACCAGCGTCTTGCCTGTCGGCACCCTGGAAGCCTCCTGCGCCAGCATTTCGCCGTCAAAACGGTTCAGTCTCAACAGTCGCGCGTAACTCCAGACCAGCTCGCGACCGACGCGTTCACTTGAAGCCTCCGACAGGGCACGTGCAACGCGGCCCAGGCTCGCGATGCCCTGCATGCCCAGAGCTCCCGGCGTGCCCCTGAAGAGCAGCCAGGGCGCGCTGAGTACAAACTCGCGGCCGCCGCGGGGACCCAGCGCCACCGACAATCCCGCAAGGATATCCCGGGGCTCGCCGGGCAGGAAATAGCAGCCCGCGCGGTGCATGCGAATGAGTGACCGTGTGAGCTGATCAAGCAGCTTCCACTCCGGATCTTCGGCGTTGCCAAAGGGTACCAGCCCGCCCAGGACGCGGCCAAGCACCACGACCGCAGTCGGCGATACCAGGCAGGCCAGGGGCCGCGGAGCCTCCACCCCCACCTGGCTCAACTCCAGCAGGCGGCCCCACGACGACTCCACCCGGCGACCCTGGTGGGCCGGGTCGCCGGCCTTTACGTCCAGCCTGACCGACCACAGACTGGATTCCCCCAATCGCAGGCCCAGGTGCTGCCGCAGCACTTCCTCCCAGCGCTGGGGTGCAGCGTCAGAGAGTGGCCCCTCCAGCTGTTCGAGGTCCAGACCCTGAGTCTGGCGATTCACGAGCAGCACCGTGCCCTCGCGCTCAACACGCGCCAGAGACGTCGAAGCTTCTGTGCAGCGGGCGACCAGCAATGTGTTGCGCTCAAACTGCCTGGCAAGGGCTCGCTCCTGTACCATGCGCAGGGCGGGCCGCAGTTCGACGCTGTCTCCGGCATCCACCAGATACTCTCTGAGAAACCGTACAAAGGCGGGAGCCGGCCAGCCTGTAAAACCGAGTGCAAACTCACCCAGGCTTGCCATACGCCTGACGAGCGGCGCCATGCCCGCCGGAGATTGATCAGCCACGTCCTGCACAAAGAACTCCAGTCCTTCGGTGCGCTGCCTGGCCGCACGCACCAGAATGCGATCGGCCCCGAGGTCAGGAAGAACGACGCCCCCAAGGTGCAGCGAGGCCACGAATCGGGCCAGGCCCGAAGTCAGGCGGCGCAGCAGCTGAGGACTGTCCAGCAGTCGCTCCTTTTCGCGCTCAAGATAGGCCGCAAGGGGAACTGTATTGGGCAGCCGCTCGAGCACGAGATAATTGACACCGCGGCCGACTTTGGCGGACAGGAGGGCCAGCGGCCGCTGGCAGGCGATGTTGCGCTCGCGGCAGGCCTCGTGGGCTCTGAATTCCGCTCCCGAGGAACAAAAACGCAGAGGCGACAGGCGCGCCAGAAAGCCCGCCTGGAACGCCTTGACCAGAAACTGCCCCTCTACCGTCAGGATCAGGCAAGACAGAGAGTCCGGCCGCGCCCGCAGAATCTGCACGGACTCACCCGCATTGAGCGCCTCGCGCAGCGCAATGGACACGCGCAGGGCCTCATCGCCGCCGGCAATGACTCCACACTCGTGCCTGAGGGGCGCGAGCAGGCTGGGAAGGCTCGTCGCGGCCGCGGTCACGATTGAAGCTTCCTTGCCAGTTCATGCAGCGAAACCGCTGCGCCGCTGTCCCACAGCCAGCCACGCAGGAGTTTCAGACGCGCAGCGCGCCCCGTTGTGGCGTGCCACTGTTGCTGTTGGGCAGCGCTGAACGTGAAACCTCGCACCTGGGGCCTGCGCGCTCGTTCCTGCGCCGCCTGTTCCAGCACCGCCAGCAGGCGCGAAGCGTTCTCGCGTACCGTGATCAGCTCGCTTGCCGCGGCCACGGCCTCGGGTGCCCGGGGGCTTTCGAGCAGGGAGCGGGCCCGCATGGAAAGCTCGGCGCCATCAGTGCGATCACGCAAAATGTAGCCGTTGACGCCATCCACCAAGTGCTGTCTGGCCCCGTTTTCCTGGCTTGTAAGCACGGGCGTGCCGCACGCCAGAGACTCCGTCACGGCGTTGGCGCTCGGGTCGTACATCGTCGGCAGCACGAACAGGTCTGCCGCACCATACCACGCCTCTATGGCCCCCGAGGGCTCCAGCCATAGCCCGCGCGATCCCAAGCCTTCGGCTTCGAATAGCGCCCGGGCTTCGCTGTAGTCTCCCTTGCCAACGCAGGCAAAAGCCAGCGGCAACTTCGTGGTGCGAACCAGGGCCACAAAGCCGCGCGCGGCTTCCAGCAACCCCTTGCGGCGGAAGTCCATGCCGGAGAAGAGCACCAGTCTGGTGTCGCGCCCGAGCCCATACTGCACGCGCAGCGCCTGGCCCTTTGTTCGTGCCTCCAGGTTGAAACGTGCAGGATCAACACCGTTGGGAATGACGTCAACGCGAGCGGGGTCCACTCCATACATGTGGACGACTTGCCTCTTGACCATTGCGCTATTGGCGACATAGCGCGCAAATCGCCCCGGCAGGAACAACTCACGTTCGAGTTTGAGCAATTGCGAGTGTCGCGGATTGAACAGCGCGCGCCGCCTCGACCCCAGGTCCGGATAGCGCACTGACATCCATGGCCTGTGCAGTCCGTCGCCCAGTCTCAAAACGTCGCCCGGCCAGGCCCGTGCGAGACAAAGCACCGCGTCGGCGCCAGTGGCGCGGGCCGCCTGGCCCGCGCGGGAGGCAAACCAGGCGTGCTTGAACGGCCCCAGCAGACGCGGGCGCGAAACATGAACGACCTCTAGGTCGCGCGCATCGGACTCGCTGTGGCGGGCGCACACCACGGTGATGCGGTGCCCCTGGGCCAGCCAGGCCCGGGCGAGATTCACCGCGTAGCGCTCTGCGCCGCCACGCGCTGCATCAAACTCGGTGCGGACAAGGGCGATGTGCATGCGGAAGAAGTCTATCAGGTCGCCAGGTGCGCGGCTGCCGCCGCGTCAATTGCCTTTGGCGGACTTGCCGCCCTTGGGCAAATGCCGGCCGGAAGGGCTCTCGGCAAAGCGGCGTACGGCCGCCTCCTGTTCCTCGGTTTCCACGCTGCCGGGACGCGCCTTGCGCACCCGCGCGATTGCCTCCGCGGCGCCGGCCCCCTGGCTGACCAGGTAGCAGGCCAGCATGGTTCCTGTGCGGCCAATGCCCGCGCCACAATGCACGCAAATGGCGTGACCCTCGTGCCGGTGGAAGCGGGCGTGCTCGATGAAGCGCCGGATGTCTTCCTGCCGCGGCGCCGTGAAGTCCGGAACCGGAAGATGGAGACTCTCGATGTTGTGCCGCGCCATGGCGTCTTTGTCCGGCGCGGACTCTGTGAGGCTGACCACGAGCCCCACGCCCTGTTCAGCCAACCACTTCCAAAGCCGATCCGCGTCATGGCCGGGACGGGCCATGCCGCCAATCTCGCCCTCAATGACCCAGGAGAACCCGTTCACGACTTCAGGGTATCTAACTCAACCACCGGCGCCACAGCCTTGACGGGCGCCCCGCGGAAGAAGGCCAGAATCTGCAGCACGCACAGGCCCAGCCAGACAAAGGCCACGATCCTGAGCACGGCCTGCGCCGTGTCGGACACCGCTTCGTCGCCCTCAAAGTGAATCAGCCACACCGGCAGCGCCATGGTCATCACGGCCATGGCCAACTTCGTGGCAATCCTCGGCGCTTCGCGCTGATAGGTTGCCGCCTGAACAACACAGGACGTCATGCCGGTGACCAGCGCGCCCGCACCCGCCGCCACAAAGCTGGCCATCCAGGCGCCAAAGCCTGTGGCGAACAGGGCTGTAAACAGCGTGAAAAACCAGCCCATGACCGCCGGCGGGATGAACATCATGGCCAGTAGAAGCGAGCGCCTGGGCCGGTAGCCCTCTGTTGCCGTGACACAGGCAGCCACATCAGTCTTCAACGCACAGCCGCCGCAACTGAAGGGCTTACGCGCGTCCACCTGCGAGATGTCCAGCAAGGCGCGGCAGCGCGGACAGCGCAGGCGCACATTCACACGCGCAACCGGTTGGGTCAGCGTTTGAGTATCAGCCATGCGGTCTCGTTGCTCGCGTCGAGGGCCAGCGCCAGGGACGCCAGACGCCTGGCTTCGGCTGCCTGGTTTTCATCCAGCATGCGCTGCGCCAGTTTGACCAGCGCCTCGGGATTGTAGGGTTCAAGGCCGGATCTGCCCAAGATGGACTCGACGTCCACCCAGCGCTTGAGCACCGCCGTAGTCGCTGACGGCGCCAGGGCGATGGCCTGAGCCATGACCTCAGGGCCGACCCATTCGCGCTCGGCCGCTTCCAGCGCAAGACTCAGGTAATCGGCGGCGCCGCTTGGTTCACCACGCCGCACGGCCGCCTGTGCTGCCAGCATGCGTGACTCCAGGGCCGCGTCTCCGTAAAGCGCGACAAAGGCCGAAGGCTCCAGCAGCCTTTCCCGCGCCGCAAGGAAACGCAGCCAGCGCAGGGGCGCAGCCCCGAGGGAGCCCCCTTGATCCATGGCGGCCAGTTGCGTGGCCATGGCATCCGTGACGCCCGGCGCCTTGAGCAGGCGACCCAGCTCGGAGCGGGCCTCCACCAGCTTGGACTGGGCGAAGAGCCATGCAATCAGCGCGCCGCGCTCGTCCGCGCTGCCGTCCTTGAGCATGGCGCGCACGGCCGAAAAGTGCAGCAGGGCAATCTTGATGGTTCTTGTCCCCCCGCCGGATTCCGCCAGTGTGAACTCACCCCCCTTGATGCCCGTGACCTTGCCGCTGTAGGCGTACAGGCGGCCGCTGCGGGTGCCGTCGTCCGACATCGAGGCATGAACCTTGACCTCGAGCTCGCCGCCACGACGCCGCGAACGTTCCAGTGCGTCAGCAATGGCACGCTCAGCCTTGGCCGCGAGGGCGAGATCCCGCCCGAAGTCTTCAATCAGCTTGTCCACGAGGCTGTCGCCGCACTCCGACATCAAGATGGCGATACCCTGGGCCGCCTTCTCGAAGCGGCGGTTGGCGGCCTCCGCCAGCAGAGATTCCAGTCCTGCCAGTGCCCGCCGCGAAGCCTCGCCGCGCTGCTCGCCCAAGGACTTGCGCTGGGCCGCCACATGATCCAGCGCGCGCTGCCGCCTTGCTCCGAGCAGTTGGCCCAGCCGCGCCAGCCGCGCGTTGACCTTATCCTGCGTGGCCTCCGTCCGGGGGGGGCAGAACTCGATGAGCAGCGCGCGCTCGTCCAGCAATCGGTCGGCCTGGCGCAGCTTGTCTGCACTCTCCAGCAGTTGCGCCAGGTCGTTGCTCTCCTGGGTGATGACCGCCTGTTTGCGCGTCTCTACGCGCTCGATCATGGCTTCGTTTTCACCCCCGTAGAGATGTTCCAGCAGTTCCGCGGGCACAGACAACCAGGCCGCCAATGCATCCGCGGTTCGACCCTCTTCAAGTGCGCACCGCGCCGTATCTTCCGCTGCGCGCAGCGCGGCTTCTCGCAACTCGCCGACCTTTGACACCAGGCCGTCTCGCGCAGCATGGGCCCTGGCCGCCAAAGCACCCTCGGGAAAACGGTTAAGAAAACCCGTCCAGGCTTCATAGGCCCGGCGATACTTGTTCGCGGAGAGGGCCGTTCTCGCCTCGAGTTCAGCCAGGTTGTAGGCGTCTTCCTCGGCGGTGAATGCGGGGGGCCGGCCGTCCGCACCGGGTACGTTTGCGGGCGGTTCCTGCGGGGGCCTGGGCCGGGGCCCGTTCGCCGGCTGATTGGAGACCGCGACATTGGCCGGCGTGATGGGGGCCGCGTCATCGCCCATGCGCGAGTAAATGACAACCGCAAGAACTATGATGGCGCCCAGGGCCAGCAGCGCCGACACGGCAGCGTAGAGCCGCGTGAAGTCGCGCGGCGACGACGCCTCCGTTGGCGCCGTGGTTGTAAGGAGCCCGGTCGTGGGCGCTCCTACTTCGGCCGTAGAGTCGTGCACGCGCTTGGGCAGCCGGCCCAGCACCTCCCGGAAGTTCTCCGGCCGCTCCTCGGGGTGAAAGGCCATGCAGTCCTGGATAAGGGCACACATGGAGCGGGGCAGGTCGGGCCGACGAGACTCCAGAAGTTCGGCTCCCTGCTTCTGGCGCAACTGAATCTGCTGCGAGCCCGTCGCGCCAAAGGGCGGCTCTCCCGTGGCCAGGTGGTACATCGTGGCCCCCCACGAGAATATGTCCGAGCGCACGTCAGGCGTCATGCGGCGCAGTACCTCGGGCGCGGCATAGGCCGGGGTGCCGAAATTGAGCGGCCCCTCGTGGCCCTCAGCAATCAGACGCAGGTCGCCCGCCAGGCCGAAGTCCGTAAGCTTGCAACGGCCTCTTGCGCTGAGGATGAGATTCTCGGGCTTGATGTCCCGGTGCAGGATGCCCTGCTTGTGGGCGGCATAGAGCGCGTCAGCGCTCTGCCTTGCAACATTGAGCAGTTCACCACCGGCCAGTGGCCCCTTTTCCTTTACCAGGACACGAAGGTTCACGCCCTCGGCAAAGTCCATCACGATGAAGTGAACGCCCTGCTCTTCAAGAATGTCGATCACCTTGATGACGTTCTCGTGCTCGACGCGTGCCAGGCTCTGCGCTTCCGTGCGGAAGCGCTCGATCAGGTCCTGTCGTCCCGCCAGCGCAGGATCAAGCACCTTCAAGGCCACGATACGATCTATGTAAACGTGGCGCGCGCGGTAGACCACGCCCATGCCGCCCCGCGCCACCCGCGAGAGGATCTCGTAGCTGGCCAGGCGCTTGCCGACCATGGGGTCGGTTCGCGCGGATGCGCCCGGGGAGGGCACCGGCTGTGGAACGTTCTCAGGCATAGGGCGTCGCGAACTGCTATACTGCTTTTGTTAAACGCGCGCGCCCACCAAAAGGTCCAAAGGCCGTGACAGAATCACCCAAGCCGGAGTCGGGCCAACTCGACGATGCCCTCATTGCCGCGGCACTTGGCGCATCCAAGCCCCGTAAACCCGACCCCACGCTCCCTTCGCCCCGTCTGCCCGAAGCAGCCTACTATTACGTTCTCACGCTGATTGAAGCCGCAGTGCTCCTGGGCATCTGGGGATTCATGCAACGCGGCATCAACGAAGTCATCACCCGCGGGCCCGGCGAGCAGGACTCATTCTGGGTTCACTTCAAGTTCAATCTGTGGTCCACGTGGGAGGGCTTGCAGGACCAGTGCATGACGCGGCCCTGGCTGGCAGCTGGCATTTTGCTGGGTTCTGCGGCTATCTTTGTGCCGCGCACAGCCCGCGGGCGAAAGCGCATGGCCACGCTGGTAACGGGGCTCGTGGTGGCCTGCTTCGCGACGCTGATTGCCCTGCAGTTCATGGAAGACATCAACATGATGAGCGCGCGATCGGTCTACTGATGCTGAACCTCCTTCGCCTCTCCGCCATCCTCATTCAGGCCCAGCCCTGGCCGGAGGAGTTTCCACCATTGGACGAGACCGAGCCATCGCTCGACATTGGCGTGTTCGCTTTCTACCTGTTCATTTCGGCGGGCATTTCGCTTCTGTTCGGGTTGTGGGGCAAACAAAAGGCGGAGGAGCACGGCGTCAACCCTTGGGTAGGCTTTGCCGCGGGCTGGTTCCTGCTTTACATCGGCGTGCGCATCATCCCCATCCTGCGCCGGGACCGAATCTTCACTGAGCCAGCCCCCCTACGTCCCCTGCCGGGACGTCCCCGACCCGTGCCTCACCCCCCACCGCTTCCCGCCCAGCCCGCGCCGACCCCGGCTTTCGCGGCCGATGCCTGCCAGGCATGCGGCGCACCCCGACGCGAGGGCCGCAAGGCATGCATGAGCTGCGGCACGCCCTACCCCAAGTCATGATTCCCGCTCTATTCCGGCTGGCCTTTGAAATGCTGGCTTCGAACGAAGACCACGGATCGCTTGCGCAATTCACGAGACTGATCGGCCGCCTGAACGCGGCGGTCGGGCCAGACTCACTGTGGACGGACCGCGTTGAAGGCGGGGCAGAAGTCCACTCTTTCAAAATTCTGCTACATGCTGTTGGGCCGTTCGCGCGGCGGCGTGGTTCCAAACCAGCTGGGCTCTGGGGGGTCCACCCCCTCCAGCCACTCCTGCCGGATGCACTCTCCGGCACTGACATCCTTGAGCAGCTTCTTGCCGACGGCCCAGAGGCGGTCATAGGGACCAATGCCGCCCTGTGGCGGGCCGGGCCGCACCGGCACCAGGTCGTCCGGCTCCAGCCGATGACCGCTTGGAAGATTGCGGGCCGCGGCAAGCCAACGCCGCAACTGTTCGCGCGCGGCACTTTCACCCTGCATGGGGCGCTTGCGGCCGTCGCCCATGGCCGACTCCACGGCCCGTACGCTCTCGACCAGCGCGCGAAACTCCAAGGGATCCAGGCTTACGCGGTGGTCCAAGCCCTCGGCGTCCCGATTCAAGGTCAGGGGCTTCTGCAGAACACAAGCACCCGCCGCCACCGCCAGGGCGGCGCGCTGAACATCGCGCGACCTTTCGGAGTAGCCCACGGGCAGGTGCGTGCGCGCGGCAAGCGTCTGAATGGCCCGCAAGTTCGCGTCCTCCGGGACCGGGTCAAACAACGACAGCGCGTGCAGCAGTGCGAGACGGCCGCCGCCTTCCAGTTCCACTCCATGGGTGGCCGGCGGCAGGCCGCCGCGAAAAGCGGTGTGAAACCAGCCGACTGCTCGGGAAACCTCGGGCATGGTGCTGGCCCCGGTGGAAAGAAGAGTGGCCAGCCCCGAGCGCGCGCAGGCCTCAATCAGGGGCCGATTGGTGACTTCGCCCGAGCCCAGCTTCAGCAGTCGGGGCCCAAGCTGGCGCAGTTCAGCGAGGCTCTGCTCATCCCAGACACCGGCAACAAACTCAATGCGCTGATCGACGCAGTGGTCGCGAATGCGGGCAAAGGCATCGGGCGAAAGCTCCAGCCCGCGCAGGTCTGCAGGGGGAGTCAGTGAAACCCGCTCCGCCTTGAACACCCGGAACTTCACACCGTCAGCCCCAGCGCTCCTGGCCGCGTCCACCAGCGCGAGCGCGGCATGAAGCTTGCCCCCGTGGTTGATTCCCACGTCGGCGATCACGAAACAGGGATGAGAGGGCCCAATCGTCGGCATGACAAAAGGCTGGCAAGCCCGATGTCAGTGAGCAAGTACCCAGACAATCAGTTAATCGGTCTGAAGCTCGGCAACGTCCAACTCAATAGTGATCTCGGGCTTGTCGGGGGTGAGTGTGAAATCTACTCCCCTACTTCCTCCTCCGCCGCGTTTCTTGCCTTGAACAATGACGTAAAGCCAACGATATGGAACATTTTCCAGGCGACAGGTGCCCCCCGCGAAGGCAACGGGAACCGAAACAAGCCCACTCTTGGGCTGTCCCAGCGAGGCATAATAGGGCTTGGTGGCATCGTAGTTCGTCAGTTTGATGATGATCACCCCAGCCGCCCTCTTCAGTCGAATCTCGCCCAGGTCGTGGATTTCCCCCGGCTTCAATTCAACGTCGAGCTGCCGGCTTTCATAGCCCTCGGCTTCGGCGACGATGCTCCTCTTGCCGGCAGGCATGTTGGTGATGGTCGCGTCGCCACGCTGATCGACCCAGCACTGGCGCCACTTTTTGTTCTCTCGACCATCCCAGCGTCTACTTGTTCGGGCAAAGAACCAGCTCGCGTATCGATCGGGATAACCGTTGAGCATTGAAGGCCAGAGGGGAGATCCGTTTTCATCCACTATCCGCGCCTTACAGGTGCAGTAGCGCTCAAGCTTGGGAGTAAACTCGCGGACTTCTCCCGGCTGTAACTGGAATAACTCGCTCTCCCATGCCATGGTCTCGGTCGTAACCAGAATTCGCAGCTTCTCCGAGGTGCGCAGGCCCATCTGAACAAATTCACTCCCGCCCTCGCTCTGGCCGCCTCCCACCGGCGTACCTATCTGTACCATCACAACAATCTGGATGGCCACTTGGTTCGGGACTTCGCCAAGCTTGATTCTTACACCGGCTTCCTCGGCCGTCGCGGGAACGACGATTTCGAACACACCTTGAATGTCCTCAGTCGCAACAACAACACGGTGCATCCCGCGAAAACCCGCGCGACGATTGCTAGCTACAACCTCGAGTTCACCCTTTCGCGGCACTCGCTCAACATGGATGTCAGATTGGCTCTCCAGCGCAAAGGTCCGAGGACGCTCGAAACCCCTTGGAGACTCACCGATATGACGGTAAGCCACTGAAACCTCACCCTCGAAAGAAGCAAGATCGGCATAGCGAACGACCAGCTTGACGGACTTGGCCGGGCAAAGAGTAACGACCTCCCGACGCTTGCCGCTGCTCAAGAAAACACCCTCTTCATCTTCAGCGAGCCCCGGCGAGTGGGAAGTTCTGTGCAACGGCATCCACTGACTGCTCGTCAAACGCAACCGCAGAAACGCTGAATGGGGACTCATCGGAGGGCAAAACACGCCCGCATCATCCGAGGCACCCTCCGCGTAATAAGGCAGCGCGGCACCGTCAGGTTGCGGCTGCCTTAGACGCGCGTTAAGGGCTGCAAAGTCTTCGACGAGATAGAGAAACGTCACCGATGGAACAGGCGCCCCGGTCGGATCACAGAAGAGCAGTTCAAACGGTCGGCCAGCAGAGTCCGCAGGCGGATTCTGCGGGGACGGCGGGGCTTCGGGTTCATTCGAGACCGGCGATGCCTTGCCGGAATAGACGCGCCGCTCACCCGACCCCGCGTCCAACATCGAACAACCCGGGTCACTGGAAGACTGGTCGGGGGTTCCAGGCTTGACGCCCCAGTCCATCCAAAGGAAGCAAATCACACAAGCCAGCGAGGCCAGGAGAAGTACCAAGCTAACGACCGATTTCCGGCGCCGGCTCATGGCTCACCCGCCAAAGGACACGGTGTCCCACGGCACCAGATCATCGTCGTCCTCGTACAGGGCACAGAATCCTATCAAAGGCTCGTCTTCCCGAGCGAAACTCCACAAAGGAACCTCGGGCCGGTTCGTGTAAATGTAGCACCATCCGTATTCGCGAAAGTAGAAGTCCGCCGACAGGTCGAAGCCCGCGAACCCGTACACGTTGAACTCATCAAGCAGAACGACATCTTCAACGTCCGGAATCTGGTCCTCATTGACGAATTCAACAATCTTGTGCTCCCACGCGAGCTGAGTTGGTGATCCACCACAATACCTCTCGATCTCACCGCCCGCTGCCACGATGTACTGGGTACCCGCGACGTTGTCATAGAAGTCCAGCCCGGCACCAATCGTCAGCGTACCCTGCATGGCCACGTAAATTTTCGGCGCGTCCCCACTCGGCACATTGGTGATGGTGGCGAGCATGTCGCACCGGTCATTAGCCTCGGCGCTGTTCGAGACCCATTCCGTGCTCTCGGCGGTGAGTTCACAGGCGGTGTTTACCCACGTGATGCCGTCATCTTGAGACTCGTAGGCGGCATTGGCGCCATTTCCGTTTGCGACAGCGTTTCCGGAGTTGTCCACATCATTGACGCCGCCGCCGGTTGCGTACGCAGCCAAGGAGAATGCCGCCACGATCCCCAAGGCAACAGCAACCTGAAGATACGTTTTCATAGATCTGCTCCATGCTTTGGCTCTGGAAGTACCGGATACATCTGCTTGGCAAATTCCCCCCCCCCCATGACGCAGTACAATTTTTGAGATTATTGCTTCAGCGTTTACGCGCCTGGTGGCAAAGCACGCCATCTCAGCCTCAGAACCCGTTGCGACAACTACGCCGCTGCCTGACTAACGCCCAATCCCCCGATATGCCTGACCCTGCTTGACGGCCCAGCCTTGACAAGCAGCCGGGCATTCCCAAGGTGACGGCCTGAATTCAAAAGGGGCGCATCATGAGCGAACAAGTCAAGAACCTGATCAACGGCAAGTGGCAGACACCCGCCGACAAGAAAGCCAAAAAGTACGTTCGAAACGACCCCGGCAACGGCGAAGAAGTGAGTTGGTACCTGATGTCCGGCGTCGACGATGTCAACGCCGCCGTGGCCGCAGCCAAAGCCGCGTTTGGGGCTTGGCGCGACACCCCCCAGCCCAAGCGCGGCGAGATCATTTACGCATGCGCCGAGATCGCCAGGAAGCGCAAAGAAGACATCGCGCAGCTCATGACACGCGAGATGGGCAAGCCCATTGCCGAGGCGCGCGGCGATG
>JABARW010000058.1:15730-23723 GCA_019186845.1 Planctomycetota bacterium | reverse complement strand
GCGCATGGATGACGTGTACGACGCGCTGGGCAGCGCAGGCGAAGAGGTGCAGCAGGAGTTTGCCTATCACCTGAAGGCCGCGAGGCACCAGAGGCCCGGCCACGCGGCGTGACCAAGGGGCGCGGGCCAGCTCGCAAGTGCTGCCCAACGCAGCTCGCCGCAAGTAAGAGCCTGACGGCCAACTCTGAGAGAACGCTAGCTGCCTCCTCCTCGAAGCCATTCAACAGCTTGAGGGAGGATGACAAGAACGACGGCCCCCGCGCGGCTTGAGGGCCGGTGAACGCTGCCCGGCGGGTGCCAGAGATAGCTGCCCTGCGGCCAGGACCGCCCAAGGTCGTCCAACTCGCCCTCCAGCACAAAGTACTCCTCTCCGGCGGGATGACGATGGGGGTGGTAACTTGCGCCGGGTGCAAAGCGCAGGAGCAGGCTCAAACCGCCGCTGTCATGCTTGCGCAAGGTCTTGTAGCTCACGCCGGGTGCATCGGCGAACTCGCGCCAGGCCATCTCGGTTGTCTGCCTCTGGATTGCTTCGCTCATGGCACTAATGTAACCCGCCAGGAGCAACGCGCGAGGTGCTGCATGTTCATCGTCATGAACCGCTTTCAGGTGACTCCCGGCCGGGAGCAGGACTTCATGGACGCATTCATGGGGCGCGCTCGCGCCATTGACAGCGTTCCGGGCTTTCTTGGTTTGGACATGCTCAAGCCCCAAGGAGCCGGAGCGTTTATCTCGCTGACCCGCTGGGCCAGCGAGGAGGACTTCGTGGCCTGGACGAAGTCCGATGCCTTCAAGCAGGGCCACGCTCGCCGGCACCCGGGCATGTTCCAGGGACCGCCGGTTCTTGAGCAGTACCAGGTCTTTGACAGCACGTTTGAGAAGGGAGACTGACCGTGGCCAAACGGAAGAATCCTGGCGTGACAGGACTGGTGATCGGCGCGATTGTCGTGGGCATCGTCGTCGGCATCATCATTGTGAACCCGCGCTACAGCCCTGCGGTGAACGTCGAGGTCGATTCAAAGGACATCGCCTACAACCACGCCGAAGGCGCCATTGCGCGCGTGAACAAGGCCAAGGTCAGCCACATTCTCATTTCCTACAAGACGGCCAAATCTCCCACTCCCGGCCTCAAAGACAAGAACCGCACCGAGGAACAGGCCCGCAAGCTGGCCGAGGAAATCTGGGCCAAATACCGCGAGGCCGAGGCGGCAGACAAGGACAAGGTCTGGAAGGAGCTCCAGGCCCAGTACAACGAGGACAAAGAGCCGCACACGGAGTACGACGTCACCCCGGAAGCGGGCTGGATTCAGGAATTCAAGGATATAGGCCTGACCACGGCCGTGGGTGCGGCGCGCATCACCATGCCGCCGGGGAAGTATGGTTATCACGTGATTCGCCGTATCGAGTAGTGCCTGCAAACTGTCACCGAAGGACCACGGGCATAAGCCAGCCCTTTTTTTCACGATTTCTGTCAGGAATCCGCGTACACTGGCACGCGGGCTGGGCGCCCAATCTGACACTCATGAGGATTTCCATGCGGAAGCTTATTGCAGCCATGGCCGTGGCGATGGCGCTGCTTGGCCTGACACAGCCTTCCACCGCCGAACCTGAAGTCGCTGACGCTCCCAGGCGGGCCGGTGAATTCAAGGGCGAGATTCCGGAAGCAGACTTCCAGAATGCGCCGGGAAGCTTTGAAGACAAAGTCGAAGACGCCGTCGACAAGGGCTGCGACTGGCTGAAGAAGCAGCAGAATCCCGAGGGGCACTTCGGCAAGCTGCCGCCCAATCCGCCCACCTATGGTGGGGGTGAGCCTCACAAGTACGAAGTCGGCCGCACTGCCTTCCCGCTCTGGGCTCTCTGCAAGTCCGGCGTGTTTCCCGACGAGCCTGAGATCCTCAAGGCGCTCCAGTGGCTTGAGAAGAACTTCAACGATGAAAAGGCCCAGCAGGCCGTGACCTACGAAAATGCCTGCGTGGTCAACGCCATTGAGGCCTATTACATCGGCATCTGGGAAGTCACTGACCGCAAGCTGACGCCGGCCAAGCGCAAGAAGGAAGGCATCAAGCGCTGGGGCACCGAAGAAAAGGGCGCCAAGAAGGCCAAGCACGAGAAGAAAGATCGCAAGCTCAACGTCGATCCCAAGCACCGCAAGCTGGCCGAGCGCGCCGTCAAGGCCCTCGACAACGCCTTCCAGCGCGCCTACGGCACCGGCGGCTGGCGCTATCGCAACCCCACGACTGACCCGGGCCCCAAGAACGACATCTCGGCCACGCAGTACGCACTCTTGGGCTACGGCGCCGCAAGCCGCCTTGGCATTGGCTACAAGAAGGAAAACCTGTTTGAGGCCTACAAGTTCTTTATCGCCGAGCAGGACAAGGATGGTCCCAAGCTGGTGCGCGAGGCCGCGCCGGACGAGGAGAAGCCCGAAGACAAGAAGGGCGACGACAAGAAGAAAGACCCCAACAAGGGAACAGAGGTCCGCAAGTACAACCCCAAAAAGACGGACCGCGCCCGGGGCTGGGGTTATTGCCGCAAGGACGTTCACATGCAGGGCGATGAACTGAGCTACGGCTCCATGACCTGCGCCGGCATCTGCGGCCTGGTCGTGCTGCGCGGCGAGCTCGAAGACGACCCGAAGTTCATGGCCAAGTGGAAGCCCCTGGCCGCAGAATGTGACCAGGCCCTGTCAGACGGGCTGGCCTGGATGGTGCTCAACTGGAGCGTGGAGAACAACCCGCAGCGCGGCAAGTATCGCTACTACTACTACCTCTACGCGCTGGAGCGCCTGGCCATGTTCGGCGGCCTGGACTATATCGGCAAGCATGACTGGTATTTCGAAGGCGCCCAGGTTCTGCTGCGTGAGCAGGATGGCTCTGGCATGTGGGACACGAACCAGGAAGTCGATCCTTCGGATGTGTACGACACCTGCTACGCCCTGCTGTTCCTCAAGCGCGCCACGGACGGCATCAAGCGCCCCGTGCCCGTGTTCACCGGCGAAGACCAGGAAGATTAACGCCGCCGCACCTATGAAGAAGCCCGCCTTCGTGGCGGGCTTTTTCGTTCTGGTCAGCGACCCTTGCCGAGGAACTCGCGAATGGAGGTCAGGATGCCCTCGACGGAGGCAATGTCGCTCGTGACGACCCGCTCATCGTTGGCATAACGCTGGTCGAGGTCATCCTTGAACTTGCCGCTGCCGTAGGCGCTTCGCACCTGGCCGTAGCAGAACATGTTGCTGGCGGGAAGCAGGTGTTCGTCAAGGATCTTGAAGCAGGCTTCTGTGTCGTCGGCGCCCCAGTTGTCGCCGTCGGAGAAGTGGAAGGGATAGATGTTCCACTCCGCCGGATTGAAGCGCTCTTTCACGATGCGGGTGCACAGCTCATAGGCCGTGCTGATCTTCGTGCCGCCGCTTTCCCGCAGGTGATAGAAGGTGTGCTCGTCCACCTCTTTGGCTTCGGCGTCGTGGACGATGTAGACGCTGTGAATGTTCTTGTACTGGGAGCGCAGCCAGGTGTCGATCCAGAAGCTTTCGATGCGGACGATCTCCTTCTGCTCGTCGCCCATGCTTCCCGATACGTCCATCATGTAGATGATGACTGCGCTGTTCTCCGGAATGGGGCGCACTTCCCAGCTGCGGTAGCGACGGTCCTCGCGTTCGGGAACGATTACGGGGTTGAGCGGGTCATACTGCCCGCTGGCTATCTGGCGCAGCAGCGCGTGCTTGAAGGTCCGCTTGAAATGGCGCAGGGACTCCGGACCCACGTTGCGAATCCCTACATAGCGGGACCGCTCGGTGAGTACGGTGTGCTTGCCTTTGGGCTGAATGTTCGGCAGTTCCAGCTCTTCACCCAGTATCTCAGCCAACTCCTTGAGGGAGACATCGACCTCCAGCACATGCTCGCCGGGCTTGTCTCCGGCCTCGCCCCCCTGGCCCGGCGACTCTTCTCCGCCGAGCGACTGGCCGACATCACCATCACCCTGGCCCACTCCTCCGGTCTGCTTCTGGCCGAACTTGAAGCGCGGGATGTCAATCTGGGGTAGCGGAATGCTTACAGTGCCCTTGCCCTTGCGCGCCACCAGTTCGCCCTTCGTGATGAACTTGCGCAGCTCTTTGCGAATGCGGCCGCGCACAATCTCGCGGAAGCGGGAATGGTCTCCTTCAATCTTGTGCTGTGTGGCCATAACGCAATCTTAGCACGACGCGGTGCTTGGTGCTCAGGGCTTTGAGCCTGGAATCAGGGCGTCAAGCGCGGCTAGAACGGCCTGAGGCGTAATGGCGCCCATGAGGCGCTGGTCCTCCTTGCGGCGGTCCTTTGCCTGAGTGCCGCCACCCAGAACCACGGTACGCAACTGCCTGGGATAGGGTCCTGTCCAGGCGGGGTCGTCCGGGCCAAAGAGCGCCACCGTCGGAACGTCCAGAGCCAGTCCTGCCTGCATGAGGCCCGTATCTCCGGAGATGTGGGCCCCGCACAACTTGAGCAATGCCGCGCTTGCCATGAAGGGGAGCGATCCCGCCAGCGCGCGAGTGGGGGAGCCAAAGAGGCTCGCCGAACGGCCCTTGTCCCAGTAAGGCGCAAGCAGCCTTCGCGCGTCGGCGGCCTCAGCGGGTCCCCCCAGGATGACAGCCTGCATGCCACGCCGGCTCAGCAGCTGGAGCAAGGCAGACCAGTGTTCGGCGGGCCAGCGCTTGCTTGCCTGACTGCCGCCAATATTGAGGGCGATGGCCTGCCCCGGCTCGAGCCCGGCCGCGGCGAGTGCCTTCTGGGCGAGCGCGTGATGCTCGCTGGAGGGATAAAGTTCCGTATGCCAATGGGTGCCGGCAGCGCCTGCGGCACGGGTCAGTGCCAGCCGCGCGTCCAGGGTATGCGCTCCACCCGCGCGGTCTGCCGGGGGCAGCTTGATCGAGTAGAGCAGGCTGAAGGTGTGGCTGGCATACCCCACAAGGGCCTTGGGCTGGGCCGAGGCCACAAGGGGTACTACATCGGGATCGTTGGCGTGCTGGATGATGGCAACATCAAAGCCGCGCAGCTTTTCGCGGGTGGCGCGCACGGCGCGAAACTTGCCCGCATAGGGGATGACACTGTTCAGGCGAGGGTTGCCTGCCAGAAGTTCCAGGCGGCGGCGGTCTACAAAGGCAGCGATGTAGGCATTGGGAAAACTCTCGCGCAAATCGGCAATCGGGGCCGTGGCGAAGATGGTGTCCCCGATGCCGGTGGTGTTCACGACCAGAATGCGGGCCTGGCTGTCAGGAGCCAGGGGCGAGAATGCCGCGGGTGGATGCTTGCGGGCCTGGCGGCGCGCCCACATCAGGGCAAGTTTTGTGGCGATGGATGGGCGTTTGGCCGCCATGGAGGCCGCTTCGCGAGCAACCTGCTAGAGGAAACTGGCTTTGCACTTGGGACAAAACGGCGCGGCATAGCGCATGTAGGTTCCGCACTTCTGACAGCGCTTGGAGTCGCGGTTGAAGCGCTGCTGAGCGTCGTTGATCAGCGCATGGCCCGGAAAGGCCTTGGCAGCCTTGGCCAGCATGCCGGCAGCCTTGTCGTATTCTTCAGCGGTCATGAAAACGTCGATCTTGTCGACAACGGATTCGACGTCCTTGTTGTTCAGCCGCAGGCAGAGATCGTAGTAGCGATGGGCACTGGCCCAGTTTCGCTCGCCTCTTGAAATGGTCGCCATGGCCCGCAGCAGGCAGCGATTACCCGGGCGCTTCTTGACGGCCTGCTCGATGATCTTCTTGCCCTGCTCGCGCAGTTTGTCTTCCATCATCGGGCCCGCGCTGGCCCAGACGGTCATCCCCAGTCCGTAGACCACCGTGCCGGGTTCATCGTCATAGGCGGCGTTGATGAACTTCTCGGCGAACTGGGCCTGGCCGTCAACGATCTCGCGCATGGCCTGCTCGACCTTGATCTTGGCCATTTCCATCTTCTCGGCCGGGGCAATGGCGTTGCTGTCCGGCAGGGACATGACATAGCGCCGGCCCAGGCGGGCGAAGTACTCCAGAAAACGAACGTCAAATGCTTCAGCGGCTTCAAACATGGGTTGACGTTGTCTTTTGCTCCGTCAAGGTTGTCAACGTCTGACGGCGTGTGAAAGTAACAGCAAGGTTGCCCGGGCCCGCCCCCGCGGGCAACGCCTATTCCTTGGCGTCGCCGCGGGCAAAGATGCTGGCCACGAAGTTGAGCAGGTCCGTGGCGCTGGTCTCGTTGTAGCCGTACTTCTCGATCAGGCGCTGCTTGACCACATCGATCTTGGCCTGTGTTTCTTTGTCCACCACGTTGCTCACTAGGCTCGTAAGCTTGATGGAATCCTTCTGGTCCTCGAACAGCTTGAGCTCCAGGGCCCGGTGCAGGCGCTCGTTGGTCTTGTAGTCGAAGGTACGCCCCTCCAGGGCCAGCGCGCCGATGTAATTCATGATCTCGCGGCGGAAGTCGTCCTTGCGGCTGTCGGAGATGTCAATCTTCTCCTCGATGCTCCGCATCATGCGCTCATCAGCTTCTTCCAGCTGGCCCGTGTACTTGTTGCGCACGCGCTCGCGCTGGGTGTAGGCCTTGACGTGGTCAATGTAATTGCTGCACAACCTGGCGATGGCGTCTTCATCAGCCGAGATCGCGCGCTGGACTTCGTTCTTGGCGATCTCCTCATACTCCTGCCGCACCACGCCCAGCAGTTCGCGGTAGAACTTACGGGTCTGCTCGCTGGAAATGAGCGAGTGGTGGGTCAGCCCCGTCTCCAGTTCATTGAGCACCATGAAGGGATTGACGGTGTCCGAACCCTGATGATTGACGATGGCGTTGGAGATCTTGTCCTGGATGTAGCGGGGGCTGATACCCTCCATGCCCTCCACGACAGCCTCGGCCCGCATCTCACGGATGTTGTCCTCGGTCATTCCCGGCACACTCTTGCCGTTGTACAGCTTAAGCTTCTGCAGCAACGAAATGCCGCCGCGCTTGGGCTCTTCCAGGCGGGTCAACACCGCCCACATGGCAGCAATTTCAATGGTGTGCGGCGCGATGTGCTTGTTGACGCGCTCGGGTGTGAAGTCCTTCTTGTAGATGCGAACTTCGTTGTCGAGGATCGTGTTGTAGGGAATGTCAATCTTGACCGTGCGGTCTCTGAACGCCTCCATGAGCTCGTTGCTCTGCAGCTTGCGGTACTCCGGGGCATTGGTGTGGCCGATGATGACTTCGTCGATGTCCGTCTGGGGGAACTTCTTGGGCTTGATGCTGTGTTCCTGGGAAGCGCCCAGCAGGTCGTAGAGAAACGCGACATCAAGCTTGAGCACTTCAATGAACTCGATGAGACCGCGGTTGGCGACGTTGAATTCGCCGTCAAAGTTGAACGCCCGTGGGTCGGAGTCCACGCCGTAAAACGCTATCTTGCGGTAGTTGACGTCGCCCGTGAGTTCTGTGGCGTCCTGGTTCTTTTCGTCCTTGGGCTGGAAGGTGCCGATGCCGACGCGGTCCTTCTCGCTGATCAGCATGCGCCGGATCACGATGTGGTTGTCGATGACCTGACGCCAGTCGCCGTTGTAGCGGGTCAACAGCTCGCTCATGAGCTTGCGGGACAGCGGATCTAGGTCGCCTTCGGCGGCCAGCTTATAGGGCAGGCGTGAACGCTCATTGAGCTGGGCCAGCAGCTTCTTGCGCGGTCCCACGGGAATCAGCTTCAGGGGCTCCTCGTTCATCGGGCTCCAGATCACGTCCTGGCCCGTCACTTCGTCCTTCACCTTCCAGCCAAAGGTGTAGAGACGACCTTCCTTGGTGCGCGAATAGGCTTCAAGGCCCCGCTTGAGCAGGCGCACAATCGTGCTCTTGGCGCTGCCCACAGGGCCGTGCAGCAGCAGGACGCGCTTTTCAGTGCCAAAGTTGAAAGCCGCGCTCTTGAAGTGCGCCACAAGCTGCATCAGGGCCTTCTCGATGCCGTAGACGGCCTCGCGCCCGTTGTTGAAAGGACCCTGGAAGAAGTTTTAGCGGACCAGCTTCGCCTTCTGGAACTG
>JABARW010000058.1:0-15720 GCA_019186845.1 Planctomycetota bacterium | reverse complement strand
TGGTACTCCGATGAACCGTAGGAGAGCAGCATGTCGTACATGCGCTGGTGGGCGTTTCGGACAATGGCCGGGTCTTCCAGCACCTGGGCCAGGTAGTCCTTGAAGCTTCCCTGCCATTGCAGGTCACGGTAGGCCGTGACCTCAGGGCTGTCGTCTATGGCCTGGAGGATCTGATCAGCGTCCAGACTGGGCTTCTTGGCTGGCATGTTCTTCTCGCTCGGAGCGTTGCGTTCGGGTTTCATGGCGCCAGTGTAACAAACAGCGGGCGGCATTCACGCATCAGCGACTGCGGGATCGGGGGTCCAGCCAATCCCGCAGGCCGTCACCGAAGAGATTGAAACCCAGCACCGTTACCAGGATGCAGGCGCCGGAGACGCCCACCTGAAAGGCACCCTGGCTGCTCTGGTCCCAGCCCAGCTTCAGCATCAGGCCCCACTCAGGCACAAACGGGTCTCCACCCAGCCCAAGAAAGGCGAGCCCGGCGACGCTGAGTATCGAACCGCCCATGCCCAGAGTGCCCAGTACGATGATCGGGGTCAGGCAATTGGGCAGAATGTGCCGGACAAGAATGCGGGTGTGGCCATAGCCCAGCGACAGGGCTGCCTCGACAAACTCCTGCGAGCGCAGGCGCAGGACCTCAGCGCGAACCTGCCGGGCAAAGGAAGGCGCTCCCGCGATGCCGACGGCCCAGATGAGGTTCTCCAGAGATTTGCCCAAAATGGCCACCGCCACACATGCGAGCAGGAAGCTGGGAAAGCTCATCATGAAGTCAATGAAGCGCATGAGCAGCGTGTCGACCCAGCGGCCAAAGTAGCCGGCGACTGCGCCAATCACGCTGCCGGCCAGCAGCGAGAGCAAGGTGGCCGAAAGCGCCACCGCCAGCGTGTAGCGCGCCCCGTAGAGCAGGCGCGAGAACAAGTCACGCCCCTGACTGTCGGTGCCAAGCAAGTGATCGAGCGAGGCCGGGGCAAAGAAACGATTGGGCACAGCCTCCATGGGGCCGTAGGGCGCCACCCACCCCGCGAAAAGCGCGGCAGCCAGCACCAGTGCAATGAGCAAGATGCCGGCCTGCGCGGGCCGGTGCGTCTTGAGGAAGCGCGCGAAGTCGCGAAGGCTGCTGGCCACAAAGACTGACAGTTCGTTCACGCGGCCTCCTTCTTTCGGAGGCGCGGATCAATAAAGGCATAGCTGAGGTCTGTCAGGAGATTCACCAGCACAAAGGCCGAGGCGATAAGAAGAACGCTGGCCTGAAGGGGGCGGGCGTCGAGTACGTCGATGGCTTCGATGACGTAGCGGCCAAGGCCGGGCCAGCCGAAAATCGTCTCGGTCAGCACGGCGCCGCCCAACAAGTAACCGAACTGGGTGGCGACAGCCGTAAGGATGGGGATGAGCGCATTGCGCAGAGCGTGCTTCAGCACCACGGTAGAGGGCGAAGCGCCCTTGGCGCGGGCAGTGCGCACGTAGTCCTGCTTCAAGGTCTCGAGCATTGAAGCGCGGGTGATGCGAGCGATCAGCGCCATGGGAACGGTGGACAGAACGATTGCCGGCAAGGTCAGGTGCGCCAATACGTTCAGCAGCAGCTCGACATTGCGATACACCAGGAGAGCATCCAGCACATAGAAGCCCGTGTCAGACGAAAAGGTCGGCCACAAGCCAAAGTCAAGACGGCCCGAAAACGGAAGCAGCCTCATCTCCCCTGCGAACAGTTTCTGGGCCAAAAAGCCCAGCCAGAATACGGGAAGAGACACCCCGACCAGCGCCATCGACAGACAGGCAAAGTCCACCAGAGAGCGCGGCTTGACTGCGGCGAGCACCCCCAAAGACACTCCGACCAGCGTGGCAATCAGCATCGCGGCGATAGCCAGCTCGATGGTGGCGGGGACACGCTGCCTGAGCTCCTTTGCTACCAGCTGATTGGTACGGTGACTCTCGCCAAACTCGCCCCGCGATACGTCGCTCATGTAGAGCAGGTACTGTTCGGGCAGGGGCTTGTCCAAGCCAAGCCGAGAGCGAAGCTCACGCTTGTTTTCAGCCGTGGCTCGCTGACCCAGCAGAATGGTTGTTGGATCGCCGGGCAGCATGTGCAGAAGCAGAAAGCTGGCCAGGCTGATTGCCAGCAGCATGGGGACAGTGGCCATTACGCGACGGAGGATGTACGTGAGCATGGTGTTGCCTGGGCCTCCGGGCCCAATGGACACTCGCACCGGCCTTCAGGCCCTTCGGGCGCCTGCTACTTCTCGAAGTAGGCCTTATCCAGATAGAACTGATCGCCGGTATCCACGCGCACTCCCTTGAGCTTACTGGTCCAGGCGTAGCTCTTCTTGGCTGTCAACAAGGGCACAATCGGCCGGAACTGGTCGTGAGCCCACATCTCAAGATCTTTGTAGAGCTTGTCGCGCTTGCTTATGTCTGCTTCGCGTCCGGCCTCCTCAATGCGCCGATGGACTTCAATGTCGAAGAAGCGGGCAAGATTGTTATCCGAGGGCTGCCATTGCCCCTTTTCATTCTTGACACCGTCGAGCAGCGGGCGCCAGAAGTTGTCAGGTTCGCCATTGTCTCCCATCCAACCCAGCAGCATCAGCGCGTAATCGCCCTTGGGGACCATTTCGCCGATTTCAGCCATCTTGCGAGGCTCCAGTTCAATCTTCAGGCCGATGGGTTCCAGTTGCTGGCGAATCAGGTCTGCCAACTCGCGCGGATACAGGAGATAGGGGCGGGGCACTTCCGGCAGGATCAGCTTGATCACAGCCCCCTCTACCCCGGCCTCCCTGATGAGGCGCCTGGCTGTCTGGAGCGCCTCATCCCGCGACATGGTATCGGTTTTGGGCTTGTAGTCCTTGGGATGGCCAAACGGCATGGTGTAGGGGATCAGCACATGCGCCGGCTTGGCCGCACCGTAGTAACGCTCAACAAACGGGGTACGGTCGACCACCATCGCGATCGCATCACGCACCCGCTTGTCCTTGGTGGGGTAGTTCTTGCTCTGATCGCAATTCATGGCCAGGTACATGATGTTGATGGCGTCCCACGTGAAGAGCGTGACGCCCTTGTTTGCCTTCAAGTCCTCCCAGTCCGAAGGCAAGAGGGTGTCGGTGAATCCGGCAGCTCCGGCCAGCACTTGCTCGCGGCGCGACTTGTGATCTGCCATTGAAGTGAAGCTCAACAGTTTGATCTGTGGCGCGCCGCCCCAGTAATCCTCGAACGCCGTCAACGTGACGCTTTCAGAGCCGCGATAGTCTTCGGCGCGGGCGATGCGGTAGGGGCCGGTGCCGGACGTGTTTTCGATCAGCCACTTCTCGCGCTTGGCAGGAGTATTCAGCTTTGCCATTTCGTCGATGGCCTTGGAGCTGATCACGAACGCCGCATGCAGACTCACGTTGGCCAGAAAGCGCGGGTTGGAATCATGCAGCGTGAATCGCACGGTCTTGGCGTCCGGGGCCTCGATCTTCGCGATGTCAGCTAGGTCTGTGGCGTAAGGGCGCTTGGTGGGCTGCGCGGGGTGATCCTTCTGTATCAGGCGCTCGAAGCTTTTCTTGACCGCGTCAGCGTTGAGGCTTGTTCCGTCGTGAAACTTCACGTTCTCGCGCAGCGTGAACGTGTAGATCTTGGCGTTGTCCTCCACTTTCCAGTCCGTCGCGAGGCTGGGTTCCCACTTCGGCACGGACACGGGGCCATCCTTGATTTCAGGCGCACGGACCAGGCCCTCGTACATCTGCGCCAGAATCGCAATGTCACCGCCACTGCTGGAGGCCTGCGGATCCAGAATCTCAAACTTGTCGCTGCGCAGGATTTTGAGGACGTCCTTCTCTTCAGCCTTGGTGATCTCCTTGCCGCCGCCGCAGGCCGGGGTCCAAAGCAGCAGCAGACAAGCGCAAACTCCTGCAAGCACTCGTGTCATGTCTATTCACCTCAGGAATGGGGTGCACATGATGCAGGCGGCGAATACCCGGCGAAACCAAAATCGAGCCTAAAGCACTTACCAATACCCCTGGCGCAGCCTAAAGGCCCTGCGTACGGCGCTCCAGCTCCGCCACGCGGGCCTCCAGCGCCGCCAGGCGCTGCTCGAGGGTGGGGGAAGGGGAAGTCGTTGCCGCGCTGAAACTGCCGGAGGCAAAGGTGGTGGGGGACTCAGGGGCCTGCGGCAGGGCCTCGCCGTCAGGGTAGAAGGTGTGCGCCCAGCGCACTCCTCGCACTCGTCCCTCTTCGCTCAGGCGCTGGACCAGGGGCTGAGGCCTAGAGCGCACCTTCTCAAGCACCCCATGGAGCGCCTCCAACGTGGGCAGATCTGCCATGCGGCTTGCGCGACTCCTCAGTTCACCTTCACTCTGCGGGCCGCGCAGCATGAGTTCAGCCAATACGGCAATCTCAGGCTTGGAAAGCGCAAGCGTGGCGCTCATGGCCTCTTCCCACTTGGGAACGCGGGCGCCGGCACCGAAGAACTGCACGGCCAGGCTTCTGCTCTTGAGGGCCAGGCAGGCCTGCTCGACTTCCTGTTCGCTGTAACTGGTCTCGGGATCACGCGCGCTCTTCTGGTTGCAGCCATTGGTAAGCGCGTTGAGTGAAAGCGGATAGGCCTGAGGCGTGGTAAGCCACTTTTCAATCAGCGTACCCAGTACGCGACGTTCGATTTCAGTGAGTTTCAGAGACATGCCTGTCTGTTAAACAATCGGGGCGACTCCCAAGAAACAGTCCACTGGACTGTTTCTTGGGCTCGCTCCCTTCGGTGGCCATGCTGCGCCCCTGCGCGCGAATCAATCGACGCGCTACTTTTTCCCCTCAAACTCCCGGGCCAGCTCCGCGGCTTCCTTGCCGGCGGGGGTATCGGGATAGTCCCTGGACAGCTTGGTCAACGCCTTCTGGGCATCAGCGGGCTTCATGGCGGACAGAGTCAGCTTCAGCCTCGTCAGTTTTTCACGTGCCTCGACGCATTCTTTGTAGGCCTTGCCGGCTTTGGCCTTCTTGGCTTCGCTGGCGCAATCCTTGGCATAGTCGAGGCCGCTGAAGTCCCGGGCGTCGGCTTCAAGCAGAGCCACGAGCCTTTCCAGATCACCCGAGTTCCGATGGATAACAGCCGCGGCCTTGTTCATCTCCAGGCGGCCATTGAGCAAATCAGCGACGTACTGGGCGTCAGCCTTGATCTTTTCATCCTTGTGCTTGAGGAGCTTCTCAAGGCCGTTGAGTGCGGCACCGTACTGCCCGTTGTCGTAGGCATTGACAGCAGAACTCAGAGCGTCGTGAAGCTTGCGCGGGATTCTGGGGGCCCGCAAGTCCTTGAGCCAACCCTCAATCAGGCTGTCATTGCACTGCTGGGGATGGCCGCGCCAGATGCAGTTGCCGTCCACGTCGATGCCATAGCTGGTGGGGTAACCCTGGGCTTTGACCAGCTTGTAGATGTCGGGGACGCGGGCCACGCCCAGTTTCAATTTCTTGTCAGCGATGAACTTTTCGAGCTCTGGCGCCTTGTCAACATCCGTGGCCATGATGATCTCGACACCCTTGTCGCGATGCTTCTCATTCACCTCAACGAGGTGCGGCATGAACCGGATGCAGGGCTCTCAGTGGATTTTCCAGATTTCGAGAAACACAATCCTGCCCCGATAGTCGGTCAGTTGTCGTGCGCCGGGCAGAGTGCCCCAACTTGCCTCAAACTTGAAGTTGGGAGCCTCCTGGCCCTTATCCATGGCGTAACTCGGCGCGGCTGAAAGAAGCATGAGCAGCAATGCCAGAAGGGTCTTCATGGGCTTTCCTTCAAGGGCTTGGCCGGACTAGTCAGCCAGCCGGCCCGGGCTTTTGGCTCGGGCCGGCGCCAACTCACGGCCAGGGACGGACTAGAAATCCTTCGCCAACTCGGCAGCCTCTTTACCTGCAGGCGTGTTGGGGAAGTCCCTGGCAATCTTCTCCAGGGCCTTCTTTGCCTTCTCGGCCTTCATGTCATTGATCTTCGGCTTGAGCTTGTCCAGCTCGCTCTGCGCCTTGACGCAGTCCTTGAACTCCTTGCTCGCCTTGATCGACTTGGCTTCCTCGCCGCACTTCTTGCCGTGTTCCGAGCCATCGAAGGCCTTTGCCTCGGCCTCAAGCAACTTAGCGAGCTTGGGCAGGTCACCCAGATCGCGTGCCTTGGCGGCCTTGGCCTCACCGACAGCGCGGCGTTTTTCAATCACCCCGTCCACAAACTCGGCGTCAGCTTTGACGACGGGATCGTCCGAGGACAGGTACTTGTCGACTTCCGATTCGGCCTTGCCGAATTCGCCCTTGTTGTAGGCCTCCACGGCATTCTTGAGGACCTTGTGAACTTCCTTGGTGACTTTGACGGGTGCGAGGTCTTTGACCCAGTCCTCGACCATGGCGTCGGTGAGCCCGGCCGGGTGCCCCTTCCAGATTACCTTGCCTTCCACGTCCAGGACCCAGGCGCTGGGATAACCCGTGCCGCCATAGGTCTTCAAAACATTGGATGCCTTGATGATGCCGTAGTTGATGCCCTTGTCTTTGACGAACTTCTCGATGGTGCCTGCATCTTCGTCGCTCACGGCGACGATCTCGAAGCCCCGCTCCCTGAACTTGTTGTTCAACTCAATCAGGTGGGGGACTCCTTTCACGCAGGGGCCTCACCAGGTGGCCCACACCTCAAGCAGCACCACCCTCTCCCGGTAATCGGAGAGCTTGGTCGCCCCCTCAAGGGCGTTCCAACTCTTGTCAAACTTGAAGTCAGGACCCGAGTCGCCGACCTCTATGGCCGGCAGCGCCGTGGCGAAGACCGCCAAGGCCGCCAGCAGCGCCATACTCCATGTCTTGGTCATCCTATTGCTCCCTTTGGGCCTGCATCTGGCTGGTTAGTGGCGCCAGGCTCCTTGCGCTTTCACTCGTGTCTGTAAGATCAACGTCAAAAGGGCCAGCAATGCCATCAGCCAGGGCAGCGCGCCCACTTCGGAGACCGCACACCCGCCCTCTTCTCCGACCCCGTTGGATTTTGAGCCACCACCGCCGCCACCACTGCCCGTCACGGTTATGACATTGCCGCTCACGCTGGCGATCGCCGTCGAGATGAAGTCGCCTTCGCCGCCCGCCGTGCCCAGAATTCCGGTCCGGTTCAGAATAACCTCAAGCTGGGCGTCCGCGCTGGTGTTGAAGCTGACTCCCACCCAAAACGCCCGCACGGCCCCGGAGTTGACCTGACTCAGCGCGGCAATGGCGGCACCGTCGAACGTCACGCTCAAGACAGCGCCGCTAAGCTGCCACTGGGCCACGTCTGCGCTGGTGCGGGTCTGAACCAGTATGTCCTGCGTATTGGGCTCGAACAGCGCATCGAAGTCATCATTGAACAGGCTGACGGCGCTGATCACCGTGGCGTGTGCCGCACTGCCAAGGTTCAGACTGACGGTCAAAGTCTGCAGCTTCAGACCCACGAGCTCGCCCGGCGTAATGGCTGCAAGACAATCAAGCCGGAAGTGCAGGCCCGCAGCGTTCTGCGTACCGCGCGGCACCGTGCGCAAGGCGGCCGGGTTGCCCGTGCCCGCCAGAAGGTTCGTGACGCTATTGCGAACGGTGACCGTGTTGCCCTGAACGGGGAATGTCCCCGTAACGTTGTCTGTGCCCGGGCTGCTCAGCGCGACGTCAGCGCCGGCAGCAATGCTGAAGCGAAATCCCTGTCCATAGGCCGCCGGATTAGAACCAGTGTTGACCGTCACCTGAAGCAGTCGCGACCCCACGGGTACAGTGAAACCGGTGTTGAAGCTGATCGTGGCCGCGCTGCCGTTGGGTGCCACGCCGCCGGGTGTTCCAAGCTCTTCGCCCGCTTCGAAAGTGTTGTTGCCGTTGGCGTCGTAGAACAGCCGAACGGCCGTGAAGGCTTCATCGGCACCCGTGGGATTGGTAAACGTAATGGTCACGCCCGTGCAGACAACGGACCCGCCGCTACCCGTCAGGACGAAGCGGGCCACTTCCACACCGGTGTCGCTCAGCCGATTCTCAAAGTTGGCGGGCGAAGCCCCGCTCAGGGTGACGTTGACGGTGGCAGCCGCGACAGAGCCGGCTCCCAGCGCAACAAGGAACAGGAAAACGGCCAGAATCGGTTTTACGGGCACTTTGGCGTCTCGTTGGAGGGTTGGACAGGGGCCTGAGCCAGTCTAACTTGCTACAAACGGCGACGTCGTGATAAACCCGGCCGTCAAACCACTACCGCGGCGGGCGAATGTCGAAACCGGCCGCCAACAAGCCAAGCAAGCGGGTTCCAGGCTACCAGCCCACCTGGACCCCCAACCGAACATAACACCGATTATCGGACGTAGGGGATGAAAGGCGGTTTGATGAGGTATGCTGTGGCATGCCTCAAGCCCAGCCCAAAGCCCGCTTCAGCATCCGGCGACTTGCCACGCTGGTATTGGGGCTGCTGCTTGCCTGGATATGCGCCGGTGTGGCCGTCCGGGCCGTTCTGCTGGATCGTTACGCAGATTACCACGCCAAGGTTCGGGCTTACGCTCCAAGAGGTTCTGAAGATGCCTCCTCCGCGGAAATGCGCCTGGACCTCAAGTTTGCAGACGCCTACGAAGACTTGCAGGCTTCGAACGTGTTCACAGCCGCATACTGTTCCTGGAAGCTTGCGGTTTACACCTGAGCTCCTTTAGCAGCCTGGCTACGCTGAAGCGCCACCCTGTTGCACTGGTCCTAGAACCTGACTTCGACCCTAAGCCCGAACATCATCCCGGGTTGCAGCTTCAGGTATTGCAGTGTGTTCTCTTCGCGGTCGCGGTACACCTTCCAGCGGGTGGCGAAGCTCAGCTGGCCATAAACACGCAGGGCCAGGTACGGAATTGGCGTACCCTCGATCATGATGCCCGCTGCCCAGCCCTCGTAAGCGAATTTGGCGTCATTGGGCCAGCGCTTGCCTGTCAGGTCGAAGTCCTCGCGCGTGCGCCCGAAGTACTCCGTGATCGTCAATTGGGGGATGGGATGGTGCGATATGGACGCATCAACCGAAAAGGGAACGAAGTAGCGCGCCTTGAAATCAAACCACTGGCTTGGCTTCCAGTTGATCGAGGTTTCCGGAATGCCCAGTTTCAGCTCAAGGCTCGCATCGGGCTTGAAGGTGGCCTCGAAGGTCGGGATTGGCGCGTAGCGGAAGAACGCGACTTCATCGGTTGTGCCGCCAAGATAGGACAGCCCGAACTGGATCGACCAGGCTTCGCTGACCTTGGCTTTGGCAAAGGCGGCGGCGATGAACTTCGTGTCATCAAACTGCGGCCGGTCAAAATCTGAGCGCTGGCCTGCACGCGCGAACACGCCCACTTGCGTGAACGGCCCGGCCTGTTGCAGGGCGATGAACGCGAACAGCCCTAACGCTGCCTCGCCAACGCGGCTGGGCATCGTGTCACGGTTGGTCTGCAGGCGCAGATAATCCAGCGTGGGCGCGCCGAAGATGTTCACACTTCTTGATGGATAGATGGGAAACGTCAGCTCGGCTCGCGCTCGCTGGAAGGCTGCGGCATCGTCTTTGCGGTTGCGGGCCTCGCTTCCGACGCCCCAGAACAGCTCAACGCGCTCCGTGCCCCGCAGCGGCTTGCCTTCCGCCGTTCGCTCCGCGCGCCGAGAGGCAATTCCGCCTGGAACCTGCTGTGCGGCTACTCCCGGTGCCAGCAGAACCAACAACCCCAGCACGCACCGCCCCGCCCACCCCGGTTTTGACATGGCTAGCCTGTTGCCCCTTGCCCCGGCGTCCAGCTGAACAGTTACGCCTGGCGGCCCCTGGTTATTCCAACTTCTTGTTTGCGCTGCAAAACAGCACCTTCTGGCCGCGGGCCAGATCGCGGTTGAGCCGCCAAGTCCACAAATGCAGGCCCACGTCGTAGCGCAAGTGACACTGCTGACAAAGTGCTGCCAGGTTCTCGTCGGCGCAGTTGGCCGGATTGTGGTCCAGGTGCGCGGTGTGCAGAACAACTCGAACACGCTTGGGCCTTGGCGGCTCTCCGTAATGTCTCAAGTGGTCCCACCACCGCTTGGAGGGCCAGGGCGGCGGCTTTTCGATGGGCTGGCCGCGCTCGTCAAACCACTGTCCCTCGCGCTGCCAGCTGCCCTGAGGTCCTTGGTACACCGATTCACCGTGCCGCTTGCCGCACTGGTCGCAGACGCCCTGCGCGCGTTCAAAGCGCACACGCCGGCTGATCTTGGACCAGTCACGCGGATAACCCTTGACCATGAGCTTGGTCGGTTTGCGCTCACGCTTGGCCTTGGTGGAAGCAGGCAGGCTCTGGCTACGGCGCTTTCGCCGCGGAGCTTCGCCGCGTTCAACGGAGCGCATGACGGGCCGAATTTCCGGCATCAGTCCCCCACTCACAGTCTAAGCGTGGGCGCGACAGGCCATGGGAGTGCTTGCCTAACCGCCCGGTTAGCGGCTGGGCGGGCACCCCGCATTGACGCCGCACGAAAAATGGTCATTGTGATGCGATTGCCGTTGCAGGCTCTTCGTCATGCCGGCCATTGCCGGTTCCTGGGAGATTCACATGTTTCGGGGCAGCATCACCGCCATTGTCACACCACTTGACGCTTCAGGCCGCGTCGACCTCCATGCGCTTGAAAACCTTGTGAACTGGCAGATTGAGGAAGGCACACAGGGACTGATCCCTTGTGGCAGCACGGGCGAAAGCATCACACTGAACAACGATGAGCGCGCCGCCGTCATTGAGCGCGTCATCAAGGCCGCCAACAAGCGAGTCCCGGTCATTGCCGGCACTGGAAGTTCGGCTACCTGGGCCACGATCGAGGCGACGCGCCAGGCCGAGAAGCTCGGGGCCGACGGTGTCCTTGTCGTCACGCCGGCGTACAACAAGCCCCAACAAGAAGGGCTCTATCGGCATTATGCCGAAGTAGCCAAGTCGACCCGCCTGCCAGTGGTTCTCTACAACGTGCCGGGACGCGCGGCGGTGAACCTGCTGCCGGAGACTTGCGCGAGGCTCAGCTCAGAGTTCAAGAACATCGTGGCCTACAAGGACGCGGCTGCCAACCTCGAGCAGACAGCCCAGGTCATGCGGCTCACGAAACTCACCGTTCTGTCCGGAGATGACGGGCTGACATTCCCCATGATGGCCATGGGCGCCACCGGCGTCATTTCAGTGGCCAGCAATGTAGTGCCCTTTGCCGTGCGCGAATTGGTCGATGCCTGCGCGGCACGCGCCCTGGATAAGGCCCGCGAACTCCATTTGAAGCTGTTGCCGCTGGTCAACGCACTGTTCATCGAGACGAACCCGGTCCCCGCCAAAGCCGCGCTCGCGGCCCTGGGCCGTATTGAAGAGCATGTGCGCCTGCCCCTGGCTCCATTGTCTGACAAGTCGCGCGAAGCACTCAAGAAAGCCATGAAGGAATTCGGCGTCTGAGGCGCAGCACCAGGGCAAGAAGGGCAAGCGTAACGAACAGTCCCGCCAGGGCATCCGAAGATTCAGAAGCGGAACAGCCACCTTCGTCTTTCTTCTTCTTGGGGAAGTTGCCGTCCTTGGTCACGTAAATTCGCACGCGATCGGAGGCACTGAGGCCCAGGGAGTCGGTCACGGTCAGTTCGAATTCCAACGCGGCATCAAACGCCGGGGCCGTGAAGCCCGCCGAAGCGCCACTTGGCGTCGACAGAACCACAGGCGGCCCTGATACCTGCACCCACTGATAGGCAAGGCTGTCGCCCGTATTGGAGTCATGGCTGGCGCTGCCATCGAGCACTACGGGCAGGCCCCGCGCCACTGCGGCATCCGGCCCGGCTTGTGCCGTTGGCGGCAGGTTGTCTTCCACGGTGATGCTGACCGTATCGGTTGTGAAGTCTCCGCGATCGTCCGATACGGTCACTTCAAAGACCAGAATCTCGTTCTGTGTCACGCTCATGGTGGTGAATGTCGGCATGGGCGTACTGGCTGCCGTCAGGGTGACTGCCATGCCCCCCACCTGAACCCATGAGAACGTCAGGGGGTCACTTTCTGCATCGCTGCTGGCGCTCGCGTTCAGCTGCACGACGCTGCCCTCAAGCAGTGCCTGATCTGGGCCAGCGTCTGCCACCGGCGCGGCATTGTTGAGCACCGTGACCTGAACCTGGTCGGTGGTGTAGTCCCCACGGTCGTCAGTTACCTTGACCTCGAACACCAGGATTTCGTCCAGGGCAACGGCCGGAGCCGTGAAACCCGCCACGGCTGTAGCAGCGCCGCTGAGGCTGACTGACAGGCCAGAGATCTGCGACCATTGGTACGTCAGCGGGTCAGCCTCGGCGTTACTGCTTCCACCGGCATCAAGCACCACGGGAAGGCCCTCGCGTACGGCAAAGTCACTGCCGGCGGCGGCCGTGGGCGCTGCGTTGTTCAGAATGGTGACTTGAACGGTGTCTGTGTCAAAGTCTCCGCTACGGTCCGTAACCGTGACCTGAAACGTCAGCACCGTGTCCGCGCTAACCGAGGGAGCTGTAAAGGAAGGGGTAGCGCTGTTTGCGCCGCTAAGCGCGACGGCAGGTGAACCACTGATCTGGGTCCAGGTGAAGGTGATGGGGTCACCATCGGGGTCGCTGCTGGCTGAAGCGTTGAGCTGGGCGCCAAGGTTCTCCCGCACGGAAAAGCCAATGCCGGAGTCTGCCAGGGGGTCATTGTTGACGCGCACTTCGAACTCAAGGGCCAGATAGTTCAGAGTTCCTGTGTTGGTGGCCACGCGGTCACGCACATGAACCTTCCAGAGTCCGGCAATGTGTCGGTGGTGAAGTGCCGTGATGTCATCGTCGTACTGCCGCGTGTCGGGGAACACGCCAATCACATCGGTGTAGTCGTCTTCGTCGCCGCTGTTCACCGTCTTCAGGTTGACGAAGGTTCCGGTGGGAGACTCGAGCAGTATCTCGATGTCGCCGCGACGATCATGCACGACGCGCGTGTAGACCCTGACGTGGTTGATGACTCTGGGGTCGCTGACGTTGAAACTGCGTACCACACCGGTGGCGTTGTTGTCCGGGATGCTGACAGGCGTGCCGGTGTTCAGGCTGTCCTCAAACGTCAGGTGCTGGCGTGACGCCAGCGGAAGATTCGATGCCAGAACAAAACCCGTCACGTCGTTGGGTACGTTGACCTGCGGATTGGCCGGAATCGAGAAACCCCGCACGCGAACCTTCCAAAGGCCGGGAGCCGGGTTGCTCACGTGGCAGAGTTCGATGTTGTCGCGCCGATTGGGACCGGTAGTGGTGAACAGGTGGTTCATGGCCCCCGCACCACTTTGAAGGAGTCCTGCGTAGGGGTAGCGCACCTGGTTGGAGGGATCGACCAGCTCCAGGTCGAGATCATTGACCACAGCCACCTGGGCCGTGGTGCTGGCGTAGATGTCAAGCCAGGAGCAGGCCACCCGCAGCGAAGGTGTTCCGGCTGCAATCGTCAGGCTGTACTCGACCACTTCGCCCTGCCGCAGGGCTCCGCGCACGATCTGCTTCCTACCGGAAGCGACGTCGGCAAGAATGACGTCCGCCGCGGCCTTCACATCCACAATGCCAAAGCCGTAGATGTAGTCGGGTCCGCTGTTGCCCCGGTCAGCGCAGGTCAACGCCAACAGGGCCCGGGCCGTGTCGGGCTCAAGAATGCGCTGGCTGTTCTCGCGCCGCCACAACTGGGACAACAAGGTCAGGCCGCCGCAGACACTGGGCCCGCTCATGCTCGTGCCGGAGTAGCTGGCATAGGCCTGATTGCCGCCGGTGTTGATGCAACTCGTCAATCCTTCGCCATTGGCGCAGAACTGAGGCACCAGCCTGCCGTCGTCGCAAGGCCCGCGGCTGGAGAAGCTGGTAATGTCCAGATTGTCCTGCACCGCGCCAATGATGAAGCCGTTGCGATGAGCGTTGAAGCTGCCGACAGTCTGGGTGCCGCCGGTGTAGGGCTTGGGGCCCGCCCCGCCCGGATTGGATGAAGCATAGTTGCCCGCGCTTTGGACCATATTCATGAGGAAGTCGCGGTTGGTCCAGTCATTGACCTGGCAGTCCGCGGTGTACTCGCCCCAGTCATCACTGCCGCCGCCGAAAGCCGAGTAGCTGTGATTGTCCGCCACGTGGTTCCAGTTGTGCTTGGCGTTGCGGCGCTTCTGGTCCACATTGCTCCAGAAGTGGGCCAAGGCGTAGGCCTTGGGCGCGTACCCTTTGGCCGTGGCATTGCCTGTGCCGTCGCCGACGATGGTGCCCGTGACGTGCGTGCCGTGGTCCTGGAATGACTGAGTGTCTACCCGAAGTACCCGCTTGGAGCCGGCGCCTATAAGCGAAGGCACGGGAGCATTCTGGAACTGTTCGTGTGTGTCGCGCGCCGGACCGTTGTCCCAGACGCCGACTATCTGATTCGTACCGTCCAGGTTGTAGGGCGCCACACCCATGACCGCCGGCTGCGCATTGCTGATGGAAGCACTCGTCTGGTTGTCGGCCACCTTGCGCGGCATCAGCTCGATGCGTTCCAGCCAAGGGCTGCGTGCCAGCACCTGCAGGCCGGCATCGCTGACCCGCACAGAAACCAGAGGGGTGTCCAGGCTCAGCCGGCCCTGCTCAAGTGTCGCTTCAAGCAACGCCGCCCCAGCCCCGGCCAACAGGGCCTCGGCCTCGGCAGGATCAGTGTCGCGCCAGAAAAGCAGTTGCAGGTCACGCGTGCCGGCGGACTCCAGCACGCCCCTGGAGCAGACATCCTCGGGCAGTGAAACCAGAGTCCCCAGAACCTCCGGCGTAGACAGCAGCCACTTCCGCAGGGATTCCAGTGCTTGAGCGTCGCGGGCCCGCACGACGCTAGTGTTGGGCCAGAGATAGCCAATGGGCGAGACGCCGCGCTCTTGCATGGCCTGGGCCAGAGTGCGTGTCAGGGGCCGATCAAACTTCACGTAAAGCGGAGCGCGCACCTCCAAGGACGGAACAGGGCAGGCGGCGTCGGCCAGCGCGTAGCGGCTGCGCAGCATGATGAGACGCCGTGACTCCTCCACATCAAGCATTCGCTCAAAGCGCAGCTTCGAAGACTGGTCATAGGGCGGACCCAGCTCAAGGCTGCTCGCGGGGCTCGCAGGCCGGCGATCCTGCCCGTCGACTCCACCACGACTCCATGTCACGGCGCAAAGCGCGGCAAGGAGTACCCCTGCCGCGCCCAAGCAAGCTGACCTGCACATGGCAGCGCTCCCGGAACTGATTCTGAAGGAACTCACAGTAATTCTACACCGGCCGCGACCTCCGCGCTGACCTCAAAGCCAGTGACAGCAGCATCAGGCCGGCGACAATGCACCAAAGGTCACTGGAGCTTGATCCCGTCGTGCAGCCCCCGTCATCCTTTGAGCCCCCGCCTCCCCCACCGGCATCGGGCCCGCCGCCCGCGCCCACAAATACCGTGACGGTATCCACATCAACGCCGCCGCGGCCGTCGTCCACGGTAAGCTGGAAAGCCAAGGTGTCCGCGGCCGCCGGCGCAGTGAAACTGGCCGTGGCGCCAGTTCCCGTCAACACAACGGTGTTCACGCCCGCCACCTGCACCCAGGTGTACGTCAATGGGTCGCTGTCCGGGTCGCTGCTGGCTGCCCCGCTGAGGTTCACGGTCGCTCCGGTGGCGACGTTCTGATCCGGTCCGGCATCGGCCACGGGCGGATTGTTGGGCACCGTGGTATCCAGCACCGTTATGACGACATCGTCGGTGTCGGTGCCGCCGCGCCCGTCATTGACTGTAAGGCGGAAAGTCAGCGGCGTCGCGGCTGAAACACTGGGCGCCGTGAAGGATG